>NZ_JAFEIG010000020.1 GCF_017495225.1 Daejeonella sp. | reverse complement strand
CTGTTTTATTGTATATTTTTGCATTAAAAAAGGACAGGTCGCGACCTGTTTTATTGTATATTTTTGCATTAAAAAAGGACAGGTCGCGACCTGTTTTATTATATATTTTTGCATTAAAAAGGACAGGTCGCGACCTGTCCCTACGTGTAAAATGCTAAATATTTATATTAAATAAAACGCTACTCTGGTCGGTGTTGTAACCGTACCAGCCACCATCCAATTACCCTAAGACAATAGGTTCTTCCAGCTCACTAATTTCCCGATAATTGTCTCAAGATCACTTGCATTTACGCGTTCTTGCTCCATGCTATCTCTATGACGGATAGTTACCGTATTGTCTTCTAATGTTTGATGATCAACAGTAATACAAATTGGTGTTCCAATCGCATCCTGACGACGATATCTTTTTCCAATCGAATCTTTCTCATCATACTGTAAGTTGAAGTCCAGTTTCAAAAGATCCATAATTTCTCTTGCTTTTTCTGGTAAGCCATCTTTTTTAGTTAGAGGGAATACCGCAGCTTTTACTGGCGCTAAGCATGGATGCAAGTGTAATACTGTTCTCGAATCTTGCTTTTCTTCAGTACTTAAATCTTGCTCCTCATAAGCATTGCAAAGCGTTAAAAGGAACATTCTGTCTAAACCGATAGATGTTTCAATTACATATGGCACATAATTTTTATTCTCAACTGTGTCAAAATATTGAAGTTTCTTGTTTGAGAATTTCTCATGCTGACTCAAATCGAAATCTGTGCGGCTATGTATTCCTTCAACCTCTTTAAAGCCAAATGGGAATTCAAATTCGATATCCACTGCTGCATTAGCATAATGAGCTAATTTAACATGGTCGTGGAAACGATATTTATCTTTTGGCGTACCAACGGCTAAATGCCATTTTAATCTCGATTCTTTCCAATGATTATACCATTCCATTTCTGTACCGGGTTTCACGAAAAATTGCATCTCCATCTGCTCAAATTCGCGCATACGCATGATAAACTGACGTGCAATTACCTCATTACGAAAAGCTTTACCAATTTGTGCAATCCCGAAAGGAATACGCATTCTTCCTGATTTTTGAACATTCAGGAAATTAACAAATATACCTTGAGCAGTCTCGGGACGAAGATAAACCTCGTCAGAACCCTCTGCCATAGCACCCATTTGCGTGGAGAACATCAAGTTAAACTGTCTTACATCGGTCCAGTTTCTAGTTCCTGAAACAGGACAAACAATTTCATGCTGCTCAATTAATTCTTTTAAAGCAGGTAAATTATCAGCTTCTAGCGCTTTATCCATTGCATTTTGCAAGTCTTCTGCTTTTTCTGTTTTACCGTCTTTAATATAACGTGCAATTTTATCTTCTATAAGATTATCGGCACGATAACGTTTTTTGGAGTCTTTATTATCAATCATTGGATCCGCGAAACCATCTACGTGTCCGCTGGCTTTCCAAATTTTAGGATGCATAAAGATGGCTGAGTCGATACCAACGATATTCTCGTTCATCTGTACCATGCTCTTCCACCAATAGGTCTTGATATTATTCTTTAGCTCTGATCCAAGCTGCCCGTAATCATATACAGCACTTAAACCATCATATATTTCACTTGATTGGAATACAAATCCATATTCCTTCGTGTGGGAAACTACATTCTTGAAAAGTTCGTCGTTGTTTTTGCTCATAACAGTGCAAAGATAGTATAGGAAATTAATTTTATCGGATATTTTTACCTTATAAGCTTCAAAAGCTTCTTTTTTAGGTATATTCCTTAATATACTAAAATTATTTAAAATATCCAAGAGGCTTAAAAATCGATTATTATTAATTATTAACTTTGCCACATGAGCATTGAAGTAAAAGATCTTTGTAAAAGCTATGGCACTCAAAAGGCAATTGATGGAATTTCCTTCAATGCCTCTCCAGGTAGTGTTTTAGGCTTTTTGGGACCCAATGGTGCAGGGAAATCTACCACCATGAAGATTCTTACCTGTTTTATTCCACAGTCTTCGGGCAGTGCTCATGTATGTGGTTATGATGTTAGGACTAACTCGATGGAGGTGCGCAGAAACATAGGCTATCTCCCAGAACATAATCCACTATACCTAGATATGTATGTTCGTGAATCGCTCGCTTTTATTGGGTCGATTCATAAAACACAGCACATTGATAAACGTATTGATGAAGTTATTGAGCTTTGCGGATTAGGGGATGAGCAGAACAAGAAATTAGGGGCACTTTCGAAGGGTTATCGTCAGCGTGTGGGACTTGCCCAAGCGATTTTTGCGGATCCGAAGGTTTTGATTTTGGATGAGCCAACTTCTGGACTTGACCCCAATCAGGTGATAACAATTAGATCGTTGATTAAAGATCTTGCCAAATCTAAAACGGTTATTTTATCTACTCATATTATGCAGGAGGTAGAGGCCATTTGTGAACAGGTAATCATTATCAATCAGGGTAAAATTGTTGCCGATGATCAATTAGCTGAGCTAAGAAAAAAGCATGGAAATAAAAGCCTTGAGGATATTTTTATTGAGCTCACAGCTTCAATTGTACTTTAATATACACAATTAAAACGAATTTTGCAAATAAATTAATCATAAGTGATCAGTATTTTTTTTAAAGAATTAAGCGCTTTCTTCACCTCATTGGTTGCCTATATGACCATGGCAGCATTTCTGCTGGTTACAGGATTATTCCTCTGGGTTTTTCCCGACTCGAGTATTCTGGATTATGGATATGCCGGTTTAGACAGTTTTTTCAATATCGCTCCATACTTATTCATCTTTTTAATTCCTGCCATTAGCATGCGCTCATTGGCCGAAGAAAAGAAAGATGGTACTTTTGAGCTCCTCGCTACTCGCCCTTTAAGCGATTGGGATATCGTTTTAGGTAAATTCTTGGCTTGTTTATCCATTGTTATCATCACCCTTATTCCTACAATCATTTATTATATTAGTGTTTATCAGCTGGGAGTTACTCAAGGAAACATTGATACTGGGGCGGTAATCGGTTCTTATATCGGATTAATTTTACTAGCATCAGCATTTACTGCTATTGGTTTATTTTGTTCCTCCTTGGGGAAAAATCAAATTATTTCTTTCACATTGGCTGTTGTACTTAGTTATTTTTCATTTAGTGGCTTCGATTCCATTAGCTCCATTATTTCATTGCAGGGAATGGCCAGTATTTTGACTGCTTTGGGTATCAATGAGCATTATCAATCGCTGAGTAGGGGGGTCTTAGATACCCGCGATCTAATCTATTTCTTGAGCTTTTCTGCTCTGTTTTTAGTATTCACCAAAACTAAATTGGGGAGCAGAAAATGGTAAATCAAAGAAAAATGGATTTGCGCAATCTTGCGCTATTTATCGCAGCAATCATTCTGTTAAATGTGCTTGCATCTGAGTTTTTTACGCGATTCGATTTTACTGCCGAAAAGCGCTATACACTTTCGCCCATTACAAAAAACATTTTAAAGGATTTGAAAGATCAAGTCCAGATTACGGTTTATTTGGAGGGTGAATTTCCTGCCGGATTTAAGCGTCTGAGGAACTCTACTGAAGATCTTTTGCGAGATTTTGATTCCTATGCGGGTAAAAACCTTCAATTTGATTTCGTAATTCCATTGTCGGGTGATCAAAAATCTCAAGAGGAAGCTTATCAGCGTTTACTCGAAATGGGAATTGAACCCACTCAACTCAGTGTGAAAACTGAAGATGGGATGTCTCAAAAATTAATCTATCCTGTTGCTTTAATTACTTACAAGGGTATTCAAACTCCTGTTAAACTATTGCAAACTAAAGCTGGTGTTAGTCCCGAAGAAGTTCTAAACAATTCCATTCAAAATTTAGAATATGCCTTTGCAAGTGCTATTAAGAGGTTAACTGCTGGTAGTTCCATCCGAATTGGCTTTACTGAGGGGCATGGTGAATTGAATGATTTACAGCTGAATGATGCTCTTCAATCTTTAGGTGATAGTTATGAAGTCGGAAGAGTTGATTTAAAAACTATTCCTTTTGAGGGATTGGATAAATTAAAGGTTTTGGTGATCGCTAAGCCTGAAACGGCCTTCTCGGAAGCCGAAAAATATAAAATTGATTATTTCGTAATGAATGGTGGTCGCTTAATTTGGTCCTTAGATCAGGTTAGCGCCGACCTTGATAGTTTACGAGGTGCTGCAGAACAATTAGCCTTCCCAAAAAAGCTAGATTTGGATGATATTTTATTCAAATATGGTGTTCGTTTGAATTATGATTTGATTGCAGACATGAATGCTGCTCAAATTCCTTTGAATGTGGGTGAAGTAGGCGGACAATCGCAAATTCAGCCATTGCCTTGGTTGTTTTACCCAATATTTGTCCCAATTTCCAATCACCCAATTGTTAAAAATTTAGATGGGATTAAATCCGAATTTTCGAGTACCATCGATTTGATTTCAGTGAAAAATGTACGTGCAGAGGTTATTCTTGCTTCTTCTCCGTTTAGTAAAAATGTGAAAGCACCAACAATGCTCTCTTTACAAATGGTGGAGCAAGAGCCCGATCCGGCACAATTTCAAAGTGCACCAATGCCCGTAGCGGTGCTTTTGGAGGGTGTATTTCCATCGAATTTTAAAAATCGACCAGTGCCAGAAGGGATTTTAAGCAATATTAAAATCCCAGAAAACAGTAAAGCCACCAAAATGATGGTCCTTTCCGATGGCGATTTTTTCAAGAATCAGGTCAATAAAAGCGATGGCTCGCCTTATCCTTTAGGGTTTGATCGTTTTATGCCTGATCAGCAATATGCCAATAAAAGTTTCTTGCTCAATACAGTCGATTATCTAGTAGATGACTCCGGAATTATTGGATTAAGAAACAAAGAAATAAAATTGCGATTACTTGATCGAGCAAAAATTAGACAGGAAAAAACTTTTTGGCAGCTAATTAATATAGTTTTACCATTATTTGTTATATTTTTATCTGGTATTTTTCAACATTACTACCGTATTAGAAAGTATACACGTTAAATTGTTTATTTTTGGACTTTAAAAATTAACAATCTTTGTTTTAAGGGTTAATTAAGCTGTTTAGGAAAACTAAAAAGCTTTACTATTATTGTTTTTCAGATATTTGAATATGAGATTTATAGTTTCAACTTCCACATTATTAAAACAGCTACAAGCTGTTAACGGCGCTTCGAGTAGCAGCACGGTATTGCCAATCCTTGAAAATTTCTTGTTTGAAATTAAGGATGGTATGCTCACTGTCTCTGCTACTGATTTGCAGACCAGCATGACCACATCTCTTGCTGTTGAGTCAAAAGAAGATGGTAAGGTGGCTATTCCATCTAAAATTCTTCTGGAAACACTTAAAACCTTACCTGATCAGCCAATCTCTTTTTCTGTAGATGATAAAACATTTGCTATTGAGATTAACGCTGGCGATGGAAAGTATAAGTTAAGTGGCGAGAATGGTGAGGATTTTCCTAAAATTCCAGTAGTTGAAAATCCTTCATCTGTGGCAATGCCAGCTTCAGTTTTAGCAGAAGCAATCAATAAAACATTGTTCGCAGTAAGTAGCGATGAATTACGTCCTGCAATGACCGGCGTTTACTGCCAGTTAAGTCCGCAGCACATAACATTCGTTGCAACTGATGCTCATAAATTAGTGAGATACCGCCGTTTAGATACAAAATCTGAATCTCCATCAAATTTTATTCTTCCTAAAAAGGCCTTGACTTTGCTTAAAGCTTCACTTCCTTCTGATGATGTAAGTGTTGCTGTTGAGTACAATAGCACCAGCGCTTTCTTTAGATTTGGTAATATTAACTTGATTTGTAGGTTAATTGATGAGCGTTACCCTGATTATGAGGCAGTTATTCCTACTAATAACCCTAATAAATTAATCCTCGACAGGGCCTTATTCTTAAATTGCCTTCGTCGTGTGGTTATTTTTGCCAATAAAACTACGCATCAAGTACGTTTGAAAATTACTGGTAGCGAATTAAATATCTCTTCAGAGGATGTGGATTTCTCAAATGAAGCTCACGAGCGTTTGAATTGTCAGTATGAAGGTGAAGATATGGAGATTGGCTTCAATGCTAAATTCTTAATAGAGATGTTAAATAATCTTAGTGGGGAAGAAGTATTGCTTGAAATGAGCAGCCCTAACCGTGCTGGATTATTAATGCCTCAAACTCACGATGAAGCAGAAGATGTATTGATGTTGGTGATGCCTGTGATGTTAAATAATTATGCCTAATAATTAACCAATATATTATTTAAAAATAGCTCGAATAACCTTCGGGCTATTTTTTTGACCTAATTCCAAAAAATAGATCCTTTTGCGGGTTTTAAAATTGGCTATTAATCTTCCTTTTAATAATTTAAAAGCAATTTAAGTAGAAAATTCAGGTCTTTATCGGCCAAATTTTCTATTTTTGCACAATATTTTACGAGCAAATTGGAACTAATACAGCAACTTTTAGATTTTATCCTTCACATTGATAAGCACTTAATTGAAATTGTTCAGGAATATCGTACCTGGACCTATTTAATTCTGTTTTTAATAATTTTTGCTGAAACAGGTTTCGTTGTTACTCCATTCTTGCCTGGCGACTCTTTATTATTTGCCGCTGGCGCAATTATTGCTAATCCTGATAGTGGATTAAATATCTATTTGATGTGTATTTTGCTAATTATTGCGGCTATTACAGGCGATCTAGTTAACTATCATATAGGTAATTACGTGGGTCCGATAGCTTTTAGCGGCAAGTATAAATTGCTTAAAAAAGAATATCTAGATAAAACTCAAGCATTTTACGAGAAACATGGCGGCAAAACCATTATTTATGCCCGCTTCGTTCCTATTATCAGAACTTTTGCACCTTTTGTAGCCGGAATCGGAACAATGAGTTATTCTAGATTTGCTCTCTACAATGTTTCAGGGGCTATTTTCTGGGTAGTCTCATTCTTGTTTATAGGCTATTTTTTCGGCGGACTCCCGATTATCAAGAATAACTTTACCTATGTTATTTTTGGTATCATTTTTCTTTCTATACTTCCACCTATTATTGAAGTAATTAAGGAGAGATATAAGTCTAAGATCTAATTCATAATGCACATTTTTTCCTGCTCAATTATTGCTATTGGACAGGCCCTTTACACTCTTTTTAATTAAAAACTTTGGAAATTTTAAGTAGTATCATCGATTTTCTTTTAAATATTGATAAATATCTAGTCCAAATTGTGAGCGATTACAGTACTTGGACTTATTTGATCTTATTCCTTATAATTTTTGCAGAAACAGGTTTTGTGGTAACTCCATTCCTGCCTGGCGACTCATTATTATTTGCTGTTGGGGCATTAATTGCGAAGGGGGATACGGGATTAAATATCTACATAATGGGACTATTGCTCATAGCTGCAGGTATTAGCGGAAATACAGTAAATTACTTCCTTGGTAATTTTTTAGGTCCCAAAGTCTTTAAACCTGGCAATCGTGTTCTTAAAGTTGAATATTATAATAAAACAAAGGATTACTTCAATAAAAAAGGAGGTAATATGTTAATATTTAGTCGCTTTATGCCAATTTTCAGAACTTTTGCACCCTTTGTTGCCGGAATTGGTAAAATGAATTTTGCCCTTTTTACTTATTATAACGTAGTTGGAGCCCTTGCTTGGATTATTAGCTTTTTAGGTATGGGTTTCATTTTTGGTAATATTCCTATTATTAAGGAAAATTTCACTTATGTGATGCTGGTAATCATTGTTTTAACTCTATTGCCTGCAATTATTGCCGCAATTAAAGCAAAAAAATCAATGGGAGAGAAGAGTAATTAGTTTTCTTCTCTGCCAATAATTTTTCCTTTTTGATAAAGCTCCTGCACTTTTTGCTGTTTTCTCTTTTCTTCAGCACTCAATTCGCTAGCTTTAAAATTACTCAACTTCGGCTGACCAGCATCTACCCATGCGCTATACCAATAGCTGCCAGTCAGTAGTATTGAAGCCCGCATTCGCTTTTCTACCATATTATTTAATGCTTTATGATAGGCAGCAGAAAATGCTTCTGAATATTGACGTTCTACACGCCCATTACGTTCGCTATAACTGAATTTACGGTCGGATGATATTTTTTTACTCAAGCTTGCCTCTATTATCAATACAGAATCAAGGTAGGAGTGGGAGCCTTGAACTATTTCCCAGGCTGTTTCTAGTGGATTATCAATGTATTGTGCCCTTCCAACAATAAAGTCATAATCTTTAGAAAATAATTCGGGTAATCTACTTTCCCAAAAACCATGAATGCCTGTCTGACCACTAAGTTGTCCATTATAATTCTCTGTGGTATGTAAGGGCACATGAGCATCCGAAATATAATGACCAAGGTCTGCCGATGCTCTTAATATCCGAATCGAATCACGCAATTGAAAGGCTTTGACTAAGGAATAATAAGTCCTTTCAATTTGCCATGGCACTATTCCATTTTCCTGTAAGGTCTTTGCTCCAAACTTCAGCTCTGCATCCTTCCATTTTCTAGGGATGCTATCAAAAGGCTTTTTACCATAGCGATCGGCATCAATAAAATGTCGGGGAGCCTCTGCAGTATCTGCATAACGGCGCTTATCTGGATCTACAGCATGTTCTGTTATATAGGCGATATTATTCTTGTAAAAGCGGATCATGTCACTCGGTAAAGTAAATACAGCTAGTCTGTTGATCTTTTGATGGGCAAAAAAGCCCCATGAAGTAAATATTAGGCCCATAAAAACAATGGAAACTAAAATTATAATCCTTTTCATTGTATTGAATTTATTTCAAACAATTTAGGCTAGTCTAAATTTAGCTTCAAATAATTTTATTAAGCGGTCATGTTAGTGATTAAACGGTCCCTTAGACTGATTTGATGATTTAAAATGCTATTTATCATTTAAAATTCGGATGCTAAATTGTTCTTTATCAAGGATTTTGCCACCACTTTAAAATCAAAATCGCTTTTTTTTGATTATACTTTGAAAATTGAAATAATCAGCATATATTTGCAGTCCTTAAAAGAAGGACGGAATAATAAGCTTAAGAAATGGCAAATCATAAATCATCGATAAAAAGAATTAGATCAAACGCAGCTAAGCGTTTACGTAATCGCTATCAAGCGAAAACCACTAGATCAGCAATTAAAAGATTACGTTTAACTACTGATAAATCAGAAGCTACACCACTTTTAAGCAAAGTGATCTCTATGTTAGATCGTTTAGCGAAAAAGAATATCATACACAAGAATAAAGCATCTAACAATAAGTCAAAATTGACTAAGCTTGTTAATGGTTTAAAATAATCTGAAAAGACCGTTTACTAAAAAAGGGGTTCCGTTTAATCGGAACCCCTTTTTTAGTTTTATACATTTCTATATGTTTAGCTCATGACAAATTATGAGCATAAAATAACGATTAAAGCATGGGCTGAAGAGGATCGCCCAAGAGAGAAATTAGTCCTTCAAGGCAGGCGCAGCCTTAGCGATGCCGAGCTAATTGCCATTTTAATTGGTTCTGGAAGTCGTAATGAGAGTGCAGTAGATTTAAGTAAACGTATTTTACATGCTTGTGATAACGATCTGAATCAGCTTGCCCGTTTAAGCATTGCCGAGCTTTCTAAATTCAAGGGTATTGGTGAAGCAAAAGCAATTTCTATTATTGCAGCACTCGAATTAGGGCGCCGAAGAAAAGATACTCTTAGTCGCGAAAAAGTTCAAGTATCAACAAGTATCGATGTTTATGATTCTATTGCTTCTCGCTTTAGAGATCTCAACCACGAAGAATTTTGGATTATTGTGCTAAACCGAGCCAATAAAATTACTTCGAGTCATTTAATAAGTAAGGGCGGACAAGCAGGAACAATTGCGGATCCTAAAATTATTTTCAATACAGCCCTCGAAAATCATGCAGCATCTGTCATTTTAGCGCATAATCATCCCTCAGGAAATTTGAAACCTAGTCAGGCAGATTTAGATTTAACCCGTAAATTACGCTCTGCAGGCAGGTTTTTAGATATTCCTGTCCTTGACCACCTCATCATCACTGATCATGGTTTTTTAAGTTTTGCCGATGAGGGAATTTTGGATTAGGCTCAAAGAAAATATCAATTAAAGCAATAACTGTTCTATTTTCCTATCTCAAATATCATATCTCTTTATATCTTTGTTTTTTATCATTTTTAGAACATGAAGATCTCCTATAAGTGGCTGCAGCAATTCATCAATACGAATAAAACTCCCGAAGAATTATCCTTAATATTAACCAATATCGGTTTGGAAGTTGAGAGCCTTGAAAAGGTTCAGTCAATTCCGGGCGGTTTAGAAGGTCTGGTGATAGGCTATGTGAAAGAATGTGCACAGCATCCCAATGCAGACCGACTAAAGGTAACTAAGGTTGATGTTGGATTGGGCGAAGATCTTCAAATTGTTTGTGGAGCAAATAATGTGGCTGCAGGCCAGAAGGTAGTGGTTGCGACAGTTAATACAACCATTTACCCGACTACTGGTGAGCCTTTTAAGATTTCTAAATCAAAAATTAGAGGTGAAGTTTCGGAAGGGATGATTTGTGCTGAAGATGAAATAGGTTTAGGTCATGATCATGCAGGAATTATTGAATTAGATGCAGATGCTAAAAT
Source organism: Daejeonella sp. (assembly GCF_017495225.1). GTDB lineage: Bacteria > Bacteroidota > Bacteroidia > Sphingobacteriales > Sphingobacteriaceae > Daejeonella. The sequence goes on along the minus strand of NZ_JAFEIG010000020.1, from coordinate 549,747 downwards.
TGGATTAGCTGCAAGCTCATACTTTAAATTAGAAGATGATTTTGTCTTTGAAATTGGCTTAACACCAAATCGTGCCGATGCAGCCTCTCATTTAGGTGTTGCCCGCGATTTAGCAGCCTACCTAAATTTAGAAATAACAATGCCTGATATCTCAAGCTTTAAAGTTGAGAATCAAGAATTAGTCATTCCTGTTGAAATTCAAGATCAAGACGCTTGTCGCCGATACTCCTCAGTAAGTATTAGTGGGATTACGGTTAAAGAATCGCCAGAGTGGCTAAAGGATAAATTAAACGCCATCGGAATTAGACCCATCAACAATGTAGTAGATGTGACTAATTTTGTACTCCATGAGCTAGGTCAGCCGCTACATGCCTTTGATGCGGATGCTATTGCCGGACAGAAGGTTATTGTTAAAAAATGTGCTGAGGGGACTATATTTACCACATTAGATGATGTAGAACGTAAATTATCTTCTGATGATTTAATGATTTGCAATGCGAATGAACCCATGTGTATTGCTGGTGTTTTTGGTGGTAAATCATCAGGTGTTAAAGATACAAGTACCAAAATATTTTTAGAAAGCGCTTGGTTTGATGCGGTATCGGTGCGTAAGACCTCTAAGCGTCATGGGTTAAAAACAGATGCCTCATTTAGGTTTGAGCGTGGTACAGATCCTGAAATGACTGTAATCGCATTAAAACGTGCTGCTTTGCTTATTCAAGAGCTTGGTGGCGGACAAATTTCATCTTCCGTATCAGATATTTATCCTGTTCCTGCCAAAGCTTTTGAGGTTGAAATATCATTTAAAAATGTAACACGTTTAATTGGTAAAGAGATAGCAAAAGAAGAGATAAAAGCTACTTTAAGTGGTCTAGGAATAAAAATAGTGGCGCAAGATCAAGAGGGAATGAAATTGGAGGTTCCAGCATTTAAAGTTGACGTTACTCGCGAAGTGGATATTATTGAGGAAATACTAAGAATTCATGGTTATAATAATATTGAAATTCCTACTCAAATCCGCGCATCTTTAAATACTTCGCAAAAACCTGATAAAGAGGTTTTACAAAATCAATGTGCTGATTTATTAAGTTCAAATGGATTTTTTGAGATTTTAAGTAACTCACTAACCAAATTAGCATATTCGGCACAGCCTGATTTAGCTGTTAAAATTTTGAATCCTTTAAGTAGCGATTTAGACGTAATGCGTCAAAATTTGCTTTTTTCTGGATTGGAAGCTATTTCTTATAATCAAAATCGTAGAAATTCGGATTTGAAATTATATGAGTTTGGTAAGGTTTATAGCCTTGAAAATGAGTCTTATAAAGAAAATCAAAGACTTTCAATTTTCTTAACGGGCGCTAAGCATGCCGAACATTGGGCATCTAAATCTAATCCGCTTGGTTTTTATAATATAAAATCACTCGTTGATTTGCTTGTTAATCGCCTAAATATTAAGGGTTTAACGTCAGTTGAGACTTCCAATCCAGATTTATCTTCAGGAGTTTCTTATCGTAAAGGAGAAAAAGTTTTAGTTGATTTTGGTACTGTTTCTAAAAAAGCATTAAAAAAGTTAGATATTAATGCAGAGGTGTTTTACGCAGATTTTGATTGGGATCTTATAGTGAAGTCGGTTAGAAACAATAAAATTGCCTATACCGAAGTTTCTAAATTTCCAGCTGTACGCCGCGACTTATCCATGTTATTAAACAAGGATATTACATTCGACCAATTAAAGCAAATAGCCTTAAAAACTGATAAAAGTCTGTTGAAGGAGGTGAATGTGTTTGATGTGTACCTTGGAGATAAGCTTCCAGAAGGTAAAAAATCATATGCACTCAGTTTTGTAATTCAAGATGATGAAAAAACGCTTACTGATAAGCAAATTGAGGCATTTATGCAGAAGTTGATTATTAATTTCGAGAAGCAGGCAGGAGCAGAGATCAGAAAATAGTATGAAATTCTATTCATATTAGGCTGCTGTTTTCAGCTTTAATTTTGCTTAAATTTGTACATTGTTTTTAAAATCAAAGAGTAATTAATTTACAATTAAAATATTTTCTATTATATTAAATAATTCTCAAGATTTTATACATTTGATAATGTGTACATCATTTATTTAAAAATTTTATAGCTTAATCAGGGCATTCATTTTTTTAATTTTACAAATGGCAGTTGCGAATCAGCTTAGTAAGGTAATTGACAAAACAGGCAGACTAATTGAGCTTTGCACTGCTTTGCAGGAGGAGAATGACTTATTAAAGCAAGAGAATGATCAGTTAAAACATAAAGTTAACCATCATTCACAGCTAAAAATTGATTTGGAAGAAAAGTTAAGAGTATTAACATTGGCTCGTTCATTGGAGGGTATTCAGGCAACTGATTTAGGTCTTAATGAAAAAACTTTTGACATAAAGCAAAAAATTACCGATTTTGTACGCGAAATAGATAAGTGTATTGTATTACTCAAAAAGTAGTAATAGTGAAATAAGCTCAAATGGGAGAAATCTCTATAAAAATAAATATTGCTGATCGAGTTTATCCTTTAAAGGTGAACACGGAAGAAGAGGAAGTGATTAGAAGGGCAGCCAAGATAATTAATGACCGTATAAAAGAATACCAAGAAAATTATGCGGTTCGGGATAAGCAGGACTTGTTATCCATGTGTGTTTTACATTATGCTACAGCCACTTTAAAGGCTGAAACTAGGGTAATGAATGAAGATGCAGATGTTACAGAGAAGGTTTATCAATTAGATCAACTGCTTACCGACTTTTTTTCTAAGTAATATCGTTCTTTAAAAGAGCATTAAAAAATTTGACTCGTTTAAATTTTTACATTCACTAATTAAGACTTAATACGCATTGTTAGATTATCCCATTCAATTGCTTCGGCATTAATTTGGTTTTTTAATTCTGCTATTAATACAATACAGGAATCTAAAAAATTTAATACGTTTTTTATACCTAAAACAATTATGAACATAATACAAATAGTACTCTACATATTCATCGGACTTGCTTCAGGGGTGGTTATAGGAAGGTTTTTACTTCGCAGCTTGTTTCGTAATCAAGAAATAAATGCTCAAAATAAAGCGAAAAAGATTCTTAAGGATGCAGAAACTAATGCAGAAATTTTAAGAAAAGATAAGCTGCTTGAGGCTAGAGAGAAATTTCTACAGATGAAGGCTGATCATGAGCAGGAAATAAATTCGAAAAATAACACGATCAACCAACGTGAAAATTCAATCAAACAAAAGGAGCAATCGCTCAATCAAAAGATTGAAAATCTTACAAGAAAAGAAGATGAATTAACGAATGTTAAGGCCAATCTTGAAAAGCAAATTGAATTAGCAAAAAAGAAACAAGAAGATATTGATGTTCTAAAAGGGCAACATATTCAAAAAATGGAAAGTATTGCTGGTTTATCTGCTGAAGACGCAAAAAATCAATTAATTGATTCATTGCGCGAAGAGGCTCGTACACAAGCAATGATTCAGATTAAGGATATTGTTGATGAGGCTAAATTAACTGCTAGTAAGGAAGCTAAAAAGGTTGTTATTCAGACTATTCAGCGTACTGCTACTGAAAGTGCAATCGAAAATACAGTTTCTATTTTCAATATTGAAAATGATGAAATTAAGGGTAGAGTAATTGGTCGTGAAGGTAGAAATATCCGCGCGCTTGAAGCTGCTACAGGAATTGAAATTATTGTGGATGATACTCCTGAAGCAATTATTCTTTCTGGATTTGATCCTGTTAGACGTGAAATTGCACGTTTAGCCTTACACCGATTAGTAACAGACGGTCGTATTCATCCTGCCAGAATTGAGGAGGTTGTTGCTAAGACTAAAAAACAGATTGAAGATGAGATTGTTGAAATCGGCGAACGTACGGTAATCGACCTTGGTATTCACGGACTTCATCCTGAGCTAATTAGAATGGTTGGAAGAATGCGTTATCGTTCATCTTACGGCCAAAATCTACTTCAACACTCACGTGAAGTTGCCAATTTCTGTGCAACTATGGCTGCAGAATTGGGATTGAACGTAAAATTAGCTAAGCGTGCCGGACTACTACACGATATTGGTAAGGTGCCTGATGATAATCCAGAATTGCCACACGCAATTTTAGGTATGCAGCTTGCTGAAAAATATAAAGAGCATCCTGAGGTTTGTAATGCAATTGGAGCGCACCATGATGAAGTGGAAATGACTTCCATGATCTCCCCAATTATTCAGGCTTGTGATGCCATTTCAGGTGCTAGACCAGGTGCTAGACGTGAAGTGGTTGAAAGTTATATCCGTAGATTGAAAGAGCTTGAATCATTGGCACTTTCTTATCCAGGAGTTGAAAAAACATTCGCTATTCAAGCGGGTAGAGAGTTAAGGGTGGTTGTTGAAAGTGAAAGAATTACCGATGCAGCTGCAGAAATTCTTGCTGCAGATATTTCTAACCGAATTCAAACAGAAATGACTTATCCAGGTCAAATTAAAGTGACTGTAATTCGTGAAACAAGGTCTGTTTCTTACGCGAAATAAATTTCCATAATTTAAAATTGATATGCTGGGCATTTTGTCCGGCATATTTTTTATCAAAATTTTCATTTATTTAATTCTTCGTATATTTAAACATGCAAAATCAAGCTCAATCTCGCCTAGTTGACGTTTACTTCGATAAATATTCAGAAAGTCATCAAAATCATACCAATGAAATTATTCACTGGATTTGTGTTCCATCAATTGTTTTTAGTTTATTCGGTTTAATTTGGGCTATTCCATTTCCACACATAGAACTTCTTGGAAAGTATAATGGCTATGTTAATTGGGCATCGTTTTTAATTGCTTTCTCCATTTACTACTACTATAAGTTATCTCCTGTTTTGTCTTATTTTATGCTTTTATTAATCATGTTTTTCTCGGCAGGAATCGTTACTCTTGAGAAAATGCATAACACAGCAGGATGGCCTCAAATGTGGGAAGTATGCCTTGGCATTTTCGTTTTAGCATGGATTGGTCAATTTATTGGGCATAAAATTGAAGGTAAAAAACCATCCTTTCTTGATGATCTCAAATTTTTATTAATAGGTCCAATTTGGCTTTTACACTTTGTTTTGAAGAAAGTTAAAATCAAATACTAATTTTATTTTTTCATCCTCTTGAAATTCCATTAATTACAATTCTCTTAATATTTACTTAACATACTTTACATTGAGTTGATGTATTAGTAATTCACGGATAATACTAATGCAATCCTGAGTTAACATTGTGCTAATACTTTTGTTGAAATTAAAACTTCGACAATTGAAACACAACAATTTAATCAGAATCTTCGGCTTTTTCTTCTTGTTAATTTTAGGTACACAAGCTCTTCAAGCCCAACAAAATGGTAAAATTTCAGGAAAAGTAACCGACTCCAAAACTGGAGAGACTTTAATCGGACTTACCGTAAAAATTACTGGCGCAAATTTAGGTGCTTCAACAGATGTTGAAGGTAGGTTTACTCTTGGGAATCTTACTCCAGGAAAATATAGCTTAACCTTTTCTTACGTAGGTTACCAAACCAAGAATGTTACTGATATTGAGGTTCTTTCTGGAAAAACTACCAATGTAGATGTAATAATGGAAGAAGCTTCTTCTCTTGCTCTTCAAGAAGTTGTAATTACGGCTACTGTGAGACAAGAAAGTATCAGTGCTTTGTACGCACAGCAGAAAAATAATATTAGTATTTCTAGTGGTATCACCTCCGAGTTAATTAGAAGAACTCCAGACCGCAATACTTCCGAAGTGCTAAAGCGTGTGAGTGGAGCAAGTATCCAAGACAATAAGTTTGTAATTATTCGTGGTTTAGCCGATAGATATAATTCATCTATTTTGAATAATGCAGTGCTTCCTTCATCAGAACCTGATCGTAAGGCATTTTCTTTTGATATTATTCCAGCTAATTTAATTGATCGTATCGTTGTTAATAAAACAGCTTCTGCGGATCTTCCAGGAGATTTTGCTGGTGGTGTTATTCAAGTTATTACACGTGATGTACCTGAAGAAAACTTCTTAAATATATCTGTTAGCACCGGCTATAATAGTCAGTCTACTTTTAAAGATTTTACTTCAAACTCAAGAAATAAATATGATTTTTTAGGCTTTGATGATGGAAGTCGAAGTTTGCCAACTGGCTTTCCTGCTTCATTCCAAGCATATAATCCGCTATCTACGGCAGAAAAAGCCAAATTCTCTTCTCAGCTTAAAAACGCTTATGGCGAAGTTGTTTCACCTGCTATTCCTTCTCAAAATCACCAAATTACCTGGGGAAATAGAACCGATTTAAAAAACGGTGGTTCTTTTGGTAGTATTTTATCTGTTTCATACAGAAACTCACAAAATATGGCTATTGCTGAAAGAAAAGATTATGAATTTTCTGGGACACCATTTTATGAGTATGATGAGGATGTTTTTAAATTCAGCACTAATTTAGGTTTACTAGCAAACTTTGCCTTGGTTAAAGGTTCAAACAAGTTTGCGTTCAAAACAATGTATAATCAGGGTTTTGAAGATAATTATACATCTCGTACAGGTTTTACAACAGATAATATTCAAGATGTTCGTCTAAATGTGTCTGATTTAACTCAAAAAAGTTTATTGAACTCACAATTAGAAGGTGAGCATCAGATTGGTGAAAAACAATTGAAATTAAACTGGAACCTTAACTATTCTCGTGTTGAACGTGACCAACCAGATCAACGATCTATGGATTATCGCCGTTCATTGGGCTCAACTGAACCATTTAGATTAATTGATAGAAATACTAGAAGACTCTTCTCTGATTTGCAAGAAAATACTTTTGGTGGTCAAACCTCGCTTTCAATTCCTTTAGATCTGTTTAATCAGCAAGCTACCTTGAAATTAGGTGTTTTAAAACAAATGAAGGAACGTGAATTCAATGCACGTATTTTCAATTACCTTTTCGTTGGTCCTTCTGTTTTTGAAAATTCTGTAAGTAGTTTACCTAAAGATCAAATTTTTGCTCCTAAAAATATCGGAGAAAATGGATATATCTTAAACGATTTTACAAATAATACCGATAACTATAATGCAAATTCTGATTTAAATGCCGGTTTCTTGATGTTGGATAATAAGCTTGGTGAAAAATTCAGACTTTCATATGGTGCTAGAATTGAGGCTTTTACACAAACATTAAATGCAATTGACTTTTCCGGTCAGGCTGTTGCTGCCAAACAAGATAATCTTGATATCCTGCCTTCATTAAACTTGACATATAAATTAAATGAAAAGTCAAATGTTCGATTATCGGGGTCTCAAACTGTTTCTAGACCTGAATTTAGAGAGCTTGCTTTGTTTAATTATTATGATTTCATTAGTCAGACTTCAGTTACTGGAAATCCGGCACTTAAACGTGCAAAAATTGTAAATGCTGATTTACGTTATGAAGTTTACCCTTCAGCAGGCGAGACCTTCACCGTTTCTGCATTCTATAAAAACTTTAATGATCCAATTGAGCAACGCGTAAATTCAAATTCTACTCCAGTTGTAAGAGGTATAAATTACCTAAATGCTAATTCAGCTAGTTCTATAGGATTTGAATTAGATATTCGTAAAAAACTTGATTTTTTAGGCAATCAAGCCTGGTTATCAAACTTAACGGCATTTGCTAATGCTTCCTATATTAAATCTAAAGTACTTGGTGAAGGTATTGACAGACCTCTACAGGGTCAGTCGCCTTATTTGATTAATGCTGGTTTCCAGTATTTCTCACCTAAAACTGAACTTACATTTACTTCGGTTTATAACCGTGTTGGTCAACGTATTTTCCTTGTTGGATATCAAGGCTATGGAGATATTTATGAAAACGCGCGTGATGTAATAGATCTTCAAATCAGCAAAAGAGTTTTAAAATCTCGTGCTGAAGTTAAACTTAACATTGGGGATATATTAAATCAATCAACTGTTTTCTACCAAAACAATGAGGGGAATACTAAACAGGCTTACGAAGGTGCTGGAATAGATCGTCTAATCAATTCTTCTAGGCTAGGAACAAACGTTTCTCTTTCTTTTTCATATAACATTGGCTTAAATAAAAACAATAAAAAGTAGGTATCACATTTAATGTAAGCTTAAAATTGAGCTAACATTAGTCTTTTACTTTTATAAAAAAAAATAAAACAAGACCATGAAATCATTTAAACTGAAAACATTAATCCTTGCTTTAACTGTATTAGCAGCTGCATGTCAAAAGGACAGTACTACTCCAACTGAACCTACAAATGGTAAACAAACATTGACTCTCCAAAATGGAGCAGTTATTTCAGGTGTCTACAAGAACACTATCTTGAATGTTCCAGAAGGTACATTTACATTAAAAGGTTATGTTTACTTTGAAGATGGAAGTGAAATTAATATCGCTGCAGGTGCAATCATTAAAAGTGATGTTGCCGATAAAGGTGCTTTAATCATTGAAAGAGGTGCTAAAATTAATGCACTTGGAACCGCTTCAAAACCTGTTGTATTTACCTCTGGTAAAGCTGTTGGGCAACGTAATCCTGGAGATTGGGGTGGTATTGTAATTCTTGGTAAAGCAACTACTAATCGTTCTACTGAGCCAACTATTGAAGGTGGTGTAGGTAAAAACTTTGGTGGAACTGTAGATAATGATAACTCTGGAACATTAAAATATGTACGTATTGAGTTCGCGGGTATTGCTTCTCAACCAAACTCTGAAATTAACGGTCTTACTTTAGGCGGTGTAGGTTCAGGTACTACAATTGAGTATGTGCAAGTTGCTTATGGTAATGATGATGCATTCGAAATTTTTGGTGGGACAGTAAATGCTAAATATCTAGTCGCTTATGCTACCGCTGATGATGATTTTGATTTCGATTTTGGTTACAGAGGTAAAATTCAATTTGGTGTTACGCTAAGAGATCCTTCCTTTATTGATGGTGGAGATACAGGAAATGGAATTGAGTGCGATAATGATGGCACAGGAACAACTGCTACTCCAACTACTCGTCCTATACTTTCAAACTTTACTTTTATAGGTCCAAATGCTGATAATACTTCTTCTAAGAACCATAATTTTGCAAACAGGTTTAGAAGATCTTCAACATTTGTTTTAAATAATTCGGTTTTAATTGGTTGGATGAAAGGCGGACTTTCGCTTGAGTCTGATGCTACTTATAATAGTTTTGTTGGTACTAATCCAACTTCAGAATTCAAAAATAATCTATTGCATGCTAATGCCTCTACTTACAGAATTTCTGGTGTAGCGGTGACTGGTTCAACAGCAGATGCTGTTAAGGCAAAAGCTGAGGCAAGTGCTACTATTACTCTTTCAGCAACTGCTGATGCAAAATTAACAGACCCTTTCAATTTAGCTATTCCTAACATGTTACCACAAACAGGCTCACCTGCATTAACAGGTGCTGCATTTGCGGGTGATTTGTCAAATAGCTTCTTCACTGCTACTACTTACCGTGGTGCGTTTGGAGCTACTAATTGGATGGCAGGCTGGACTAACTTTAACTTCACTAAGGGTGCTAGTGGTTATTAATAATTAAATATTTGTATTGCCTTTATCAAAATACCCGCCTAGGCGGGTATTTTTTGTTTAATCGGTTTCTGCCGATTTTTCTTTGAAATGTGATTTTTTCTTCGTATATTAAAGGTTGATGTTTGAAATTAGCTGTTAAATATTATCTCATAAATTTTACGAGATCATCTTGAAGATCAATTAATCTATAAGATTTCCGCCCACCTTCGCCTTTAATTCTTTGGGCACTGAGTCTAAATCTAAAACCATAAATCCGTCTAAACAATCCGAAAATTTAGGATCAATATTAAAACTTATAATCTTCGCATTTAAAGAAAGGTACTTTCTTAATAAAACTGGAAATCTCATATTACTTCTTTCGATATCCGAAATCAAGGTATCTAAATCTTGTATCGTTTCGCCAGCTTCATTAAGTAAATCTTTGTCTATTTTGGAAAAATCTAGCCTGAATTTCTTCCTAGGCTTAACATAATTGGCTAATTCATAATCATAATTGTTCTTAAGGATAAAATCTACAATTAATGACTTTGAAAGCTTGGAAAAGATATTACTAATACTAACTGGTCCGATAAGGTATTTATAATTCGAGTTTTTAGAAACAAATTGAAGTACCCCTCTCCATAATAAGAAAAGTGGAAGTGGCTTTTGTTGGTATTCCTTTCGTATCCATGATCGTCCCAATTCAAGACTTTGGTTTAAAATGGGGTAAAACTCTCTTTTTATTTTAAATAGCTCACTGATATAAAAACCTTTTTTACCACTGCTGAAAAATAGTTCATCTCCCTTACCAATTCTATATGCACCTACAAGTAGTTTTGATTCCTTATCCCAAATAAATAGATGATGATAATTTATATCATATTTATCAAGATCAAAGGCTTTATTGGTCCCTTCGCCAATCTCTCTAAACGTTTTTTCTCTTAATCGGCCAATTTCTTTTATCAAATTAGGTATTCCAGATGCAGAACAGATATAAACTTCATAATTGCCTTCAGTACAAATTTTTTGTTCTTCAAGTTTAGAAATTTCTTTCTCTAATACTTCTACAGGTAACTCTTTGATAATTGTTTCCGGAGTACTCTTAATCTTAAATAAGTTCTTTGGAGAAAAAATGTTTTTTTCATCTTCTAGTCCCGACCCTAAAGCATAGGTTTTTGCTCTTACAAAATCTAAAAGTTTCGCGGAATTAGTGTTGAATGGTAATTTTGAGGGGTTAATCGCTTTTCCTATTCTTAATTTTATAGTCTGACCTTGCTTATTAAATAGCTCTGAAGGCAATTTTGCTGTCCTAAGTGTAGGGTGAAGCATAGCTAATAAATTGAATAACAGTCCGTTATTGCCATGGAAATAAATAGGAACAACTGGTACCTTCACCTTTTCTATCAATTTTCCAACTACGGGGTTCCAAGGTTTATCCGTTACTTTTTGAATTTTAGTTTTATAAGTTGAAACCTCTCCGGCAGGGAATATTCCAATTGGGACACCCGATTTTAGCAGTTGAATAGTGGTTTTTATTCCGCTTATGCTAGAACTATTTTCAATATTCTCAAACGGATTTACAGCAATGAATGATTCGGAGAGATTCGGAATTTTTTTAAGCAAGAAATTAGCCATGAGCTTTGAGTCGGGTCTGACTAAACTCATAATCTTTAGTAGTATTAAGCCTTCAATACCGCCATAAGGATGATTTGCGACTACAATAAAACCACCTTCCTTTGGGAAGTGCTTCAATTCAGTCTCATCAAATTCAATTGAAACCCCTATAATATTTAAGATTTTATCTATGAATGCCATTCCCTGAAGATGTTCTGCTTTCTCAAAAACATCATTCACTTCATTAATCTTCATTATTTCCATCAATAAGGATGCTAAGCCCGGCATGTAAAATTTATTTAACTTGGTTGCTTCAGCGAACTCCTGTTTATTGATAATTTTCATTTCCTGATATTAATGTCCTTTAACGCAAAATTAATTATTTTATGATTATCTTTATGTAATCTGTTTCTCTTTAGATACCCCCAATGCCAGAAATTAAGACTCTGGTACTCAAAAGGACAGCTATTTTTTAAATTTTAATTTTAAAAATATGCAGGGTATTATTACTTTTTTAAAATCATTTTTAAGTTTTTCTAAGAAGGAGTTGAATGGTGTTTTTCTCCTTGTTGCATTGATAATCATAGTCTTAGCTAGTCCCTGGGTTTTTAAAAGGCTCGCTAAAGTCCCAAGTTATGACTTTGAGAACTTTAAAAGGGAAGCTGAATCTTTTAAAAATGCTTCTCAATTAAACTTAGGAGATGATGTCAAATTAAATATTACTAAAATTCAATATTTCAAATTTGATCCAAATAGAATTTCAGATAGTGAATGGGCACAACTGGGACTTTCCGACAAACAAATCAAGGTGCTGCGAAATTATGTAAATAAAGGCGGTAAATTTTTTAAAAAAGAAGATTTGAAGCGGATTTATTCGATACCTGAATCCCAATATCAATTGCTGGAGCCTTATATTCGTATTGCAGAGATTAAATCTGAGCGTAAATTCGCCAGGGAAATTGCCTTTTCGAAGGCTGCTCACCCTAATTTAAAATCGCAATTTCCAGTAATTGAAATTAACGCTGCAGATTCTGTCACGCTTTTAAAGATCCGTGGTATAGGTCCATCCTTTGCCTCTCGAATTATCCGCTTTAGAAATAGATTAGGAGGCTTTTATAAGTTGGATCAATTGCAAGAAGTCTATGGAATAGATTCTATCAAATTCTCTCAAATTAAAGATCAGATAAGAGTAGATGCCGATTTAATCCAAAAAATTAATGTTAATACTGCCACTTTCGAGCAATTTAAAAAGCAGCCATATTTGTCTTATAAACAGATTAATGCTCTTATTCAATACCGCCGTCAGCATGGTAATTTTAAAACGATTGATGATTTAAAGAAAATTGTGGTTCTCAATGAAGAAATTATCCGTAAAATTGAACCATACTTTGCATTTTAAATTATGATTAATAAAAAGCTCGATTCTGCTATTCGCGATATTGCCGATTTTCCAAAACCTGGAATTGTTTTTAAGGATATAACTCCCATTTTAAAAGATGCTCAATTATGTTCAGAAGTAATTGATGAATTTGTTAAGCAATTGGAAGGGATTAAAATAGATGTGGTTGCTGGAATTGAAAGTAGAGGCTTTTTATTTGGATTAATGCTAGCGAATAGATTACAAATCCCCTTTGTTCCTATTCGTAAAAAAGGGAAATTGCCTTTTACAACCATTGAAGAACCCTGCGAATTAGAATATGGCTCAGCCATTCTAGAGCTTCATGAAGACGCGATTAGTCCTGGGCAAAGGGTTTTGGTCCACGACGACCTTCTTGCTACTGGAGGTACTGTAAGCGCCGCTACACGCCTTGTCCAGAAATTAGACGGTGAAGTTGCCGCTTATGCCTTTGTAATCAGCCTTGATTTTCTAAATGCAAAGGAAAAACTCAAATTAGTGTCAAATAATATTATTTCTCTCGTATCCTATTAATTATCATTTATCGTTAAATTCCTAATTGATTAATCCTATTGATGTAAATTGAACCGGAAACCGATTCGTTCTACTTTTAGCTATCGTTTTTATCATAAAAATCTGGCTTTCTAATTGTTATACTTGCAAAAAAACCAATTATTTATGCAAGCAAATATTAGTCAAGATTTTAATGGGATGAATTTCAACCAAACCGAAAATCAGTTGATGATTATCGATATGGTACGCGATTTTACTGAAAAACATATCCGTCCCCATGTGATGGAATGGGATGAAGCTCAAACATTTCCTATTGAAACATTCAAAAAATTGGGAGAATTAGGACTGATGGGCGTCCTAGTCCCTGAAGAATACGGTGGTTCCGGATTAGGCTATTTTGAGTATGTACATGTAATTTCAGAAATCTCCAAAGTATGTGGATCAATCGGATTATCAGTTGCAGCACATAATTCATTATGCACCGGTCATATCATGGCCTTCGGAAATGAAGAGCAAAAACTAAAGTGGTTGCCTAAATTGGCTAGTGCGGAATGGATAGGGGCATGGGGACTCACTGAGGCTAATACAGGCTCTGATGCGATGGGTATGAATACTACGGCTGTTCTGGATGGTGATCATTATGTAGTTAATGGTTCTAAAAACTGGATAACCCATGGAAAATCGGGAAATGTTGCCGTTGTGATGGTTAGAACAGGGGAGAAGGGTGATTCTAAAGGCATTTCTGCTTTGGTAATTGAAAAAGGTACTCCAGGTTTTACTCACGGTAAAAAAGAAAATAAGCTTGGGATGCGAGCTTCAGAAACTACCGAATTGATATTTGATAACTGTCGAGTTCCAAAAGAGAATTTATTAGGTAATGTAGGCGAGGGTTTCAAACAAGCGATGTATATTTTAGATGGTGGTCGAATTTCTATCGCAGCTTTATCCTTAGGAATGGCAAAAGGGGCTTTAACTGCTGCGATTAATTATTCTAAAGAGCGTTATCAATTTGGTCAGCCGATTTCGAGTTTCCAAGGAATATCTTTTAAACTGGCTGATATGGCCACAGAAATTGAGGCGGCAGAACTTTTAATTATGCAGGCAGCTGATTTAAAAAATAGAGGTAAAAATGTTACCAAGCAGTCGGCTATGGCTAAATATTATGCTTCTGAAGTTTGTGTTAGGACGGCTACAGAGGCTGTGCAGATTTTTGGCGGATATGGTTATACCAAAGATTTTCCGGTAGAAAAATTCTATAGAGATTCAAAGTTGTGTACTATAGGTGAGGGGACTTCCGAGATTCAAAAACTGGTTATTTCAAGAGAAATATTGAGATAGTTTAATTGAGTTATTGTTTTGTTCGTTAAAGCTATGATTTTGAGCGTTTTTTATTGGATTAAATTTTAATTAATCAATTTTATTCATACTTTTGCATTTCGAAACCGAAAGGGGGTATCTTTAAATTATGATTATTATTAATGTAAAAGACGGCGAATCATTGGATAAAGCACTTAAGCGCTTTAAAAAGAAGTTCGAAAAAACCGGTGTATTAAGAGAACTTCGTAGCCGCCAGGCATACGAGAAGAAATCAATCACCCGTCGTACGCAAGTTAAAAAAGCTATTTACAAGCAGGGATTAAACATCGAAACAGTTTAATTTCTCTTTAGCATATAAATTCGGAAACTATTTGTATATTCAAACATTGGATATGCAAATAGTTTTTGATGTTTATTGAGCGATTTATACGGTACTTGCAATTCGAAAAACGGTTTTCTCCAAATACCGTAATTGCCTATAAAAAAGATCTTTATCAATTTTCTGAGTTTATAAATTCGATTGAACCCGACTTACTTTCGATTTCGCATCAACAGGTTCGAACATGGATTGTTAGCTTGATGGATAATGGAATTGAGCCGAAATCTATCAATCGTAAGATATCTAGCCTAAGATCTTTTTATAAATTTTTACAACGTGAGGGACTAATAAACAGCAGTCCGATGCTACACGTTAAAGCCCCTAAAATCCCCAAAAGGTTACCTGTTGTTATAACCGAGCAAAAAATGGATTCCTTATTAGATGCTGATAATGTGTTTAGTGATGATTTTGAAGGTTATCGTAATCGCTTGATATTAGAGCTTTTATATGGAACAGGCATGCGTTTGTCGGAATTAGTGAGCTTATCTAATGAAGATGTTAATATTTATGAAAACCAAATCAAGGTTTTAGGGAAAAGAAATAAGGAAAGAATTATTCCCATAAGCAAGGTTTTGGCCAGTTTAATAGCAGATTATCAAGTTTTAAAAAACAATCAAGATTTTAATATTAAATCTTCAAGTTTGATTGTTACCAATGATGGAAAGGCGGTATATCCGAAATTCATTTATCGTGTTGTTAATTCAATTTTATCATTTATCTCTACCCAGGATAAGAAAAGTCCGCATATATTAAGACATAGTTTTGCCACAACTTTATTAAATAGGGGAGCAGATTTAAATGCGATAAAAGAGTTATTAGGTCATTCAAGTCTGGCGGCAACTCAAGTTTACACCCACAATTCAGTTGAAAAATTAAAGTCGATTTATAAGCAAGCACATCCAAAAGCCTAATAAGCAGATTATTATAAATATTACAATTTTAATACTGAAAAGCGCTTTATATTCATTAAATTGTGTTAATCTTAAATTAAAAAGGAGGCAAAATGAAAATCAGAGTACAATCGATCCATTTTACAGCTGACGTTAAGTTGTTGGATTTTATTCAGAAGAAGGCAGATAAGCTAGATCAGTTTTTTGATCAGATTATAAGTGGGGATGTTTATTTGAGGCTAGAGAAGACGGAGGATGAGGCCAATAAGATTTCTGAGATTAAATTATCTATACCTGGAAATGATCTTTTTGCGAAAGAGCAATGTAAAACTTTTGAGGAAGCAACGGATAAAGCGGTAGAATCTTTAAGGCGACAATTAGAGAAACATAAGGAAAAAGTTCGTTCTCATGTCAATAATTTGAAGGCATTGAGTTTGTCGGATGAAAATTTTTAATTTTTTTTTATTCATAAATACCTAATAATAAGGTACTTTTTCGGCAGTTTTAAATACTGCCGATTTTTTTTTGCAAAAAATTTTGTCCTACTGCAAATTTTCGTAGA
Organism: Daejeonella sp.; assembly: GCF_017495225.1. GTDB lineage: Bacteria > Bacteroidota > Bacteroidia > Sphingobacteriales > Sphingobacteriaceae > Daejeonella. The sequence goes on along the minus strand of NZ_JAFEIG010000020.1, from coordinate 533,534 downwards.
TTTGCATTCCGTTTCAGAGAGGCTTGTCATTAAATGATAAAAATTTTTGTCACGATTGGTTCTTTTAAATTATAAAGAATAGGTTTAATAACATTATGCCTCCTTAGCTCAGCTGGTAGAGCAACTGACTTGTAATCAGTAGGTCATTGGTTCGATTCCGATAGGAGGCTCTATAATGTTGGGGGGGTTCCAGAGCGGTCAAATGGGACGGACTGTAAATCCGTTACTTCGGTTTCGAAGGTTCGAATCCTTCCCCCCCCACACCTAATTTGCTTATTAGCAATTAGCTGGTATGTTTATAATAAGCGGAAGTAGCTCAGTTGGTAGAGCGATAGCCTTCCAAGCTATAGGTCGCGAGTTCGAACCTCGTCTTCCGCTCATTTTTGGATGCTATTTGAAACATTTATCATTGAGCATAAAAAAATTGAGCTAATTAAAAAGCCGACGTAGCTCAGCGGTAGAGCACTTCCTTGGTAAGGAAGAGGTCATGGGTTCAAGTCCCATCGTTGGCTCAGCATTGTATTTAAAAATAAAACAATAATAAAATTAACCTAACAATTAGTATAAAACAAAATGGCAAAAGAAAAATTTGACCGCAGTAAACCGCATTTAAATATCGGTACTATAGGTCACGTTGACCACGGTAAAACTACACTTACAGCAGCTATCACTAAGGTGTTATCTGATGCAGGCCTTTCTGAAGCACGTTCATTTGATTCAATTGACTCAGCTCCAGAAGAAAAAGAAAGAGGTATCACCATTAATACTGCACACGTGGAGTATTCAACGGCTAACCGTCACTATGCTCACGTTGACTGTCCAGGTCACGCGGATTATGTGAAGAACATGGTTACTGGTGCTGCTCAAATGGATGGTGCTATCATCGTAGTAGCTGCTACTGATGGTCCGATGCCACAAACTCGTGAACACATCCTTCTTGCACGTCAGGTAGGTGTACCTTCATTAGTTGTTTTTATGAACAAAGTTGATATGGTTGACGATCCAGAATTACTTGAATTAGTAGAGATGGAAATTCGTGAATTATTAAGCTTCTACGAATTCCCTGGTGATGATATTCCTGTAATTCAGGGTTCTGCATTAGGTGGATTAAATGGAGATCCAAAATGGGTTGGTAAAATTATGGAGTTAATGGAAGCTGTAGATAACTACGTACCAATTCCTCCACGTTTAACTGAACTTCCTTTCCTTATGCCGGTTGAAGACGTATTCTCGATCACTGGTCGTGGTACTGTAGCAACAGGACGTATTGAAAGAGGTGTTATTAACTCAAGTGAGCAAGTTGATATCTTAGGTATGGGTGCTGAAAACTTAAAATCTGTTGTTACAGGTGTTGAGATGTTCCGTAAGATCTTAGATAGAGGTGAAGCTGGTGATAACGTAGGATTATTATTACGTGGTATTGAGAAGACTGATATCCGTCGTGGTATGGTTATCTGTAAGCCAGGTTCTGTAACTCCTCACACTGATTTCAAAGCTGAAATCTACGTATTGTCAAAAGCAGAAGGTGGACGTCATACTCCATTCTTTAACAAATATCGTCCACAATTCTATTTCCGTACTACAGACGTTACTGGTGAGATCACTCTTGCTGAAGGTGTAGAAATGGTTATGCCAGGTGATAACGTTACAATCAATGTTAAATTGATTAACGCAATCGCAATGGAAAAAGGACTTCGTTTCGCTATCCGTGAGGGTGGTAGAACTGTAGGTGCCGGACAGGTTACTGAAATTGTAAAATAAGCAATTTCTTATAAGGTTAATTCGATAACATAAGTCCCTTTGTGGACTTATGTTTTCTTATAATACACGGGCTTGGTTTATATGCCTTAATGTAAACTTTTTAAATAATAAACGGGAATAGTTCAATGGTAGAATAGAGGTCTCCAAAACCTTTGATCAGGGTTCGAATCCTTGTTCCCGTGCTTACGCTAAATGTAAAATGGCTAACGTAGTAGAATTTTTAAAAGAATCATATACAGAAATGACCCAGAAGGTTACATGGCCTACTTGGGTTGAGTTACAAAATTCAGCTGTATTGGTATTGATAGCATCGATAATAATTTCACTAGTGATTTTAGCTATGGATGAGACTGCTGGTAATGCGTTGAAGATGTTTTATAAATCTCTTGCATAATTAAAGCAAATGAGCGATCAATTAAAGTGGTATGTAGTACGTGCTGTTAGTGGCAAGGAAAAGAAGGTCAAGCAGTATTTAGAGGCTGAAGTGAACCGTTTAGGTATTTCACATCTATTACCTCAAGTATTGATTCCTATGGAAAAGTACTACCAGATGAAAGAAGGAAAGAAAATTGCTAAAGAACGCAATTTTTATCCTGGATATGTTCTAATTGAGGCTGCTTTAGATGGTGAATTAGAGCATGTTATTAAAGGTATCAACAGTGTAATAGGATTTCTTGGTGATAAGGGTGGCAATGCTGTTCCAATGAGAGCTGCAGAAGTTAACCGTATCCTTGGTAAGGTTGATGAGATGGCCGAACAAGGTGAATCAATGAATGTTCCTTACTATGTTGGTGAGAATGTAAAGGTAATGGATGGGCCATTTAGCGGGTTTACCGGTGTTATTGAAGAGGTAAATGAAGAGAAGAAGAAACTTAAGGTAATGGTTAAAATCTTCGGTAGAAGAACACCACTTGAGTTGAATTATATGCAGGTTGAAAAGGAATAAAAATGTGATTTGAGACCTTAGATTTGAGACGATAGACTTGCGAATTAAAATTTTTCAAATCTCATATCTCATATCTCACATCTCATATCTCACATCTAATAAAAATCTTAAATGTTACATAGCTTCCACTACGAACATTGAGTTAAAAACAAATAAATTAAAATGGCAAAAGAAGTCGGTGCTTTAATAAAGTTACAGATCAAGGGCGGCGCTGCTAATCCATCTCCACCAGTTGGTCCCGCATTGGGAGCAAAAGGTGTGAATATCATGGAGTTTTGCAAGCAATTCAATGCACGTACCCAAGATAAGCCTGGTAAAGTTTTACCGGTTGTAATCACTGTCTATGTAGACAAGTCATTTGATTTTATCATTAAAACTCCACCAGTAGCTATCCAATTATTGGATGCAACAGGTTTAAAGAGTGGTTCTGCCGAGCCTAACCGTAAAAAGGTTTCTAGCGTTAGCTGGGATCAGGTTGAGAGCATTGCCAAAGATAAAATGACCGACTTGAATGCATTTACTGTCGAGTCAGCCATGAAAATGGTTGCAGGAACAGCACGCAGTATGGGAATTACCGTTAGCGGTGATGCACCCTGGAACAATTAATTATACAAAATCAGTTTAAGAAGTGGCTAGATTAACAAAAAATCAAAAATTGGCACATTCAAAAATTGAGGATGGTAAAGCATATACTTTAACTCAAGCTTCGGCTTTAGTAAAGGATATTACCACTACCAAATTTGATGCATCGGTTGATTTGGATATACGTTTAGGCGTAGATCCACGTAAAGCGAATCAAATGGTTAGGGGTATTGCTACACTACCTCATGGAACCGGTAAAACTGTCCGCGTTTTAGTACTTTGTACTCCTGATAAGGAAGCAGAGGCTAAAGCAGCTGGAGCAGATTTTGTTGGTTTAGATGAATATATTGCCAAAATAGAGGGTGGATGGACTGACGTTGATATCATTATTACCATGCCTAGTGTTATGGCTAAAGTAGGTAAACTCGGCCGAGTTTTAGGTCCGCGTAACCTTATGCCTAATCCTAAGTCGGGAACAGTTACCCAAGATGTGGGTAAAGCAGTTACCGATGTTAAAGGTGGTAAGATTGATTTCAAAGTTGACAAAACAGGAATCATCCATACTTCGATCGGAAAGGTATCATTTGATGCTGAGAAAATTTATGAGAATGCGCTTGAAGTACTTCAAACCATATCAAAATTAAAACCATCAGCAGCAAAGGGAACTTATTTCAAGAGTATTCATATCTCTTCAACAATGAGTCCGGGAATCGAAATTGAAACTAAATCAGTAGCGGGAATCTAATCATGAGAAAAGAAGAAAAACACGAAGTTGTTCTTGCTTTAACAGAGACGATTGCTGAGTATGGTAATTTTTATATTACCGACACTGCAAACCTGTCTGTAGCAAAAGTAAATGATATTCGCCGCAAATGTTTCGAGAGTGGTATCAAAATGCAAGTTGCTAAAAATAAGCTTATCAGAAAGGCTATGGAAGCCTCTGAAGGTGATTTTAGCGAAATGTTTGATGTACTTAAAGGATCTTCATCACTTTTATTTTGTAAGACAGCTAATGCTCCGGCTAAGTTGATCAAGCAATTGAGAAAATCTGGTGATAAGCCTGTACTGAAAGCTGCATATATTGATTCTGCAGTATTCATTGGCGACAATCAATTAGATGCGCTAGTTAACCTTAAATCTAAGGAGCAATTGGTTGCAGATATTATTGCATTGCTACAATCTCCAGCTAAAAATGTTATTTCAGGCTTACAGTCTGGTGGTAATAAATTGGCAGGAATTGTTAAAACATTACAAGAAAGAGGTTAACGAACACCTACAAGTTCGAATAAATTATTAAAGTATTGAAATTTTAAAATTAAAATAAAATGGCAGATTTAAAATCGTTTGCTGAGCAATTAGTAAACTTAACAGTAAAAGAAGTTAACGAATTAGCTCAAATTCTTAAAGATGAGTATGGTATTGAGCCTGCAGCAGCAGCAGTAGCTGTAGCAGCAGTAGGTGGTGGTGGTGATGCACCAGCAGCAGCAGCTGAGCAAACATCTTTCGATGTAATCTTGAAAGATGCTGGTGGTTCTAAATTAGGTGTTGTTAAGCTTGTAAAAGATCTTACTGGCCTAGGTTTGAAAGAAGCTAAAGATTTAGTTGACGGAGCACCAAAAGAAGTTAAGACTGGTGTTGATAAAGCTGAAGCAGAAGCTTTGAAAAAGCAGTTAGAAGAAGCTGGAGCTACTGTTGAGATTAAGTAATTCTTAACTCATAAATTATGGTTTAGACCCCGATTTTCGTCGGGGTCTATTTCCATTTGTATAATACCCATTTAAATGTATGACCTACATTGCCGTATTTTTGGCGTAAAAGGTCGAAGTTTATTTACTAAACTAAATTCTCAATCCCTTGGCAAACAAAATTAAGCACACCGAAAGAGTAAATTTTGCTACCAGTAAGCATGTGATGGATTATCCTGATTTCCTGGATGTTCAACTGCAATCTTTCAGGGAATTTTTTCAGCTTGAAACTACTTCCGACAACCGTCATCAAGAAGGTTTGTTTAAAGTTTTCTCTGAAAACTTTCCGATCTCTGACTCAAGAAACATTTTCGTATTAGAATTTCTTGATTATTTCATTGATCCCCCACGTTATGATATACATGAATGTATAGAGCGTGGATTAACTTACAGTGTTCCATTAAAAGCAAAGCTTCGCTTATCTTGTAATGATGCAGAACACGAAGATTTTGAAACAATAGTTCAGGATGTTTATTTGGGTACAATCCCTTATATGACTCCTAAAGGAACTTTTGTTATAAATGGTGCTGAGCGTGTAATCGTTTCTCAATTACACCGTTCACCAGGAGTATTCTTCGGTCAGAGCCGTCATACAAATGGAACTAAATTGTATTCAGCCCGTGTAATTCCTTTTAAAGGATCTTGGATTGAATTTGCAACCGACGTAAATAACGTCATGTATGCATATATCGATCGTAAGAAGAAGTTTCCAGTTACCACATTATTACGTGCAATTGGTTATGATTCTGATAAAGACATCCTTGAACTATTCGAATTAGCGGATGAAGTTAAAGTTAGCAAATCAGGCTTGAAAAAAGCCGTAGGCCGTAAACTTGCAGCTAGAGTGCTCAAGAAATGGGTCGAAGATTTTGTTGATGAGGATACTGGTGAAGTTGTTTCAATTGATCGTAATGAGATCATCATGGAGCGTGAAACCGTTTTAGAAGACGAACATATCGATATGATCATCGAAGCTGGTGTAAAGACAATTATCCTTACTAAAGAGGATGCTGTAAACAGCGGTGATTATACCATTATATATAATACCTTACAAAAAGATACTTCTAACTCTGAGAAGGAAGCGGTAGAGCATATCTATCGTCAATTACGTAACGCTGAACCACCTGATGAAGAAACAGCTCGTGGTATCATTGATCGTTTATTCTTCTCTGATAAAAGATATGATCTTGGTGATGTAGGTCGCTACAGAATTAATCGTAAGCTTAAATTAACTACGCCTGTTGAGACAAAAGTCTTAACAAAGCAAGATATTATCGCCATAGTTAAATATTTGATTAAATTAATCAACTCTAAAGCAGAGGTGGATGATATTGATCACTTATCAAACCGTCGCGTTCGTACCGTTGGTGAGCAATTATATGCTCAGTTTGGTGTGGGTCTTGCACGTATGGCTCGTACCATTCGTGAAAGAATGAATATTCGTGATAACGAGGTATTTACACCAACTGACCTTATTAATGCACGTACACTTTCTTCTGTGATTAACTCTTTCTTCGGAACAAATCAGTTATCACAGTTCATGGATCAAACCAATCCTCTTGCAGAGATTACGCACAAGCGTCGTCTTTCGGCATTAGGCCCTGGCGGACTTTCACGTGAGCGTGCAGGTTTTGAGGTTCGTGACGTTCACTATACTCACTACGGTCGTTTATGTACTATTGAAACACCAGAGGGACCAAACATTGGTTTGATTTCTTCTCTTTGTGTTCACGCTAAGATTAATAATCTTGGATTTATTGAAACTCCTTATCGTAAGGTTGAAAATGGTCGTGTAGTAGTTGAAGAACCTGTAATTTATCTTTCTGCCGAAGATGAAGAAGGTAAAACTATTGGTCAGGCTAATGCGGTTTACGATGATAAAGGTAATTTTGAAACCCCAAGTGTAAAAGCACGTTATGAGGGTGATTTTCCAATTATTGAGCCTAAGAAATTAGATTTAATGGATATCGCTCCTAATCAAATCACCTCTATTGCAGCGTCATTGATTCCTTTCTTGGAGCATGATGATGCTAACCGTGCTTTGATGGGATCAAACATGCAACGTCAAGCTGTTCCATTGTTACGCCCTGAGGCGCCAATAGTTGGAACCGGACTTGAAGGTCGTGTGGCACGTGATTCACGTACTCTAATCAATGCTGAAGGAAAAGGTGTTGTTGAATACGTTGATGCTAATGAAATTCGTATCCGTTACGAAAGAAATGAGGATGATGTTCTTGTATCTTTTGAGGGAGAAGTAAAATCATATCGCTTAATTAAGTTTAAGAAAACTAACCAGAGTACTTGTATCAACCTTAAACCTATCGTTAAGAAAGGCCAAAAAGTTGAAAAAGGACAAGTTCTTTGTGAAGGTTATGCTACACAGGATGGTGAATTAGCTTTAGGTAGAAACCTGAAAGTTGCATTCATGCCTTGGCAAGGATTTAACTTTGAGGATGCGATTGTAATCTCTGAGCGTGTTGTTTCACAGGATATTTTCACTTCTTTACATATTGAAGAATTTGAATTAGAAGTTCGTGATACAAAACGTGGTGAGGAAGAATTGACACCAGATATTCCTAACGTTTCTGAAGAAGCAACTAAAGATCTTGACGAAAACGGAATTATCCGTGTTGGAGCCGAGATTAAAGAAGGTGATATTTTGATCGGTAAAATCACTCCTAAGGGTGAGTCTGATCCATCGCCTGAAGAAAAACTTTTACGTGCAATCTTTGGCGACAAAGCAGGTGATGTAAAAGATGCTTCTCTAAAAACTCCTCCATCAATTCATGGAGTAGTAATTGATACTAAATTATTCTCACGTGCTAAGAAAACAACTAAACAAGAAGAGAAAGCTCTTATTGAGAAGTTAGATGCTAAGCATAACAAAGCAGTTAAGGAATTGAAAGATACCTTAATTGAGAAATTGTTCACCATTGTGAATGGTAAAACATCACAAGGAGTTTACAATGTTTATAAAGAGCTTTTAGTTGCTAAAGGTGTTAAATTCACCCAAAAGATTTTAACTGAGCTTGAATATGCTAATGTTAACCCTACCAAGTGGACAACAGACGAGGATAAAAATGAGTTAATCAAACAAACTCTTCACAATTACAACATCAAGTTGAATGAAGAGCTTGGAGCATATAAGCGCGATAAGTTCGCAATTAGTGTAGGAGATGAGCTTCCATCAGGAATTGTTCAAATGGCTAAAGTTTATGTAGCTAAAAAGCGTAAACTGAAAGTTGGAGATAAGATGGCTGGACGTCACGGAAACAAGGGTATTGTGGCTAGAATCGTTCGCGATGAAGACATGCCATTCCTTGAAGATGGAACTCCAGTAGATATCGTTCTTAACCCACTTGGTGTACCTTCACGTATGAACCTTGGACAAATTTATGAGACTGTTTTAGGATGGGCTGGTAAAGAACTTGGAATGAAGTTCGCGACTCCAATTTTCGATGGTGCATCTCATGATGAAGTTGAAGAATGGGTTGAAAAAGCAGGTATCCCTAAATCAGGAAGAACATATTTATACAATGGTTTAACTGGAGATCGTTTTGACCAACAAACAACAGTAGGTATTATCTACATGTTGAAATTAGGTCACATGGTTGATGATAAGATGCACGCACGTTCAATCGGTCCATATTCATTGATTACACAACAACCATTGGGTGGTAAAGCTCAGTTTGGTGGTCAGCGTTTTGGTGAGATGGAGGTTTGGGCTCTAGAGGCATTCGGTGCTGCTAACATCCTTCAGGAAATCCTTACTGTTAAGTCGGATGATGTTGTAGGACGTGCAAAAACCTACGAAGCAATTGTAAAAGGTGAAAATCTTCCAACTCCATCAGTTCCAGAATCATTCAACGTATTGGTTCATGAATTAAGAGGTTTAGGTTTAGATATCACATTAGACTAATTAAGAAGAGAGCCGAAAGGGGAATTTAAAAAACGTGAAATACCGTATTAAATTTCGTTTTCAGCTTTCATCTTTAAACTTATAAAGAGATATGTCTTACAAGAAAGATAATAAAATTAAAAGTAATTTCACTTCGATAACCATTAGTTTGGCTTCTCCAGAATCTATTTTGGAGCGTTCAAGTGGTGAAGTGTTAAAGCCGGAAACTATCAACTACCGGACTTACAAACCTGAGCGTGATGGCTTATTCTGCGAGCGTATTTTCGGTCCCGTGAAGGATTACGAATGTCATTGCGGAAAATACAAGCGTATTCGTTATAAAGGTATTGTCTGCGATCGTTGTGGTGTTGAAGTAACTGAAAAGAAAGTACGTCGTGAGCGTATGGGACACATTAATCTTGTGGTTCCTGTAGCACACATTTGGTATTTCCGTTCATTACCGAATAAAATTGGTTATTTATTAGGTTTACCTACTAAAAAGCTTGATTTAATCATTTACTACGAGCGTTATGTAGTAATTCAACCAGGCTTGAAAGAGGCTGATGGTATTCAAAAAATGGACTTCCTTACAGAAGAAGAGTATTTAGATATCCTAGATACCTTACCAAAGGAAAACCAATATCTGGATGATAATGACCCTCAGAAATTCATTGCTAAGATGGGTGCTGAGGCATTGCAGGATCTTTTAGGTCGCTTAGACCTTGATCAGCAATCTTATGATCTTCGTCATCAAGCTGATACTGAAACATCACAGCAACGTAAAACAGAGGCTTTAAAACGACTTCAGGTTGTTGAAGCTTTCCGTGGTGCAAATACAAGAATTGAGAATAGTCCGGAGTGGATGATTGTTAAAATCGTTCCGGTTATTCCACCAGAATTACGTCCATTAGTTCCATTGGAAGGTGGTCGTTTCGCTACTTCAGATTTAAATGATCTTTACCGTCGTGTTATTATTCGTAATAACCGTTTGAAGCGTTTGATTGAGATTAAGGCTCCAGAGGTAATTTTACGTAACGAGAAGCGTATGCTTCAGGAATCTGTAGATTCATTATTCGACAATTCACGTAAAGTAAATGCTGTTAAAACTGAAGGTAATCGTGCATTAAAATCTCTTTCAGATATTCTGAAAGGTAAGCAAGGTCGTTTCCGTCAAAACTTATTAGGTAAGCGTGTGGATTATTCAGCACGTTCCGTAATTGTTGTGGGTCCGAACTTGAAATTGCATGAGTGCGGTTTACCTAAAGATATGGCAGCCGAGCTGTTCAAACCATTCATCATTCGTAAAATGATTGAAAGAGGAGTGGTTAAAACTGTAAAATCTGCTAAAAAGATTGTAGATCGTAAAGATCCAATCGTTTGGGATATTCTAGAGAATGTATTGAAAGGTCACCCAGTTTTATTAAACCGTGCTCCTACATTACACCGTTTAGGTATTCAGTCTTTCCAACCGAAATTGGTGGAAGGTAAAGCAATTCAATTACACCCATTAGTATGTACGGCATTTAATGCGGATTTTGACGGTGACCAGATGGCGGTGCATTTACCATTAGGTAATGCAGCAATTTTGGAAGCCCAAATGTTAATGCTTGCATCACATAATATCTTAAACCCTGCAAATGGTACTCCAATCACAGTACCTTCACAAGACATGGTTTTGGGTCTTTACTATATTACTAAAGGCCGTAGAACTGATGAAACTCGTGTTGTATTAGGTCAAGATCAAACTTTCTATTCTCCTGAAGAGGTTATTATCGCTTATAATGAGCGTAAAATTGACCTTCATGCCTTTATCAAGGTTAAGGGTTTTGTAAAAGAAAAAGATGGAAGTTTAGTTAAGAAAATTATTGAAACTACTGTTGGACGTGTTCTCTTTAATCAAAGAGTTCCAGAAGAAGTAGGTTATATCAATGAATTGCTTACTAAGAAATCTCTTCGTGACATTATTGGTGATGTTGTAAAAAACACTGGTATGGCACGTGCAGCACAGTTTCTTGATGATATCAAGGAATTAGGTTTCCAAATGGCATTCCAAGGTGGTCTTTCATTCAACCTTCAGGATCTAAACATTCCTGCAGAAAAGTCGCACTTAATTGAGCAGGCAACCAAGGAAGTTGAAGAAGTAATGAATAACTATAATATGGGATTCATTACCAACAACGAGCGTTACAATCAAATTATTGATATCTGGACTCGTATCAATAACCGACTTACAGCCAATGTGATGAACCAGCTTTCGAGCGATAATCAAGGCTTCAATTCGGTTTATATGATGCTTGACTCTGGAGCTCGTGGTTCTAAGGAGCAGATTCGTCAGCTTTGCGGAATGCGTGGTTTGATGGCTAAGCCTCAAAAATCTGGTTCAGGTGGTGAAATTATTGAAAACCCTATCTTATCGAACTTTAAAGAGGGACTATCTGTATTAGAGTACTTTATCTCTACACACGGTGCTCGTAAAGGTTTGGCGGATACAGCATTAAAGACTGCCGATGCTGGTTACTTAACTCGTCGTTTACATGATGTTGCCCAAGATATGATCGTGGGTGAGCCTGATTGTGGCACACTAAGAGGAATCTATACCACTGCATTAAAGGATAATGAAGATATTGTTGAACCTTTATACGACAGAATTTTAGGTAGAACCAGCTTACATGATGTATATGATCCACTAACTAATGAATTATTAGTTTCTGCTGGTGAAGATATTGAGGAAGATGTTGCTGTAAAAATTGAAAATTCACCTCTTGAGGGAATTGAGATTCGTTCAGTACTTACTTGCGAAAGTAAGCGTGGTGTTTGTGCTCTTTGCTACGGACGTAACCTTGCAACAGGTAAGCGTGTGCAAATGGGTGAGGCTGTTGGTGTAATTGCTGCTCAATCTATTGGGGAGCCAGGAACACAGTTAACATTACGTACCTTCCACGTGGGTGGTACTGCATCTAACATTGCTGCTGAATCACAAATCAATGCTAAGTTTGATGGTGTTATTGAGTTTGAAAACGTTAGAACTGTAAGTCACGAAACTCCAGAAGGAACTCTTGAGGTTGTTTTAGGACGTTCAGGTGAATTCCGTATCGTTGAGCCAGGTACTAACAAAATGATCATGTCGAATAACATTCCTTATGGTGCATATCTGTACGTTAAGGATGGAGCTAAGATTTCTAAAGGCGACAAAATTTGTAGCTGGGATCCATATAATGCGGTTATTATCTCTGAATTTGAAGGTAAAGCTGAATTTGAAGCAATCATTGAGGGTGTTACCTTCCGTGAAGAATCGGATGAGCAAACTGGACACAGAGAAAAAGTTATTATTGACACTCGTGATAAAACCAAAAACCCTGTTATTCGTGTAGCGGATAAAAAAGGTAATGGTATCAAAGGTTATAACATCCCAGTAGGGGCTCACATTGCAGTGGAAGAGAATGAAAAAGTAAAAATCGGTCAGATTATTGCTAAGATTCCTCGTTCAACTGGTAAAACTAGAGATATCACCGGTGGTTTACCTCGTGTAACTGAATTATTCGAAGCACGTAATCCATCAAATCCAGCTGTTGTAACAGAAATCGATGGTGTTGTAACCTTAGGTGGTGTTAAGCGTGGTAATCGTGAAATGTCTATCGAGTCGAAAGATGGTCAAGTTAAGAAATACCTTGTACCATTGTCTAAGCACATCCTTGTACAAGATAACGACTTCGTAAAAGCAGGTATGCCATTGTCTGATGGTTCAATTTCTCCTGCTGATATCTTGTCAATCAAAGGACCAGCAGCAGTTCAAGAATACTTAGTTAATGGTATTCAGGAAGTTTACCGTTTGCAAGGTGTGAAGATTAATGATAAACACTTCGAGACTATCGTTCACCAGATGATGCAGAAAGTTATGATTGAAGATGCCGGTGATACTCGTTTCCTTGAAAAGGAATTGGTTGATCGTTGGGATTTCCAATTAGAAAATGATGAAATCTATGATAAACGAGTGGTAGTTGATCCAGGTGAATCTACTAATTTGAAACCTGGTCAAATTATTTCTGTACGTAAATTAAGAGATGAAAATTCAGTTCTTAAGCGTAAGGATATGAAGCTTGTTGAAACTCGTGATGCTATCGCAGCTACTTCAAGCCAAATGTTGCAGGGTATTACCCGTGCTTCATTAGGAACTAAATCGTTCATCTCTGCGGCTTCCTTCCAGGAAACTACCAAAGTATTGAATGAGGCAGCAATCAGCGGAAAGCGTGATAATCTATTAGGCTTGAAAGAGAATGTGATCGTTGGTCACCTAATTCCTTCAGGAACTGGATTACGTCAGTACGAGCGTATCATCGTTGGTTCTCAAGAAGAATACGATAAATTACTAGCTTCTAAACAAGAAGAAGTAGAGGCTTAATCCTCATTAATTTTAATAAAAAAGTCCTTCTGAAAAAGAAGGACTTTTTTATTTTACAAAAAATAGGTCCATAATTCATAACTTTATACTATGGAAGAAAATAATATCGATAATCAATTAAATATTGAGCTTTCTGAAGAGGTTGCAGAAGGAATTTACTCAAATCTAGCTGTAATCACACATTCTAACACCGAATTTGTTTTAGATTTTATTAGGGTAATGCCTGGGGTGCCTAAAGCACGCGTGAAATCAAGAATTGTTCTAACCCCAGAGCATGCAAAACGATTTTTAATTGCTCTTGAAGAGAATATAGAAAAATTTGAGGCTATTAATGGTCGTATTAAAATAAATGAAGGTCAACCTGGTATTCCAATGAATTTTGGAGGACCAACAGCACAAGCTTAATTGAGAAAACATTTCAAGAAATTGGTTTTTGGAACTCAGGATCGTGATAAGGTCAAATCGCCTCCCTCAAGCCATTACTTCAAAGAAATTAAAAATGTATGGGAGAATTCTCATTATCAAGATTTTGGTATTGAGCGCTTATTCCGATTGTTTTTAGTTACTTCTAAGCTTCTATTTCCTGGAATTTATATTAAAGTGCTGACCAGAAACCTGACTATTCAATCAAGAAAGATTTATACTGAATTATATATTGTTTTTAAAACAATATTGCCATTTATTATGCTTTACTATAGTGTTTGGCACCATCAATGGCTATATATTTTCAATATTTATCTGCTTTTAGAGACTTTTTTGTATGTTTTCTATAAGATTTTTTTACCAGAGCATAATAGAGAGAAACTGATTAACAGGTCTGTTATTCTATTATTTTTTAATTTCTTTGAATTGATAGCCTCTTTTGGAGTGATATATGCTGCAGGAAATTATCTTAATATGCCCATTAACAGCTGGGTAGATGCATTGTATTTTAGCTTTATAACAGGAGTTACTATTGGTTATGGCGATTTTTATCCAATAAACGAGACGGGTAAAATATTAGTTATGCTTCAGATAATCAGTACGATATCTTTTCTTTTCTTATTCTTTAACTTTTTCGCACCGAGGGTTCAAGATTCTAATGGATGGAATTCAGATACTGAATAATAGCCTCAAATTGATTTGGATTAAACCATTTAATATCATCTGATTTATTGAACCAAGTTAATTGCCTTTTAGCAAATCTTCTGGTATTTTGTTTTATCTTTTCGATAGCCTCTTCACGACTACATTTACCATCCAAGAAATCAAATATTTCTGAATAACCTACGGTATTTAAGGCATTTAAATGCTGGTAAGTTTTTAGGCTTTCAACTTCTTCAAACAAACCATTTTTAACCATTTCATCTACACGTAAATTTATCCGCTGATATAATTCTTCCCGATCGCTATTTAAGCCGATTTTAATAATATTAAATGGCCTTTGTTTTTTGTTATTAGTACGTAATGATGAAAATGTCTTACCTGTACTTTCGTAGACTTCTAAAGCCCTAATTATTCGTTGTGGGTTATTTCTATCTACTTGAGCAAAATATTCAGGATCAATGGACTTTAATTTATCTTGTAGAAAAGTGATTCCATTTTCTTCGAATTGTTTATTCAATTTTTCTCTCACTTCCTCAGATGCTACGGGTAGGGGATCAAAGCCATAACAAACGGCATTTATGAATAAACCGGAGCCACCAACCATAATAACTTCATTATGATTAATAAATAATTCATTAATTATTTTTATGGATTCATTTTCAAAATCGCCTGCATTGAATTGATTCAAAACGGAATGACTATCGATTAGATGATGCTTTGCAGCTTTTAGCTCTTCTATCGATGGCTTGGCAGTACCAATGCTCATTTCCTTGTAAAACTGCCTTGAATCGGCAGAAATTATCTCCGTTTTATAGTGTTGAGCTAATTTAATCGCCAATGCTGTTTTACCAATTGCAGTAGGACCTGCAATTATAATTAGTGTTTTATTCATTGGTAAAGCGCTATTTGGCGATTAGATATTAATAATCGTCCTTTTGGATATCTTCAGAATCATAAGAATCATCATCAGAAAACTCATCCATGAATTCATCTTTTTCATCTTCTTCATCTTCAGATGCACTATTTATACCCATTTCAGTCATCTCTTCTAGATCTTCTGTGTCTTCTGGTTGAAAATCTAGTTCATTTAGGAAATCAAAATCATCAGAAATAGCTGCTTTTGCCACCGGAGGTATAATGATGCTTCCCGCCATTTTGGGTGCTTCTCCAAGACTTCTAAATACGCATGGATAGGTCTTTCCTGATTCCTCTTCAAGAAGGATTTTAACTAGTTCAACATGAAAATCATATGGTCTATCGAAATTATAGGTATAATAGAACTTTTGATGAGGATCATCTATAAAATTACTTAGCTTGGAGTTTTCCATGCTAGCTACACCATTGTTTATTTTGCGTTGGTTGGGTAGGAAGGCAATTTCTTCGCTTTTTTTCCATTGATCATTACTCACATAAAATGAGGACGATAATTCAGGATTATATCCTGTTGATTGGTGGATAGCACGATGGAGGTCTTCAAATGTCTGATTTGATTTGATATCTATATCTCTCTCAATATCATCATAGTCCTCAAAAGAAACCTTAAATCTATAAATTGCCATTTTTTTATTCTAAATATTTTACAAAAATACTATTTGAAAAGAA
The DNA here is from genome assembly GCF_017495225.1 of Daejeonella sp. GTDB lineage: Bacteria > Bacteroidota > Bacteroidia > Sphingobacteriales > Sphingobacteriaceae > Daejeonella. Next base: position 517,515 of record NZ_JAFEIG010000020.1, on the reverse strand, counting down.
GTTTGTGATTTTTATTGAAATTTTGTGTTAATCTTTATTTACTCAATTGGAATTAGTCCGAGATCTCTGCCTTTTTGTATCATAAATTCATAAGCCTCCTCTCTTGAGTTTTTTATTTCTCCTTCAAGAATGGCTTCTCTAATTTGATTTTTAATGATTCCAACACTTTTGCCTGCGCTTAAATTAAAAGCCTTCATAATGTCTTCACCACTAACAGGAGGTTGCCAGTTTCTAAGCTGATCACTTTCCTCTACATCCTTTAATTTTTGTTTTACAAGATCAAAATTACGACGGTATTTCTTTACTTTATATTCGTTTTTTGTGGTTACATCAGCATTGCATAGTAACATTAAGCTATCTATTTCTTCTCCAGCTTCGAATAATAAACGTCTCACTGCAGAGTCGGTAACCACGTCTTGAGCTAAAACTATTGGCCTCAAGTGTAATTGTACCAACTTCTGTACCAACTTCATCTTTTCATTTAAAGGGAGCTTGAGCTGTGCAAATATTTTAGGCACCATCCGCGCTCCACGGTCTTCATGCCCATGAAATGTCCATCCATGGCCAGGCTCAAAGCGTTTTGTAGCAGGTTTGGCAATATCATGTAAAATGGCAGCCCATCTCAGCCAAAGGTCATTAGTATTTTCTGATAAATTATCTAAAACTTGTAGGGTATGATAAAAATTGTCTTTATGTCCTTTTCCATCAATAATGTCTACACCATGAAGATCAGCCATTTGTGGGAATATCTCACGTAAGAGTCCCGTATCAAACAAATAAATGAAACCTGTAGAAGGTTTTGTTGCCAGAATAATTTTATTCAGTTCATCCGTAATTCTTTCGGGCGAGACAATTTTAATCCTGTTACAGTTCTTTTTGATTGCCTCAATAGCCTCTTGATGAATTGTGAAATTTAGTTGAGTAGCAAATCTTATTGCCCTTAACATTCTCAGAGGATCATCAGAAAAAGTTTCAATCGGATTTAAAGGTGTACGTATAAGTTTATTGTTAAGATCATGAATTCCTTCAAATGGATCTAAAAGAATCCCAAAATTATCCTTGTTTAATCCCAATGCCATTGCATTTATGCTAAAATCACGACGTTTTTGGTCATCTTCAAGTGTACCATTCTCAACAATTGGTTTTCGAGATTCGGCACGATAAGACTCTTTTCTGGCACCAACAAACTCTATTTCGAGATCGTCATATTTTAGCATGGCTGTTCCAAAGTTTTTAAAAACTGAGACTTTAGTATGCAATAATTTGCCAGCTGCCTCAGCAAATTGAATTCCATTTCCAATAACCAGTATATCGATATCTTTAGATGGTCTATTGAGAAAAAGGTCTCTTACAAAGCCCCCAATGACATATATTTCGGTCTTCGATTCTTCAGCTAGAATGCTAAGTTTTTTAAATATGGGATGTTGTAAATGTTCTTTCATAAATTATGGATCGTATCTCTATGATAGGAGATGGGGATCGATAGGCCAGATTTATCAAGCCTTAATTTCATCCGCAAAGGACTACATATTATTGCAATTTTTATTAAAAATTAATGCTAAAATTCTGATTAAACACTTATTTTCTAATGAATGAAAATAAACCTCCAGGTTCGAGTTTCATAATGGTTGATGATTTCTTTTTTGTCATGCTATCCTGCTCCCAATCAACCACATAATCAACCCCTTGCTTTATGGTATCACTTATTTCGCTAAAATTGGCAGGTGAAGCTTCGCCACTAACATTTGCCGATGTGGAAATGATAGGTTTTTTAAATCTTTGTATTAATTGCTCACAAAAATCATGCTTTACAATCCTTATGCCTATACTGCCATCCTTAGTGATAACATTTGTTGCTAGATTTTTCGCTCCAGAATAAATTATTGTTAATGGATTTTCAGCATATTCAATAAGGTCATAAGCAATTTCAGGCACCTCTCTTACATAACTTTGAAGCTTATTGTCGTTTTCTAATAAAACAATCATGCTTTTTTCCTCTGATCTACCTTTGAGTTTAAAAATCTTCTCAACAGCTTCTGCATTTGTTGCATCACATCCAATTCCCCAAATAGTATCGGTTGGGTAAAGAATTAAACCTCCGTTTTTTAGTATTTCTAAAGCTTTATTTACTTCGTCTCTTAGCATTTAGATATTTTTTGGTAAAGTTTGATTAATTTTTCAGCAATATTTTGATTCGTGAACTTTTTGATGTGCTCAAATCCTAATCGAACCATATTTTCTCTTAATTCTTTGTCACTTAGTACAATTTTTATTTGATCGGCTAATTCAATGTGATTTTTGGGATCAATATAAATGCTTCCTATTCCACCAGCCTCCTCTAAGCAGGATCCCTTAGCTGCAATTACGGGTACTCCAGAGCTTAAAGCTTCCACGATCGGAATTCCAAAGCCTTCAAATTCAGATGGGTAGATAAAAATCTTTGCCTGCTGATATATCCCAGGTAAGTCACTAAATGAGACACTTTTTAGAAAATGAACTCTGTTTTTTAGACCATTTACTTCAATATAATCTTTCAGATTTTGTGAATAAGGGGTATCTTTTCCGATAATTACTAAATGGATATTGGAATCAATCTCCTTTAAAGCTTTGACAATCAATAAAGCATTCTTACGTGTTTCGATACTACCTACATTTAATAAATACAGGTCAGGCAGTTGATAAACGTTTTTGATTTTATATTTCTCATCCTCACTTAGCTGTATATTGAATTGAGGATTACAATTTTGATAAATGACTTCAATCTTTGAATCATCTACACTTAAAAAATGTATTAAATCGCGCTTTGTTTGCTCACTAACGGCAATAATTTTGTCGACATGCTTACATGCATAACGCACCTTAAACTCATATATTTTCCTATCAAACCATGGATAATAGTGAGGATATCTATAAAAAATTAAATCATGAATTGTAACTACTGATGCTATATTCGCTTTTTGTAGTCCGAAAGGAATTTCATTGCTTAGTCCGTGAAAAATATCAATTTTTTCATTTTTCAGATCTTTAACTATGCTAAAACTTCTCCAAAAAGTTTTTAAAAATTGCTTTTTGGGATGGTGAAAGCTAAGGAATGCTGATTTTGAAAAACTTAATTTATTTTTTGGATGAGAGGGTGCAAAAATCGAGTATTGATTGCTTGGATAATATTCGGCCAGAATATCGATAATAAATCTGCTATAGTTTCCTAAACCAGTAAAATTCTGTATGATACGTTTACCGTCGAATCCTATTTTCATATTCTTGTTCTGAAATTAGAAAGGATGATTTTTCATCCCTTCTAATTAAAAGAGCTTATTTAAGGCTTATACTGCCACATTATTATCTCTCAATGCATCATTTAGAGATGTTTTCTTATCTGTTGATTCTTTCCTTTTGCCGATTATAAGGGCACATGGGACTTGATATTCGCCAGCAGGGAATTTCTTTGCGTAAGATCCAGGTATAACAACTGAACGTGCTGGAACTACTCCTTTATATTCAATTGGCTCATCACCAGTTACATCGATGATTTTTGTCGATGCTGTAAGTACAACATTAGCACCTAAAACAGCTTCTTTTTCAACGTGTACGCCCTCTACAACAATAGCTCTAGATCCGATGAAGCAATTATCCTCAATAATAACTGGAGAGGCTTGTATAGGCTCTAAAACACCTCCTATGCCAACACCGCCACTTAAATGAACGTGTTTTCCAATTTGTGCACATGAACCAACGGTTGCCCAAGTATCTACCATGGTACCTTCGTCAACATAAGCACCAATATTTACATATGAAGGCATCATGATTACTCCTCTAGCAAGAAAGGCGCCATAGCGGGCAATTCCATGAGGAACAACTCTTACTCCATTTTCCTTATAATCTGTTTTTAGTTTCATTTTATCGTGAAACACAAATGGCCCCACTTCAATTTCCTTCATTTCTCTGATTGGAAAATAAAGAATTACAGCTTTTTTAATCCAGTCGTTTACATGCCAACGATCACCAATTTGTTCAGCAACTCTGATTTCACCTTTATCGAGATGTAAAATTACTTGCTCGATAGCTTCTTTGTATTCCTTAAAATTGATGAGATTGCGGTCATCCCATGCACTTTCTATCAGTTTTTTTAATTCGCTAGTCATAATATAATTTATATACAAATTAAAGGAATTTATGCCAATTTTTGTATTAATCAGTCAATTCTTATGTAATTTTGCAATATGTCTGATTCCGAAAAATTACGTATTGATAAATATTTATGGGCTATACGTGCCTTTAAAACAAGAAGTATTTCGACCGAAGCTTGTAAAGCTGGTAGGATAAAATTAAACGGACAAAACTTAAAGGCTTCACATATCGTCAAAATAGGGGAAGTTTATACCGTTCAAAAAGGTAGTGATAAAAAGGTAATTGAGGTTGTTGGATTGTTGGAAAGAAGGGTAGATGCTAAAACAGCAGTAAATTTTTATAAAGATTTAACCCCAGTTGAAGATACTCCGGCCTATAAGTCGATGTTTCATAGCCCTACTTTAAGTCGAGATAGAGGAACCGGGCGACCAACCAAAAGAGATCGCAGAGAGATTGATGATCTACAAGAGGGCTGGTTTGATTGATTTGTTTAAATCTCCATAACATAAGCCCCAAGATTAACAATTTGATTGTTTTTGCAATTTAAACAAAAAAACCCCGGTAAATAACCGAGGTTTTCAATTCAAATGTGATAGAATTTTATTTTTTGTTTTTATTGTATTCAGCGTTTAAGCCTTTAAGTACTTCTTGGGTAACATCTAAGCTTTCATCAGCATATAAAACTGCAGGGTTAGATTTTGAATAGGTTAAAACAATTTTATAACCCTTTTCTTTCGCATGTACTTTTAAGAAATCAGCAACTTTATTATAAAGTTTTTCGTTTTCTGTAGCTTCTTCATTAGCTAAAGCATTGCCAGCATTTTGATTGTAAGTAGCCAATTCTTGTTGTTTTCTAGCCAAACGCTCTTCAGTTGAAGCACGTTGATCTGCACTTAAACTTCCTGCATTCTGTTGATACGCAGCAACCTCACGTTGAAATGCTGCACCTTTAGCTTGAAGATCTGCCTGTGCTTTTTTAGATTTCTCTTCAAAAGTTTTCTGAACAGCCTTGAAATATTCATAATTGGTTAAAAGTGAGTCTGAATTTACATAGACTACGTCTAACGTGCTTGCTGAAGTGCTAGTTGTAGAGCTTGCAGTTTTAGATTGTTCTTTGTTGCATGAAACAACAATTGCTGTAATGGCTAAAATTGCTGCTATTTTACTAATGTTTGTTATTAATTTCTTCATGATTTTTATAAAAATTTAAACAAATATAAACTTTCAAACCATTTTCTCAACCATTTAATTTAAGCATAGACTAAGAATTGGGACTAAGGTGTAATTTTATCAACAATGCAATAAATTCCATCTAAAATGGTTATTTTTGATCTTTGTTGTAATAAGAAACTATGAGCGAAGAAACAGAAGACAGATCTAATTATTCGGCGGATAATATACAGGTACTTGAAGGCCTGGAAGCGGTAAGAAAGCGCCCATCAATGTATATTGGTGATACCGGATTTAAGGGATTGCATCACCTTGTATATGAGGTTGTTGACAATTCAATTGATGAGGCTCTGGCCGGTTATTGTTCTGATATAAAGGTGACCATTCACAATGGAAATTCAATAACAGTTACAGATAATGGTCGCGGTATTCCTACCGCTATGCACACCAAGGAAAAAAGATCGGCACTTGAAGTGGTAATGACTGTTCTTCACGCCGGTGGTAAATTTGATAAGGATACCTACAAGGTTTCTGGTGGTTTGCACGGGGTAGGGGTAAGTTGTGTGAATGCACTTTCTACAGCTCTTAAAGTTGTAGTTCAACGTGAGGGAAAAACTTTCCAACAAGAATACTCTTGCGGAAAACCTCAATACGATGTAAAGGTTATTGGTGAAAGCGAAAAAACAGGTACAACAGTTACTTTTCAGCCTGATCCTGAAATCTTTACGCTTACTACTGAATATAAATTTGATACTCTTGCTGCACGTTTACGTGAGTTAGCCTATCTAAATAAAGGGATTCGTCTATCTTTAACTGATGAGCGTGAAACTACTGATGATGGTACATTCTTATTTGAAGAATTCTTTTCTGAAGGTGGTTTAAAAGAGTTTGTAAAATATCTTGATGGTACTCGTACTTCAATAATTCCGGAGCCTATTTATGTAGAGGGAATTAAGCAAGGTATTCCAGTGGAGTTAGCTCTTCAATATAATGATACCTATACTGAGAATGTTCATTCTTATGTAAATAATATTAATACTCATGAGGGAGGAACGCACGTTGCTGGATTCCGTCGTGGTTTAACTCGTACCCTTAAGGCTTATGCTGAGAAATCTGGCATGTTGAAGAACATGAAGATTGAAATTACAGGGGATGATTTTAGAGAGGGATTAACTGCTGTTATTTCAGTAAAAGTTCAGGAGCCACAATTTGAGGGGCAAACCAAAACCAAATTAGGAAATAATGAGGTAATGGGTGCTGTAGATGTTGCTGTTGGTGAGATTCTTGGTGATTACCTTGAAGAAAATCCACGTGAGGCTAAAATGATCGTGAACAAGGTAATTTTAGCTGCTACAGCTAGAGCCGCCGCACGTAAAGCACGTGAGATGGTTCAGCGTAAAACGGTTATGGGTGGTTCAGGATTACCTGGTAAGCTAGCTGATTGTGCAAATAATGATCCTGCAGCATGTGAGCTTTACTTAGTCGAGGGAGATTCGGCAGGTGGTACGGCAAAACAAGGTCGTGATCGTAATTTCCAAGCTATTCTTCCATTAAAAGGTAAGATCTTGAACGTTGAAAAGGCAATGGAACATAAGATCTACGAAAATGATGAGATCAAGAATATGTTTACAGCTATGGGAGTGAGTATTGGTACTGCTGAAGATGCCAAAGCACTCAACATGGAGAAGTTGCGTTATCATAGAATCATTATCATGACCGATGCTGACGTAGACGGTTCTCACATTACCACATTGATTTTGACCTTCTTCTTTAGATATATGAAGCCATTAATTGAATTTGGTTATATCTATATTGCAGCTCCACCACTTTACATGGTGAAAAAAGGTAAAGAGTTTCAGTATGCTTGGAATGATGATCAGCGTGATGCTGCAGTACAAGCTTTGAAAGGTGCTGGTAAAGAAGAAAGTGTTAATATTCAGCGTTATAAAGGTCTTGGAGAGATGAACGCAGAGCAATTATGGGATACTACTCTAAATCCGGAAACCCGTACTTTAAGAAAAGTAACAATTGAAAATGCTGCTGAATGTGATCATATTTTCTCCATGTTAATGGGTGATGATGTTGGTCCTAGACGTGACTTTATCGAGAAGAACTCTAAATATGCTAGAATAGATATTTAATTCGAGTCTTTAGAATAGAAAAAGCCCTTCAATTTTATTGAAGGGCTTTTTTATGTTTTAAATTTTGGAAATGGCTTTTTCAGTTTTAGATTGTACAATCAATTATTTGAAAAGCTTCAACTTCAGTTTTCTATAATTTATTATTGCCTGATGACTATTTAAAATATCGCCACCAATAACTCCAATAATCGGAGGTAAGTTAAGACTAGAATAGGCTTGTTTAATCGTAGTTAAATCAAGCACGGCAGCTTCAAAATTTTTTAATTTCATCTTCCCAATCTTTAGAGTGGGAAGGATAATGGAATGGCTTTCCATATTATTAGCTCCAAGTCCGGTAGAAACTCTATCAGATGCCATTAATTCGCCACTTTTGCTAAATGTTTCAATTGTTTCCTTATCAAAAACAGTTTTTGAAGCTCCTGTATCGAGTACAGCATTAAAGGATTGCCCAAAAACAACAACTTCCACCAAGAGGTGGAAGCCGTCGTCATTTAAATTTATTAGTTCTAAAGGAACTGTTTTATATGCCATTTAAATAGCAATATTAGATATGATTATCTTCTTTTAAAACTGCGTTCATCGCTCTTACTGCATCTGCACTTTTGTTGAATTCAGCTTGCTCAGCATCTGTTAGCTTAAAGTCTAGGATTTTCTCCCATCCATTTTTTCCTAAAATTACTGGAACTACCAATGAGATATCTTTTTGGCCATATTCTCCATCTAAAGCTACACCGCAAGAAATAAGTTTCTTTTCATCACGAACAATGCTCTCAACCATTGCAGCAGTACCAGCACCTGGAGCATACCATGCGGATGTTCCAATTAGTTTTGTTAAGGTAGCACCACCAACCATGGTAGAAGAAACTACACGCTCTTGCTGCTCTTTTGATAAAAGCTGAGTAACAGGGATGCTATTCCAAGTAGCATGATTGATTAAAGGAATCATTGTGGTATCACCATGGCCACCAATAACTACCGCATTTAAATCGGCAGGCGAACAACCAAGTTCAACACTTAAATAATACTTAAATCTTGCCGAATCTAATGCTCCACCCATTCCTAAGATCTTATTTTTAGGAAGACCTGAAGTCTTAAGGGTTAGGTAATTCATGGTATCCATCGGATTTGAAACCACGATAATAATTGTATTTGGAGAATGCTTTAGGATGTTTTCAGTAACACTTTTAACAATGTTAGCATTGGTGCCAATTAGCTCTTCTCTTGTCATCCCCGGCTTACGTGGTAAACCTGAAGTGATAACCACAACTTCTGAGTCGGCAGTAGCAACATAATCATTGGTAACCCCTTTGATTTTTGTGTCAAAACCCAATAATGCAGAAGTTTGCATCATATCGATTGCTTTTCCTTCGGCAAAACCTTCTCTGATGTCTAATAAAATAAGTTCTTCAGCTAGTTCTTTTCTAGCGATGTTATCAGCACAAGTAGCTCCTACGGCACCGGCTCCTACAACTGTAATTTTCATTTTATGATTTATTTAAATTTGAGATCAAGATCATCCTGTGATGCAAATAAATATCATTTCAACACAGTAAAATTCAATTCTTTTAACAATTTTTTGATTGAATTAAATTATAGCCCGAAGATAGAGAATTCAATCTTTTTTATGAAATTCTTTGCCATTTTCCTTGACTAATTTTCCAAAATTTACCTCTATTTCCTTGCTTTTTAACTAAAAAATCGTTATATTATATCTTTTAAGTCTTTTTGGGAGAAATCATTATTGTTTTACCGTTATTTTTCAATTAAAAAATTCCTATTTTAATTTTCAACACCCCTTCTAGAGGCTCAAAAGATTTGTAAATTTGAGATTCATCCTAATAAAATTTTATGCCTGATTTTTCGCACCTGCACGTACATACTCAATTTTCACTTTTGGATGGTGCCGCCGATATTTCGCGTCTTTTCAAAAAAGCAAAAGCCGACGGAATGAAAGCTATGGCTATCACTGATCATGGAAATATGTTTGGTGTGTTTAAGTTTGTTGCCGAAGCAGGTAAACATGGTGTAAAACCTATTGTTGGTTGTGAATTTTATGTGGTTAATGATAGGCATGTAAAGCAATTTACTAAAGATAAGCGTGATATTCGGCATCATCAATTGCTTCTCGCTAAAAATGCCCAGGGATATAAAAATCTGGTAAAACTATGCTCTCTTGGATATATTGAAGGTTTATACAGTAAATGGCCCAGAATTGATAAGGAGCTAATTCTCCAATATCATGAAGGCTTAATAGCAACTACCTGCTGTTTAGGTGCTTCCGTGCCACAAACTATTCTTAAAAAAGGAGAGGAGGAAGGTGAAACTGAATTTAAATGGTGGCTTGATTTGTTCGGTGAGGACTTTTACATCGAGCTTCAGCGACATGATATTCCTGAGCAGGAGACTGTTAATGCTGTACTCCTGAAATTTGCCAAAAAGTATAATGTAAAAGTAATTTGCTCTAATGATTCGCATTATGTTGATCAGCAAGATGCAAATGCACATGATATTTTATTATGTGTGAATACTGGAGACATGAAAAGTACGCCAATTGCTACTGATGAAGAAGGTGGGAAAGGCTATCGCTTTGGTTTTCCAAATGATCAATTTTTCTTTAAAAGTCAGGCGGAAATGGGACAAGTCTTCCATGATTTGCCTGAATCATTAGATAATACCAATGAAATTGTAGATAAGGTTGAGCATCTTCAGCTAAAGCGTGATATCATGCTTCCCAATTTCCCTATTCCAAATGAGTTTAAGATACACTCGGGTCCGGAATCTGATAATCTTAATCAATGGGAATACCTAAAAGATATTACGTTCAAAGGTGCAAAAGAACGTTACAAGGATATTAGTCCGGAGGTTGAAGAACGCCTAAACTTTGAGCTCTTCACCATACGCACCATGGGTTTTGCCGGATATTTCCTAATTGTGGCCGATTTTATCCGTGCAGGTCGTGATCTAGGCGTGTTCATTGGTCCCGGAAGGGGCTCTGCTGCCGGCTCTGTTGTAGCTTATTGTATCGGAATTACCAATATTGATCCCATAAAATACAACTTACTTTTTGAGCGTTTTCTAAATCCCGATCGTAAGTCGATGCCCGATATTGATACGGACTTTGATGATGCGGGCCGACAAAAAGTAATCGATTATGTGGTTGATAAATATGGTAAAAATCAAGTAGCGCAGATTATTACTTATGGATCGATGGCTGCTAAATCAAGTATAAAAGATGTTGCTAGGGTGTTAGATTTGCCTTTAGCTGAATCAAATATGCTTGCAAAGCTTGTCCCAGACCGCCCTGGAACAAACCTTGTTCAGGTGATGACTGCCCCAATTGATACGGTTAAAAAGGAGCAAAATCCTGAAGATTTTGAAAATATAAAAACTCTTCGTAAAATTCTTGATGATGGGAAAACCCTTCAGTCTGAAGTATTAAGAGAAGCAATGGTTTTGGAAGGCTCTGTAAGAAATGTGGGAGTTCATGCTGCCGGAATTATTATTGCTCCTTATGATTTAACAGATATCATTCCTGTTGCTACATCTAAAGAATCAGATTTATTGGTTACTCAGTTTGATGGACGAGTAATTGAGGATGCGGGTGTAATTAAGATGGACTTTTTGGGACTAAAAACCCTGACCATTATTAAGGATGCTTTGCGTTTGATAAAGCAGAATCATGGTGTAGATATTGATATTGATTATATTTCATTAGAGGATCCTAAAACATTTGAACTTTATCAAAGAGGAGATACCAATGGGACTTTCCAATTTGAAAGTGATGGTATGCAAATGTATCTACGTGATTTAAAGCCAGATAAATTTGAGGATTTGATTGCGATGAATGCGCTTTATCGTCCAGGGCCAATTGAATATATTCCTAAGTTTATTTCCCGTAAACATGGTCGTGAGGAGGTTACTTACGATTTGCTGGATATGCAGGAGCACCTCGAAGAAACCTATGGTATCACCGTATATCAAGAGCAGGTGATGCTTTTATCCCAAAAGCTTGCTGGTTTCAGTAAGGGTGATGCCGACGTGTTGCGTAAGGCAATGGGAAAGAAGCAAATTGAAGTGCTAAACAAAATGAAAGCCCAATTCATGGATGGCTGTAGTGCTAATGGTCATGATAGTAAAATTGCAGAGAAGGTATGGACTGATTGGGAAGCTTTCGCGCAGTATGCATTCAATAAATCACACTCCACGTGTTATGCTTTTGTAGCTTATCAAACAGCTTATTTAAAAGCTAATTACCCGTCCGAATACATGGCGGCCGTACTCAATAATCAGAATAACATCGAAAAAATATCATTCTTCATGGAAGAGTGTAAACAGATGGGAATTTCAGTTTTAGGTCCGGATATTAATGAATCAGAATTGAGTTTTACCGTAAATAAAAAAGGTGAAGTTCGTTTTGGGATGTCGGGAATGAAAGGAGTGGGAGATAAGGCAGTTGAAAGTATTGTTGAAGAACGTAATGAAAACGGACTTTATCAAAGTATTTATGATTTTGCTCGTCGTTCTAACTCAAGAGCAGTAAGTAAAAGAGTATATGAAAATTTGGTTTATGGTGGAGCATTTGATTGTTTTGGTCATAATAGATCATCTTTTTTCTTTAAACCTGACGGTAGTTTTTATAACGGGATAGAACGTTTAATAAAATACAGTAATGATTTTCAAAATAGCTTAAATTCCTCTCAGGCTTCATTATTTGGTGGGACAAATGATGCGGAGATATCAGAACCTCAAATGCCTGAATGTGAAGAATGGGGCTTGATTGAAAAGTTGAAATATGAAAAGGAATCGATTGGGATTTACCTTACTGGCCATCCATTAGATAATTATAAGTTTGAGTTGGATCATTTCTGCTCTCATCAAGTAAGGCATTTGAGTTTGGTGAATCGAATGAAGGGGACTGAAATACAACCTGAAGACCAAGAAGAGTTTAAGAAAATTAGTAATCGTGATTTAATTATCGGCGGACTAGTTTCTGCTTGTAGGCATGGTACTACTAAAACGGGTAAGCCTTTCGGGACTTTCATGTTTGAAGATTATGGTGAAACATTTGAAATTGCACTTTTTGGTGAAGATTATATTAAGTTAAAGCAATATCTTGAGGTGGGGCTGTTTTTACAGGTTCGCGGACTAGTTACAGAAAGGTTTAAGCAAAAAGATAATTGGGAGTTTAAGGTAAATAGCATTGTATTACTTTCAGAATTGAGGGATAAAATGTCAAAAAGTCTGACAATACAAGTACCCCTTACTGAATTGTCTAATACATTCATTAATAAAATGGATGAAATTATTAGGCTAAATACCGAACAGAATGAGAATAGAAACTGTCAATTAAAATTTATGGTGATGGATTATGAGGAAGAAACCATACTTGAGATGCCCTCTAAAACGGTGAGAATCAATCCGAGTAATGAATTTTTGGATGAAATCTCAAAAATGATAGGAGTTCGCTATAAGTTGAATTAATGTCACATTGGCACAAATATTTGTGGCAAGAATATTGAATACTATATTTGAATTATAAACACGTAAATTTATTATTATGGCATTAGAATTAACAGATGCAAACTTTGAGGAATTAGTCCTTAAATCTGATAAACCTGTCCTAGTTGATTTTTGGGCAGAATGGTGTGGTCCTTGCCGTATGGTAGGTCCAGTTGTTGAAGAACTTGCAAAAGAGTACGAAGGAAAGGCAGTTGTTGGTAAAGTAAATGTGGATAACAATCCAGGCATTTCAATGCAATTCGGAATTCGTAATATTCCAGCTCTTCTTTTCTTTAAGAATGGAGAAATTGTTGACAAGCAAATTGGTGCTGTTCCAAAATCTGTTTTAGCTGAGAAGTTAACGAAGCAATTGGCTTAAAATATATATCCTTAAATAAAAAAGCTCCTTCAGATTGCCTGCAGGAGCTTTTTTTTGATCTTCTAATTTTGATCTATTTTTTATAACTATTTCCAATATTGTAAATATTCTGCCGGAATTGGTTTTTCAAGCAAGTTTTTATAGATATAACGTACATTTTCTTGATTGCTATGTCTTGCTTTTTTACCTCCCCAACCATGGCGCTCACCTGGGTATAACATAAATTCAAAATTCTTATTCAAGTCTTGAAGCTTATCTATCAGTTGAATGCTGTTTTGCATGTGAACATTATCATCCATTGTACCATGCACAATTCGTAAACTTCCCTTAAGCTTATCAGCATAGGTCATAGGCGATGTAATGCGATATCCCTCTGCATTGTTCTGTGGTGTTCCCATGAAGCGTTCGGTGTAATGCGTGTCATATAAAGCCCAATCTGTAACAGAATAGTTAGCAATACCATGTGTAAATACATCAGCGCCGTAAGTTAAAGCCATTGCCGTCATATAACCACCAAAGCTTCCTCCGGTAATGCCAATCTTGCTACCATCTACATAAGGCTTTGATTTTAGTAATAAAGCGGCATCCATATAATCTTCAATTTCATATTTACCCATATTGCGGTAAATGAAGTCCATGCCTGTTTTACCTAAGTGTCCAGAGCTACGATTATCAATTGCAACCTGAATAACTCCTTCCTTAGCCCACCAGTAGTTCTGGCCTAGCGGACTCTTCCAACGATCGTATACAGTACCAGCATCAGGGCCACCGTAAATTGAAATCCATACTGGATATTTTTTTGACGGATCAAAATTTAGTGGTAAAGTAACGGTCATCGGTAGTTCAAGGCCATCACGCGTTTTATAGTAACTAAGTTCCGTTTTAGGGAGTTTGTAAGAATCATATGCACTTCCTTTTGAATCAGCAAGCTCACGGATAATGTTTCCTTTATTATCTAGAAGTGCTGATTTTGGAGCAGTACTTAAATTCGAATAAGTTGTGATGAAATATTTTCCATCTGGTGAAAGATTAATCTGATGATCGTAATTACCGAAGGTTAATCTTACTGGCTCCTCAGTCCCTTTTAAACTTACCCTGTAAAGATCATGTCTCGCCGAACTCTCTTGTCTAGCTGTAAAATAGATTTCCTGAGCCTTCTCATCAACTAATAATAATTGTGCGACACGCCAAAAACCAGAGGTCAATTGCTTCTTTAATTTTCCCTCTAAGTCATAATAGTAAAAATGCCCCCAGCCACTTTTGTCGCTTTTTAAGATGAAGCCACTACCATTTTTTAAGAAATACATTCCATCAAACCAATCTACCCATGTTTTTTGGGTTTCTTCATGGATTATTCTTTTAGCACCATCAACAGGATTCACACTGTAAATAATCAACTTATTTTGATCGCGATTCATCCATTGCATCCATAAAGTTTTGCTATCGGCCATCCAAAATGGAGTTCCAAAATATTGATCGTTTTTCTCATCGAAATCTGCCCAAACTATACCCTGAGATCCTAAATTAACCAATCCCATTTTAACTTCAGGATTTTTATCTCCTGCTTTTGGATACCTCGTGTTTTCAAGGAAACCCTGTTGCCCGCTTGAATTATAAATTGGGAAAACTGGGACTTTAGAATCATCGAAACGCATAAATGCAATGCGCTTACTATCCGGACTCCACCAAAATGCTTTATAACGTGTTGAGCGACCAAGGATTTCTTCATAGTAAACCCATGAGGCCCATCCATTGTAAATTAAGTCTGATCCATCATTTGTATATCTAGTTTCTACTCCAGAGTTGATATTTATCGAGTAAAGATCATTTCTTTTTGTAAAGGCTACTTGGCTTCCGTCGGGAGATAGTGTTGGGTTTTTCTCCAAAACGCTATCTCTCGTTAATTGTTTTTCATTACCGAGTGCATCCTTATAAAAAATATCATTGTTTTTAATTCTTACAGTGGCCTCATTTACTTGAGCTGGTGCCGATTGAACCGCCGCGCCAGTGCGAACATCAACAGTATATGGCTTGCTTTGTTGGCCTTCCATTCTATACTCAATATAATTGGTATTATCTGCCCAACCTCTATAAATAGGCATGGGATTAAGAATGTCTTTAACAGGTTTATTAAAAACTTCTTCAAAGTTTAAGTCTTTTAATTGGGCACTTGACGAAAACGATAGTATTACGAGGGCCGTAAATAATGTAGCACTAAATTTATTAATCATATTTTGATTATTTAATGTTGTTGTATAATTGTTTTGTAGATTGAACTCTTTTTTAGCAAAGTCTAAATTCGAAGTTAAATCTTTTTTAATAAATCAGTAGTAAATAAAGAATATTTATTCTGTTTTTAATTATTTATTCATTTATTGTTGAAATATTAAAGCCATTTTGATCTGAATTTGTATTATTTTAGAACATGCAATCCCAACTCTCAAATTATAAAGAACTTCAAGATTTTGGCAATTTAGAATTGCTTTCTCAGCAGGTTGTAGAGGGCTTTATCACAGGTTTGCATAAAAGTCCTTTTCATGGTTTCTCTGTTGAATTTGCTGAGCATCGACTTTATAATGCTGGTGATTCAGTAAAAAATATTGATTGGAAATTGTTTGGAAGAACAGATAAACTATTTGTGAAACGTTTTGAAGAAGAGACCAATTTGAGATGTCAGATTGTGTTGGATGTTTCCTCCTCCATGTTTTATCCCGACAAGAAATTCAATAAACTTTTGTTCTCTGTTTATGCTTCAGCCTCCCTAATGTATCTGTTAAAGAAGCAAAGAGATGCATTTGGGCTAAGTTATTTTTCTGATCATTTGGAGCTTACAAGCACTGCTAAATCGACCACAGCACATCAAAAATATCTATTTTCTGAATTGGAAAAGCTGATGAATCGAAATGAAAATGGTAGTAAAACAGATGTAGCTTCTGCATTACATCAAATAGCAGAACAAATTCATAAGCGTTCGCTCGTCATTATTTTTAGTGATATGCTCGATGGGGAATCTGAAGATGGGCTCAATAAGATTTTTGATTCATTACAGCATTTAAAGCATAATAAACATGAAATAATCTTGTTCAATGTGCTAGATCATAAAATGGAACTCGATTTTAATTTTGAAAATCGTCCTTATAATTTTATAGATATTGAAAGTGGTGAGGAACTCAAAATTAATCCTAGTACTGTTCGTGAATCATACCTTGATGTAGTAAATTCTTATCATAAAGAGATTAAATTGAAATGTGCACAATATAAAATTGATTTTATTGATGCGGATATTCACTCTGGATTTTATCAGATTTTACACTCTTATTTAATAAAGCGTGCTAAAATGATATAAATTTCAAAATTGATAATTTGATAAAAATAGAGCCTTTAAATTTCATTTTTTGTATTTTCAAACATTAAAATTAACAGTATGAAAAAAATAATTCTTTCAATCTCAATCCTGATTTTGTTGACTAGCATGCAAATTCAAAAAGCTCCTAAAGTAATTTTCTTTGGAGATTCCATTACGGAGGCTGGTGTTAAGCCAGGCGGTTATATCTCTATCATGCAAGAAAAAATAAAGCAAGCTGCTGCACCTAATTATGAGCTTATTGGTTCTGGAATTGGTGGTAATAAGATTTATGATCTTTATTTGCGATTACAAGAGGATGTTTTAGATAAGAAACCAGATATTGTTGTTATTTATATCGGTGTGAATGATGTATGGCATAAACAAAGCAGTCAGACAGGTACCGATCCAGATAAATTTGTTGCTTTTTATTCAGCAATTATCAAAAAGCTGCAAAGTTCAGGTATTAAAGTTATTGTTTGTACTCCGGCAGTTATTGGTGAGAAAACAGATTTTACTAATCAATTGGATGGCGATTTAAATCGCTATAGCGAGATGATACGTAAATTGGCAAAATCTTATGGATGCGGCTTAATTGATATCCGTAAGTCTTTTTTAGAGTATAACCTAGCTAATAATCCTCAAAATAAGGAGTCGGGTATTTTAACATCAGATCGTGTTCATTTAAACCAAGCAGGGAATCAAATGCTTGCTGAACTCATGTTTAAGGGCCTTTCAAAATAAAAAATGCCCCGAATTATTCGGGGCATTTTTAAGATTTTATCTTCTTTTATTACCGAATCTTCTATTCGGACTTCCACTCATGGGTGCAGCTCCTGATGATGCCTTACCTTTTTTTGCCGAACCACCTTTTTTCTTGGTAGATTGACTCATGATATATGCAGCTCCACGCATGTGATAGGGTTGATCATCAATTACTGGTATCTCTTTACCGATTAATTTCTGGATATCTTTTAAATATTCCATTTCCTCTTCATCGCAAAAAGAATAGGCAATACCACTTGATCCCGCACGTCCGGTACGTCCAATACGGTGAACATAGGTTTCAGGTACATTGGGTAATTCATAATTGATTACGTGTGAAAGTTCATCGATATCAATTCCCCTCGCTGCAATATCCGTGGCAATTAATGCCTTTATTTGTCCGCTTTTAAAGTTCGATAATGCCTTCTGGCGGGCATTTTGTGATTTATTACCGTGTATCGCTTCAGTTTTAATTCCTGCCTTTACTAGGTCTTTGGTTATTTTATCGGCACCATGTTTAGTTCTGCTAAAAATTAGTGCAGACTTAATGTTTTTATCATTAAGGATATGGATCAATAGTTTTTTCTTATCGTTTTTCTCGACAAAAAACAGAGATTGATCAATAGTATCGGCAGTACTTGAAACAGGTGTAACCTCCACTTTTTCGGGGTTCACTAAAATGGTGTTTGCTAGTTTTTGTATTTCATCGGGCATGGTTGCCGAGAAAAACAAAGTTTGCCGTTTCTGTGGAATCTTTGTGATCAGCTTTTTAACATCATGAATAAAACCCATGTCTAGCATGCGGTCGGCTTCATCTAACACAAAAATTTTGAGATAATGCAATTGAACAAATTTTTGATTGATCAAGTCCAATAATCTACCTGGAGTAGCAATAAGGATATCAACTCCTGATTTTAAGGCAGCCACCTGCGACCCTTGTGAAACACCACCAAAAATAACGGCATGTTTCATGCCTGTATGCCGACCATAAGCTGTAAAGCTATCGCCAATTTGTATAGCTAGCTCGCGCGTTGGAGTTAAAATTAAACATTTAATTGCTCTTGGTCCTTTATCATATATTTTTCCTCCTTCTAAAATTTGTAGGATAGGAATTGCAAATGCGGCAGTTTTCCCAGTACCGGTTTGAGCACAGCCTAATAGGTCTTTACGTTCTAATATGATGGGTATTGATTGTTCCTGAATGGGAGTGGGGTTTGTATAACCCTCTGTTTTTAAAGCCTTTAAAATGGGCTCAATTAGGTTTAATTCTTCGAATGACATGTATTGATTTTACATTGCTGCTAAATATGCCAGCAATTTTATATTTCTGCAAAGGTACGGATTTTAATATTAATGTAGGGATTGATGAAAATCAGGCTTAATTCGACTGATAATATTCTATCGCTTCGATGATAGTTTCGCATGCTTTAATAATCTCATTATCAGTGATTATTAAGGGTGGTGCTATGCGCATAGCCGTATCGCAATGTAAAAACCAATCAATAATGATCCCATTTTCAACACATTTTCTGCTTACTTTTTCCACTTGTTTAAAGCTTGTTAGCTGAATGCTTAACATAAGTCCCTTGCCTCTAATTTCCTTAATTTCAGGGTGCTGTAAGTGTTTTTTGAAAAGGGACTCTTTTCTAGCTACATCTTCAAAAAGTTTTTCCTCTAAAATTACCTCTAAATTGGCCAATCCGGCTGCACAGCTAACTGGATGCCCTCCAAAGGTGGTTATATGACCTAGGATTGGATTTTCCTTCAGAACGCTCATTATCTCAATGCTTGAAACAAAAGCTCCTATAGGCATTCCTCCGCCCATTCCTTTGGCTAAAAGTAAAATGTCAGGTTTTATGTCATAATGTTCAAAGGCGAATAATTTCCCGGTACGGCCAAATCCAGATTGAATTTCATCTAAAATCAGTAATGTTCCAGTCTCATCGCATCGCTTTCTTAAACTTTGCATATAATTTACATCGGGAACAATTACCCCAGCTTCACCTTGAATGGTCTCCATAATTACAGCCGCTGTATCTGTGTTAATGCTTGCGAGATCAATCAAACTATTGAATTCTATGAATCGGATACCCGGTAATAGTGGCCTGTAAGCTTGTTTATATTCTTCATTACCCATCACGCTAAGCGCGCCTTGTGTACTTCCGTGATAAGAATTTTTACAAGCAATAATCTCAGCTCTCCCTGTATATCGTTTTGCCAGCTTCATGGCTCCCTCGGTAGCTTCTGCTCCAGAATTTACGAAATAAATAGAGCTAAGAGTACTGGGTAGGATAGAAGCTAATTTACTTGCAAATTTAATCTGCGGCGATTGGATATATTCGCCATATACGGTGAGGTGCAGGTATTTATCCGCTTGATCTTTAATGGCTTGAATAACCTTTGGATGCCTGTGCCCAGTATTACTAACTGCAAATCCTGAAACAAGATCCATATAGCTTTTACCCTTGAAATCATATAGATACATGCCCTCTGCTCGCTCAATTTCTAAAAGGCGTGGCGAAGGAGATGTTTGTGCAGTATTGAGTAGGAAAAGCTGTCGCGGACTAAGCATATGCAAAAATACACAATTTTAAAGCATCTTGGAATTCGGCTTTAATATTTAGCTGATTTGTGTATTTATTTGCTCGTCGGTTTTCGTCGATGATTTAATTGTTTAATTAAATGCTCTCTAAACTCACGTTCTGCTTGGTAAAGAAGTAATATTTTTTCTGCAGGAATGGCCTTTGAATAAAGTTTTTTATATTTTTTCTTTAGATCAAGCATTTTACTTTCGTAAGATAGGTCTAAATTGATTTTATCGTTAGGTTCAATGTCTGTTCGCAGCCTTTCTTCTCTTCTTTTCTTCATCAAGAGCATTAATTCCTTTTGGTAATTATTGTAAATAGGCCAAAATTTTTGAGCTTCTTCAGAACTTAAATCTAGTTTTTTGGTTATAAAGGCCACTTTAATTGTTTCTATTTGCTCATAACGTTCACTTTTTGATTGAGCAAATAGGGAAGTACTTAGCATTAAAATGAAAATGATAACACTTAATCTTTTCATAATTCTCGCGTTCATAGTGTGTTATTATTTATGTATTGTTCTATTTCTTCGGCTGAAACATCGTTTGATACTTGTTGTAGTCCATCATCGCTTAAATTTTCAATGATAAATTGATTATCGCTTACCGTACTGTGAATTTGAAGGTAGTTGATGATCTCTTGATCTGGAATATTTGATAAATCTCTAGCAATGCTATCTGATTTAAGATTAAAATAAACTACAGATCCTATGATCATGGTAATACAAGCAGCTGCTGAATAACTTATCCATGATTTGAAAATGCTTTTCTTTCTAGATATATCCTGCTGCTTGATTTTAGCTTCAATTTTCTGACTCAAATCAGAGAAATAATCTTTTGGAGTGTTTAAACCACTTGTTTTAAGCAAATTTAGACTGTTTTCAAGAGCTTTTTTTGTTTTTATGTGTTTTTCTAATTCTTTAAAATATCCTTTCGGAGTGCTAAACTCTTCTTCATTTTCAAATCGAACTGATTCGATAAGGTTTTTTGAATGCAATGTTTCAGATAGAGAATCAAAATATTTTGAAGGAACAGTAAAAGGGTTCACTTTTTCCATTACGGCAAGTGTAGGAGCTTCCTTTTCCCATTCTCTGTCTGAATCATATAACTTCATATCCATTTGATACTTTTTACTTAGAAAGGTTTAATCTGAGTTTAATAAAATATGTTCGATTTTTTTTACTGCAATGTGAAAGGAAGCTTTTAGAGCACCTACACTTGTTCCTAAAATATCAGAAATTTCATCATATTTTAAGTCGTCAAAGTATTTCATGTTAAATACTAATCTTTGCTTTTCGGGCAGACTAAGCAACGCTTTTTGGAGCTTCATTTGGGCTTTGTCGCCGTCAAAATAAGGGCTTTCAGCTAATGTCTCAAGTAGGTATTGTCCTTCAGAATCTTCAAGAGAAATGCTATTTCTTAATTTTTTACGATTCAAGAAAGTAATACATTCATTACTTGCTATGCGGTAAATCCAGGTATAAAGTTGAGAATCACTACGAAAATTGGCAAGGTTTTTCCAAACTTTAATAAAAACATCTTGCACGAGATCATCGGCATCATCATGGTCTAAAACCATCCTACGGATATGCCAATAAATTTTTTCTTGATACTTCTTAAGTAACAAGGAAAAAGCTTCATTACGAGAGCTTTCTCGAGCGAATTTATCTAAGATTTCTGAATCCTCAACCTGCATATCTTTAATTATGGCCCGGACTCATGTAGAATTATCTTACTTACGTTTGATAACTTTTTTAACCGCTTTGATGATATCTTCAGTATCTAGACCATACTTTTTCATGAGCTGATCTGGTGTTCCACTCTCACCGAAGCTGTCGTTTACAGCTACATATTCTTGAGGCACCGGATTGTTTGTCGCTAAAAGCTGTGCAATACTGTCTCCTAATCCACCAATGCGGTTATGCTCTTCAGCACTAACTACACATCCTGTTTTGGCTACCGACTTTAAGACTGCTTCTGCATCCAAAGGTTTAATGGTATGAATATTTATTATTTCAACATTAATTCCTTCTTCAGCAAGTTTTTCTCCGGCTTCAATTGCCGACCACACAAGGTGCCCAGTTGCAAAAATGCTCACATCTGTACCTTCATTAACCATCCATGCTTTACCGATTTCAAATTTTTGATCGGGATCAGTGAAAACAGGAACGGCTGGCCGTCCAAATCTTAAGTAAACAGGTCCGTGATAATCAGCAATTGCCATGGTTGCTGCTTTGGTTTGGTTATAATCACATGGATTGATAACAACCATTCCAGGAAGCATTTTCATCATGCCAATATCTTCTAAAATCTGATGAGTAGCACCATCTTCACCTAGCGTTAATCCAGCATGCGAAGCACAAATTTTAACGTTTTTATCAGAATAGGCAATAGATTGTCTTATTTGATCGTACACGCGTCCTGTTGAGAAATTGGCAAATGTTCCTGTAAATGGAATTTTGCCACCAATAGTTAAACCCGCAGCAATACCCATCATGTTTGCTTCAGCAATACCCACTTGATAAAAGCGATCAGGAAATTCCGCGATAAAAGCATCCATTTTTAATGAGCCAATCAAATCTGCACATAGGGCAACAACTTGATCATTCTTTTTACCAGCTTCTAATAAGCCTGCTCCAAAACCTGAACGTGTATCTTTTTTCTCGGTGTACGTGTATTTTTTCATATAAAAAACATTTCCTGATCAAAATCAGGCATAAATAAATTTAATTTCTTTTGATCTTTTTTGTGGGATATTAATAATCGCCTAAAGTTTCTTCTAACTGAGCTAAGGCACTTGCTAATTGCGCATCATTTGGCGCACTTCCATGCCATTTGTGTGTGTGCATCATAAAGTCTACGCCATTACCCATCATCGTTTGCATTAAAATCATGATTGGCTTTCCTTTTGAAGTTTTTGAAATAGCCAAGTCGAGCACACGAATCACATCCGACATATCATTTCCACTCATTTCTAAAACTTCCCAGCCAAAAGCTTCCCATTTTTCTCTTAAATTGCCTAGCGATAAGATTTTATCTGTCGGACCATCAATTTGCTGTCCGTTAACATCAATTGTTGAAATTAGGTTATCTACTTTATTGTGACTTGCATACATTGCCGACTCCCAGATTTGACCTTCTTGTAGTTCGCCATCACCATGTAATGAAAATACCAATCGGCTGTCATTATTTGCCTTTTTTGCAAGTGCAGCACCAATAGCAACCGACATGCCCTGTCCTAATGAACCCGAAGCAACGCGGACTCCTGGTAGTTTTTCATGAGTTGTTGGATGACCTTGTAATCTAGTATTTAGTTTTCTAAATGTTGCCAATTCAGAAACTTCAAAATATCCAGAACGGGCAAGAACGCTATACCAAACAGGAGAAATATGACCATTAGATAAAAAGAAAAGGTCTTCATCATGTCCATCCATGCTGAATTTAGTATTGTGCTTTAGGGTATGGAAATAAAGAGCTACCAAATAATCGGCACAACCAAGTGAACCACCTGGATGTCCTGATTGGCAGGCATGTACCATTCTAACGATATCTCTACGAACTTGTGAGGCAACTTTTGTTAATTTATCAATGTCTGGAGTCATATTTATTGATTATTGGCTTTTTGATTAGCCTTGATATTTGTATTTTCTATTTATTGGAATAATTTATTTTACCAGCTCTAAAACTTGGGCAGATGAATTTTTGGTATCAACCTTATCAATGATTTTTAAGATTAATCCGTTTTTGTCGATAATAAATGTTTTACGAGCAATACCCATGTATTTTTTTCCATACATGTTCTTCTCTACCCAAACACCATAAGCTTCAACAATTTCTTTTTCAGTATCTGCAATTAATGAGAAAGGTAAATTATGTTTATTAATAAATTTTGTATGCGATTTTTCATCGTCAGTACTTACCCCTAAGACAACGAACCCTTGGGAAAGTAAAGATTCATAGTTATCTCTGAAGCTGCATGCTTCGGCCGTACAACCTGGAGTGTCATCCTTAGGATAGAAGTATAGAATGATGTTTTTACCTGCAAAGTCGCTCAGGCTAATTTTATTGCCGTTTTGGTCTTTTGCTGAAAAATCTGGTGCTTTTTGACCTTCGATTAATTCACTCATTTTGCTGTGCTTTTGTTGGGATAAAATTAGTAAAATAAATATTGTCTTGGGAATATTTCTACTACTTATAAAATACAGCATGAAACATGGCCGTATTATTTTTCTTGTCGCTCACTATAAGCTGAAAATCATGCTTTCCCTTAACAATTGAGTCATCAAAACGATGCCATAATGAGCCTGTTTTAGAGTCGTATTCCATTAAAACCCAGCGTCCGTCTAATAATGCACTAAAGCTGTCTACTCCCGATAAATTATCGGATATTTTGAATTGTATTTTTGAAGTACCTGCTAAATTAGCCCCATTGCTGATATTTAATGGGATAATTTTAGGTGAAATGGTATCTATACTTACATAAAAACTATCGAAATTTTTTAGTTCTGCCTTAATAAAACCATTTATATAATTTCCGCCCACAGAGCTTTTACGCGTATTTACAATTAAAGCTTTACTTCTTAAATGTGGAGGCAAACTATCATCTACTTTTATTGATAGTTGATATGATCCATTTATCGGAATTAATCGATTATGAACATGATGAATCGGTGAGTAGGCACCTAATGGCTTGGCAGAAGTTTTATAAACAAAATTGAGATCATTGAACAATGTTTTTAAAGGCATTGAAATGCTCAAACCTGTTGTGTCAAATTTATTTATTTGGTTAAAAGCCATTTTCTTGCCTGAAATTGGTTTTTCTATCTTTTTCAAGCTAGGGTCGGATTGGAATTTAAAGTTTAATTCACTTTCATTGCCTGCAATATCCCGAACTATATATTTCCCAGTATGAATATTTTGGTCATTTATTTTTATTAACCCTCCATTAATCAATGTTTTGTAAATAGTTAATTCATTTCCGGGCTCGACAAAACTTTTTTGTATTTTCCTTCCAGTTAAAATAATTTCAGGGTAGTCAATATGTGAATTTATGCCACGTGAATGATCAAACGAAAACTTTTCCCAAACAGAGGAGTAGATTAATTTTTCATCTACAAAAAGTTCGATGGAATAGGGGCCATTAATATTTTCTGAGGCCGAGTTTTTATCATTTGTTACTATTCCGAAGCCAGATTCGCCACTTATTTTAATGATATTTTGTCCTGAAAGCTGATATTTTCCCGCACTTCCCAATACTGGAAAATATTGCTTCGGAGTATGCTCACTAAATGCTTTTTCATTGGTATGATAAAGGTAAAGCCCCGAAATGCTAGGTTTTACTTTATCAGGTATGCGCATTCCAAATAATTGGGGATTTATTGTTTCTTCGGTTTTAGTATTGCGAAGTTCAAAATGAAGGTGCGGACCGCTAGATCCACCTGTATTTCCTGAATAGGCAATTATTTCACCTTTTTTAACTGGAATTTCTAGCGGCAGAAGTGGAAAATCAACATCGAATTTTTCAACTTTATACTGGTAAGATTTTAAAACTTGGCTTATTCGTTCGTTATAATTGCGTAAATGCATATAAACGGATGTAAAACCATTTGGGTGATTGATATAAACAGCATTCCCGCCGCCACCAATTTGTACTCTAATTCTAGAGATAAATCCATCCGAAACTGCGTAAACTGGATAACCTTCTCGCTGATTTGTTTTGAAATCTAATCCTGAGTGAAAATGATTTGATCGTATTTCACCAAAGTTCCCAGAAATTATAGGAATAAGATCAAGAGGCGCTCTAAAATAGTTTAAAGGGTATTTATTCTGCTCAACCTGACTAAATGCGAGATTGCTTATGAGTAAAAGTAAAATGCCTAGGGATCGTCTTATCATTATTTAATCTTATCGGATATCAAAATCCAATAATTTTTCATCTTCCAAATAACCTGCCAAATGATCGCCGATATTAACTTTCCCAACACCTTGTGGAGTTCCTGTAAATATGAGGTCGCCTTTTTTTAATGTGAAATATTTAGAAACAAAGGAAATGATATATTCATACGAAAAAAGTAAATCTCTAGTATTCCCATTTTGGACAGTCTTGCCATTTAGGTCGAGCCTGATATTTAATTGGTTTAGGTCTTTGAAATTTGATTTCGGAATAAATTTGCTAATAGGCGCAGAATGATCAAATGCTTTAGCTAGTTCCCAAGGTAGTCCTTTTTCTTTATGCTTTTGTTGAATATCACGAGCAGTAAAATCAATACCTAGACCAATTTCCTCGAAATAATTTCCTGCAAATTTTTCGGCAATGTGTTTACCTTCTTTTGATATTTTTAGAACAAGCTCAATTTCATGATGAATATCGCTTGAAAATTCAGGATGGTAAAATGGTTTATTATCCTTTAAAATTGCTGTGTCGGGTTTCATGAAGATTACCGGCACTGTTGGAACAGGATTATTTAATTCTTTGGCATGTTCGGCGTAATTACGACCAATAGCAATTATTTTCATACAGCGAATATAGAAATACGGAGCAAAAAGAAGGTAAAAAATATTAAAGTACAGAGATTCTTTTCGTGATTACTTCTGAGCCTACACTTACGCGTATGAAATAGAATCCACTTGTAATTCGCGAAGCAATTTGAAATGGTTTATTTTGATCGCCAGCTGCGATACGTTCGGAAAGGAGTGTAGTGATCTCATTTCCAAGTACATCCATGATTTTTACGGTCACTGTTGCCTCTTTGCTGACATTAAAGCTTAAATTTAATTGATCAGAAATTGGGTTGGGGTAGACCTTAACATTATTTAAAACCTTGTCGTTGAGGCTAGCTTTTGGTGTGCCCATGAACTTATTGTTCATAAAAAAGCTATCCTTAGCCGGTTTAAATGGAATAAAATTAACTTTTACACCATTTTTTAGGTAAGCAGGTTTGTTAAGTCGGGTATCTGTGATTTTTGTGGATACCTTTTGTTTAACTTTTGTAGAATCTGGTCTAGGAACTTGTGAAAAGTTGTTAGCATAAGCATTCATACCAAGCATAAGGCTTAGTACAATTGATGCAACAAAAGATCGCAAGTAGACGTTTATCATACGCAAGAATGTTTGAAAGTGTAAAGGTAATCCATTTTTAGCTTTTTTGCGAGTAATTAGCCCTTTTTTAACAATTTTTAACGTAATAATTCTGTTTCTTCCAAAGAATTAACAGTCCTTTAAAATTATAAAAAAAAAGATTGAAAATCAATGTATTATTCATACAGTTGTAAAATTATTTAAAAAAATTACTTTTGTACCCAAAATTGAATTGTAGTGTCGAATAATAAAAATCTCCACAAGCTATCTGCAGCAGGTTTATTAATTAGTTTAGGTATTATTTATGGTGATATTGGAACCTCACCATTATATGTATTTAAAGCAATTATTTCTGATCGAATCATTACTACCGACCTGATTTTAGGCGGTTTGTCTTGTATATTTTGGACATTAACTCTGCAAACCACAATAAAATATGTAATTATAACATTACGTGCAGATAATAAAGGTGAGGGAGGTATTCTATCACTTTATTCTTTGGTTAAGAAAAAGGGTAAATGGCTAGTAATTCCGGCCATGATTGGAGGTTCCGCTTTGCTGGCAGATGGCATGATTACCCCACCAATTACTGTTTCTGCAGCCATTGAGGGTTTGCGAATTTTTTATAAAGACATCCCAACCGTTCCTATTGTTATCGCCATTATTTCCTTGTTGTTTTTAATACAGCAGTTTGGAACTTTTATAGTTGGAAAAGCATTCGGACCCATTATGTTCGTTTGGTTTACCATGATGGCTGTTTTAGGAAGTTTCTACCTTATTCAGTTTCCTGAGATATTAAAAGCGGTAAGTCCCTATTATGCTTATGCTTTATTATCAACTAACCCAAGTGCTTTATTTATTCTCGGTGCTGTATTTTTATGTACAACAGGAGCAGAAGCTTTATATTCCGATTTAGGTCATTGTGGCCGTCCCAATATTCGAATTAGTTGGATTTATGTTAAGCTATGTCTGCTTTTGAACTATTTCGGTCAGGGTGTATGGCTATGGCAGCATCAGGGAAGTACGCTTAGTCCTGGAGATAATCCATTTTTCAGCATTATGCCAGAATGGTTCCTTATCGCCGGAATTAGTATTGCTACCGCTGCAGCGATTATCGCTAGTCAGGCCATGATTTCCGGTTCATTTACCCTTATTTCTGAGGCTGTACGACTTAACCTATGGCCAAAGGTTAAAATTAATTATCCTAGTAATCAAAAGGGTCAATTATATGTTCCTTCCATCAATATTTTATTATGGATAGGATGTATTATTGTTGTTTTAATCTTCCGCGAATCTCAAAATATGGAAGGTGCTTATGGTTTAGCCATAAATCTTACCTTTTTAATGACCACTATACTTGTTGCAACATTTCTCCATCGTAAGAAGTTTCCAAATTACCTCATTGTAATTTTTGTTTCCATTTATGGAATAATTGAATTAGCATTTTTAGTGGCTAATATGGCTAAATTCCTTCATGGAGGATGGTTTACACTTCTGTTAGCTTCATTATTGCTTTCTGTGATGTGGGCTTGGTATTCAGCAAGGAAAATTAAAAACCGTTTCGTGAAATTTGTTGAGATTGACTCCTACTACCCAATTCTTACCGAATTGAGTGAGGATGAAACAGTACCTAAATATGCATCTCAACTAGTTTACTTAACTAGCTCAAACTTTAATTCTGAAATAGAATCGAAAATAATGTATTCTATTCTTCAGAAACAGCCCAAAAGAGCGGATGTTTATTGGATAGTACACGTTGATGTTACCGATGAGCCTTTTACAAGAGATTATAAAGTGGAGGCATTGATTCCAAATAAGCTCATTAGAATTGATTTTAAGCTAGGTTTCCGTGTGGAGCAGCAGATAAATGTATTGTTTAGAAAAGTGGTTGAAGATCTCGTTAAAAATGGCGAGGTGGATATCACAAGTAAATATACCTCTCTAAATAAATATAAAATTATTGGCGATTTCAGGTTCGTTGTACTAGAGAAAGTCTTATCCAAATCAAATGTGTTGAGCTTTTGGGATAAGTTTATAATGGATTATTATTTTATTTTAAAGAAGTTCTCGCTTTCTGAAGAACGTGGATTTGGATTAGATATCAGCTTTGTAACTATTGAAAGAGTACCTTTAATGATTTCCAGTCAAGATACGAGTGAGTTAACTCGATTGACTTAAATTATTGGTATCAAATGCAAAAAGACGCTTAAAGCGTCTTTTTGCATTTATAAACATCTTATAAGTTTCTATTTTATAAAATTTAAAGCAAAAAGGATTTCAGTGAATTTTGGGCATAGGTGCCCCAGCTTTTCAGTACTTTGTTTAGTGTTGATAGAAGTCCTTTATTATCAATAGGTTTGCCTTTTTTGGGTGCTATAATAGCACTTGCTGCCATGGGTTTATCAAATACTTGTTTAGCAAACCAACTTATATTTTCATAAGGCATAGCCACCCCTAAAATCATTCCAGGCAGTCCTGTAAATGATTCTGGTCCGCCAGATACAGGAATTTCATCCGTATAAAAAGCAACAACATAAATTGAATCCATAATTATTGCATTAGCTCTGCGGCAATTATAACCTGCAATTTCGCGTGTTTCTGAAGTGATTTTCCAGTTAATTTTCCGTGTGCTATCTGAAACCAAGAAAGTCTCTTCAAAAACAGTTTTTTGAACAATACTGGTACCTGAAATAAGGTCAGTGTAAATGATATTATTTTGAGTTGATGCAGGAATGTCACTAAACCAGGTACGTGTATTTAGATCTACAGGTTCAGGACTAAATAGAGTTTTGTCTTTATTAAAGACGAGTGTACTTTTTAAAATCTTGAATTGAGTTTGAGTTTTTTTGTATTCTTCAAAAGCAGGCACATAATAAAACTCATTATCCTTATTCATGTTTTTTTTGATTAAAGCGTGCATATTGACGCTCTTTTCAAATTCTATTGAACCTTCAGTGGTAAATCGTGCATGTTGAGCAAATACTGAGTTTGCTAGAACTAGCATCAGAATAAGGATTGAAAATAGAGTGTTTTTTTTCATCATCTTTTAATTTTTAGAACCACCACCCATTTGATTTAAATCATAGGAGAGTGAAAACATGAAAAATCTTTTTATTGTGGTAAAGCTATTCTGGCCAAACATATTGCCATTTGCAAATCGGTCAAATCCAGTGTTTTGATTCAATAAATCGTTGGCACTTAGCGTTAATTTTAAACTTTCATCTTTTAAAAAGCTTCTAGAAATATCTGTATTCCAAATTAAGCGATTAAAGTCTTGGGTGAAGGTTTGAGTTTTTTGCTGATACTTATATTCTGCGTGAGAATTGATTTTGAATTTGTTAGGCAAAAAAACAGTGAGCTCAAACCATGAATTAGCACCCCAACCACTATTATTAATTTGTTTTTGTAATGATGATTCATTGGTAATATATTCTGGACCAATATTAAAGTAAAACTCTATTTTTTTCTCGGTTCGTCTCGATAATGAAAGTCCAGGATTGATAGTATTGGATCTTGTTTTATTTAAAACATCATTAATAAAATTGAAATAAGTGTTAAAATTGGAATTTAAATTTACTCCAACATTAAACTCTGTCCCTGGAATTTTTTGATTGTAATCTGCATATAAACTTAAATTTCCAGGATTTTTACCTTTCAAATTACTTGCCTGAAATGTACTTTTTCCAGCAGCATCAGTAATTGTATTATTTACAATATCTTGATTAATAAAGGAATAGTTTCCGCTAATGAAAATTGATTGGTCGCTAAGTACCTTGTATGAATAGTAATTTATGTTAATACTATTTCTAAATGAAGGTTTTAAATTAGGATTACCAATCCTTATATTTAATGGATCTGTATTTACCTTAATGGGCTGTATTTGATTAAGTGTTGGTTGATTTGTTGAGCCATTATATCGAAGTTCAAAAGATTTTTGGCTTGAAAAATTATGTTTGAAAGATGCTTGGGGCAACCAATTAATAAAATCTCGTTGGAAAATGTTTCCAGTACTTTGGTCTGTTTGTTTAAAATCTACAGCACTTAAGCGAGTGCCGAAATTGACTATGCTTTTACCCTTTTTTAAATTGAAGATTGCTCCTGCAAGATTAGATTTTTGATCGAGCTTAAAGTCATTACTAAATTCAGTATCTAAAATATCAAATTTCCCATTTTGTGATTTATTGAACGATTTTCTATCCGAAATGCTATTGTTTAAGTTTAATCCATAATTAAAAACAATAGATAATGATTTCGAAAGTGGTTCTGAGTAAGTAATATTAGAATTAAAGCCCGAGTTTTTACTGAAATTTGTTTTGTATTGGTCGACTATCTGAGTGCTATCAATTGCGCCAAGACTATTGAAGAAATTGTTTTTGGAGTATAAAAAGCCAGTGGCATCGTCTTCATCATAATTTTGACCAAACGAAAGTGATAAGGTACGTCCCTTCTTTTTTAGTTTTTTAGTCCATAAAAAACTGCTTTTGAATAGTTTTTGATCCGTATCATTGCTTAATGTCCTATTACTATTATTGATTGATATGCCATTGTCTCTAAAACCTGAAGAAAGATAATTATTATTGGTTTGACTGTTTTTTATGGTGCCATCCATTGTTATTTTTAAATCAGAAGTGGTATCTAGCTTTACTGTAAATATCGCATCCAGTTTTTGCCTGAACATAGAATTATCAAAATCTTGATTCGAATTATTATTGATAATGCCCGTTGGTAGGTTATTTTGATTTAATGAATTTTTATCTCCCGAAATATTAATTGATCCAGTTTTGTAGTTTAAGTTGATTGAATATTTATCATCTTTCCATTTGTTATCATAATGAAGTCCGCCACTACGTGTTACAGGAATTCCTTCCCCATTAAATCTTCCATCAAATGATTCGAGGAAATCATCTTCACTAGAAGTAAACATAATTGCACCCTCAGTTACCTGTATGTTTGGATTACCCAATTTGCTATTTTCTTCCCAGCCTAATCCTGTTTTTGCCGTATTTGCAAGTGTGCCATAGGCAGAAAATTTCTGTTTTTCTTTGAAAACATTGAGCATTGCCTGCCCTTGATAAAATTTATCGCTTCCTGATCCAACATCCACTTTCCCAAAATATCCCTGATTTTTACCTTCTTTTAATTTGATATTGATTGTTTTAGTACGTTCACCATCATCTATTCCAGTAAATGTAGCTTGATCGCTTTTCTTATCAAATAACTGCACTTTATCTACCATGTCGCCACGAATATTTTTCGTAACTAGGGTAGGGTCATCACCAAAAAATTCTTCACCATCAACCAATACCTTATTTATCTTCTGACCGTGTGCGGTAATCTTTCCATCTCTATCTACTTGTATTCCAGGTAATTGCTTAAGTAAGTCTTCAACCTTCGAGTTAGCTTCAATATTGAAAGCTGCCGCATTAAATTCGGTTGTGTCTCCTTTAATAGTCATTTGCGCTGCTTTACCTTTAACAATTACTTCTTCTAAAAGCCTGGCTTTCAAAATCATTTTTAGCTTACCGAAATCTTTTTCAGGTTTGATGCTGTCTAACTTAAAACTTTCTACATAATCTGCATAATCAGGATAAGTTACTAAAAGAATAAACTGTCCAGATTTAAGGTTGTTTAAAGTAAAACTGCCGTTTGATGTAGCACGTGCAAATTTTATAAGTGTAGAATCCTTAGCATTTAAAACTGCAATACTCGTGTTTACCAAAGGTACTCCAGAAGCTGTATCTAGGACAGATCCTTTAATCGAGTACTTATTTTGGGTAAAAGCGGATATGGAAGTTAAAAACAGAAGTATTGCGAAAGTAATTTTTTTCATGCAAGGGATTGTAAAATTATTTTAAAAGAAATTATATTTTTATTAAGTTAAATGTATTTAAAATTGTATCTGTTAAAGATACACTATTTAATTATTCTGAAGCTCGATGCTAAAACAAAAAAGACGATCTCCAATACGGAATCGTCTTTTTTCTTTAGTAAATTATCAATAATTAAACCTCTTTTTTATTCAGATTGCTTTTATGGTAAGAGTAAGAGAAGTAAATTACCAATCCTAATCCCAGCCACAATAAAAATCTCAGCCAATTGGTATAACCTAATTCTGTCATGAGATATAAGCAACTTAACATCCCCAAAACAGGAATTAGAGATAAGTTTTTAGTAAATGACAGCACAGACATGATTATTGCTGCCAGAATGAATAAGAAATAAGGTAGTTTATCTTTGTAAACATGCCAATCACCATTATATTCAAATAAGGCAAAAATATCATTTCTAAAGGTAATGAATAGCGCAATAAATAAGGCTGGGACTATTAATTTTGAATTAATATAAGGAATTCTGAAACGTTTATGCTTTGATTCTTCGGCATCTTCTTTGGGAAGTAAAAGCACCCCTGCACATACCAAAACAAAGGCAAATAGGGTTCCAATGCTAGTTAAATCAGTTACCTCTGTTAAATTCATAAACAAGGCTGGAATAGCCACAACGGCACCGGTTACAAGTGTTGCAAACCAAGGTGTTTTATATTTTGGGTGAATGCTTGAGAATTTTTTAGGTAATAAACCATCGCGACTCATTGCCATCCAGATACGAGGTTGCCCCATTTGGAAAATCAACAATACACTCGCTGTAGCAATAACTGCGCTAATGGAAATGATATAACTGATGTTTTCTAGACCTACATTTTGGAATACAAAAGCTAATGGATCTTCCACTTGCAATTCTTTATAACTTACCATTCCTGTTAAGACTAATGCCACTAGGATATAGAGTACTGTACAGATAATGAGGGAGTAAATCATCCCTTTTGGAAGATCGCGTTGTGGGTTTTTACATTCTTCGGCTGTGGTTGAGATGGCATCGAAACCGATATAGGCAAAAAATACTCCAGAAACACCTTTCATCATACCTGCAAATCCATTTGGCATAAAAGGATCCCAATTGGCAGGTTTTACATAGAAAAATCCTAATAGAATAACAGCAATAACAACTCCTACTTTAAGAATTACCATGGCATTTGTTGCTCTTTTAGTCTCTTTGATTCCAATATAAACGAGGTAAGTAATGAAAAAGACAATGGCAAGTGCAGGAATATCAGCGATGAACTTAAAACTTCCACTACCAGGAGCATCTGCCCAAGCTTGAACCGCAAATCTTGCTTTTTCACTCATCCCGCTGAGGTTTGATCCCGCTGCCACAAATTCTGCATGGGCTTTTGAAGCCGACAAATAATCCATGGTTAAGTAGGCCGGAATATGAATGTTAAATCCTTTAAGTAAATTTGTAAAATATTCACTCCATGATATCGCTACAGCGATATTTCCAATGGCATATTCCATTAAAAGATCCCAGCCAATAATCCAGGCAATAAGTTCGCCGAAGGATGCATAAGCATAGGTATAGGCACTACCAGCAACCGGAATTCTAGATGCAAACTCTGCATAGCAAAGCGCAGAAAAGCCACAGGTTATAGCCGTAACAATGAATAAAATACTAACTCCTGGTCCGCCCTGAAAGGCCGCATTACCAATTGTAGAGAAAATTCCCGCCCCAATTACAGCGGCAATACCCATTAAAGTAAGATCCTTTACGTTAAGAACCCGTTTTAATCCATCTGCTTCAGTTTCTGCATCCGAAAAACCGGCTTTACGGTCTCTCATGATTAGCTCAATAGATTTTTTGCGAAACAGGTTTAATGCCATAATTTATTGAAATTGTTCGTTTAGAGAACCAAACATAAAAAATATTTTTTTGGAATGTACATTCTGAGAAATATTGATTGATGGATTCTTCTTTTATTTTGTTTGATTTATCTTTATTCTAACTTTTTAAGCTCAGATTTTACAAAATCGGCTAATTCTTTTACATAATCTGCACTAAAATTAAATTCAATTCCTGCAGTTTCGTAAATTTCTTTTATCGTTTTGGTATAACCTAATTTTAAGGCATCTAAATACATGGAAAGTCCTTTAGCAGGATCTTCTTTATAGTTTTTCCAAACAGCAATAGCTCCAAGTTGAGCGATTCCATATTCTATATAGTAAAATGGGACCTCAAAAATATGGAGTTGTTTTTGCCATAGGTTTTCGAGAGCTTCGGGATGTTCAGACCAATCGCTAAAATTTTTGCCGAAGGTTTCAAATATATTTGTCCATGCTTGCTCGCGTTCTTCATTACTATGCTCTGGATGGGTATAAATCCAATGCTGGAACTGATCAACCACGGCAACCCAAGGAAGTGTTTTTAACACATCTTTTAATTGATCTTTCTTTGCTCTTTTTAAATCCTCAGGCTTTTCGAAATAAACATCCCAATTATCCATAGAGATTAACTCCATACTCATTGAAGCTAATTCTGCAACCTCAGAAGGCGTATGTTTAAAATCATTTAACTCAAGATCAGCAGTTATAAAAGTATGAATGGCATGGCCGCCCTCATGCACCATGGTGGTTAAATCGCGGAAAGTACCTGCAGAATTCATGAAAATAAAAGGAGCTCCACTTTCTGCCAATGGATAATTATATCCACCTGGTGCTTTTCCTTTACGGCTATCTACATCGAAAAAGCCATTTGCTTTCATTATTTCGAGTCTTTCGCCAATATATTGACTCAATCCTTGGAAACATTTAATTGATTTATCAATCAGTTCATCGCCATTTTTAAATGGTTTTAGAGCAGCCTTACCGGATGTGTCAACCTCCATATCCCAAGGCTTTAAGCTGCTTAATCCTAAGGCTTGTCGCCGATTTTCAGCTTGCTCCTTTAAAATTGGAACAATTTCTTTTTCAATAGCTTCATGAAAATTAAAGCAATCTTTGGGATTATAATCGAAGCGGCCTAAAGCCTGAAACATATAATCTCTAAAATTTTCGAAGCCAGCATTGAGCGCGACTTGGTGACGCAGCTTTAGTAAACTGTTGAATAATTCATCCAATTGGACCTTATCTTTCAACCTGCGGGCTGTAATGGCCTCCCATGCCGATTGTCGCACCGATCTATCCGTATCTTTTAAGAAAACAGCAGCTTGTTCTAATGTGTACTCTTGATTATTAAGTGTTACAGACATGGAGCCCGTAATTCCTTGATATTTTTGCTGCTCTACTTGGATTTGTGTCAGAAGGGGAATGTTTTCCTCCCTAAATAATTCAAGGGCTTTTTTTATCCCACGAGTATAAACAAAGTACTTTTTTTGATCTAATTCGGCAGTATGCGCGCAATTAATGAATTTCTTATTCAACTCATTGTTAATTGGAGCAATTTTAGGCTCAATTTCAGTTGCAAAGTATTGGAAATCATTTAATAGTTTTTCATCGGTTGTATCGCAGGTCATGCGGATGTACCTCCAAGCAAAATCTTCTTCTAAAGCTGCCTCAAGTTCACTCCGGTCTAATAGCCATTGCTCAAGCTCGGTTACAGACTGGATATTTCTTGTCTGTAATTCATTGAATATGGGTTCAAGACTATCCCAATCAATTGTTAGGCCATCAGGGATATAGTTTCTTGTTTTTTTGGAAATCTTTAGATCGTTCATATTAAAATTGATTACGAAGGTAAGTGTCTAATAAAAAGAAGCTTGCAAAAATCACAGATGCAATGCCATTGCTTGTAAAAAATGCACGGTCTACTTTCGAAAGGTCGTTAGGTTTAACCAAGCTGTGTTGATAAATTAATAAAAGGGCAAAAAACAATACTCCAGCAAGGTAAAACCATGATAAATTTGAATTGAAATAGGGTAGGGCTACAAATACAACCGCAAGAACATGAAGAATAGATGAGACCTTTAAGGCTTTTTCTTTGCCTAGCCATGCGGGGATGGAGTTTAGATTATTTTTACGGTCAAACTCCTCATCCTGAAGTGCATAAATGATGTCAAACCCACTTACCCAACACAAAACTGCAAGAGAAAAATAAATGGGTAGCATAGCAAATTCGCCTGCAACAACTAAATAAGCTCCGATTGGTGCCAGTGCGAGTCCTAAACCTAATACAAGGTGGCATAATGGTGTAAATCGTTTGGTATAACTATAGCCAAGTACTACTGCAAGTGCTACGGGCGACAAATAAAAGCAGATTTTGTTTATGAATAGTGTTGTAAGAATAAAAAGTATGCTATTAATAATGGTAAAAATCAGGGCTTCATTTGGTTTAATTTTTCCAGATGGGATATCGCGAATAGCAGTTCTAGGATTTTGAGCATCAATGTCTTTATCCAAGTAGCGATTATAAGCCATGGCTGCATTTCGTGCAAAAACCATGCATAATACCATCAAAAGGAGTTTTAACCAGTTAAATTCCTGCTCAGTACTAGAAATAGCAAGAAAAAACCCAATAAATGCAAATGGCATCGCAAAAATGGTATGTGCAAACAATACTAAAGAAAAATATTTTTTCATCAACAATTCAGTGTTTAATTGATCTGGAAGGCAAAATTAATGAATTGATTTGGGCTTTTTAAAGCTTTTAACGGGTAAAGGACTTATTTAAATCGCTAATAAAACTTAATATTTCATCACGTCCTTGTTGAGTTTCTGAGGAAGTGACATAGTGTGTAGGAACCTCTTCAAATATCTCTAAGAGTGATTTTCTGAATTTTGCTACACTTTGATCTGTCTTAACTTTGGATTGCTTGTCGGATTTTGTAAAAATTATCTGAAAAGGTAATCCATTCTCGCCAAGCCAAGAACAAAATTCAATATCAATTTTTTGAGGATCTAGTCGGCTATCAACCAAAACAAATACGCATTGCAAATTTTCTCTGTTTCTGAGGTAATAACTTATGAATTTTTGCCATTCACCACGATTACTTCTAGAGGTTTTTGCATAACCATATCCCGGAAGATCGACTAATTGCCAATTATCGTTAATTAAAAAATGATTAATTAATTGCGTTTTGCCGGGTGTTTGGGATGTTTTTGCAAGGCCTTTTTTCTGGACAAGCATATTTATTAGGGAAGATTTTCCTACGTTTGAGCGGCCAATAAAGGCATATTCCGGTAATTCAGGAGGTGGTAACTTATCTGTCCTAGTATTACTGCATTGAAATTCTGCGCTTTTTATGATCATAGTGCAAAGTTAGAATAATGAAGCAATGTTTAAAGTCTGAAGCTGTAATTCAATCGTTTGCAGGTCATTTTTATTTGTTTTCTTCCGAAAAGGTATAATAGCTTTATTATCTCAAGCTTGAATCCATTATCTTTGTGCATGTCTAAAACTGTACGGCCTTATCAGGATTCTGATGCTACTAAAAAAGAGCAAGTAGCAAGCATGTTCAATAATATTTCAGGAACTTATGATTTTCTGAACCATTTTTTGTCTCTAGGAATCGATATGATCTGGAGAAAAATAGCCATTAAAGAGCTTTTAACAAACAAACCTGCATTGATTCTTGATGTAGCTACGGGGACTGGTGATTTGGCTTTTGAGGCAATAAAAACACTTAATCCTGAAAAAATAATTGGGGTTGATATTTCGGATGGCATGCTCAGTATCGCTAGAGATAAAATCAAAAAGCGTAAAATGCATGAAAAGTTTGAGGTTCGTTTAGGCGATTCTGAGAAGTTATTATTTGATAATGATACTTTTGATGCGGTGACAGTTGCTTTTGGAGTTCGAAATTTTGAAAATTTAGAAAAGGGCTTAAGCGATATGCTACGGGTATTGAAGCCGGGAGGTAAAGTAGTAATTCTTGAATTCTCAAAACCCAAGGTTTTTCCGGTGAAGCAGGCCTATAATTTCTATTTTAAATATGTTACGCCAACTATTGGGCGGATTTTTTCCAAAGATAGCAGCGCATATACTTATCTTCCAGAATCGGTAGCATCCTTTCCAGATGGAGAAAATTTCAATATGCTCATGCAGAAAGTTGGCTATCAAAATACCAAATTTCGTCCTTTAACGTTTGGTATCTGTTCAATTTATACGGGTGTTAAATGAAAATAAAGGTACTTTTTCTGTTTTTTTTCTTTCTTTCGTCTTTTAAATTATCTGCCCAAGAAGCATATGGAGGGGGAGTAGATTTACAAAGAGTGAATTTTGGATTCCATTTTAAATATGTATCATCTGAGTTTAAAATTCAGAAGTTATCTGAATGGCGAGATCTATTACCCAATCCTGTAAATCCATTAATTGCTAGTCCCCTTGTTAGCTTAAGCTCTACCCCCACACAGGGCTTTGGTTTAGGCTTTGTTTCTGATCTTAAATTAGGTACAAATGCGAATTTACGATTTACTCCAGGAATGATTTTTTCGGATGCTGTTGTAAATTATGAGTATGAAAACTCTGATTTTTCTACTCAGCGTATTGTTCAGGGCACAATGATTGACCTTCCCTTGGGTATAAAATTAAAATCCGACCGTAGAAGAAATTTTAGAGCCTACGTAATTGGTGGGGCTAAGTACAGTTTAGATATTATCTCTAAAAAGAAAAGAGATGACTCCAACTTAATTGCTGAAGCAAAATTTCTGAAAAACACTAAAAATAATCTTTGGTACGAAGTAGGTATCGGCTTTGATTTATATTTTGAATTCTTTAAAATGTCGCCTGAAATAAAATTCTCTCAGACAAGGAAAAGTGTTTTATTGGACTCAGATAGATTGGCGAACCCATATGTTGCTCCCATTGATAAGCTTTTTATAAGAAATATTCAGTTCAGTTTGTTTTTTGAATAGCTTTTGATGGAAATTGTTAATTTAGAATTTTAAATATTATGTCAAAAATAGCTTTAATCACTGGTGCAACTGCTGGAATCGGCGAGGCTTGTGCTCGTCTTTTTGCCGATAAAAAATATGATCTTATTCTCACGGGAAGAAGAACTGAGCGTTTAGACGCATTAGCTAGGCAGTTAGTGTCCGAATTTGGAATCCGTGTAAATACCATTACCATGGATGTTCAAATTAAGGAAGATGTAGCTAAGCTTGAAAGCTTAACGGATGATTGGAAAAAAGTAGATGTTTTGATCAATAATGCCGGTTTATCCCAAGGTTTAGATCCAATTAATTCAGGAAGCACAAGAGATTGGGAGATAATGATAGATACTAATATTAAGGGATTATTATTCGTCACCAAAATAGTTTCTAATTGGATGATAAAAAATGGATCGGGGCATATCATTAATATTGGGTCAATTGCAGGTAAAGAGACTTATCAAAATGGTAATGTTTATTGTGCAACTAAGCATGCGGTTGATTCATTGAATAAGGCTATGCGTATAGACCTTTTACCTTACAAAATTAAGGTAACAGCAATTCATCCTGGAGCAGTTGAGACTGAGTTTTCTGAAGTTAGGTTCCATGGCGATAAAGAACGTGCAAAGAAGGTTTATGAAGGTTTTGAACCCCTTCATGCGCAAGATATAGCAGAAACGATTTGGTTTGTAGCCTCTAGGCCACCACATGTAAATATCAACGATATGCTGGTTATGCCTACAGCACAAGCTAATACAGCACATCTATTGAGGGAATAATAACCGATTTTACATTTATACTACAATAATATCGGTAAATTTGTATATTATGTAGTCATGTAAATAGGATTGTGTAATTTTGAAAAAAAACTAACCAATTATTAAATCATTTATTTAATGTCTCTTCAACAAACAATTGATCAAGATATAAAGGCAGCGATGCTGAATAAGGACAGTGCTAAGCTTCGTGGATTAAGAGCCATTAAAGCGGCCTTATTGCTTGCAAAAACAGAAAAAGGTGCAGAAGAAGGGGTTTCTGAAGAAATGGAAATTAAAGTTCTTCAAAAGCTTGTAAAGCAACGTAAGGAGTCGGCAGATATTTATCAAGCGCAAAATCGTCCCGATCTCTTTGAAATCGAAAATGAGGAATTGCAGGTCATTGAGGCCTACCTTCCAAAGCAAATGGATCGTGATGCTATAATTTTCTATATTAAGGAGGTTGTAACCCGTACAGGAGCTACAAGTATGAAGGATATGGGCAGGGTAATGGGCTTGGTTAACAAGGAATTAGCAGGTAAAGCAGACGGAAAAACAATTTCTGAAGTTGTAAAAGAACTATTAGGTAATTAATTAAATTAAATCTGTTTTTAGTATAAAATTTAATTTTATGCAAAATTAAGATATAGACTTATATCTTAGCATCAAACATGTACTTAATAATTCTATGGAATTCTCGATAAAAGAAGAAAACGGGTTTAAATATATTGATGAGGGTGAGGGCGAAGTGCTAATACTACTTCATGGTTTGATGGGTGCACTTAGCAATTGGACCGATGTGGTTAATGAATTTAAGAAAGATTACCGCGTAATTATTCCATTATTACCATTGTATGACTTACCACTTATAAGCACAGGGGTTAAATCGCTGGCAAAATTTGTTCATAAATTTGTAAAATATAAAAAACTAAAGAATATCACCGTTTTAGGTAATTCATTGGGAGGACATGTAGGTTTAATTTATACCTTAAATCATCCAGAAGAGGTAAAATCTTTGGTTTTAACAGGAAGCTCAGGTTTGTACGAGAATGCTTTTGGCGGATCTTTTCCAAAAAGAGAGGATTATGATTTTATTAAAAGCAAAGTTGAATTTACCTTTTATGATCCGGCAATTGCAACAAAGGAACTTGTTGATGAAGTTTATAAAACGGTAAATGATAGGATTAAAGTAATTAAGATTTTGGCTATGGCCAAATCAGCGATTAGACATAATATGTCTAATGATATTCACAAAATTAAAGTCCCAGTCTGTTTAATTTGGGGTAAAGACGATAGAATTACACCACCGGAAGTGGCGGTAGAATTTAATCAACTTTTGCCTGATTCAGAACTAAATTGGGTTGAAAAATGCGGTCATGCTCCTATGATGGAAAGACCAATTGAATTTAATGCGTACTTAAAAAAGTTTTTGGATCGTATTTATTAAATTAATACTATGTATGCTCACGAACTCATATCTGTAGCTATTACACCAGTAAGGTCTTCTGATTCTATTCAGAACCTTATTGATAAGATGGCCGAGTTTCGTGTAAACCATATGCCTATAGTTGATAATAAGCAATATAT
Source organism: Daejeonella sp. (assembly GCF_017495225.1). Lineage (GTDB taxonomy): Bacteria > Bacteroidota > Bacteroidia > Sphingobacteriales > Sphingobacteriaceae > Daejeonella. The sequence goes on along the minus strand of NZ_JAFEIG010000020.1, from coordinate 475,394 downwards.
GGGTCTTGTATCTGATCATGATATCCTTGAAGTTCATGATCATGCTCTTCCTGTAGCTGCGCTTAGTTTGTCTCTTTACAGTCCCTTTGTATATGAAGAGCAGCATATTTATGATGTAATTCGCCTTTTTTATGAACAAAAATTAAGTTTATTGCCTGTTCTTGATGCGAATAAAAATTACAAAGGAGTAATATCTATCAATACAATCATAGAGCATTTCGCTACCCTTACTTCTGCAAAGGAGCCCGGGGGAATAATTGTACTTGAGGTTGATAATAGAAACAATTCATTATCTCATATTGCCCAAATTGTAGAATCTGATAATGCCCAAATTTTAAGTTCTTTTGTTGAGTCATTCCCTGATTCTACAAGGCTTGAAATTACTCTAAAGCTGAATAGGACTGAAATATCATCTATTATCGCTTCTTTTTTAAGGTATAATTATGTGGTTAAGGCTACTTTTAACGATATCAAATCTCACGATGGTACATCCGATAGGTATGATCAGTTAATGAATTACCTCGATATTTAATAATTCAATATGAAGATTGCAATTTACGGCAGGCAATTCAATAACACTGTTTTACCACATGTTCAACAGATTTTCAATATCCTAGCAGATAATGATATTGAAGTCTATGTACATGATAAATACAATCAGTTTATCACAGGTAAAATACATTCAGCCCAAAAACTTCACCTGTATCAAAATTATCAAGATCTTATTTCATCTAAAGTCGATGTTATGATTAGTCTCGGTGGTGATGGTACATTACTCGATACAGTTACTCTCATTCGTGATTCAAATATTCCTGTAATTGGTATTAATTTTGGCAGATTAGGCTTTTTGGCGAGTATCAACAAAGATGAAATCGCTTCTGCGATTAAAAGTTTGATAAACAAGGAGTTTACATTAGACAAACGTGTACAGCTTTGCATTGAATCGGAACTCAATTTATTTGGCAATGAAAATTTCGCATTAAATGATGTTACTATTCATAAGCGAGATACTTCTGCAATGATGATTGTACATGCCTATTTGAATGGTGATTTTTTAAACTCCTACTGGGCAGATGGACTAATTGTGGCAACTCCAACGGGCTCTACTGCCTATTCTTTAAGTTGTGGCGGACCAATTGTTTTTCCTAGATCTGGCAATATGGTGGTGACCCCAATTTCGCCACATAATCTTAATGTTAGACCAATTGTTTTATCGGATACTAATGTGCTTTCCTTTGAAATAGAAGGTAGAAGTTCTAAATATCTACTTACATGTGATTCTAGAACTGAAGTAATTGATACTTCTATAAAAGTTAGTGTAAGAAAGGCCGACTTTGGAATCAATTTAATTAGGCTAAATAATGAAAATTATTTATCTACGTTAAGGAATAAATTACTTTGGGGAATTGATACCAGAAATTACTAATGCTAGCTTGTAATACATGCATAGATTGATATTTATTGTTTTCTTTTTTTTAATAAGCACTTCTGCATCAGCACAAACATGGGAAGTAGGTGCTTTTGTGGGTAGTTCCGGTTATATGGGAGATATAAATCCTATTCGGCCGCAAAAATTTACTGATTTTGCCCATGGAGCTCAGTTTAAAAGAAATTTTGACGGCTATTGGTCGGCAAAGCTTGCTTACATGAGTGGAAAGATTCAAGGTGATGATGCTAAATCAACAAATCCCTATCAAAGAGACCGGAATTTAAATTTTTATTCTAAGGTTTCAGAGTTATCTATGCAAGTTGAATTTAATTTCTTTAAATATTTGGCCGGAGATATGTATAGTTACGGGAATAAGAGATTTAGTCCCTATGTATTTACAGGTATAGCCACACTTTCTTTTGAACCCATGACTAAACATTCTGGTGAAGAGGTATCGCTTAGACTAGCAGAAACTGAAAACTATACCTATAAAAATAGGACTATTAGTATTCCTTATGGTTTGGGTGTAAAGTATAATATTGCAGGTAATTTTAATATTATAGGAGAAATTGGCTATCGTACGGCATTTACTGATTATTTGGATGATATTAGTGGTAGATATCCTGATTTTAGCGTTATACCTATTAAGACTCCGATATCTCAAGCATTGTCTGATCGATCATATTTCCCAAAAATTGGTGTTCCAGGAACGCAAAGAGGCGATTTTAGACCACGCGACACCTACATGTTTGCTGGAATAACTCTTAGCTTTACTTTTGTGCCGATTCAATGTCCTACTTTTTAATTTGAGATAATAAATTTAAAATAGAACGTTTTTTATGGATGGGTTTATTATTGTGGGAAAAATATTGTTCATTTACTAACTATCATTCTCTTTTAATTTCTTGTAGTGGAATAACATAATTTAGTCATAACTTTGCATTTCGAAATTTTGGAACAATTTTCTTTCAAGGCTTTTAATTTTTACAAATCAAATTGTTTTTGTTTTGTAAAATTATTCCATTTTTTACGTTAAAATGATTCGATGAGTTTACTTGATCAGATAGATAAAAACCGTTTGCCAAAGCATTTGGCAGTGATAATGGATGGAAATGGACGTTGGGCCAAGGAGAAGGGAAAGTTGCGTGTTTTTGGGCATCAAAATGGTGTTTTAGCTGTTCGCGATACCGTTGAGGGGGCTGTTCAGCTTGGAATTAAATATCTAACTCTTTATGCTTTTTCCACTGAAAATTGGAACCGTCCTAAGCTTGAAGTAATGGCTCTTATGGAATTATTGGTTTCTACTATTAGTAAGGAGACAAAAACATTAATGGAAAATGGTGTTCGATTAAATGCTATTGGGAATTTAAGTTCATTACCAGAAAGATGTTTTCGTCAACTACAAGAGGCAATCGAAAAAACCTCGGGAAATACCAATTGTACCTTAACATTAGCTTTAAGTTATAGCTCGAGGTGGGAAATTACCGAAGCAGCCAAGACGATTGCAATTAAGGTAAGGGATGGTGAATTAAACGCAGATGACATCACCGAAGAGCTTTTTTCGACTCATTTAAATACGGGAGACATGCCAGATCCTGAATTGATGATTCGAACTAGTGGTGAACACCGAATTAGTAATTATATGTTATGGCAAATAGCTTATTCTGAATTATATTTCACTTCAAAATTATGGCCTGATTTCAGGCGGGAGGACCTCTTTGAGGCTGTTATTGACTTTCAAAAACGTGAACGACGCTTTGGAATGATTAGTGAGCAGTTGAATTAATTTCACTTTTAACACTTTTTAACAAGCGATTAGCTTATTTTAGCACCGTTAAATACAACAAATGAACCGCATTCTAATATTATTTTTCCTACTAATATCTGGTACTTCTGCAATGGCTCAGTTTGGGCGAACTGGAACACCAACACCTACTAGAACTACGTCAAATTCCGAATTAAGTTACCTTAACCCTCAAGAATTGGTTATCGGAGGTACAAGCGTAATTGGTACTGAATTCTTGGACAAGGATGTATTGATTACCATTTCAAAACTTACAAAAGGTGATCGTATTACAGTTCCAGGTGATGCTACTTCTAATGCAGTTAAAAATTTATGGGCTCAAGGTCTTTTTGATGATGTAAAATTAAATATCGCCGAAATAAGGTCGGATACCGTATTTTTTGAAATTGCTGTAGTAGAACGTCCTCGATTAACTAAAATTGAACTTTTAGGATTAAAAAAGGGTGAAGTAACAGATGTAAACGAGAAATTAAATGATAAAACCGGTAAAGTTGTAAATGAAAACCTTTTAAAAACTACAACGGATATCATTAAAAAGCATTTTAATGAAAAGGGCTTTTTATTTACAGACGTAACTATTACCCAACGAAAAGACACTTCTGAAGCAAATAACATGATTTTGGATATCAAAGTTGATAAAAATGATCGTGTAAAAATCAGTGATATTACTTTTACAGGGAACAAGGACTTTAAAAGTGCCGCTCTTAAAAAATATCTAAAAAAGACTAAGCAAAAGGCCATTTATAAAGTATTTGGATCAGGAAAGTTTCTTCAAAATAAATATGATGAAGATAAGTTGTCCATGATTTCAAAAATGCATGAGAAAGGCTATCGCGACGCTGAAATATTAAAAGATACGACCTTTAGAACTGGTGATAATACCATTGGTATAAAGATCGACCTATACGAAGGTCCTAAATATTATTTCGGAAATGTTACTTGGGCGGGAAATGCTAAATATTCAACTAAAATATTAGATGCCATTCTTTCCATTAAAAAAGGAGAGGTTTTTAGTGAAAAGAAATTAGATAAGAAATTATCAAGTAGTCCTGGGGGGGATGATGTTTCTTCTCTTTATTTGAATGATGGTTATCTTACCTTTAATATTGATCCGGTGCAAACTAAAATTTATGGTGACACCATAGATCTTGAAATTCGTTTGTACGAAGGTCCGCAGTACACTATTAATAAGATTATGGTTAAGGGTAACGAATTAACCAATGATAAGGTTATTCTTAGAGAGATTCGTACCAAGCCAGGACAGAAGTTTTCTAAAGAATTAATTGTTAGAAGTACCCGTGAAATTGCCCAATTAGGTAATTTTGATGATACTAAGACAGATCCAAAGCCTATTAATATAAATCCAAGTGATGGTACGGTAGATATTGAATATAATGTGGTAGAAAAGCCATCCGATCAGATTGAATTATCAGGTGGATTTGGTGGTGGTCGAGTGGTTGGTACACTCGGATTAACTTTTAATAATTTTTCGGCAAGGAATTTGTTCAACAAGAGTGCATGGAAGCCACTTCCTAAAGGAGATGGACAAAAATTGAGTATTAGAGGTCAAACCAACGGTAAATTTTATCAATCTTATAGTTTTTCATTTTCTGAACCTTGGTTAGGAGGTAAAAAACCTATCTATTTCGGAATTAGTGCATTTACATCACTTCAGTCTAATGGCTTAAGAAATAATGATATAAATCAGCAGAAGATTAGATTAAATGGTTTGACTTTTTCACGCGGACAACGTTTAAAATGGCCTGATGATTATTTTCAAGCTAATACATCAATCAACTTGCAGCAATATGTTTTAAATAATTATAATCAGTTTATATTTTCAACAGGTAACTCATATAACTTCAATTTAACTCAAGAGATTAGTAGAAGTTCAGTGGATGTTCCAATTTTTCCAACTTCAGGTTCCAATTTAAAATTAACAATTCAGGCTACTCCTCCTTATTCTTTGTTTAACAAAACAAATTATGCTATTGCTACCGACAAAGAAAAATATCGTTTTACTGAATATCATAAATGGAAGTTTGAATCTCAATGGTTCCAAAGAATTTATGGTAAATTAATATTAAAAGCACAAGCTCAATTTGGATTCCTTGGTGTTTATAATCAAGCTGTTGGTCAGTCGGCATTCGAGCGATTTAAGCTTGGTGGTGATGGAATGCAGGGCTTTGACTTCCTACAAGGTTCTGAGATTATTGCTATGCGTGGATATGCTAATAATTCAGTTATTCCTGCTGGTGCAGATCCTAGAATTGCACAAGGTTCAGGTAGTCCGATTTTTAATAAATATGTATTAGAGTTAAGACACCCAATTACGGCTAGCCAGAGTGCAACAATTTTTGTTCTTGCTTTTGCTGAAGGTGGAAATACATGGAATAGATTTAGAGATTTTGCACCATTTAATATTCGAAGAACCGCTGGTGTTGGTGCTAGGGTATTCCTTCCTATATTCGGATTACTAGGAATTGATTATGGCTTTGCCTTTGATAAAATTCCTGGCTTACCAGACAATGGAAGAAATCCTTTTACGTTTAGTATATCTCAAGCGATTAATGGAGGTTTCAATTAATTTATCTAATTGCGACAAATAGAAAATCAGAAAAATAAATCTTAAATTGCTCAAGCCTTTTTTGGATTTTGAGTTCAAAAATTCTAGGTTTAGCAAAATAATTATATACAAATGAAAAAAATCGTTATAATCGCATTATTATTGGTTCTTTCAAGTTTAGGAGGATATGCACAACGGTTCGCTTATGTTGATAGTGACTATATTTTGAAACATATTCCAGAGTATAATTCTGCACAAAAGCAGCTTGATGCATTATCTGAGCAATGGCAGAAAGAGATTGATATAAAATTTGCTAATATTGAAGACATGTTTAAAGCCTACCAGGCTGATCAAGTATTACTAAACCCTGAAATGCGTAAAAAACGCGAAGATGAAATAGTACAGAAAGAACAAGAAGCAAAAGAATACCAACGATTAAAGTTTGGTTTTGAAGGTGAACTTTTTCAAGTCCGATCAAAATTGATTAAACCTATTCAAGATCGTGTTTCAAAAGCAATACAAGCAATTGCCGATGCACAACAATTGGATATGGTATTTGATAAAAACAGCGAGATTACGCTATTGTATGCAAATCCGCGTTTAGATAAAAGTAATGAAGTAATAACAAAACTTGGTTATAAGCCGGGTGCAAATAAATAAGATCTCACTAATCATAAACAAAAACAGACTATAAAAAAACAATGAAAAATCTATTAAAAATAGGAGTGCTTGCAGTAGGAATGATACTTTCAGTAAATGCGGCAAATGCACAGCAAAAATTTGGTCATATTAATTCTGCGGATTTATTACAAGCAATGCCAGAAATGAAGGCTGCAGATGCAAGTTTTCAAACATATGCGAAAGCTAAGCAAACATCTCTTGAGTTGATGGGAGCAGAGCGTCAAAAATTAGTTACTACTTATGAAGAGAAATACAAAACTCTAAGTGAGGCTAATAGAGCTGTTCTTGAGAAAGAATTAACAACGCTTGGTGGTACAATTCAAGATCTTGAGAAACGTATAACTGACGCTCAAGAAAAGGCTCAAGAAGAATTGACTGCTAAACGTACAGAACTTTATCAGCCCGTTTTTAAGAAAGCAGAAGATGCGGTTAAAGTTGTTGCAAAAGAAAAGGGTTTCGCATACATATTTGATGTATCACAGCCAGGAGTTATTTACTTTGACGGTGGTGAAGATATCATTGCTATTGTTAAAACTAAATTGGGTATTGCAGCTACACCTGCAGCAAAATAATTAGAATGATTCTAATTAAAATGCGAAGCTTTTAGCTTCGCATTTTTTTTGTCCGAATTTTGATTGTGCTAATTCTAATTCTATTCGTGTTAGGTTTAAAATATTATCTTAATTTTGAAATATGAGTTCAGCACTACCTATTGGGATTTTTGATTCTGGCATCGGGGGATTAACAGTGGCTAATGCCATTCGTAAGATTCTTCCCAAAGAGCAATTAATTTACTTTGGAGATACAGCCCACATGCCTTATGGGGATAAGTCGCCAGAAGCAATTAAATTCTATAGCCTTAAAATTGCTAAATTTTTGCTTGATAAAAACTGCAAACTGATTTTAATCGCCTGCAACACGGCTTCTGCGCATGCTTATCATGAACTTGTTCACTTTTTGGGAGATAAAGTTCCAATTGTGAATGTAATTGATCCTGTAGTTAATTTACTCGCAAATTCACCTAATCATGGTCGAATTGGTGTAATTGGAACAAAATCAACCATTCGTTCTGATATTTACGCAAAAAAGTTTAAAGCTATAAATCCTGAAATTCAAGTTTCTTCCCTAGCCACACCTTTATTGGCACCAATGATTGAGGAAGGATTTTTTAATAATACCATCAGTAATACGGTAATTAACTCATATCTATCATCATCAAAATTAAAAAAGATTGATAGCCTGATTTTAGCTTGTACACATTATCCTCTAATTAAGCCAGAAATAAAGGCTTTCTATAAAGGAAAGGTTGAAATAATTAATACAGCTGAAATTGTTGCAGAACATTTAAAAGAACGTTTAACTGCCCTTGAACTTTTAAATGCTGGCCCAGTAAAGAAACATCAATTTTATATTTCAGATTATACCCCTTCTTTTGCAAGTAGTACACGCTTGTTTTTTGGTGAAAAAATACATTTGTCTTATAAACCTATCTGGGATTAAGTTTTATATATGAAATACACTGCATTTTTACGCAGATTATGTAAGTTTGCATATACAAAAGCTACAAATTGAATTTCTACCTGACATACATCTTGGTTGCTAGTGCATTATTTGTGTTTACTGCCCTATTTACCTTGTTTGCTGTCTATTCAGAGCGTAAAATATCTGCTTTTATTCAAGATCGTTTGGGTCCAATGGAAGTAGGTAAATATGGCTCACTCCAGTCATTTGCAGATATTCTTAAAATGCTTCAAAAGGAATTTATTATCCCTAAAGCAGCTGATAAATTTCTCTTTGTACTAGCTCCAATCATTATTTTTGTCTCGGTTTATTTAGGCTTTGCGGCATTGCCATGGGCTCCGGGACTTGTACCTGCGTCATTAAACCTCGGACTTTTCTATATTTTTGCCATTCTATCTGTTGAAACACTTGGTATTTTAATGGCAGGTTGGGGTTCAAACAATAAATATGCTTTGCTTGGTTCTATGCGTTCGGTAGCCCAAATGGTTTCTTATGAAATCCCTGCAGGCATATCTCTTTTATCGGTTGTTATGATCTCTCAATCGTTAAATCTTCAAGAAATCACGATTAAACAAGGTATTTTATCATTAGAATCTGTTAAATTTTTCGGTATTTGGGAGGTGAAGGAGCTTGGCGGATTTTTAGCTTGGAATATTTTTCAAGCTCCACATCTTATTTTAGCCTACATCATTTATTTCATTGCATCTCTAGCTGAATGTAATCGCGCACCATTTGATATCCCTGAAGCTGAATCGGAACTTGTTGGTGGCTTTCATATTGAATATTCAGGGTTGAGATTTGCCTTTATATTCTTAGCCGAATATTCCATGATGTTTTTAGTCGGGATGATAGGCGTAGTACTCTTCCTTGGCGGTTGGAATAGTCCGCTGCCCAATATTTATAAGTTACCTTTAGCAAGTTGGACAACAGGTATGGCTTGGGGCATTTTTTGGATTTTGCTAAAGACATTAACTGTTGTAGCAGTTCAAATCTGGTTAAGATGGACTCTACCACGCCTTCGAGTGGATCAATTGATGAGTTTTTGTTGGAAAGTATTAACCCCACTCGCTTTTTTGTGTTTGTTCATCTCCGGTATTTGGCGATTAACAATGATGTAAAAGGATTGAAATAATTAATTATAAAGGCTTTAATTTTAAGCCAAAGAGAATGGTAGAAACAGTAATTAATGTATTTAAAACAGTTATTAAAGGCTTAAGATTAACGCTAGGTCATATCTTTGCTGCTACAGAAAGCAGAAATGTGAAGGCTATCTCTGATCCTAATTACTTTGCTCAAAATTCTGGTATAAACACCATTCAATATCCGCATGTAAAATTGCCAGTACCAGATGTTGGACGCTATCAATTGGATGTAGAAATGGACGACTGTATTGTTTGTGACCTCTGCGCAAAAGTCTGCCCTGTTGATTGTATTGATATTAAAAGTATTAAATCTACCGAAGCAATTGGCAAAACCTCTGATGGTACTACCAAAAGATTATATGCTGCGAAGTTTGATATCGATATGGCAAAATGTATGTACTGTGGTTTGTGCACCGTCGTTTGTCCCACAGAATGTATTGTTATGACCGATACTTATGATAGAAGTATGACCGATCTCAGTGAAATGACTTATAAATTTTCGGATATGACTGCTGAAGAAGCTAATGAAAAGAGATTAGCACTTGAAAAACTCAATGCTGAACGACTTGCTGCAAAACAGGCAATCATCACTCCTAAAAACAATTAGAAATGAACGCTGAACAAGTGATATTCTATTTTTTTGCTGCTTTATTGCTACTTTCAGCACTCATCGTAGTGACAAGTCGGAATTTAGTTAGGAGTATATTTTTGTTTTTCGTTACTCTATTTTCACTGGCAGCAATTTACGTGTTTGCACTAGCTGATTTTATTGCATTAACGCAAGTAGTACTTTATGCAGGAGGTGTCTTGGTATTAATGCTATTTGCATTTATGCTCTCCAATAAAGAACTTTTAAATGCCATGGAGCCAGCAAAAAGGGTATTTAAAGTCAAGCATTATGTCGGAATTTTTATTTCGCTAGCATTCTTATTTATTTTGCTTCAAATATTTACGGAGCGAGATTTTTCTCAATTGGAATGGATTAAATCAGGCAGCCCGATTTCTAAAAATGAAAATACGATTCATTTAATCGGTATTCAAAGTATGACTTTTTACTTACTTCCTTTTGAAATATTGTCGGTTTTTTTAATGATGGCACTCGTTGGAGCCGCGCATTTGGCTAGAAAGGATAAAAAGATATGATACCATTATCACACTTTTTAATCATTGGTGCCTGCCTCTTTTCTATTGGTTTATATGCTGTATTAACCAAAAAGAATGCAATTCAAGTGCTAATTGGCATTGAATTTATGATAAATGCCGCTATTTTGAATTTTGTAGCTTTTGGAAAGTATGATAAAATAAATGGTGGTGGACAAATGTTCGCACTATTCGCAATAGTTCTAGCCGCCGCAGGTGTGGCAGTGGCTTTAGCAATTATTTTAAATGTGTATAAACACTTTAAAACAATTGATCCTTCAAAAATTGATAATCTGAGAAATTAAGATGGCTGGACTAGAGTTTTCAGGATTTGCTGCTTTACTTTCAATTGTATTGATTTTATTGCCCTTGTTATCCTTCATCATAATAATTTTCGGAAAAAAGGGTGGGGGAGGAAATCTAGCTCTTGCTAATATTTCTATTGCTTTTATACTTTCTATTTATTTAGTTTCCTTAATTTGGAATAAGGCACCAGTTCATTATCAATTAAATTGGTTTTTAATTGGCGAAATTCAGTTTACAGCTGGTGTTTTGCTGAATAATCTTTCCTTGCTGATGATCAGTCTAGTTTCAGGAATTTCTGTCTTAGTACATATTTATTCTCGCTCATACATGAAAAACGATCCCAATATTCACCGATATTGGGCTTATTTGGGTCTTTTTTGTTTTTCAATGCTCGCCCTCTCCATTTCAGATAATCTCTTGTTGATTTATTTATTTTGGGAGCTTGTTGGTTTTTCCTCATTTTTATTGATAGGATTTTGGTTTACTAAACATGAAGCATCTCAAGCGGCAAAAAAGGCCTTTGTAATGAACCGAATAGGGGATATTGGCTTCTTGCTCGGGATAATGATCATTTTCAGTCAATTTCATACTCTTGATATCTCTATTCTTTTTGGTGAAGATGGACTATTTAATGCCTCAGTAATTAAGGATAATCTTTGGATATTTGGTACGCAGCAAATCTCTGAAATATGGCTTACTATTGCAGGAATAGGTTTTTTTATGGGGGCCATGGCTAAATCTGCTCAATTCCCTCTTCATACTTGGCTACCGGATGCAATGGAAGGCCCAACGTCTGTCTCCTCACTCATTCATGCTGCCACTATGGTTGCCGCAGGTGTATTTTTAATTGCTAGAGTTTATCCAGTTTTCGATCCCTTTGTTTTAAATATGATGGTGTTTATAGGTGCTATTACGGCATTTATGGCTGCAACTATTGCTCTAACTCAAAACAACATCAAACGTATTTTAGCTTATTCTACCATCTCTCAATTAGGATTTATGGTCATGGCAATGGGCATTGGTGCTTATTCTCAAAGCATTTTTCATTTAACAACTCATGCTTTCTTTAAGTGCCTCTTATTTTTGGCAGCTGGATCAATAATTCATCAGCTTCATCATTACCGCGATAAAATAGGCTTAGATTTTGATTATCAGGATATTCGAATGATGGGCGGACTCCGAAAAAGTATGCCCCTTACTTTTTGGGCTATGTGTTTGGCATCTGCAGCACTTATCGGACTCCCATTTACTTCTGCTTATCTTTCAAAAGATGCTATCATTGTTTCTGCATTTGAATGGGCAGAAAACAGAAATGCTTTATCCCAAATATTGCCATATTTAATGGTATTAACCAGCTGGCTAACAGTTTTTTATATTAGCAGATTGCTCTTTAAAGTATTTTTTGTAAAATCTAACTTATTAAGTTTAGAACAAGTTCAGGAAATAAAAGATCCTTCTAAAAAAATGACCTACGTTTTAGTGGTCCTTGCATTTTTTTGTTTGTTTTTAGTTTTTTCGGTTAATCCTTTTTCTTCAGAAAATTCTTGGATTATGAATGTATTTCCGAGCTTTAATATTCAAAAAAATGAGCTTTTTCATTCGATTATTCCAATTATTTTAACATTTGGAACGCTTGTTTTAATAGTTTTATCCTATTCACTTTATGTAAAGAGGGATAATTTTAACGGTTTTGGAAAAGGTATTTTTTATCGTTTTTCAAAGCGTGAATGGTATCTAAATGAATTATATAGTTTGGTTTTCATCGCAAATGTTGAAAAACTTTCAAAAATATCTTATTGGTTTGATCAAAAGGTTATTGACGCCTTAGTTTTAAAATCAGCTTTTTTGGTCAGATTGCTGTCATTAATTAGTTCATGGATTGATAAAAACCTAATTGATGGCTTAGTAAATGCTACAGGAAGTCTGGCTAAGCTTATCGGCCGACTAGCAAAAAAGACTCAAAGCGGTAAATTGCAACAGTATTTAACAACAATGCTCTTGCTATTGATCTCATTTTTCATTTTAACTTATTTTTTATGACCTTAAGCAAATTATTAATCACTGCTATAGCTTTTTCGGGGGGGAACAATTAGATATGTTATCATTTTTGATTTTTTTACCGCTTATAGCTGCATTGCTGATTTTGATACTTCCCAATCGGATTCAAAATCAGTTTAAATATATTACTCTCGGAGTAAGTTTGATTCAGTTTATATTAAGCCTTTTTATCTATTTTAACTTTAATAGTTCTCCCATAAATGCAGGAATAAATAAGGAGTCTCAATTCCAATGGGTAGAAAAGCTATCGTGGATTCGTTTAGATCTCGGCACCATCGGTAAGTTAGAGATAGATTATTTTCTAGGGATTGATGGTATTTCGATGCCATTTTTAATTCTTTCAGCACTTGTTACCTTCGTTGCAACGCTAGCCTCTTGGGAAATAAAAACTAAATTAAAAGCGTATTTTTCATTATTTCTTCTTTTAAATACCGCTGTTATTGGTGTTTTCTGTGCCTTGGATTTCTTCCTTTTCTATATTTTTTATGAATTAATGCTGCTGCCTCTGTATTTCCTTATCGGGATTTGGGGTGGTGTTAAAAGAGAATATGCTGCTATAAAATTCTTTTTATATACGCTTTTTGGATCTGTATTCATGCTATTGGTCATTATAGGCCTTTATTTTTCAGTTTCTGACCCTGTTAATGGAAATCATACCTTTAACATGATTTTGATGATGGATCCTGCAAATTACGCAGATGGCTCCATTTTCTCTGCTCTAGCTGATAATAATCTATTTGGCATGTCAGCTCGTTTATTAGCTTTCATCGTTTTATTTATTGCCTTTTCTATAAAGGTTCCGATTGTTCCCCTCCACACTTGGCTACCCGATGCTCACGTGGAAGCACCTACACCTGTTTCTATTATTCTTGCTGGATTATTATTAAAGGTTGGTGGCTACGGAATTATTAGAATTTGCTTTAGTATTTTCCCGGATGCAGCTATGCAATCGGCATGGTGGATCGGACTAATTGGTGTGATTTCGATACTTTATGGAGCTTTAAATGCCTTAGCTCAGACTGACTTAAAGCGCTTAATCGCTTATTCTTCGGTATCTCACATGGGCTTTGTACTTTTAGGTATCGCATCATCTACCAGCGAAGGGATTAGTGGTGCGATGCTTCAAATGATTAGCCACGGTGCTTTATCAGCCATGCTTTTCTTTTTAGTAGGAATGATCTATGAGCGTGTGCATGATCGTGAAATTGCAAATTTTAGTGGCTTGGCTGAAATAATGCCTCAGTTCACTGCTTTTGTGATGATTGCCTTTTTTGCCTCGCTTGGATTACCCGGATTTTCTGCATTTATGGCCGAAGCTTTTAGCTTAATTGGTGCATTCAACTCGGAACAAGTTAACGGACTCCTACCACGCTGGATGGCAGTTTTAGCTTCTGTTGGAATTTTATTGGGGGCTGCTTATTTCCTCTGGACTCTCCAACGCATGTTTTTTGGTCCAACTCAATTAAAAGGTGGCGATGATTGGTTGTCAAAACTGAAAGATGTGAATATGCGCGAAAAAATTGCCTTAGTCCCATTAGCTATTTTAGCTCTAGCACTTGGAATTTTTCCATCATTATTATTTGATAAGATGAATGCTTCAATATTAGCATTTGTGCAATTAATTTTAAACTAATGGTTGAGTTTATACCTTTTATTTCTTCATCGATTAATGATACGCTTGCTAGTTTGGCTTATTTAGAGTCTGAGATAGTCTTGGTGGCAGGATTTCTATTGGTTATAATAATTGACTTGTTTTTCTCTAAAAAGCTCCCTCAAATGAGCTTTGGCCTATCAATGGCCATTGTTTTAATTGTATTAACTCAAAATTTTACTCTTTTGAATTTAAATCCTCAGGTTTTATTCGGAGGAATGATAGTTCTAGATCACCTTTCGGTGCTATTTAAAATTCTTTTTTGCCTAGTCAGCCTGATTTTTCTTCTGTTTATAAGGTTTAATAAATCGCTACAAGAACATGGCAAGGGGACTGGAGATCTTTATGCAATTTTATTAGCCGTTCACCTTGGGATGAATTTAATGGTCATGTCTTCTAATTTATTGATGTTATTTCTTTCCATTGAGATGGTTTCTTTAGGGTCTTATTTAATGGTTGGTTATATTTCAAAAGATTCAAAACAAAGTGAAGCATCTTTAAAATATGTATTGTTTGGCTCAGTGGCTTCTGCCATTATGCTGTATGGAATATCTTTACTTTACGGCTTCACAGGCTCACTTTATTTACAAGGACCATCATTTATTGCTGGCCTTCAAAATTTACCTCAATTGCCCTTAGTGCTAAGCTTAACCTTAGTATTTGTTGGAATTGCCTTTAAACTTTCTGCATTTCCTCTTCATTTTTGGGTTCCTGATGTTTATCAAGGAGCACCAAGTCCGGTAACTGCATTTTTATCTACAGGGCCCAAAATAGCGGGATTTGCTGTTTTGATTAAGTTTTTGATACTTCTACAAGCAATAGGCATAGCCTCAAATGCCATTTTTACTGTGTTGGCAATGATTGCTATTTTAAGTATGGTTCTTGGAAATTTTGCGGCAATTTGGCAAAATAATTCAAAGAGAATGCTTGCCTATTCATCAATAGGACATACAGGTTTTATGTTTATGGCGCTTTTTGTATTACCTGGTCAAGGCTATAAGGCCCTCATTTTTTACATGTTTATCTATGTAATCATGAATATGGCTGCCTTCTTAATCCTTGATGAAATAGAAGATCAAACTGCAAAACAAAATATTGATGAATACTCAGGCTTAGGTAAACAATTAAGTATTTTAATGATTTGCTTCGTAATTGTACTTGTTTCACTTACAGGATTGCCTCCAACCGCCGGTTTTACAGCTAAGTTTTTCGTTTTTTCTACTGCCTTAGACGCATACAATAGCTCCGGCTCGTCTGTGATTTTAATTATGATTATTGTTGCAGCTTTAAGCACCTTAATTTCCTTGTTTTATTATTTTAAGATCCCACTAAATGCTTATTTGAGAGAATCTACAGATACTGAAATAAAAGCAAGTATTTCTCCTAAAACCTATCTAAGTGCTTTCTTGGCTTTCTTATTGCTATTATTAATTGTTTTCCCATCACTTATTGAACAGTTTTTATAAGCATGCGACTTAATCTTAAAATCTTTAAATTTAATTCCATATTAGATCATTTTCAGTATTTTTTCGTTGGATACTTAGCGTTTAAATTTCTATTTTTACAATCTCAGAATATCTTATGAGTGACCAGATTAAACATGAGTGCGGAATAGCACTTATCCGTCTTTTAAAACCTCTTTCTTTTTATCAGGAAAAATATGGTACGGCCCTTTACGGACTAAATAAGCTGTATTTATTAATGGAAAAACAGCATAATCGGGGACAAGATGGTGCAGGTATTGCAACGATAAAACTCGATGTTCAACCTGGAAAGCGATATATTAGTCGCCATAGAGCAATGGGTGCCAATGCTGTTGCAGAGATTTTTGAATATGTACAGAAAAAGTTTGCGGATGTTCATAAAGAATCACCAGAGCTACTTCAAGATACAGAATGGCTTAAAGAAAATATAAGCTTTACCGGTGAAGTTTTAATGGGGCATTTACGCTATGGTACTCATGGTAAAAATAGTATTGAGAGCTGTCATCCTTTTTTACGTCAAAACAATTGGATGACTCGAAATCTGGTAGTTAGTGGTAACTTCAATATGACCAATGTAGATGAGCTTTTAGAACAGCTTTTCGAATTGGGTCAGCATCCAAAAGAACGCACAGATACAGTTACCGTTCTCGAAAAAATTGGACACTTCCTAGATGATGAAAATCAGATTCTTTTCGATAAATACAAAAATGAAGGTTTCTCAAATGAGCAGATAAGTCACCAGATTGCCGAACATATTGATGTAGCTTCAATACTTCGTCGCTCAGCAAAAACTTGGGATGGTGGTTATACCATTAGTGGAATTTTAGGTCATGGAGATGCTTTTGTAATGCGTGATCCATCGGGAATTAGACCTGCATTTTACTATCATGACGATGAAATTGTGATTGTAACATCCGAGCGCCCAGCAATTCAAACAGCATTTAACGTTCCCCTGGAATCAGTAAAGGAAATAAAACCAGGCCATGCTTTAATCATTAAAAAGAATGGTAAAATCACTGAAGAGCAATTTAGAGAGCCTGAAGAACAAAAATCATGTTCTTTTGAACGTATTTATTTTTCTAGAGGTAGCGATGCCTCCATTTATAAAGAACGTAAACAACTCGGATTAAATCTTTGTCCGCAGATCTTTGACGCCATCAACCGCGACATTAAAAACACTGTTTTCTCCTTTATACCCAATACAGCAGAAGTAGCATTTTATGGAATGGTAGAGGGAGTTCATAATTACCTTAGGGACTATCAAAAAGATATTTTATTAAATCGTTCTGATAAAATTACCGACGCTGAGCTTAATGATGTGTTAAGCTTAACTGCTAGAGTTGAAAAAATCGCTATTAAGGACGTTAAGCTTCGTACATTCATTACTCAAGATGCTGATAGACAGGATATGGTGGCGCATGTGTATGATACCACCTACGGATTGATAAACAAGGGTACCGATAATTTGGTAATTCTTGACGATTCAATTGTTAGAGGTACTACGTTAAAGCAGAGTATCTTAAAGATATTAGATCGTTTAGGTCCCAAAAAGATTATTGTTGTTTCATCAGCACCTCAAATTCGATATCCTGATTGCTACGGTATCGATATGTCGAGAATGGGCGAGTTTGTAGCATTTGAAGCAACTATTTCTCTGTTAAAAGAAAGAGGAATGGCAGATGTCATTGATCGCGTTTATCAAAATTGTCTTGAATCTCAAAAGCTTGGTAATAAGCAAGTTAAAAATCATGTTCAAGATATTTACAGTCCTTTTACAGATCAGGAAATTTCGGATAGAATAGCTCAAATTATTACTCCTAAAGAAATCAAGGCAGAAGTCAAGGTGATTTATCAAACACTAGATAATCTTCATAAAGCTATCCCTGCACATCTAGGTGATTGGTATTTCTCTGGAAATTATCCTACGCTTGGAGGAAATAAGGTGGTTAATAAAGCCTTTATGAATTGGGTGGAGGGTAAAAATCAAAGAGCTTATTAAGAAAAAAACAATTTTAAAAAAGGGATTGCATTTCATATGCAATCCCTTTTTTTGTTTGTCAGGCCTCTAATTTTAAATTAATGAATGGCCTATTATAAGATTGTAAATTATTCTTGCTGCAAATATTAGAATTAAAACCCCTGCAATTTTATTAAGATTAGAGATGGTCTTTTCCTTTATTTTATATCTCAATTTATTGGCATAATAAGCTTTAAGCACATCCAGGCTAAATTGTGTGATTAAAATTGAACCATAAAATGGAAGTATGTAGGCAGAATTAATTCCTCCTGATAAAGAAATTACACCACTTGTAACGCTTAGCCAATAAAGTAAAACTGCTGGATTAAAAATACACATCAAGAAACCTTTCAGAAAATACCCTGTATAATGCCTTTTGGACGCGGTTTGCTCGTAATTGACCTTTACCTTCTTAAATAAATAATATAATCCAACACTAAATAAAATAGTACTTCCTACTATTCCAATTTCCATGCGATACTTGTTTTCCAATGCTAAAAAGGAGGTACCATAAACGGTTAATGCGACATAAAAAATATCGCTAAAAACTACTCCTGCTGCCAATGAAACACCTGCACTAAAGCCTTTTTCTATACTTGTTTTTATCAGAGCGAAAAATACTGGACCAGTTAAAAAAGAAAGTACAAAGCCCAAAGAAATCCCTGAAATGATTATTTCTATCATCCGAATTTTAAATCCATTTTTATGAATTGCAAATTAACCTAAAATTGAATAATTCTATACTATTTAATATAAAAACATTAAAAACTTAGAGATATGAGAAAAATAATTTATGTTAGATAAATTTTTCAATAATTTAAAATTAGATATGGATAACAATTCACAAAAAAATTATTCCTCAGCTCTTTATACACTTATAACAGTGTTTTTCTTCTGGGGCTTTTTGGCTGCAAGTAATGGTATATTTATACCATTCTGTAAAACGCACTTTAATCTAACCCAATTTGAGTCCCAATTAATTGATTTTACCTTTTATGGTGGTTATTTCATTGGTTCTTTGATTTTATTTTATGCATCTAAAATTATTAAGGTAGATATTCTTAATAAATTGGGATATAAAAATAGTATCGCTTTGGGACTTGTAATTTCGGCTGGAGGGGCATTAATGATGATTCCCGCTGTAAATTCTGGATCATTTAACTTTATTTTATTAGCTTTTTTCTTTGTAGCTATAGGTTTTTCACTTCAACAAACAGCTGCAAATCCTTTCGTAGTAGCACTTGGAAGTCCCGTAACTGGTGCAAACCGGTTAAATTTAGCTGGTGGTATTAATAATTTAGGTGGATTATTAGGTCCGATTGCAGTGAGCGTTATTCTTTTCGGCTCAGCAACTGCTGCAGTTCCAAAAGACATTGAAATTTCCTCAATAAATACCTTGTATTACATTCTTGCTGGTTTATTTCTGGCTGTTGCCTTATTCTTTTGGGTTTCAAAACTCCCTAAAGTTACTAGTGACGAAAAGGTAGAAGCTAGCGGAAAGACAAACCTTCCTTTATTTGTTATTTTTATAGCATTCTTATTGATTTTAGCTGCTGATCCAATCTCAAAAGCAACAGGTTTAGGAATGTCTGTTTTTGTATACCTTTCGCTATTTATCATTATTCTTACTTTATTAGTGGCTCTAAAAGCTGCAGGTAAGGATAAGTCAGGATGGGGTGCAATGGGTTACCCTCAACTGATTTTAGGAATGATTGCTATTTTTACTTACGTAGGAGTTGAAGTGAGTATCCAAAGTAATATGGGTGCTTTATTGCAATTGCCTGATTTTGGCGGACTTTCAGATTCTCAAATTGCACCTTTTATTTCTCTTTATTGGGGAAGTATGATGATTGGTCGCTGGACTGGTGCAGTTAGTGCTTTCAAACTATCTAAAACAACTAAGAGAATCTTAACTATTGTGATGCCTTTTATTGCATTTTCAATCATTTTATTCTTAAATCACTTAAATGGAACCTCTGTAGAGCAGTTTTTTGCTTATGCAGTATGTTTGGTTATTTTAATTGCTGGTTTCTTCTACAGTCAGGAAAAGCCTGCTAAAACCTTATTAACCTTCGGTTTCTTGGGTGGATTAGCAATGGTTGTGGGATTATTAACTACTGGAAATGTGGCAATATTCGCATTTCTTGCAGGAGGATTAGCTTGCTCAATCATGTGGCCTTGTATTTTTGCATTGGCAATCACTGGTTTAGGTAAATATACTTCTCAGGGTTCTGCATTTTTAATTATGATGATTCTTGGTGGTGCTATTATTCCTCCAGTACAGGGAATTCTTGCTGATACTAGTGGCATTCATATATCTTATATTGTTCCTTTCTTAGGTTTTGTTTACCTAGCTTACTTCGCTATAAAAGTGAGTTCAGAACTTAAAAAACAAGGATTTGACGTTAGCAAATTGGATACAGAACCTGGACATTAATGAATAAAAAACCAAGCTTCGATTCAATTTTTATGAATTTAGCAACCGACCTTGCTTCACGCTCTCATTGCGTGAAAGCACAGGTCGGTGCTGTTTTAACCAAAGATACGCGCATAATTTCTATCGGTTATAATGGTCCGCCAGCCGGAACTCACAACTGTGATGAAGAATGGCCCGAGACTGGTTGCCCGCGAGATTCAAAGAATAGTTGTTCGCTAGCCTTACATGCAGAAGAAAATGCTATTCTCTATGCTGTGAAAAATGGGATGAATTTAAGCGGATCAACACTTTATGTGACGCTTTCTCCTTGCATTTCTTGTGCGCGAATTATTTATTCCTCGGGAATAAAAAAAGTGTTGTTTAAAGCGTCTTATGCAGAATATAAAGGTTTGCCCAGCGATGAAGGCGTAGATTTTTTAAATAAATTTGGCATAGAGTGTATTTCCTACAACATGGTTTTGTAATCTTTAAAACATAAATCTTAAAGGTTTAAATTCCTGCTTCACAATTTTATAAATTGCACCATTATTTATTGGTGCAATTTATTTTTAAAATGGGTTATAAAAGTCTTGCTGATTGCGTTTCTGATCTTGAAAAAAATGGACACCTCGTCCGTATAAAACAAGAAGTTGATCCTTACCTCGAAGCCGCTGCTATTCATTTGCGTGTTTACGAAAATCAAGGACCGGCCATACTATTTGAAAATATCAAAGGAAGTAAATTTCCAGCAGTTTCAAATCTTTTTGGTACCCTTGATCGCTCTAAATTTATGTTTAGGGATACTCTGGATGCAATAAAAACGCTTGTAGACCTTAAATCAGATCCTCTAAAAGCTTTAAAAAGCCCATTTAAATATGCTAGTGCTGGCTTAACTGCCTTTTCAGCTTTACCTTTGAAAAGTGGTTTTAATTCACCCATCAAATTTGGTAAAACAAGTATTTCGGCCTTGCCTCAAATTGTTAATTGGCCAATGGATGGCGGTCCATTTGTGACTATGCCTCAAGTTTATACCGAAGATATCGACAAGCCAGGTATTATGAATGCCAATTTAGGTATGTACCGTATCCAATTAGGTGGTAATGAATATGTTCCAGATGAGGAAATTGGTCTTCATTATCAATTACATCGTGGTATTGGTGTTCACCAAACCAAGGCTAATGCCAAAGGAAAGGCCTTAAAAGTAAGTATTTTTGTGGGTGGGCCACCCTCACACCCTTTAGCAGCAGTTATGCCATTGCCTGAAGGATTGTCTGAAATGACTTTTGCTGGCGCCTTAGGTAATCGCCGTTTCCGTTATTTTTATGATGCTGAAGGCTTTTGTATCTCTTCAGATGCCGATTTTGTTATTACTGGTACCGTAGAGCCTGGTGCCAATAAATTGGAAGGCCCTTTCGGGGATCATTTAGGCTATTATAGTCTTCAACACCTTTTCCCATTATTGAAGGTGCATAATGTATATCATCGTAAAGATGCTATTTGGTCTTTTACTGTAGTTGGTCGCCCACCTCAAGAAGATACTAGCTTTGGCGCTTTAATTCATGATATCACAGGATCTGCTATTCCTAAAGAAATTCCAGGTCTGCATGAAGTAAATGCGGTAGATGCTGCCGGTGTACATCCACTTTTATTTGCCATTGGCAGTGAGCGATATACGCCTTATCTCAATGAGAAAAAACCTCAAGAAATTTTAACTATCGCCAATCATATTTTGGGTAAAAGTCAGCTGAGTTTAGCTAAATATTTATTCATATCTAATAAAGAAGATAATCCAAGCCTTAAAACTAGCGATATCGAAGGCTTCATTCAGCATATTCTTGAGCGTGTTGATTTGAGTCGTGATTTACACTTTTATACCCGAACAACAATTGATACTTTAGATTATAGCGGGACTGATATCAATTCGGGATCAAAGGTTGCAATTGCCGCTGCAGGAGATAAAAAACGCACTTTATGGACCGAATTACCTGCATCCTTCACGATGCCAAGAACATTCGATAAGTTCAAGATGGTGATGCCTGGTGTTCTAGCTATTGAAGCGCCACCTTTTGGAAGCCATGAGCAAACATCTCATGAAATTGAAATATTAGATACAGCCCTAGCTAATACAAATTTAGATGGATTGCCTTTATTTATCCTTTGCGATGATGCTGGCTTCGTAGCCGAAAGTATAAATAATTTTGTTTGGGTAAGCTTCACCAGAAGTAACCCTTCTCATGATATTCATGGAATTAAGTCATTTACTGAGCATAAACATTGGGGTTGTAAAGGCCCTCTAATTATTGATGCACGCTTAAAAAAGCATCATGCTCCAGAGTTAATTAAAGATCCAGAAGTTGAAAAACGAGTTGATCAACTGGGAGCCCAAGGTGGTCCACTTCATGGTATTATTTAGTCGATTTTGCTTTGATTTCTCAGATATTTTTAGTATATTCTTAATTGACTTTGTTTTTTGTGAATAATCACAAAAAAATGCCTAAAAAAACAAAAAGGATTATTAGAATACTTTCTGCCTCTGTACAAAAAAGTTATCTTTGCTCATGCAAGAAAAAATCATCATTCTTGACTTCGGGTCGCAATACACTCAACTTATTGCACGTAGAGTCAGAGAGCTAAACGTATACTGCGAGATACATCCGTTTAATCACCTTCCAGACTTTGATAGTTCAGTTAAAGGTGTCATCCTTTCGGGAAGTCCCTATTCTGTGCGTCAAGAAGATGCACCACAAGTTGATTTTAAATCGCTTCAGCAAAAATTTCCAATTTTGGGTGTTTGTTATGGCGCTCAATACATCGCTCAGAAATCTGGTGGAGAAGTAAAAGCTTCATCCACACGTGAATACGGCAGAGCATGTTTAGATTTTATTGATCATTCTAATCCTTTATTTAAGGATATACCCGCAAATTCTCAAACATGGATGTCGCATGCAGATACCATCGCATCTATTCCAGATGATTTTGAAATTATTGCTAGCACCGATTCTGTGAAGGTTGCTGCTTATCAATTAAAAAATGCGAAAGTTTACGGTATTCAATTTCACCCAGAGGTAACACATAGCACCGATGGGAAGCAATTACTGAAAAACTTCTTAGTAGATATTTGCGATTGTAGTCAAGATTGGACTCCAGATGCATTTATTGAGACCACCATTCAATCATTAAAAGAAAAATTAGGTGATGATAAGGTTATTTTAGGCTTATCAGGAGGTGTTGATTCATCAGTTGCAGCGGTGCTTTTACATCAAGCAATTGGTAAAAACCTTCATTGTATTTTTGTGGATAATGGTTTGTTGCGTAAGGGTGAGTTTGAGCAGGTATTGGATTCGTATCAACACATGGGACTAAATGTTCGTGGTGTTAGGGCAGGGGATCGATTTTTAGGTCAGCTTGCTGGAATTAAAGATCCTGAGACAAAAAGAAAAGCCATTGGAAGGGTATTTATTGAGGTTTTTGATGATGCTGCTCACGAAGTTAAGGACGTGAAATGGCTAGGTCAAGGGACTATCTACCCGGACGTGATTGAGTCTGTTTCTGTAAAGGGACCATCTGCAACGATAAAATCGCATCATAATGTGGGTGGATTGCCTGATTTTATGAAGCTTAAAGTGGTAGAACCCTTAAATACCTTATTTAAGGATGAAGTGAGAAGAGTAGGTGCTACATTAGGTATGGATCCTGCACTTTTAGGAAGGCATCCTTTTCCTGGTCCCGGATTAGCCATTCGTATTTTAGATGATATTACTCCAGAAAAAGTAGCTATTCTTCAAGAAGCTGATGCTATCTATATCAATAATTTGAAATCTTCAGGTTGGTACGATAAAGTTTGGCAAGCTGGAGCGATATTTTTGCCGGTACAATCGGTAGGGGTAATGGGTGATGAGAGAACTTATGAGCATGTTATTTGTTTAAGAGCTGTTAGCTCTGTGGATGGAATGACAGCAGACTGGAGTCATTTACCTTATGATTTACTTGCTAAAATATCCAATGAAATTATAAATAATGTAAAAGGAATTAACAGAGTTGTATATGATATTAGTTCCAAACCGCCCGCAACTATTGAGTGGGAATAATTTTGTATTGATTTTATGCATGCTGATATTTTTATCAGCATGCTCTAAAAAAATAACTGCTCCTAAGCCAGTTGATATTCCATCTCCTAGCGAATTAGAGAAGCAGAAAGAGATTGTACCCCTAAAAACAGATCATTCAATAGCCTTGCTTTTGCCTTTTGATCTTAATACCATTAATCTTAAGACGGCAACAAGCAAAAACATTGAAAAGGCTAGTATTGCCATTGATTTTTATCAAGGTTTTAAGTTGGCGCTTGATTCACTTACAGCAAGGGGTCATAATTTTAACCTAAGTGTATTTGATACGCAAAATCAGGAGACCAGAGTTGTTAATCTCGCTTTAGCTAATTCGGTAAGAAGCAAGGATTTAATTGTAGGACCTATCTATCCAGATGCTATCAAGACTTTTGGTGAATTTGCAGAGCTTGGCGATAAAAAGCTCCAAATTTCACCCTTGGCAGCATCTATTCCTACCGATTTTAATAATCCGAGCTTAGTTACAGTAAATAATACCATTGATCAGCATGCGCGTAAAATTGCTGAATTTATTAGTTCAAACTATCAAGCTGAATTGGTAAATATTGTATTGATAAATACACAAAAGAGCGATGACGCTAAATTCTCGAATCATTTTAAAAGAAACTTGACAAATATTTCGGGAGATAAATTTCAAATTACTGAACGTGCTACAGTTATCGCATTAGAAAAGTATTTAGTCCCAACAAAAAACAATTTGGTGATTGTCACCTCTTCAGACAGGCTATTTGTGATGCCTGCAATTGATAAATTATATAATTTAGTAACGAAGCAAAAGTTCAAAATAGAGGTTTTTGGGCATCCTAATTGGTTAAAGACTAATTATTTAAGTCAGGAGAAGATGCAGACACTTAATTCCCGAATCAGCGCATCTTTTCACGTAAATTATAAATCTCAAACGGTTAAAAACTTTATTTCTCGTTATCGTGATGAATATGGTTTTGAGCCTTCAGAATATTCTTTTAAGGGTTTTGACATTGGCTATTATTTTGGTGGGCTACTTGAAAAATACGGTAATGATTATGCTAAACATCTCAAAGACAGTGTTTACAGGGGCTTACACACAAGTTTTAAATTTTCTAAAGATCCGAAAACAGGATACATGAATACAGAGCTGATGATGCTGAGATATAGAAATTTTGAACTTCAGCCTGAGAAATGAGAGCAGAACAACAGTTACGTAGCTTTTTAAAGGTTTTGGAAAGCTATCCCGGAGATCGGCCAATTACTAAGTTTTTGCCAGAGTTTTTTAAGAAGAACAAACAGATGGGTTCTACAGATCGACGTATGGCCTCAAGACTTCTTTATAACTATTTCCGTTTAGGAAAAGCGATTGTAAATAAGACTAAGGAGGAGCGACTCTTTCTGGCTGAATTTCTCTGTAATTCTATAGATAATCCATTTTTAGAGCATTTTCGTCCCGATTTAAATGCCAAAATTTTGCTTCCACTAGATGAAAAAATAGCCTTTGCTGAAGCCCATGAGGGATTAGTGTTGGAGGAGGTTTTTCCTTTTCTTAAGCATCTATCTGAAGGTGTTGATAGCGCTCAATTTTTAAGCTCATTTTTTATACAGCCAGATTTATTTATACGGGTTAATCCGAAATCCTTGGCAATGGTCTTAAAAACAATGGAAAATAGCTCCATCGACTTTAAGCAGATTGGTAATTATACTATTTCAATGCCCAACGGCACGAATTTAAATAATTTATTTCCTGATACTAGCTTTACAATTAAGCCTTACGAAGTTCAGGATCTTTCTTCGCAACATACATTGAATTATTTTAAACCCAATCGATATGAACATTGGTGGGATGCTTGTGCTGCTTCTGGGGGTAAATCTCTTTTATTATTTTCTGAACAGCCTGATATTAAACTTGTTGTTTCGGATATTCGGGAAAGTGTTTTAGATAATTTAGATGAGCGCTTTAATGCTGCGGGGTTAAAAACATATCAGAAAAAAATAATTGATCTGACAAAAAACGCAGATCCTGAATTGCATCATTATGAGTTTGATGGGATTATTTTGGATGCTCCTTGCTCTGGCTCTGGTACATGGGGCAGAACACCTGAAATGATCAATCAGTTTGAAGAATTTAAAATTCAGGGATTTCAAAATTTACAAAAAACGATTGCAAGCAACGTATTAAAATATCTTAAACCGGGTAAGCCGCTTATTTACATTACCTGCTCTGTTTTTAGAGAGGAAAATGAAGAAGTGGTAAGACATCTTCAATCCGATCATTCAATGAAGCTGGAGAGCTTAGAATTGATTAAGGGATACAATAAGAAAGCGGATACCATGTTTATTGCACGATTAATTCGTTAAACCTCCTACAAACCCGTATTATTTCTAAATAATTTGATTGCAATTGCCAGAAGGATGATTCCAAAGGCCTTTCGCATGATATTTAAGCCAGTTTTACCCAATAGCTTTTCTAGGTAAATGGTGTTTTTTAGAACGATATAAACAAAAATCATGTTGATTATGATTCCAACAATAATGTTTTGCGTTGCGTATTCAGATTTAAGGGATAGGAGGGTGGTTAGTGTTCCTGAGCCTGCAATTAATGGAAAGGCTAATGGTACAATAGAGGCACTTTCTGCTGCTTCTTCACGAAATAAATTGATTCCTAAAATCATTTCCATAGCGATAATGAATATTACCATTGAACCCGCTATGGCGAAAGATGAAATATCGAGACCGATGATTTTAAGCATTTCTTCCCCAATAAACAGAAAAAGAATCATTAATAAAAGAGCAACTAAAGAAGCTTTTTCAGATTGTATATGACCAACTTTATTGCGTAAGGAGATAACTACTGGAATTGAGCCAAGGATATCTATGATTGCGAAGAGAATCATAGTGACTGAAAGAATCTGTTTAAAATTGAAATTTTCCATGAACAATTCTGTTTTAATATTCTAGCATGAAGGTATTAAATTCATTTAATTAAAAAAGGTTCCAGATAAATCTGAAACCTTTTTTAATATTAAATTAATATGAAAGGATTACTCTCTATCTTTTTCGATGATTACTCCATCTCTTAGTTCTCTGACTTTACTATTCTTTTTACCGTAAATAAAGTAGATAACAACACCTAAAGCCATCCATATTCCTAAGCGGTACCAGCTTTCTGCTGGTAGGGTGTACATTAAATACACACATACTAAAATTCCCATAATTGGAACAAATGGTACCCAAGGAGTTCTAAATGGTCTTTCAATATTTGGCATGGTATGACGTAACACCATAATACCAATACAAACTAAAGTAAAGGCAAATAAAGTACCGATACTAACCATGTGGCCTAAATCTGAAACTGGTACTAATCCAGCGAAAAGACTAACAAAAACTAAGAAGAATAGATTAGTTTTCCATGGAGTACGGAAAGTTGGATGAACTGAAGAAAAGAATTTCGGCAATAAACCATCTTTTGACATGGTGTAAAATACACGTGACTGACCCATTAACATCACCAAGATTACAGAAGTATAACCTGCAAGAATTGCAATAATTAAGGCATCCTGTAAATAAGTATAACCTGTCATTGCAAAGGCTGTTGCGGCTGGCTTAGCATCACCTGCAAAGTCTTTGTAATTTACAAGACCAGTCATTACATGGGCAAATAAAACGTATAAAATAGTACAAACGATAAGGGAACCTAAAATTCCAATTGGCATACCTTTTTGAGGGTTTTTAGCTTCTTGTGCAGCTGTTGACACGGCGTCAAATCCTATGAAGGCAAAGAATACCACAGCAGCTCCAGTTGAAATACCAGACCAACCGAAGTTTTCAAACTTACCAGTGTTTTCAGGGATGTAAGGAACATAATTATCAGGATTGATATGGCTCCATCCTAAAACGATAAACATTAGAACTACAGCTACCTTTAAAATAACAAGGAAGTTATTCATGTTAGCTGAACCCTGAGTACCGCGAATTAGAACTAATGATAAAACACTTACAATAAAAATTGCAGGAATATTAATTATTCCGCCGTCAATTATAGTACCATCACCTAATTTCATTGTTTCCCAAGGGGATACGATGTACTCGTGTGGAAGGTTGATATTGTATTTGTGAAGTAATTCTAAAAGGTATCTAGACCAACTTACAGCAACAGTTGCGGCGCCTAAAGCATATTCAAGGACTAAATCCCAACCGATAATCCAAGCCATAAACTCACCCATAGTTGCATAAGAGTAAGTGTATGCACTTCCTGCAACAGGAATCATTGATGCAAACTCAGCGTAGCAAAGTCCCGCAAATGCACAAGCAAAAGCAGCTAAAGCAAAAGAAATGGTTACCGCAGGTCCAGCATTTTCAGCTGCAGCAATACCCGTAAGAGAGAATAATCCGGCACCAATAATTGCACCGATACCTAAAGCAACTAGGTTTACACTGCTTAATGAACGTTTTAATGTGCCTTCACCAGTTTGTTGTGATTCGAACATTAACTGTTCGATGGATTTTTTGTGAAACATACGAATTTGTTTGTTAAATATTTTTCTTTAAGAATTTTGATTTAATCTGAATTCAAACCTAATTAATTAAAACGGTAAAATGAAACATGAATGTACATTACCGGAATTAATTTATCACCAATGAATTGAAACTCAATAATAAGAATTATTCTTTTAATGCAGAAGGGAATTCTAATGAATTCCCTTCTGCATTTTTATTATCTTTTTATAGTATCAGTGGTGTTTACAATAGTATCAATGCTAGTATTACCAGCTTGATCCTCTGTTTTAATCACTTTAATTTCTTTTTTAACTTCCACTGTTACTTTATGGCTTACACCCTCAGAAATATGTGGAGCGATAATTAAGGATACGATTGACATTAACTTAATTAAAATATTCATCGACGGACCAGAAGTATCTTTAAATGGATCACCAACGGTATCACCAGTTACTGATGCTTTATGTGGTTCAGATTTTTTGTAATACATCTCACCATCAATTTCCACGCCTTTTTCGAATGATTTTTTAGCATTATCCCATGCACCACCAGCATTTGATTGGAACATACCCATCAAAACACCTGATACAGTTACACCGGCTAATAGTCCGCCTAAAACCTCCGGACCAAATGAAAATCCAATAATTATAGGAACGATTAATGCAATTGCTCCAGGCAACATCATTTCACGAATACTTGCTTTTGTTGAAATAGCAACACATTTTTCATATTCAGGCTTTGCTTCATATTCCATGATTCCTGGAATTTCGCGGAATTGTCTACGAACCTCATTTACCATGTCCATTGCAGCTCTACCTACAGCAGAAATACAAAGCGCAGAAAATATAAATGGAATCATACCTCCAACAAATAGTCCCGCAAGTACATCTGCCTTATAAATATCAATACGATCAATACCAGAAACACCAACAAAAGCAGCAAATAATGCCAATGAAGTTAATGCAGCCGAAGCGATAGCGAAACCTTTACCAGTTGCTGCAGTGGTATTTCCTACAGCATCTAGATTATCAGTACGATCTCTAACTTCTGGAGGTAATCCGCTCATTTCAGCAATACCACCTGCATTATCTGCAATCGGGCCAAAGGCATCAATTGATAATTGCATAGCGGTAGTTGCCATCATTCCCGCTGCTGCAATAGCAACACCATAGAAACCAGCAAAATAGAAAGACCCATAAATACCTGCAGCAAGCACAAGAATTGGAGCTACTGTAGATTCCATTCCTACTGCTAAACCTGAAATTATATTAGTTGCATGTCCTGTTGAAGACTGCTTAATAATGCTCAATACTGGTCGCTGACCCATTGCAGTATAATATTCTGTAATTAAGCTCATTAAGGTTCCAACTACTAATCCTACAACAATAGAATAAAATACATCCATGCTTGTGAAAGCGATAGCACCATCTCTTAAAACACCACCAACCATATCTCTGCTCATATACATTTCACCAGTAGGAAGCATCCATTTTACTGCGAAGAAAGAAACAATAGCTGTTAAAATAATTGATGACCAGTTACCCATGTTCAAAGCATTTTGAACGCTATCGGTTTCCTTGCTGATTCTAACGAATGCAGTTGCTACAATAGATAATATTAAACCTAAACCTGCAATAAGCATTGGTAATAGGATAGGAGCGATACCTCCAAAATTATCAATAGATACAATTTCGCGACCTAAAATCATGGTTGCTAGGATTGTAGCAACGTAAGAACCAAATAAATCGGCACCCATACCCGCAACATCACCAACATTATCACCTACGTTATCTGCAATAGTTGCTGGGTTTCTAACATCATCCTCAGGAATTCCTGCTTCAACTTTACCTACAAGATCTGCACCTACATCGGCAGCTTTGGTATAAATACCACCACCAACACGTGCAAATAATGCAATTGACTCAGCACCAAGTGAAAAACCAGCTAAAACTTCAAGAGCTTTTTCCATCTCTTTTCCGTTCACACTACCACCTGTATTAATAACATACATATTATAGAAAACTATAAATAAGCTTCCTAAACCTAAAACTGCTAGTCCCGCAACTCCAATACCCATTACACTACCACCAGTAAAAGATACTTGAAGTGCTTTGGCTAAACTTGTACGTGCAGCTTGAGTAGTACGAACATTTGCTTTTGTAGCGATGTTCATACCAATATAACCCGCTAAGGCTGAAGTAAATGCACCAATCAAAAATGAAATAGCAATAACCCAGCTTGATGTTTCCACCAAAGTACCTGAGTATGCTAATAATATAGCCGCAATTGCTGAAAAATAACCTAATACTTTCCACTCAGCCTTAAGAAAGGCCATTGCACCGTCAGCTATATAACCCGAAAGACGTTGCATGTTTTCGTCGCCAGCATCTTGTTTTGTTACCCAAGCCGATTTTATAGCCATTATTAGGATACCAAAAACGCCCATCGCGGGTATTAAATAAATCAAATTGTTTTGTAAAAACTCCATGGATATTTATCTGTTTATATAATTATATTTTCTAATACAATCGGCAAAAATAGCAGGCTTATTCTATTATTCAAATTTTGTAATTCAGAATGTTTAGCTATTCATTCAAATTTTCATCTTTTTATTATTTAAGTATCTGTTAATCAATAATTTAAATATATTATTTATTTCTAATTTTGTTTTGTTTTTTTTCTTGATGAAAGATTTTTTAGATTTTTAATAATCTTTATTGTTCACAGATTTATTTTTTAATGTATGTTTATTCTTTGAACAACAACTTTAATATGAATGAAACTATAGAACAAAATGAAATGAAGCGTGAGCTTGGTCTACTTGATGCCACTTTGCTAGTTGCTGGAAGTATGATTGGTTCAGGTATTTTTATCGTGGCTGCCGATATTACACGAAATGTAGGGTCTGGTGGCTGGTTAATTGCCGTTTGGCTCATTACGGGCTTAATGACCTTAATTGCTGCCCTTAGCTATGGCGAATTAAGTGCGATGTTCCCAAAGGCTGGTGGGCAGTATGTTTATCTTAAAGAGGCTTATAACCCGCTTGTAGGCTTTTTATACGGATGGAGTTTCTTCGCAGTAATTCAAACAGGTACAATTGCAGCAGTAGGGGTTGCATTTTCGAAATTTACCGCCTATTTATGGCCACAAGTGAGTGAAGACCTTATTCTTTTCTCTATGGGATCCTTTAAAATTTCAGCTGCACAAGTTTTAGCCATCGCTACCATTATTTTGCTAACCTATATAAATACTAAAGGAGTGAAGGGTGGTAAAATGATTCAGACTTCTTTTACACTGACTAAGTTATTTAGCCTTTTCGGACTTATAATCTTTGGTTTTATCATGATGAAACCAGAAATATGGACTAGCAATTGGGAGAATGCTTGGACTATGCAGAAATTGAGTCCCGATGGTTCTTTCCAATCTCTAACGATTGCTGCCGCTCTTGGTGCAGTTGCTGCCGCTATGGTTGGTTCTATTTTTAGTAGCGATGCCTGGAACAATGTTACTTTTATTGCTGGGGAAGTAAGAAATCCGAAAAGAAATATTGGTTTGAGTTTGTTTTTAGGGACAATGATTGTTACCATTATTTATGTGCTGGCAAATCTTGTTTACCTCGCTGTTTTACCCCTTGAAGAAATTGCTTATGCAGATAAGGATCGTGTTGCTGTTGCAGCTTCAAGTGTAATTTTTGGTAATATTGGTACTGTAATTATTGCTTTAATGATCATGGTTTCAACTTTTGGTTGTAATAATGGCTTAATTTTAGCCGGTGCTCGTGTTTACCATACTATGGCAAATGACGGTCTGTTTTTCAAGAAAACTGCCTCATTAAATAAACATGCAGTTCCAGAATTTGGTTTATGGTTGCAGTGCCTCGTAGCTTCTGTTTTATGTTTGAGTGGTAAATACGGTGACCTTCTTGATATGATTTCTTTTGTGGTGGTTATATTTTATGTACTTACCATACTAGGTATCTATATTTTGAGAGTTAAAAATCCGGAGGCAGAAAGACCTTACAAGGCTTTTGGTTATCCTTTCCTTCCTGCATTATACATCTTGATGGGTATAAGTTTCTGTATTTTATTAATTATTTATAAGCCTAATTTTACTTGGCCGGGATTCATTATCGTTCTAACAGGTGTTCCAATTTATTATATGTGGAAGGCTATGGATAAGAAAAATAGTTAATCTTTTTTGTTTTCAAATAAAAAACCGGCATCTAATTGGATGCCGGTTTTTTTTGGATTTAAAATACTGATATAAGCTATTTTTAGGTCATTTAAATGATTTCAGCAACCACAAAAGTGCTACCTCCGATAAAAATTAGGTCATCTTCTAAAGCATTTTTCTTTGCAGCATCTAAAGCTGATTGAACTGATTCATAAAAAAGGCCTTGAAGACCAAATTTTTTCGCTTCAATTTGTAGCTCTTCTGCCGATTTTGCTCTTGGAATATCTGGCTGACAAAAATAATAATGCGCCTCTTGTGGTAAAAGGGCTAATATTTTTGATATATCTTTATCCTTCACCATTCCAATAACCATATGCAGGTTTTTGAAGGTATTAAGCTCAATATTTTTTAAAACTTCTTTGATTCCATCCTCATTGTGACCTGTATCACAAATAACAAGTGGTTTTTTACTCATTGTATGCCAGCGTCCCATTAGTCCTGTGAGTGATTTAACACTGCCTAATGCCGATATAATATCTTGATCATCAATATGATAGCCCATTGATTTTAATTGCTCTAAAGCGCTTAAAACACCTCCAAGATTCTTTAGTTGATAGGATCCTTTTAAATCTAATTCAAGTTTATTAAAACTAAAAACTGAATTTTTGTTCCTTATTTTTTGATTGATATCAACTTGTAATAAATCTGTGTCAATGTTTTGGGTATTGGAACGTGTTATTTCCCATTCATCACTTGCAAAAGTGATTGGAGATTGCATTTCTGAAGCTTTATTTATGAATATTTCTTGTGTTTCGCTTTGCCTCTGACTTATAATTATGGGACTGTCACTTTTTATAATTCCAGCCTTTTCGGAAGCGATTTCTCCTAAGGAGTTTCCCAAAATATTCATGTGATCGTAACCAATATTACTAATTATACTTAATTCGGGATGAATTATATTGGTGGAGTCTAACCTGCCTCCAAGTCCGACCTCAATAATTGCAATATCAACTTTTTGCAGAGCAAAATATTCAAATGCCATAGCAACTGTAACCTCAAAAAATGAGGGTTCTAGCTCCTCAATAAATGTTTTGTTTGAGCTTACAAATTGAATAATCTCCTTCTCAGAAATCATTTCTCCGTTAATTCGTATCCTTTCTCTAAAATCACGGAGATGTGGAGATGTATATAAAGCTGTTTTATAACCCGCTTCCTGAAGTACTGCTGCAAGCATGTGAGAAGTAGAACCTTTGCCGTTCGTTCCTCCCACATGTATTGATTTGAATTTTTCTTGCGGATTCCCAAGTTTTTGGCAAAACTTAATAATGTTTTGCAGGCCTGGCTTCATCGCAGCTTTACCTTCCTTGCTAAACATCGGTAGCCGCGAGTATAAATATTGAATAGTATCCCTATAATTCATTAATGGACAATGATTTTATGGGGTAAATATCCTGAAGAGAATCCTATTCTCGAAATATGTATAGAATTAAAATGATTTTGTTTCTAAAATCACATAAGATCCAGGCATTGAAATGTCACTACTATCCTCAGCTGTGATGAAAATACGTTTTGGCGCAAATGGGGTTGTTGTTTTTAATGTTCCTTCTAATTGACTTGAAAACATGCTTTTAGAGCTTATTAATTGCCCTATATTTTTAATGCCATTTTCCTCTGTCACCATCCAAACTACATAAACAGATTTTGGATATTCAAGTCGCTCGGGCTCTGCTAAATTTTTGATTTTGATGTCGACAGAACTGTTTTTATTGCTGTCTTTTTTGATTTTAACTACTCCTTCTGCAGCTGGGACTACCGTTGAAGTGTTAAAATTGATTTTTTTTGAACATGCACTTAGTAAAGTGAAAATTACTAGCATGCTTAAGGAAGTCATAAATAGACTTCTTGAAGGGATTATTTGTATTGCTTTCATACTGTTAGAACATATTGATTAAGCAAATGTTTTGACAGATATTAAAAATATAAAAGAAAATTAATTTAATTAAAAGAAATTATTTTACCTTAAAATTAAACATAACTACACCTATTTGAACGTCGGGTGCAGAATCTAGTTTATTTAGGGAAGATCCAATAACAGCTAGTCTGCATTTCTCCCAAATAGCCTTATCGGAAAGGGTAGTTCCTTTTACGCCAGCAATTGCATTTACCACAACTCCATTTTTATCTACATAGATTCTTACTGCTACTTTTCCGTATTTCTGTCCATCATCTTTTGGAACGGTAAGATTGGTAAATTTTCTGCTTTTAAGATCTAAGGCATAGCTGCCATTACCTGAACCTCCAGCACCGTAATCAGGTGAAAGTGGATCGCCATTTGTACTACCTTGATTTCCAGCAACATTACTTGTACCATCACCCTTACCAAGGCCATCATTTTTCTTGCCCTTGTATAGCGCATTTTGGTTTACTGCAGGCTTACTATCCTTAGTTGGAGTACTTACCGATGGGTTTTTAGCAGCACTTTTTTCTTTAGTGACTATTTCAGGAGCATCTTCATTATTTTGTGTGGCAATGGCTTTATCAGTCACTTCTGAACTAACCTCATTAGATGTATTATTATCCATTACCACTTTGTCGGGAGCAACATTATTTGCATCAGGGGAGGTAGAAGGCTCCTCAACGCTCATATAATCATCACCCATGCCAAATTCGGAGGTTCCATAATTCACTATTATTCCTCCTGTGCCGCTGGTATCGGGTTCTACACGACTCGCAACAATAAAAAAGCTAATTGCCAGAAAAACAATCATTATGCCAGTTGAAATGGCATAGGCTTTCGGGTAATTATTTTCTTCTTGTGGACGGTATTCGATCATTTCTTTGTTTCTGTCGCTAAAACAAGCTTAATCTTGAGTTTATTTGCAATATCAGTGAGTTCAATTACATTTTCAATGGCAATGGTACGATCTGCATATAAAATAATGGTAAGATCAGGTGATGCTTTTTGATAAACTTCAATATTTTGATATAATTCAGATGCATTTACCTGTTTTTTCTCAACAAAATATTCCAAATCTTTAGTAATTGATACGTTTATAGTTTTTTGAGGAATTGATTGTCCGGAGCTCGACCTCGGTAAAAACAATTTTACAACATTTGGATTTGCCACAGCAGAAGCCAATAGGAAAAACAACAGCAAAAAGAACATGATATCGTTCAATGCTGAAGTATGAACCTCAACGCTTCCTCTCTGTCTTTTTCTTAAATTCATTTGCCCGGCTCCTCTAATAAATCTATAAATTCAATGGCATCTGTTTCCATTTTAAGGATAATTCGATCAACCATGATATTTAAAATATGGTATAAAACATAAGCTATGATACCAATAATTAAACCCGTTGCCGAGGTAATCATTTTGACGTAAAGTCCGCCGGAAATAGTCCCAATCTCAATTATACCCTTAACTGATACTTCATGAAAAATGGTAATTACTCCAATAATTGTACCTACGAAACCAAGCATGGGAGCAATACCAGCAATGATTCCAAGAATACTTATATTTTTTTCAAGCTTTGATACTTCAAGCTTCCCAACATTTTCAATTGCTCCTTCAATGTCTTTTATTGGTCTTCCGATTCTTAAAAGTCCTTTTTCTAACATCCTTCCAAGAGGGGTATTACTATTCCTACAGATAGCTAATGCAGCATCAAGTTTAGCTGATTTAACGCTCTGTTTAACTTGCATCATCAGGTTCATCTCATTTTTAGAAGCTTTTCTAATGGTGAGATAGCGCTCCACAAATATGACTAATCCCATGAATGCGAGTATGGCTAATGGAACCATTACCCAACCTCCTTTGAAAAGTAGTTCTATAAATCTTAACTCTTCTCCGACTGGCATCGTTTGAACGGTAGATGTTGCGGTATCAGTAATTGGACTAAGGGTATCAATTTGGAGTAAAAACATTAGTTAGATTTTTTGTTTGGTTTAATCCTGGCGATCCAGGCATCTTTATTTATTTCTTTGTGTATTCTATGTAGTTCTATTATTGCCTTCTCTTCATCTAAGAACGTACCAAGACTAATCTTTAGCATTTTGCCTGGCATATTTTCTACGATTTTTGATTTTATTCCCTTTTTGCTTAATTCTTTCATGTAAGCATCAGCTTCGCTTTTTCTATAAAATGCGGCAGAAATAATCTCAAATGTTGCAGATTCATTGTTTGAAATTGTTGCTAAGGTATCAACTCCAACTTTTATGCTAGTATCTTGAGCTTGTTGGGTACTATCAGCAATGATTGAAGCACTATCAATAAGAAGATCTAGAGAGTCGGCACTAATTTTGGTTGAATCAAGTAAAATGGGACTTTCTTCTTGACTGCTGCCTGTTGAATTGAATAATCCTTTACTTTTATCTTTAACAAATGTGTTAAATTCAGGGTTTAGGAAAAACAGGGTTGTTAGACTTAACAAAAAGATGATAAAAAGAAGGAATATTTTCAACCAAGACCTATTGGGAGCTGTTTCTTGTAAATCTAAATCTTCATTTTCGTCGCTAACTTGTTCTTGATCGGTTTCGGTTGGTTCCTCCGTAACAGCTATTTCCTGAACACTTTCTTCCTCATTTTTAATTTGCTCGCTAGGTTTTTCACTATTTTCAAACTCCTGAATAGGATTAAGTATCCAATTATTTTCTTTTGATTCTAGACTTTCAAAAGCTTCAAAATTCAGGATTCCATCTTTTTTGCGGAACTTTCCTAATTCTTTTATTTCAAATACATTTTCGTTTTCAACTCCATTTAAAATGCTTGAAATGAAGCTTTTTATTTGATCTTCTGCTGAAGAAGGACTTGTGTTTTCTTTACTAATTATATACTGAATTAGACTTGAATCTTCTGTTTCAGTCTCTTTAAAAGATATTTTATAGGTAGGAGGGTAGAAAATATTGCTGTTTTGGTCGAAAAAACCAGCAACTCTCGTTTTGGTGAATGTGCCTAAACCAGCTAGACTCACTTCATCTTGCCCACGCAACAGATCTACAATGTATTGTGCTATTTCCATTAATGGGTAAAGTTATATTTTAATTATCAAGCTGCCAAACAAAGACTTAGAAGGAGTAATTTAAACCACCGAATAAGGTAAGTCCCATTTTAGGATAAAATAAATATCTCTGGTAAGACTGTCCCATTATATTATTGGCTCTTAGGTAGACTCCAATTTTTTTATTGACTTTATATTCTGCTCCAGCACTCAAATCCATAAAACTTTTTAAAGTACTTGCTTTAAATTCTCCAGGAGTAGAATTAACTTTTGCCTTAGTTTCCCCTTGAAAAAGTAATTCTGCATTCAGATAAAGTTTCTGATTTACTTGTGCTTTCGCATTCGAAATTAATCTAAAATTTGGCTTAAACCAAGCTTCTGATTCAGTTGCTAGCTCATAATTGAAAATTTGGGCTTTTCCCCCAATTTCAAATACATCAGATGCTTTTATGTTTACTTCTCCCTCAAGTCCAAAAACCGAACTTTGTCCCTGATCATAAATTACATCAAAGCGGTTAATCTTTGTAGAATTATTCATGAAAAGCGGCATATTTTCAATGTTTTTATAAAAAGCCATGATTTTATAGCCAAAAGTAGCGCCTACATTACCATTCAAACCAGCTTCTACATTTATTTTTTCAAGAGAGTTTTTGATTCCTATGTTTTCGTTCAAAAATGGATTTTCTAATGCAATTTCGCTTAAAGATGTTTTGAGAACATCTCCATTCACTTTGGCAAAAATATTGGCATATCCTGGTAAAATAGCAAACTCGGCTGATACCGACGGGAAAATATTTAATCTTGTATTTGTGCCTAATTCCTGAACGATATTAGCTCCTAATTTTAATTTGTAAAGATCTCCTTTAAAAGTTAGGTATGGATTTGCTTTTAGTATGTTGTTTTTAATCTCATAAGAAACATCTTTTGTAGAGGTTAAGTCGGCTGAGGCATTCAAGCCCACATTAAATGAGCTTAAATCTTTGTTCAAAGATCCACTTAAAATCACAGAGCTTTCTTTAGCATCTGCAATGGTATTAAATTGATATGCCTTAATGTTTGCTGCATAATTTAATACAGGTGATTCTGTATAATTACTTATGATTTCAGCCTCAGCAGAAATTATATTATTCCGCTGT
This sequence comes from Daejeonella sp., assembly GCF_017495225.1. GTDB lineage: Bacteria > Bacteroidota > Bacteroidia > Sphingobacteriales > Sphingobacteriaceae > Daejeonella. The sequence goes on along the minus strand of NZ_JAFEIG010000020.1, from coordinate 436,282 downwards.
TTACTCATGTCAGGAGCAACAGCTGATGTTGGATCAAATCCATAATAGAAAAAGGAATTCCTATCGTATTTTAAATTTCCGGATGCAGCATAAGAATTTCCAATTGTTCGTCCAAAAATTCCCATTTCTTGGTTAGAAAACTGTTGGTGATCTAGATTTCCCTTTTGTGATAAATGCTTGAAATAAGCCCCTGTTTGTAGGGCTTCATCACTACCTGAGTTAACATAAATTTCGCCTTGGGCGGTATTGAAATTTCCTGCACCTAATTTTACGAAATTATTAGACAATATGCTAGCACGCTCATCTTCCATTTTCTGTGCTTGCAGTTCTTTGATATTTGAGTTGAGCTCTAGTTTTTTATCAATAATGCTATAGCTTAAAACCGGTTTAAATGGCTTTTGCTTGTCCATGTCAGGATTTCGCCTAATTTTCACAGCGTCTGCCAAAACAGGTTTATATGGTCGTACAACCTCAATTTCCTCAGTCAGAGTGTTTGCCTCTTTTGTGGCTGGGTTTTCGGTTTTTTTATCTTGTGCCTGAGTTAACATTGATAGACTAATCAAACTAACTATCAGCGAATATTTTAAAGTAGAGCTATACATTATCAATTATTTTTTTGTTAGTTTTTTTAATTTTTCTTGGGCGGTGACTAAAATATCATCTTCTTCATTCTCATAATTTTCGATTATGCTTTGAAGGGTGCTTTTTGCTTGAAAAATATCCTTCATACCCACGTAATTATCGGCTATGAGAATATATGTTTTTGCAACCCAATAATCATGTGAAGGCATTTCATTAGTAAGGTCGAATGCGGTAGCGAGAGAGGTTTTATATTGCCCTTTCAAGTATAAAATATGAGCAAGATTGTATTTAGCTTCAGCACCTGTTACTGTTTGTGTTTTTTCAGCCACTTCGGTTAAATCTTTTACAGCTTGAACCGTATCTCCAATAATTAGATTGGCTTTAGCAGAATATAAACTTGCTCTAAACAGATCTTCTTCAGACGATTTATTAGATTCTCTAATGAATTTCACATATTGAAGAGTCTCGTCTGGTAAATTCATATTTGAATATGCTTCCATTAAGTTGTTAACGGCAAAGCTGTAATTAGACTTGTATTCTGAAGTAAGTTCCAGCTTTTTTAAGTGAACAATGGCTTCATTGTATTTCTTTTGAGCAAGATAAATTTTGGAGATGCTAATGAGCGCACGTTCGGTATAATCGCTAGTCCAATCGTTCAAAATATATTCATAATCTGGAATGGCTTCATTGGGTCTCTTTAATTTCACCAAGCTTTCTGCCCTTATAAAACGAGCGTGCTTATCATGTGCGGCTTTAGGGAATTTATCGAAATATGCATTAACAGATTCGAATGTTCCTTGGTAATCTCCGTTTAAGAATCGATTATTGGCTGCTTGAAAAGTGATATTATCTTGTTCATAGGTGCTTAAATTTCCTATGCTTGTTGTATTTGCATAATCTAAAAATGAAGTGGCATCTGAATTTTGCAGATAGATGTTTTTTATCGATTCTAAAGCTAATTTAGCTTCGTCGGTAGTTGTATATTCACTTATCACACGCTTAAAGGTTGTTAGAGCCGCTTCTTCATTATCTTGATTTAGTTCTACTAACCCGATAGTAATTAAAGCACGTGGCACATAACTACTGCGAGGGTATTTTTGAATCAATTCATTTAAGCCTGTTTTTGCAATCTCAAAATCATTCTTGATGAAATAGGTATAGGGTATTTCAAAGCTTGCATCATCCGAATAGTTTGAATTTGGGAATTGTTGGAGCAAGGATTTATGAGTCGTTATTTTTATGTCATTTTGACCCTGCAATCCCTGAATCATCCCACGTTGAAATAGGGCATAGTCTTCACTATTTGTCCGGGATGCAATTATTCTATTATAATAAACCAACGCTTCATCATAATCTTTTAGCACAAAATGTGAATCTGCTAATCTTAAAATGGCATCGTTTATAGTATTTTGGTCTTTTTCATTGCCACGAAGAAAGCGCGCGAAATAAGTAGCGGCCTTTCTGTAGTTCTCATGCTCAAAAGCAGCATAGGCTAATGCGTAATGCGCATAGTTATATACTTCCGTTTTCTTTGAAGCTGTTAATGACATGAATTTTTCAAAATTATCCACCGATTCTCCAAATTTTCTAACCTCATACATTGCTTCGGCTAGCCAATAAGTTGATAATGAATGTATTTCATCATCCTCTGCATTTTTACTGGAACGCATAAACATTGAAATGGCATTTTGGAAGGCTCTTTCATTGTAAAATTCTAATCCTCTATAGTAAGTTACCTTTTGGTAAACCTCATTGGCTTCTCTATTTCTATTGGCTATAGTTTCTAAGATATCAATGGCATCTTTATAGTTTTTTGTTGTTAATAGAATTTCACTTAATAAAGTTTTAGCAGGGTCTAATTTTGGTGATTGTGGATAGGTTTTTATGAATAACTGTGTAGCATCTAGTGCAACTTGATGAAAATCAAGCTCATAGGATAGTTTAGCATAATTAAATAATCCCTCTTCTTTTAATTGTGTATCAAAGTCTAATTTGGATGCTTTAAAGAAAGCACTTCTTGCTGCTTGTTTATTGTTTGTTTTGAGGAAGGATTCTCCCAAGGCTATCATTCCACTTTGAAAATATTCATCTGCTGTTTCTAGCTTTTCTAGCTCTAGGATAGCTTTCTCATATTTTTTAAGCTTAAATGCAGTGTATCCAATCTGATAATTATCTTGATTGTTTTGAGTTTTGCCTTGATCTTTCCCTTGAAAATTATCAAAATATTGACCAGCATTTACATAATCTGATTTTGCAAAATAGGAGGCACCAACAATGCGGAACATTTCTGTTTCATACAATTGTTTACTCGATTTTAAGACGGGTATGGCATAGCTTAAAACATCATCATATCGATTATCTAGAAAATAAAGGGCGGAAATATAGTATGGATAACTATTTTCATACAGTTTTGATCCTTTTAAACGCTCGAATTCAACTAATGCTCTTTTATAATCCTTCTGTAGGTAGCTGATGTACGCGAAATAATAAATAGATTGTTCATTATAAATGCTTTTTTCATCTTTTAATTGATGAAAAATAGCTTTTGCTTGATCATATTCTTTATTTTCAAAATAGGAGTAAGCAAGTTTATAGCGGTATTCTGAGGACTCTTTTCCTATTAAATCATTGTCTTCTAACTTTTTAAGCCATTCAATAACCTTGGGATAGTTTTTTTGAGCAAAATAATATCTTCCAACATGGTAATAGGCAAGTTTGGTGTAATTATTTGCAGGATAGGTATTTATAAAATTTAGAAATAAAGATTCTGCATCACTATTCCCTAATTCTAGTGCACAAAGGGCGATAAAATAATGTGCATTCTCTTTAATTAAACCATTTTCTAGGTTTGCTTCGGGTTTTACACTTGATTTTTTATCGTTTTTTAAAACATTATTAAATTGATTTGATGCAGCAGCGTATTTTCCACTTTCAAGCAATTCAAGTCCGCTTTTATAATGTTTGTTTAGATCAAACCAAGCATTTTGTTGAGCAAAAGCTGGAATTGATAAAAGTCCAATAATAAGTGTGATGATTGTGTATTTTCTGAGCATAAATAAGCAAAATTATAATCTCTAATTTAATCTAAACTGGTTCAGTTTGATATAATTAGTAATTAACATGTGTTGAAAACAGATTAAAAACGAATACAGGTTTAAGATGTTATTAAAATCTAAAAATGTTTAAAAATTTAAAGACTATTGCGAACGTTGATTAGCCAATAAATACAATACTGCCATTCTTATGGCAACACCGTTCTCTACTTGATCAAGAATTATAGATTGTTTACTGTCAGCAACATCACTTGTGATTTCTACCCCCCGATTTATTGGACCAGGGTGCATTACAATAATTTCTTTGTCAAGTGAGTTAAGTATTTGTTTATTAAGTCCGTACATCATTGAATATTCTCTCAATGAAGGGAAATACTTAATATCTTGTCGCTCTAATTGAATACGTAACATGTTTGCTACATCGCACCAATTTAACGCTTTTAATAGGTCGTGTTCAATTTTTACACCTAAGCTACCAATGTATTTAGGGATCAATGTGCTTGGTCCGCATACCATTACCTCTGCACCTAATTTTTGTAGGCAAAGTATATTAGAAAGCGCTACTCTTGAATGAAGGATATCGCCAATGATGGCTACTTTTTTGCCTGAAACATCTCCGTATTTTTCTCTGATAGAAAATGCATCAAGTAGAGCTTGGGTAGGATGTTCATGAGCCCCATCTCCAGCGTTCACTATTTGAGCATTTACATGTTTACTGAGGAATATTCCAGCACCTGGATAGGGGTGTCTCATCACCACCATATCTACTTTCATGGCTAAAATATTGTTTACCGTATCAATTAGGGTTTCGCCCTTGCTTACCGAAGACGAAGATGCCGCAAAGTTGACGGTATCTGCTGATAATCTTTTTTGTGCAAGTTCGAATGATAAGCGAGTTCTAGTTGAGTTTTCAAAAAATATATTGGCAATGGTTACATCTCTTAAAGACGGCACCTTTTTAATGGGTCTGTTAAGTACATCTTTGAAAGTATCAGCAGTCTCGAATATTAATTCGATATCTCTAGTGGTGAGATCTTTTATTCCCAGCAGGTGTTTGGTACTTAATGTATTGATTTTTTCTGCCATTATTTTTCTGATAGTAAGATCACTTTATCTTCATGGTCTGTTTCTTTCCAACTCACAATCACTTTTTGAGAATCAATGGTATCAACCTTAATTCCGATATAATCTGCTTCAATAGGTAAATGTCTTGAGAAGCGCCTGTCTACGAGCGTTAATAATTCTACTTTTTCTGGTCGGCCAAAAGATTGTATCGCATCCATTGCTGCACGAATCGTTCTGCCGGTCCAAAGTACATCATCTACTAAGATTACTTTTTTGCCTTCTATTATAAAATCAATTTCGGTACTGCTAGGGATTAATAACCCCTCCTTGCGACGGAAGTCATCACGAAAGAAAGTAATATCCAGATTGCCGTTCTCAATTGTAATTTCAGGCATTATTTTTTTTAATTCAGCAATAATGCGTTTTGCAAGAAAAACGCCTCGAGGCTGAATGCCTAAAATAACTGAATTGTTAAAATGATCATGATTTTCAATTAACTGATGACAAAGGCGCTGGATAGTGATCTGGAATTTAGGACCGTCAAGCAGATTTAATGTTTGCATCAGTGGATTTGTTTGATCAAAAATATGAATTTTTTTTTTACTCCAATTGAGAATTCTGCAAATTAATTCAGTATTGCCTAAAAATAGGCTAAATACTTGTTTTTATAGAATAAAAACGTTTTTTACAAAAAAAAGCCCTGATTTTCATCAGGGCTTTTGAAATATAAATAAAGCTATTGAGCTTATTCTTCTGTACTTTCTGCTGCTTCAGCGCTAGCTGCTGCATCAGTTTCAGTTTTCTTTGTTTTTTTGGCTTTGCTTTCTGCACCTTCCATTTTCTCTTTCAATTGTGCCAATACACCAAGATCACCTAAAGTAGACTTCTCAACCGACTCTTTTACCTTTTTAACGGCAGTAGTAGTCGCTTTTGCTTCTTTCTTCTTAGCATTGAATTCTTCTTTGCGCTCTTCAGCTTTAGCCTCTTCCCAAATGCGGGCGTGAGAAACTACGATACGCTTAGAATCTTTGTTAAATTCAATGATTCTGAATTCAGCAGTCTCATCAGCTTTGATAGAAGTACCATCTTCTTTTGCCATGTGTTTAGTAGGAGCGAATCCTTCTACACCGTAAGGCAATGCAATGATTGCACCTTTATCAGTAACTTTTAATACTGTTCCTTCGTGAATAGATTCAAGAGTGAATACAGTTTCGAAAGTTTCCCAAGGGTTTTCTTCTAACTGCTTGTGGCCTAAGCTCAATTTGCGGTTAGCTTCATCAAGTTCAAGAACAATCACATCAAGTGACTCACCAACTTTAGTGAATTCGTTTGGATGATTTACTTTCTTAGACCATGAAAGATCAGAAATATGGATTAATCCGTCGATACCTTCTTCAATTTCAACAAATACACCAAAGTTAGTCATGTTCTTAACAACAGCTTTGTGCTGACTTCCAATTGGATAGCGCTCGCCAATGTTTTTCCATGGATCTGGAGTAAGTTGCTTAATACCAAGGCTCATTTTACGCTCATTACGATCTAATGTCAATACTTGAGCTTCTACTTCATCGCCAACCTTTAAGAATTCTTGTGGGTTACGAAGATTTTGAGACCATGACATTTCAGATACGTGAATTAAGCCTTCAACACCTGGTGTGATTTCAAGGAATGCACCGTAATCTGCAACAGTTACAATTCTACCTTTAACTTTAGATCCCACTTCTAAGGTAGTATCTAAGGCCTCCCAAGGATGAGAAGTTAATTGCTTTAATCCTAAGGCGATACGCTTTTTCTCATCGTCAAAGTCTAAAACAACCACATTGATCTTTTGATCAAGTGTTAATACCTCACGTGGATGCTCTATACGGCCCCATGAAATATCAGTTATGTGTAATAAACCGTCTACGCCACCAAGGTCGATGAACACACCGAAATCGGTAATGTTTTTAACAGTACCTTCAAGTACCTGACCTTTTTCAAGTTTTGCAACGATTTCAGTTTTTTGATTTTCTAAATCGTCTTCAATCAATACTTTATGAGATACAACTACGTTTTTAAACTCATGGTTGATTTTTACAACCTTGAATTCCATTGTTTTACCAACATAAACATCGTAATCACGGATAGGCTTGATGTCAATTTGCGATCCTGGAAGGAAAGCTTCAACACCCATAATATCCACAATCAAACCACCTTTTGTACGGCTCTTAACAAAACCTGTGATGATTCTGTCTTGATCCAAAGCTTCATTGATTGTTTCCCATGAACGTTGTGTTTTTGCACGCTTACGAGATAATACCAACTGTCCGTTAGCATCTTCTTGTGATTCTACAAATACATCAACTGAATCACCAATTTTTAAATCTGGTGTATCACGGAATTCAGATAAAGACACTAAACCATCAGATTTGAATCCAATGTTTAATACCACATCTTTGTTGTTAATCGATACAACAACGCCTGAGATAATCTCACCCTTGTTAATCGAATTGAAAGTTCCAGCATACATTTCTTCAAACTTTTCACGGTCTGCAGTGCTGTAATTACCAAAACCTTTATCATCCGCATCCCAGTCGAAATCGCCAGATGGGGTGATTAATGTTTTTGATTTGATCTCTTCGATCGACACTGAATCAGCTTCTGATTCAATTGTTTCCTTTTGTTTAACCGTAGTGGTCTCTTCGCCTTGAAGTTCCGCTTGTTTCGCAGTTAACTCCTTTTCAGCTTCTAGTTTTTTAGCCATTAATTAATTTATCTCCTTTTTCCGATATTAAATCGGACTGCAAAGGTAGAAAAATTCATTTTTATTAAAAAACATTTTGACGCTTTATTTTCAATTATTTTTAAACGGAACTATCTGATAATTATCGTTTTATTTTTTTTATTTAAGTCTTTTTAATAAAAACAGTCTTTTAATAGATATGTAGCAATATAATATAGGCCATATTTTAAGCTTATTTTTCTAGCTCAAAGCATTTTTACACCTTTAGATGCTGTAATGGATATTAAGCAGATCTTGGGAAGGAAAAATTATAGGAAATTTATTCACTTAAAGTTTTAAGTGCTTCAAAGCAAATTCTAATTGCTGTGACTCATTTATATTACTGTTATCGAGTATAATAGCATCTTGGGCTTGTATTAGCGGACTCTCCTTACGTGTTGTGTCTTGAAGGTCGCGTTTGGCAAGATTGTCATAGATTTCTTCAATTTTTACCTTCTCGCCCTTGCTGATGAGTTCATTGTATCTACGTTCAGCCCTAATTTGGGGATCTGCTGTCATGAACAATTTAAGATCTGCATTGGGGAATACCACCGTTCCAATATCTCTTCCATCCATCACAATATTGCCTGATTTGCCCATTCTTTGCTGCTGCCTAACCATTTCTACCCTAACATCTTTTATGGCACTTACCAAACTTACTTTCTCTGCTACATGCATTTGACGGATTTCTTTCGAAACATCTTCATCATTTAAGGTAATAACAGTCTCATTGTTTAAAGTTTGAAAATCGAGATGGATATTTTCTAAAGCTTCTTTTATTATTTCAGGCCTTTTAAGGTCAATATTGTTCCGCAAAAAATATAGGGTAACAGCCCGATACATCGCACCACTGTCAATGTAGATAAAATTCAATTTTTTGGCTAAAGCTTTAGCTAGAGTGCTTTTTCCACATGAAGAATAACCATCAATGGCTATAACAATATTTTTGCTCATTGCTGCAAAAATAGGATTTGAATTGGATATTTGAAGGTTATTTCGTATATTATTATTATAAAAAATCTTTAATAAGAAGCATTTGTGTACTATTTGGTATTTTTGAAAATGGAACTCAAAAAGGTAGATATTCTTAAAGAACTTACTTTCAAAACCTCAAGAAGCGGAGGTAAAGGAGGTCAGCATGTAAACAAGGTTTCTACAAAGGTTGAGCTAAATTTTGACTTGAAATCAACCTCTCTTTTTACCGAAGAAGAAAAAGGCCGCTTGTTTTTAAAACTCGCAAATCGTATTAATTCTGACGGAATTCTACAAATTATAACTGAAGAGGAGAGGAGCCAAATCAAAAATAAAGAACGAAGTATCCAAAAATTACTCATTCTATTAAAAAATGCACTGTTTATTCCTAAAATAAGGAAAGCTAGCAAGCCTAAAAGGTCGGCAATTGAGAAAAGATTAAAATCTAAGCAAATAACCTCCTTGAAAAAGATTAGCCGCAGGAATGAATGGTTAGATTGATCAATTAAATCTATAAAATAATGCAATAGAGCCATATTGATGTGGCTTTGCATTACTTTTTACTTCTCTTGTTTTAAAGAGTACTGAAAAGTCGGCCGTAATTCTGTTTTGAGAGTATGTAGCCCCAAATTGTTGAGTAAAGACTATAGGTTTTGTATCAAAAACAATTGGCCCTTTTTCTTTATTGAAAAGTCCACCTTGAATAGTTGCATCATAAAGCACATAATTCAGCATTGGTTTTGCATAAAAAAAGAATTCTTTTTCGGCAATGTCTTTGGGGCTAGCACTATTTGATATGCGGCTTTGAGAGCTAGATGACTTAAATAGCGGATTGATTGCCCCTGATCGGAATGTTAATCCGGCGCCTGCCCCAGAAAATGTATTTCCAAGGTTTAAATATGAGTTGGCGGTAAAATCAACTTTATCATTCGCAATACGATTAATTAAGTAATTGAATTCAGCGGAAGCATTAATTGCAAACTCATTGTTTACTTGCCACTGCCAGCCATCAATTTTATAAAAACCTACAACATCATGCATTAATTCTTGGGCCTCTTGTGCTAATGAAGCTGGACCGATGGTGCCACCTTGCAGACTTAGTTTTAAATTGTTTTCTGATTGATATAATAGGTTTAAGGAGGCACCGGCATATAAATATCCTGCGAAAGGACGATCTACATAAATGCTATTCGAAATACTCCCTGATTGGGGATTGAATATTTTTTGCCCGGCTTCCAATTCAAGAATCATTTTATTAAGATTCTCGTTTTTGATTTTTACAGTATTTAGGGTAGTTCTAAAATTCAGTATTAATCCATTAGTATAATAACGATCTTGTCCACCAGCTAAATAGCTATCATTTTCACTTCTGAAACCAAATTCGCTTTTATAATTTATTGTTTGTGCTTTTAAAGAATCGAATAGAAAACAAAAGAGAGTTGTAAAAAGTAAAATAAATTTCTTCATGGGAAGCTTTCTGTAAAAATTGTGAATGTTTACAAATTTGCTATTTTTTTATTAGAAACTGTATCCTAAACTTATTCCTGCATAGTAGGGAATGAAGAAATTTTTATTAAAAATCGGACTAAGACCTGCGCGGAATGAAAATCCACGGTCACTAGGTTGTAGACGGTATGCAAAACTCATAGTCCCTAAAACACTACTATTATTCTCATCAAATAATAATGAGTCGCCGTCCCCTCCAATAAGCATTAAAGAGGCACCCAATCCCATTTCAAAAAAATGTTTTTCTTTACCGAGTAAATAATTTAAAGAAATTGGTACCGTTGTCGCTCTATCACCGTTTTCTCCAATATGACCAATTCCAATTCTACCACCTAAACCGTCTCTTCGTTTAGAAAATCTGGAGTCATAATTGGCAGTGAATAATAGTCCTTGGCCACCTAATTCAACAAAAATGTTTTGAGCTCTTTTTTCAGTAATGGTACTCTCTTTTGTTTGAGCATTTGCAATGCTGCTAATAAATAAAACTAGACTTAGAATGAAAAATGATTTTATTTTCATGAATCAGGGTTTAATTAAATAAAAATAAATCCAACTATTAATTGATGCTGGTTCCAGCTAAATTCTTAACTGTTAATTCTATCGCATCTTTCACCTTATCCTTACTTAGTGCAAGTTCGATTACTTCTTTCATCTCACTTACATAGTGAAATTTAAGATCCTTGATATAATCTTCTTTAATTTCAAGAATATCTTTTCTATTTGATTTAGAAAGTATAATCTCTTTAATATTTGCTCTCTTTGCAGCTAAAATTTTCTCTTTAATTCCACCTACAGGCAGTACTTTGCCACGGAGGGTGATTTCACCAGTCATAGCCAAGTGAGGTCTCACTTTACGTTGAGTAAATACTGAAGTAAGCGCCGTTAGCATGGTAATACCAGCTGATGGGCCATCCTTTGGTGTAGCGCCAGCAGGCACGTGAACATGCACATCCCATTGGTCAAATAAACGGAAATCAATATTGAATTTCGACGCATTAGCACGTAAATAGGCCATTGCAATTGTTGCCGATTCCTTCATGACATCACCTAGGTTACCAGTTAAGGATAATTTACCTTTACCTGGGCTTAAACTGGCTTCGATAAATAAAATATCACCACCTACCTGGGTCCAAGCTAGTCCCGTAACAACTCCAGCGACTTCATTACCTTCGTAAAGATCCTTGTCATAAATTGGCGGACCAAGAATTGTTTCTACATCAGTTTTGCTAATAATGGGATTATATTCTACATCCATTGCCACTTTTGTAGCTACTCCACGTACTAATGAACCTATTTTTTTCTCTAGTCCGCGGACTCCAGATTCTCTCGTATAATCTTCAATAACCTTTTCAATTACTGCGCTTTTTAAAGAAATATCTTTCGATTTAATACCGTGTTGATCACGTTGTTTTGGCAGTAAATGTTGTTTTGCTATTTCTATTTTTTCCTCAATAGTATATCCATTCACCTCAATAATTTCCATTCTATCTAGTAGGGCAGGTTGGATGGAGCTTAAGGAATTAGCTGTGGCGATGAACATGACGCTCGATAGGTCATAATCCACTTCTACATAATGATCATAAAATGCATTATTTTGCTCAGGATCAAGTACTTCAAGCAAGGCAGATGAAGGATCACCACGGAAGTCATTTCCCACCTTATCAATCTCATCTAATACAAAAACAGGATTTGAAGATCCAGCTTTCTTAATAGATTGGATAATTCTTCCTGGCATTGCGCCGATGTAAGTCTTGCGATGACCTCTAATTTCAGCTTCATCTCTAATTCCACCTAAAGCCATTCTGACATATTTTCTACCTAAAGCTTTGGCAATAGATTTACCAAGGGAAGTTTTTCCAACTCCTGGAGGGCCTACCAAACATAGGATAGGAGCCTTCATGTTATGTTTTAGCTTTAATACAGCTAAATATTCTATGATTCGCTGTTTTACTTTCTCTAGTCCGTAATGCTCCTTTTCTAAAACCTTTTCTGCTCTTTTTAAGTCGAAATTATCTTTCGTGAAATCATTCCAAGGTAGATCGAGTAATAATTCGAGGTAATTGATCTGGATAGAATAATCGGCTGCAGCAGGATTCATCCTAGCTAGCTTTTCAATTTCTTTATTAAAGTGATTGGCCGCATCTTTGGTCCATTTTTTACGTGTTGCTCTAAGACGTAAATTTTCAATTTCTAAATCTGGAGAATTGCCGCCTAGCTCTTCCTGAATAGTTTTTAACTGTTGGTTCAGGAAATAATCTCGCTGCTGTTTATCTAAATCAACCCTAACTTTTGATTGGATTTGATTTTTAAGCTCTTGCATTTGTAGCTCTTGGGTTAAATGACCCAAAACCATTTTTGCACGTTCATGAAGGTTCACAACCTCAAGCATTTGTTGCTTTGCGGCCACGTCGGCATTCATGTTAGAAGATATAAAGTTTATTAAGAAAGAGGAACTTTCTATATTTTTAATAGCAATTCCAGCTTCGCTAGGGATATTTGGTGAAAGATCAATGATTTGCATGGCCATTTCCTTAATGGATGCCATAAGTGCCTTGAATTCTTTATCAGTTTTCGGTCGAACTTCCTCAAACTTTTGAATAGTAGCCTTTATATAAGGCTCGCTTTGAACTTCCTCATTTAAACGAAAACGTTGTTTACCTTGAATGATTACGGTTGTATTTCCGTCAGGCATTTGCAGCATTTTAATGATTAATGCTACAGTACCAACCTGGTTTAATTCTTCAAAACTAGGGTCTTCAATACCTACATCTCTTTGCGAAACCACGCCAATGATTCGGTCGCCTCGATAAGCATCTTTAATTAATTTGATTGATTTATCTCTACCAACTGTGATAGGAATAACAACACCAGGAAATAAAACTGTATTCCTTAAAGGTAAAATCGACAAAATGTCGGGTGTTTCTTCATTGTTCATTTCCTCTTCGTCTTCTTGAGACATAAGTGGAAAGAACTCAGTATCTTCATTAATTAAGGGCAAAGTACGGTTAAAATCAAAGTTGTCGTAGTTACTCATCTATATATTTTATAACGTCATAATGACAGTTAAATTTATTTAAGGGCAATAAAATAGCCTTCCCTATAACTGTACAAGCTATGTGCCAATTTCAAATATGGTTAAAAAAGGCAGGATTAGGAAAAATTACGACATTTCTACTGACGATTGTTTTGTTTAAATATTTAATCTCTTTTGTTTGTTATTTTCAATTTATTGAAGAGTATATTTGAATTATCAATTTTGATGAATTTATCAAATAACAAATTCTTTTTTCTTGTGTTTTATAAATTTGTACTTTTAAAATAATAATGGCTTTTTGTCGTTTAATCCTTGTAATCTTTCTACTATTAAAATGAAGTTATTCTTAAGTTTATTATTAATCATTTTTTCTGCGAATATCACTTTCGCTCAAACATCTTATCATAAAATGGGGCAGAAGGCTCTAATTGATGGTGATTTTAAATCAGCTGTAAGTAATCTTGAAAAAGCACTCGCTACAGACTCATCAGATGTGAATACGCTTTATATGCTCGGTTATTCCTATTATCATGCTGCAAGCTACAAAGCCGCTGTAAATACATTTAATAAAGTTATTTCATTAAAGCCAAGCGATAACAGTGCCTTTTATTATCGAGGGAAAGCAAGTAATAACTTGGCTAATGAAACTAAAGGTATTTCAAACGCTGATCGAGAAAAGTTACTTCTTTTAGCTATTAAGGATTTTACCAAAGCCATTGATTTAAATCCTGAGGATGTAAAACTTTATCAAAACAGAGCCGTAGCTTACAGAGATTATGGTGTTCTTAAAGGCCAGAAAATTCCAAATTTCTACGATAAGAATAAAGCAGCAAGCTCATTGAAATCATGTATTTCTGATTTTGAAAAGGTTTTATCTATTACACCAGACCGACGAGATATTATCAGTCAGTTAGCTGATGCCAAAGCATATTTGCTAAACTTCAAATAAATCAATAAAATCTATTTGTTAAAACCCGATCTCATTCGGGTTTTCTTTTTTATAATAATTTAAGATATTAGTGCTCTTAAATAATTTCATGAATAGCTCCATCCGAAAATTTGAAAATTTACATATCGCATTTTGGTTAGTTAAAGACACTTGTTGGGTTCTAGATTTTAGGATTTTAGGTGTTATAATGATTATTCCAACGCTTTTTCTAGCTTTTTATATTACCTATAAGTTTAGAAAACATGTTTCTGAATTATTCCATAATATGGCAGTCTGCCTATGGATTATAGCCAATACCACATGGATGTTGGGAGAATTTTTCTTTGATGATACTTTTAGGCCCTATTCAACGGTGTTTTTTATTGGAGGGCTCTTAATTATTGGATATTATTATCTTTTTGTTTTTAGAAATTTAAAGATCGATACTCCTGATCAATAAAACTCTCTTAAAAATATTATTTGATTATTTCAGCTTCAATAAACAAGCTGTTTTTACCTAATAGTATTACGTTTTGTTTTTTTTCTATGCTATAAATAGAATCAGGAATATAAACTAACACCTCTGTTGATTCATAGAGGTAGTTTTTGTTGATATTTTTAATAAATATTCGTTTAAAATTGCCTTTTTGGTCTTTATTTACTTGAATTTCTCTTGTGCGTAGGTTAGGATCTTTGGCATAATAAGATGACTGAACAGTATTTTGAGTAATTTTATAGCTATCTTTCCAAGCTGGTTTATTGATATCTGAACTAATAAAAAGGCTTAATTCATTCAGCCAGTCGATTTCGATTTTATTCTTGCTTTCAGTTGTGCCATTCTGTCGAATGGTTTTATTTACAAGGCTTTTTTTCTTGTTTAAACGCTCAGCTTCAGATTTGAAATAAGTTTCTAAATCTATGTAAACAGGTTTCTGAGCTTTGTCCTCAGCCTGTTTACATGACATTAAAAAGAATAAAAACAGATAAAAGCCGATATGTCGCATTTAAGAAACAAGGATTTCGCCAGTCATAATTTCTGGCGGATTTATACCCATTATTTTTAAGATACTTGGTGCGATATCTCCTAGTTTACCGTCCTTAATAAGTTTAAAATCTTTATCAATAAGTATGCAAGGAACAAGATTGGTAGTATGGGCGGTATTTGGTGATCCATCCGGATTTACCATAAAATCAGCATTGCCATGATCAGCTAAAATTATAAATGAATAGCCGTTTTTGATTCCACATTCAACAACTTTTTGTAGGCAATGATCTACAGTTTCTACTGCTTTTACTACCGCACTAAATACTCCCGTATGCCCAACCATATCTGGATTTGCAAAATTTAAACAAACAAAGTCTGGCCATTTATTTTCAAGTTCAGTACAAATAGAATCTGCAATTTGTATAGCGCTCATTTCAGGCTGCAGGTCGTAAGTAGCAACTTTGGGAGAGGGAATTAAAAGTCTTTTTTCATTTTCAAACTCTTTTTCTCTACCTCCTGAGAAGAAAAAGGTAACATGTGGATATTTTTCAGTCTCGGCAATTCTAATTTGTTTTTTATTATTTTTCTCCAGAATAGCCCCTAGTGTATCATTCAGATCATCTTTAGTAAATACAACACGTACGTTTTTGAAGGTGTCATCGTAGCTTGTTAGTGTTACATAATGCAGAATAAGCGGCTTCATGTCATATTCAGGAAATGCCTGCTGAGTTAAAACGGTGGTGATTTCTCTTCCTCTATCTGTTCTGAAATTAAAGCAAATTACCACATCGCCCTCTTCAATCTTTCCTACTGGGAGTCCGTCATTGTCTATTTTAACAATTGGTTGAATAAATTCATCACTTACACCCTCATCATATGAATTTTGGATACTTTCTGAAATGTCATTGCTAGCCTTCCCTGTACCATTCACCATGAGGTCGTAGGCCAGTTTAACTCGCTCCCAACGATTATCTCTATCCATAGCATAATAACGCCCTATAGCAGAAGCGATAGTGCCTGATGAGTTCTGTAGATGATTTTCAAGATCTAGAATGAATTTTAATCCAGAATTAGGGTCAGTGTCACGGCCATCCATAAAGGCATGTATGTATACATTTTTTATGTGATTGTCTTTCGCAGCATCACATAAACCCTTTAAATGGTCGATATGTGAATGTACACCTCCATTGGATAATAGACCTATAAAGTGGACATTTTTATTTTCCTTCTTTGCATATTCGAAGGCAGATTTTAAAACAGGATTACTTACTAATTCATTATCCTTTACAGCTTTATTAATTCTGCCAAGTTCTTGATAAACTACTCTTCCGGCTCCTAAATTCATATGACCTACCTCAGAATTTCCCATTTGCCCAGCTGGTAGGCCAACAGCTTCTCCAGAGGCTTCCAGTTTAGAATTTGGATATTCCTGAATAAGTTTATCAAAAAATGGTGTATTTGCTACACTTACAGCATCAGTCTTATCATGTTTCCCATAGCCCCATCCATCGAGGATCAAAAGAATTGCTTTTTTATTTTCCACATTACAAATATACGCGTACCTATTAAAATAATCCATATAATTTAAAGAATGGCTTAGTTATTGATTTGTTATTGATTATAATATGGGAACTTCATTATTTCAAACTATTTTTTCATTCATAGTTCTATTTGTGCCTTTTCAAGTACAAAATTTTGATTCTTTTGAGGATATTGCCTCTTATTTGAAAGAATCTGATAGTCGCAATATTGCTGCATACTTTGCGCCATTAATTGAAATGAATATTCTAAATGAAGAGAATGAATATTCAAAAGCACAGGCTGAACTTATTCTACGCGACTTCTTGCTGAAAAATAAACCTAGCACTGTTAAAATTTTACACCAATTAAATTCAAATTCTAATTATCGATTTGCAGTGTTTTCGTTTCAGGGGATTGATAAAAAATTCAGGATTTCAATATCCATGGCCAAAGAAGGCGATTCCTTTACTATTAAGGTAATCAGGATAGAATACGACAAAGAATGAATTTATTAAGATAATTTCTATTTTTGTGGCCTAGAAACTTACATGAACTTAGATAAAGATTTTTTAGGGCCGTTTATTCAAAATGCATTAGCAGAAGATGTGGGCGATGGTGATCACACTTCACTTTCAACAATTCCGCAAGGGCAACAAGGGAAAGCTAAATTATTAATTAAAGACTCTGGTATTATTGCAGGTGTTGATGTTGCTTTAGAGATATTTAAAGCAATTGATCCTAATCTTAAGCTTGAAGTAATTATTAATGATGGTGAGCCAGTAAAACATGGCGACATCGCCTTTTTTGTGTCAGGGAGCGTCCATTCTATCTTAAAAGCCGAGCGTTTAGTTTTAAATACTATGCAAAGAATGAGTGGTATTGCCACCAAAACTAATTCTATTGTTAAGGTATTGGAAGGAACTAATACCCAGGTTCTTGATACACGGAAAACTACACCAGGATTACGTTATTTGGAGAAATTATCTGTGAAAATTGGGGGAGGGGTTAACCACCGTTTCGGACTCTATGATATGATTCTAATCAAAGATAATCACGTAGATTATGCTGGTGGAATCACAAATGCAATCCATTCTGCTCACAATTATCTAAAAGTCAATAAAATTCAAATTCCTATTGAAATAGAAGTCAGAAATCTTCAAGAATTAATGCAAGTAATCGAAATAGGTTCTGTTGATAGGATTTTATTAGACAATTTCGACTTTTCAACGCTTATAAAGGCAGTTCAACTTATAAATGGAGCATTCATAACTGAAGCTTCTGGAGGAATTACTGAAAATAATGTATTGGAATATGCGAAATGTGGAGTTGATTATGTTTCTATGGGGGCTTTAACCCATTCAGTTAAGAGTCTAGATATGAGCTTAAAAGCAGTGAATCCATAAATAAAAACAAAAATTTAATCTTAACACCTAATTGAATTAGTATAATTGTAACCTAATGATTTCAATTTACTCAATTTCTGCCTTAATCTTTGCCTACCTTTTTGGGTCAATCCCTACCGCCGTATGGATAGGTCAGGCTTTTTATGGTATTGATGTTAGAGAATATGGTAGTGGAAATGCCGGTGCAACCAATACTTTTAGAGTTTTAGGTAAAAAAGCGGGAATTGCAGTGATGATTCTTGATATCCTCAAAGGATATACCGCAACTAATTTAGCTTATCTTATCGGCCTATCTGTTACTGGTCCGCAAGATTCTGTTCAATTTGTTAACTATCAACTAGCATTAGGTATTACAGCCGTAATGGGGCATTTATTTCCTGTTTTCGCCGGATTTAGAGGTGGTAAAGGAATTGCAACCTTGTTCGGTATGATTGTAGCTGTACATCCAGGCTCTGCTCTTGTATGTGTGCTTACCTTTGTAATTGTCTTATTGATATCTAAATATGTTTCATTAAGCTCAATTCTTTCCGGATTTTCCTTCCCACTGAGTATAATTTTTATTTTTCAATCTCCAATTCGCTCGGTAGTGCTTTATGGCATGTGCATCTGTATTTTAATACTAGTTACACATCAAAAAAACATTGAACGTCTTTTGAAAGGAAAGGAATCAAAAGTTAATCTTTTTAAACGAAAAGAATAGTTTTTTTTATAATCAATGATAACATTAATCAATGTTATTGCCCAATCCTTATAGATTTCAGGATAAAACTTCAGTAATTGCTTTACCTTTTAAAATACATTCTTCATATTCCATTTCTGGATTTGAGTCGAGCGTTATTGCACTGCCCACTTGAAAAGATAAATATTTCGAATTCTCATTATAAAGAATAGTACGAATAACCACATTAAAGTCGAAATCGCCATTGGGTGCGAAATATCCAAGTGCACCTGAGTAAACACCACGTTTACTACGTTCATACTTTTCAGCGATCTGCATTGCACTTATTTTGGGAGCCCCTGTCATCGAGCCCATGGGGAATGTATTTGAAATTATTTGAGCGTTTGAAAGATCTTTTTTTGCCTCGCAGACTACAGTAGATATCATTTGATGTACTTGCTTAAAGCTATATAATCCGAATAGCTCTTCAACTTTTACTGTTCCTTCTTTCGCACTTTTTGTCAAATCATTTCTTACCAAATCTACAATCATGACATTTTCTGAGCGCTCTTTTTCGTTTTCAAGAAGCGATTTTTTTTGTTTTTCGTCTTGAATGAGGTCTGATTTTCGAGAGCTAGTCCCTTTTATTGGCTGACTAATTATTTTGCTTCCTCTACGGCTCAGGAAGCGCTCAGGGCTTGCCGAAAGTATGTATCTTCCGTCTGACTTATAATAACTCGCAAATGGCGTAGGGGAGAGCTTATTGAGCTTAGAAAAGATTTCTATAGGATTTATGCTCGTATTTTCAGCATAAAACTCTTGACAGAAGTTTATTTCGTAAATATCGCCTCGTTGAATATGCTTTTGTATTTCTATAACGGTTTCAAGGTATTCTTCTCGGCTAAATCTACTTTGAATTTGATTTTTCTGTGCTGATGATTTTATGTTGGATACTTCAAACTCATTAATAAGCCTCCAAATCTCATCTGCCTGATCACTTTCAATCTGAACTTCATTGCCTTTGATTAAAATGCTATGCTCTGGTAGAAAAAAATGAAAATCTGGAAATTTTAGATGGTCGGGATTATTAGAACTTAAATTTTCAGCTTCATTTTTAAGGTCATAAGCAAAATAACCTAATACATAAGACCTGTTTTCTGATAAAAAAGCCTCTAATTCTTTAATAGAATCATTTACCGAATGAATAAGCTCTTTTTTGATTCCTGCAGCGATAAATAAATCAAATGCCGAATAGGGATCAGCATATTGATTTGAATCGAAAAAGCAAGCTGTGCTAAACGAGTCTGCCCAGTGTAAGCCTTTTTGTTTTAATGCATCTATATTTTCAGAGTAAAAAACCTTTAACATAGATGCATTAGTTCATAATTGCTACAAAAATGGAGCTTTTATTTAACAAAGGGTTAATGTTTGTACGCGATCGGGGCCTACAGAAAGGTATTTTACCGGTACACCTAAATGTTTTCCAAGGTAATCGATATAATTTTTTAATTTCTGTGGAATAGCATCAATCTCACGAATGCCGGTAATATCTTCAGCCCATCCAGGAATGGCTTCGAAAATTGGCTCTGCCTTCAGTGCATTGATGTCATAGGGCATATAATCAATAACTTCACCATTATATTTATAATGAGTGCAAGCATAAATCGTCTCAAAACCACTAAGTACATCGGCCTTGGTCATTACCATTTCAGTAACACCATTTAACATGATTGCATATTTTAATGCAGGTAAATCTATCCATCCACAACGACGAGGTCTTCCAGTTGTTGCACCAAACTCATGCCCAATTCTTCTTAATTCTTCACCAGTTTCATTTTCTAATTCGGTAGGAAAAGGACCGCTACCTACTCTAGTACAATAGGCTTTAAATATTCCGATTACACTACCAATGTTTTTGGGAGCAACTCCTAGTCCGGTACAAGCACCAGCAGTAGTTGTATTTGATGAAGTTACAAAAGGGTAAGATCCAAAGTCGATATCAAGCATAGTACCTTGTGCTCCTTCAGCTAAGACTTTCTTTCCTTCTCTTAAATATTGGTTCACAAAATGTTCACTATCAACCTGTGGTATAGATTTCAATAATTCTATGGCTTCAAAAAAAGCAGCTTCTTTCTCAGAATAATCAGGTATTTCTCCATAATGAGAAAGGATAGAACGATGCTTATTCACTAAACGATTATATCTTTCACGAAAATCGGGAAGCATTGAATCACCTACACGCAAACCATTTCTTCCGGTTTTGTCCATGTAAGTCGGACCGATACCCTTCAATGTAGAGCCAATTTTGGAAGTTCCCATATTGCTTTCTGATGCTGCATCAAGTAGTTGATGTGTTGGCAGAATAAGATGTGCCTTTCTAGCAATAACCATCTTTTTTCTTGCTACTGGATCAAAGCCATTTTTTTTAAGGTTATCAAGCTCCCTTTTTAAAATGATTGGATCAATAACTACACCATTCCCAATCAAGTTCATCGCCTTATCGTTGAATATTCCTGAGGGAATTGTATTCAAAACATATTTTTGATTGTCAAACTCTAGGGTGTGGCCAGCATTGGGTCCTCCCTGAAAACGAGCAATTAAGTCGTATTCGGGACTCAATACATCAACAATTTTTCCTTTTCCTTCATCGCCCCATTGGAGGCCTAACAATACGTCAACAGTCATGATTTAAAATGCGGGGGTATAGGTATATTTAAATTAATTTTTATTTACAAACGAATCGCAATGTCCTTCTTTTAGACGTGTGCAATTTCCGTATAAGTTTAGTGAATGATGCTTGATATCAAATTTCAAAATATCGCCCATCATACTTTGTATTTGTTGAATTCTAGGATCGCAAAACTCAACCACTTTGCCACAATCAATACAGATAATGTGATCATGCTGCTTGTAACCATAAGATTTTTCAAACTGTGCCATGTTTTTACCAAACTGATGCTTGGTTACTAAATCGCATGACACTAGAAGCTCAAGGGTGTTGTAAACCGTGGCGCGACTAACTCGATATTTCTTATTTTTCATGTGGATATACAATGATTCCACATCAAAATGATCATTTCGCGAATAGATTTCTTCCAGAATAGCATACCGTTCTGGAGTTTTTCGTAAACTTTTATTTTCAAGGTAAGCCTCAAAAATTTTAATTACTAGTGCAATAGTGTCTTTTGCGGACATAATATGTATTAATGACCTCCAAATTTATCCAAAAAATAAGAATATTCAGTATTTAATTCAGGAAGCTTTTGTCAAATCTTCTTTATTTGAATCAAAACGTGTTACTGATGTTACTCCCGCGACTTCCTTAAGCTTATTAATTAGATTATCTAGATGGATTGTATTGTTCACATAAACCATGATAGAGCCCTCAAAAATGCCATCTTCTGTATCAACTGTTATCGATCGCATGTTTACTTTGAAGTCGCCAGAAATTACAGTTGTAATCTTATTAATTAATCCAACATCATCAATGCCTGTAATTTGTAGTCCTGTTAAAAATGCAAGTTCTTTCTGTGAATTCCACCTTGCTTTAACAATTCTATATCCATAATTGGACATGAGCTTAGTGGCATTGGGGCAGTTTGTGCGATGGATTTTAATTCCTTCACCCACTGTTACGAAACCAAAAACATCATCTCCAGGAATAGGATTACAACAGCTAGAGAGCTTATAATCAAGTTTTTGAAGATCTTCTCCAATTAATAGAGTGTCATTTACATCAATCTTGACCTTTTTTATAAATTGCTCATTTACACTTGGATCAATTTTTTCAGGTTTATTTTCAATGACCTTTTCAGATGCTACAAATTCTTTGAGCTGTTTTACATCAATTTTGCCCTGTGCAACATTAAAAAATAGATCCAGTGTTGTTGGTAATTTGAAATAGTAGGAAAGTTTATAAAGGTTATCGGTATTGTAAGTTACTTTTAGTGATTTTAACTTTCGTTCCAATATTTCTTTTCCCTGCTCGGCAATTTTCCTTTTTTCTTCTTTCAAAGAAGATTTAATTTTAGATTTTGCCTTGGCAGTGACCACAAAATTTAACCAGTCTTCTTTCGGACTCTGCTTACTTGAGGTGATAATTTCTACTTGGTCACCATTTTGGAGTTTATGAGAAAGTGGAACAAGTTTATGATTTACTTTAGCTCCAATACAACTTGCCCCGATATCAGTATGAATCTCGAATGCAAAATCAAGAGCGGTTGCTTCAATAGGTAACTGGATTAATGATCCTTTCGGAGTGAAAATAAAAATCTCATCCGAAAAAAGGTTCATCTTGAAATCGTCAAGAAAATCTAAAGCATTAGCTTCAGGATTACTCAATAACTCTCGTACTTTCTGTATCCATTGATCAAGTCCACTGTCTGTATTGGGTTCTTCCTTATATTTCCAATGAGCAGCAAAGCCTTTTTCGGCAATCTCGTTCATTCTGTTGGTGCGGATTTGCACTTCCACCCATTGGCCTCTCGGACCCATTACTGTGGTGTGTAGCGATTCGTAGCCATTGGCACGTGGCGAAGAAATCCAGTCGCGCAAACGATCGGGATTTGGTCTGTAAAGGTCAGTTACGATTGAATAAGCCTTCCAACAATCTGATTTTTCATTTTCTGGTTTGCTATTTAAGATAACCCGAACCGCAAATAGATCATAAACCTCATCAAATGGTATGTTTTTCTTTCTCATCTTGGTCCAGATAGAATGAATGGATTTTGGCCGTCCATACAAGTCTGCCTCAAGACCCTGTTCATTTAATATTTCTTTTATCGGACTAATAAAATCTTTGATGAAATTCTCTCGCTCTGCTTTTTTCTCATTGAGTTGTTGTGCAATAAATTTATAAGTTGCAGGCTCCATGTATTTCATGGCCAAATCCTCAAGTTCTGATTTTAAGGTATATAGTCCAAGACGATGAGCTAATGGTGCATACAAATAAACAGTCTCAGAAGAAATTTTTAGCTGTTTATCCCTAGGCATGAAATCCATTGTACGCATATTGTGCAATCGATCTGCTAGTTTAATTAAGATTACCCGAACATCATCCGCAAGGGTAAGTAGCATTTTTCTGAAATTTTCAGCCTGCAACGAACTATTATAGTCGAAAACACCCGATATCTTGGTTAGTCCATCAATGATTTTAGCTACTTTTTTGCCAAACTCACGCTCAATATCTTCCAAGGTGATGTCGGTATCTTCAACCACATCATGTAATAAAGCACAAACTATTGAAGTAGTACCCAAGCCAATTTCTTCTGCAGCAATTTGTGCTACAGCAATAGGATGGTAAATATAAGGTTCGCCAGATTTGCGACGCATGTTCTGATGGCTTTCTAAGGCCATGTCAAAGGCAATGCGAATCATTCGCTTATCACCTTTTTGCATGGTCGACTTACATGCTCTCAGTAATGCACGGTATCTTTTTAGAATTTCTTTCTTTTCCGCCTCAAGATCAATCACAAGTTCTTTCATCCTTATACACAATAGCTGTTTCCAAAAAACGTTGAATAATTTATTCCAACTATATTACATTTTGGTTATAAATAAATATAATAATTAGCTGTAAATTTGTTACTATAAAATTATGAAAATTTTAAGGCTTTTGGTAATAATTTTAGTGGTTTTGATGTCAAATTTGGCATCAGCTCAATATAAGAATGATCCAACCGTAAAAGGAGTGGCAGATACTATTCGTGTGTCTACTACAAATATCAATAATGAACTCATTCCTTGGGTTGTTATTCCTGAAATAGTAATAACTGATACCCGTATTTTCAAATCGCCTGAAGAAAAAGCTAAATTTAATCGCTTGAGATATAATGTTCTCAAAGTATTACCCTATGCAATGTATGCTAGAAGGAAATATGCTGAGTTGCAATCTCAATTAAGTCTCGCTAAAAGTAGAAAAGAAAAAAGAGTCTTAATTAAAGCCTTTGAATCTGAAATCAAGGATATGTTTAATAGGGAAGTAAAAAATTTAACTATAACGCAAGGTGGAATACTTATCAAGTTAATCGATAGGGAAACCGGGACTAGCAGTTATGATTTATTGAAAGATATGAAGGGCGGAATTACCGCATTCTTTTATCAATCGGTGGCTCGGATTTTCGGTAATAATCTTAAAAATACATATGATCCTCAAGAAGATAGAGACATTGAAGCCATTATTCAATCTTCAGGATATTACTCTTATAGCCATTTATGAATAAAAAATCAATCCACCAATTTACCGTTCTGCGCCTGAATGGAACAGAAGCGAATTTGCAGGATTATAAGGGTAAGGTATTGCTCATTGTAAATATTGCCTCAGAATGTGGTTTTACACCACAATTAAAAGATCTTGAAAACCTTTATAAGATTCATGAAGGGGATAATTTTGAGATTCTTGCCTTTCCATCAAATGATTTTGGCGGACAAGAACCATTAGAGGGAGCAGCTATAAGCGAGTTTTGTGAAGTTAATTTCGGAGTAAGTTTTCCAGTTTTTGATAAAATTAGGGTAAGAGGGGAATATGCCCATCCTTTATATAAATTTTTGTCCGATAAAAAGTTGAATGGAAGTCTTGGTTCTACACCAAGATGGAATTTTCATAAATATTTAATTAATCAGGATGGGGAATTGGTAGATTTTTTCTATCCTTTTACTAAACCGAGTTCTTCCAGAATCCAAAAGAAGATTACTAAACTACTTAACTCAACCCCTTTATGAAATTAGATATTCTAGTGTTTGCAGTGCATCCAGATGATGCTGAATTAGGATGTTCTGGGACTATTTTGAAGGAAATTGCAGCTGGAAAAAAGGTTGGAATTGTAGATCTTACTCGTGGAGAATTAGGTACACGCGGAACTGCCGAAACAAGAGATCAAGAGACTTTAGAGTCGTCTAAAATTTTAGGAATTCATGCTCGTGAAAATCTAGGAATGAGAGATGGCTTCTTTAAAAATGATGAAGAGCATCAAAAAATGATTATTCAAATGATCCGCAAATACAGTCCTGAGATTGTTCTTTGTAATGCATTACAAGATCGTCATCCTGATCATGGTCGTGCCTGTGAATTAGTTTCAAATGCATTTTTTCTGTCAGGATTGCCCAAAATACAAACGGAGTTAAATGGTAATGCTCAATTGGCATATAGACCCCGATTATTACTTCAGTATATTCAAGATAATTATATTAAGCCAGATATTTTAGTCGATATCACTGAATTCTTCGATAAGAAAATGGAATGTATTCATGCATTTAAAACCCAATTTTTTAATACGGAAGGTGATGGACAAGAAACATATATTTCTTCCCCTAATTTTTTAAAAGTGGTTGAAGCTAGATCTCGAGAATTTGGAAAATCAATTCAAGCCACTCATGCCGAAGGTTTTACATCTAAGAAATTACTAGGCGTGAACGATTTGATGGATTTGAGGTAAAGTTTGATATCCCTATATTTAGATAGTTTTCAGGATATTTTCCATTACTTCCAAACCTGTATCGATGTGTTTTTCCTCTATAATTAATGCAGGTCTGAAACGTATTGTTTTTTCGCCGCAACCTAAAAACATCACATGCTGATCCATTCCTTTGTTAACAAATTGATCACGCATTTCTTTAGTCGGAAAATCAAATGCAGTGATTAGTCCTTTGCCTCTAACATTTGAAATTTTATCATTTTTCTCTGCAATTTTTGACAGGCGATTCTGTAAATAAGAACCGCTATTTGCAGCATTATCCAAAAGATTATCTTCTTCAATAATTTCAAGGATGCGGCTTGAACGCACCATATCCACTAAATTACCACCCCATGTAGAGTTTATACGAGAAGGAACTCTAAATACATTGGTTTCAATCTCATCAACTTTGTTTCCAACTAATATCCCACAAACCTGCATTTTCTTGCCAAAGGCCACAATGTCTGGTCGGGCATGCTCACCAAAATGCTCATGTACCCAAAATTTACCCGACAAGCCTACGCCAGTTTGAACTTCGTCATAAATTAAAAAACAGTCGTTTTCATTTGCAATGATTCTCAATTGCTCTAAAAATTCTTGACGTACATGGTTATCTCCACCTTCCGATTGAATAGGCTCAATAATAATGGCACAGATATCGTCCTTGTTGTCTATAAAGGCTTGATGTATCTGGGCAATTGATATGGCCTCTCTATCTTTAAGATCTACTAATGACTCATCCGTTAAGGGGAATTGAATGGCAGGAACGCTTACTCTTGGCCAATCAAATTTTGCAAACCATTTTGTCTTATCTGGAAGTGTATTAGTTAAACTCAAGGTATATCCACTGCGTCCATGAAAAGCTTTTTCAAAGTGCAAAACTTTTAAGCCATGCTCTTTAGTATATCCTTTCTTAAAATTCTTTTGGACTTTATAGTCCATTGCTACTTTTAATGCATTTTCAATAGCTAGTGAACCGCCTGCGATGAAAAATGCATGGGGCAGGTATTCAGGAATTCCAACTCGTGAAAATGTGTCGACAAATTGTGCGTATTGCGTAGTATAAATGTCGGAGTTGGATGGATTGGTTAGTGCAGCTAACATCAGACTCTTCTTAAATTCTTCATCATGAATCATCTTAGGATGATTATAACCGAGTGGGACTGATGCAAAGCAGGTAAAGAAGTCTAAAAGTTCACGTTGATGCTTGGAGTCATAGATATGCACTCCATTGCTTTTCTCCATGTCGAAGGTTAAATCATAGCCGTCGGCAAGAATGTGTTTGCTTAAGATTTTTTGTACTTGATCTGGAGATATGGATAGCTTATACATAGAATTTTACTTTTAATAAAATTAAAAAAAAGCCTTCAATTGTCCAAATTTGAGCTTTTTATCAAATTCTAGATAAAAAATAGCTTTAAACCGTTTAAAGTTATTTTTTTTATTGAATAGGGATTTAATTTTTAATTTGTTAAGTCTGGAAAATTAAATAAACAAAGAATTTCTGCCTGATTTTCACTAAAAATTAAATCTATCATGCATTCCCGATATACCTGTGAGTCCTCCAGTATGTATTGCCAAAATTTCACTTCCCGCTTCAAAATGGTCATGTGCTATCAGATCGAAAAGTGCATAAAACATCTTTCCTGTATAAACTGGCTCGATTAAAATTCCTGTTTCTTTGCAGAAATTCTTAATAAATGTCATTAAGCTTTCATCCGTTTTAGCATAGCCACCAAAATGGTAATTCTGATGAAATTCAAAGTCTTTACATCCTGAATTAATTTCTATCTCAGTTTTTAGCTCATCAGCACCCTTTAAAACAGGTATTACATGAATTTGTGATTTTAAAGATCTTTCTTTTATGCCTTTGGTGATTCCTGCTATTGTAGTTCCAGTACCTGCAGCACAGAAAATATGATCATATTCTATATTAAGTTCATCTAAGAGTTCTGAACAGCCTTTTATTGCTTCTTGACTTGCACCACCTTCATCGATAAAAAAGGCCAACGGGTCAGATTGAAAATGCTTATCGAATAATAGTTGTTTGTTTTTATAACTTTCACGATCGGTAAAAATCAGCTTCATGCCAAATAGCTGACAAAGACTTAATATGTCATTTTTTACTGCTTCGCCACGTACAAATCCTGTTGTTTTAAACCCGAATTTTGCACCTGCACAAGCTGTTGCGAGCAAATGATTAGAGTATGCACCTCCAAAGCTTACTAAATGCTTTTTGTTTTGTTTTTGTGCCTCAAGAAGTAAATATTTAAGCTTTCTCCATTTATTGCCCGAAATAAATGGATGAATCATGTCATCACGTTTTACAAAAACTCGTAGCTCTTTTTTAGTAAAAAGAGGACTGAAAATTTCTTCTGTGGGACTATAGATATCTAATTCGATCATTTAGGATTACTGTATTGTCTTTCTACTTACCTAATCCAAAACCAATTCCACCATTAAAAGAATTATACTCCGCCATGCTGTATGAACCGTAAATTCTGAAGAATGCAAGGTTCAACTGAAATCCAATATTAGTTCTAAAACCATTAATATCAGTCTGTTTGATGTTTACCGGATTTGAATAATTCGTATATGTTTTTTGTCCCAAAGGTGTTACACCCGTAATTATTGGGAAATTTCCTTTAATTCCTCCGTCTGTTTTGGCTTGATGGTATCCTAGACTTAAAAAAGGGGTAAATACTAAAAATCGTTTAGAGATTATTGCCTCTGCATTTATCCCTGAAAACTTTGCTTCAATTCTTTGGTTACTAAAGTCTTGAACCTGTGCTGGTGATTCTGGTACGGCTCCCGTAGGTACTTTAACATCTAAAGGAGCCTCAAATGTGAATTCGGTATAACCGGCAGCCACTGCAATGTCTATTGGGAATATCTTATCTGCTACCCCTGAAAACAAGGGCAATAATTCTACTTTTAATCCCGCACCCATCATCCCAATCGTCCCAATATCATTCCCCAAAATAATTTTAGGCGTGGCTCTTACCTGCAGTTCAATTCCTTTAGGTAAACCGATTGAACCTTGTAATTGCGGGGTGGGTATTAAACCAAAGCCTGTCCCTTTGGGCATTGAAAAGCTTTCTATCTGCTGATTAGCTGAATCATAAATACTTAATGATGCTCCAGGATTTTTTTCTCCTGCAAAGCTCGGTGTAATGGTTTGAGCCGGATTAGTAGGCCTAACATTGGATGAAAGTCCGATTTTTGTTAAATCAAATGTTTCATCAATAGGAGAGACCACTGCACCTGTTAGTCCAAGTCTTAGATCAAAGCGTAATAGGTTTTTTGAGTGCGCCGAATTATTCCAACCACTATTCAAGCCTACGCCAAATCCTTTGAAAAGTGGCCTTAAATAAGCCTGGGTTAGTTTTGTGGCATCTGCGGGACCTGATTTTATTAAACCCGAAACATCACTTTGTGAAAATGCAATACTTGACATGCCCAATAATAGTGCAAGTCCATAGCCCCTGATTAATCTAAATTTTTTCATCGTAATTTAATTTGTAAGCCTCAAATTAGCTTCGTAAACAATTTATTTTATGTTGATCAGGTAGGTTTTAAATCGATCTTTATATCAGTTATAAAGGTAAATTCTTTTGTTTAAAAAGAATAGAATATAATCAATTTTAGGCTAAAAAACAAATTTTTAAAGAACAATACGCCTTTATTCTTATTAATCCTTTCAAAGGTTTAATTTTGTAACATGATAGATGAGAATCAGGATTTAGAAGAACAGGATCTTTATGAACACCTGCGTATTGTGGTTGATAAAGGTCAGTCGCTTTTAAGGCTAGATAAATTTCTAATTATCCGTACCGAAAATACTTCTCGTAACCGTATTCAGAACGCAATTGATGCAGGTAATGTTTTAGTAAATGATAAAGTAGTAAAGGCAAGCTATAAAGTGAAGCCTTTGGATGTTATTTCTATGGTATTGCCTCATCCTCCACGTGATACTGAGGTTTATCCTGAAGATATTCCTATCGATATCATCTATGAAGACGATGATGTAATCATGGTTAATAAAGCTCCTGGAATGGTTGTACACCCCGGTTTTAATAATTATTCGGGTACGCTTGTAAATGCACTTGTGTTTCACTCACAACAATTGCCACAAATGCCAGGAAATGATGGTAGGCCGGGATTGGTGCATCGAATAGATAAAGATACCTCCGGACTTCTCCTCGTTAGTAAAAATGAATGGGCAATAACTTTCTTAGCAAAGCAATTTTTTGATCATTCTATCACCAGGAAATATATTGCTCTTGTTTGGGGCGATCTTGCCGAAGATGGCACCATTAGCGGCTATATTGGGCGCAGTGTGAAGGATCGTAAGGTTATGGCCGTGTATGATGATGAAAATCAAGGCAAATGGTCGGTAACCCATTATAAGGTTCTTGAGCGTTTAAATTATGTGACATTAATTGAATGCCAACTCGAAACTGGTCGCACGCATCAAATAAGGGCACATATGAAGCATATCGGGCATCCTTTGTTTAATGATTCTACTTATGGTGGCGACAAAATTTTAAAGGGTACCGTATTCAATAAATACCGACAGTTTGTTGAAAATTGTTTCGAAATATTGCCTAGACAAGCCCTGCATGCAAAATCTCTCGGTTTTATTCATCCATCAACAAAAGAGTTTATTCATTTTGAAACAGAGCTTCCTGCAGATATTTCAACGGTTATTGATAAATGGCGTAACTACATAAAAGAATAAAATGGACAAACAGCTCATCAATTTTAATGGTCAAATTGTCTCTTCTGATCAACAAGTTTTATCGGTAAATAATAGAGGTTTTCGCTATGGCGATGGACTTTTCGAATCGATGCGCTATATGAATGGTGCCATCAAATTCCCTGAATTGCATATCGATAGAATCCAAAAGGGAATGAAAGTGCTGAAGCTTGATAATAATTTGCACATCGATTCTTGGTTTTTGCGTGAAAAAGTAGAAGAGCTTGTTCGAAGAAATAAAACAGGAAGCGATGCTAGGGTTAAACTAACAGTATTTCGTGATGCGGAGGGATTATATTCTCCATCATCTAATAAAACAGCTTTTGTGTTAGAATCTCAGCCGCTAAATGAAAGTTTATATACTTTTAATCCCAAGGGACTTATTATTGATGTTTTTGATGAGCTTACCAAGCCCATAAATATTCTGGCTAATCTAAAAACATGTAATTCTCTTGTCTACGTTCTTGCTGGTGTTTATAAAAATCAGCATGCGCTGGATGAAGTTATAATTTTAAATCAGAATGGTTTTCTTTGTGAATCGATAAGTAGCAATGTATTTGTTGTTTACGATAGGAAATTATACACACCTGCGCTTAATGAAGGATGCATCGGCGGTGTTATGCGTCAGGTGGTTATGCGCTTGGCCAAAGAAAATGGTATCGAACTGATTGAAGCTCAGGTAAATCCAGAAATATTAAATGAAGCAGATGAGGTATTTATTACCAATGCTAGCAAAGGAATTCAATGGGTAATGGGCTACAATAATAAGCGCTATTTTAATGAAGTAGCTAAGTTTTTAAGTGAGAAATTAAATAAACTCTAAGATTTATAAACGTACTCCTCTTAAAAATTCATCAACCTTCATTTTCTTTTTGCCTTCTAATTGTAATTCTTTAACTGAAATAAATCCATCTAAACAAGCAAACTTTATAAAAGTTTTATGGTCGGTTTCGATACTTCCAGCTTCTAATTGATGATTTTTTTCTTCAAAATCTGCTTTATAAATCTTTAAAGTCTTATCCTGGAATTTGCAAAATGCAGCTGGGTAGGGACTCAATCCACGGATATGATTGTAAATTTTTCTAGCCTCTTGGTTCCAATCAATTAAACAGCCTTCTCTAAATATTTTAGGAGCCGATTTTAGCTTCTCTTCAGCCAATTTGTCTTGAGGGATCTCTTTATAATTGCCTGATTCAATTGCTTTTACAGTCTTAACAAGTAGTTCCGCTCCAATTGTCATCAATTTGTCATGCAGGTCGCCCGCGCTATCTTGATCTTCAATTTTAACGCTCTCAGCAAATAGAATATCACCAGTATCAATTTCCTGCTTCAACAAAAAGGTAGTTACGCCACTTTCTTTCTCGCCATTAATTATGGCCCAATTGATCGGTGCCGCACCTCGATACTGTGGTAGGAGTGAACCATGTAGGTTAATTGTTCCTTTTGGAGGCATATTCCAGACCATTTCGGGCAACATCCTAAAAGCAACAACCACGTTTAAATCGGCCTCCAAGGATCTTAGTTCATTTACAAATTCTGGATCTTTTAGTTTTATAGGCTGCAAGATTCTTAGCCCTTTATCTTGGGCAAATTGTTTTACAGCAGACTCATTAATCTTCTGACCTCTACCTGCAGGTTTATCAGGAGCAGTAACTACACCAACAATATTAAAACCCGCTTCCAATAATGCATTTAAAGATGCAACAGCGAAATCGGGAGTGCCCATGAACACAATTTTCATAAAGGAAAATTCAATTTTTATTAAAAATTAGAGGTGATGTTTAAAGCATTTTGGTTTTTTGCTTAAACATCACCTCCAGTAATTATTTCAGTATTTTTTATTGGTAAAGCAAATATTTTTTACGCATAATTTTATATTGAGATAATCCAGGCTCCCAACTTTGGCGAATCTCCTCCTCAGTTTTACCTGCAATAATCTGCTGCTTTAAATCATAAGTCCCAGCAAGCTTATCGAAATTACCCATTTGCTTACTTTGCTTAAAATCAAAGAATTTTTCTTTGTATGGGTAGGCATTGTACATCTCAATTAACCAGGATAAATTAATTTTTGCATCTCTGCGGATTTTATTAGCACTATATTGACGTAAATCTAATCCATAGCACTCCATATCCATGTGTAATGGTGTCTCACTCATGCCTTTAATACCCTTTGGGGTGAATGAAAATTTATATTTTCCCTTTAAATCAGGGTTTCCAAGGATTGAGAATGGGAAATAAGTCCCACGCCCCTGACTAATTATCGTACCCTCAAAAAGACATAAAGTAGGGTACAATAAGATTGATTGTGCCGTATTTAAGTTCGGTGATGGCTTAACAGGAAGCACATATGGCATAGCATGCATGTAGTTTGCATTCTTAATAATTTTTATTTTACAAACAGCTTTATTGGCTAACCAACCTTCACCATTCAACATTTGAGCGTATTCAGCAATGGTTAAGCCGTGTGTAATAGGAATTGGGTTAATACCTATTCCCGATTTTAATTTTGAATCTAAAATAGGGCCATCTACATAATATCCATTTGGATTTGGACGGTCAAGTATTAATAATTCTTTATTATTTTCAGCACAAGCTTCCATCACATGCTGCAAAGTATTGATATAAGTGTAAAATCTTACTCCCACATCTTGAATATCATAAATTAATAAATCCACATCAGCAAGATCTTCCTTACTTGGCTTATGGTGTTTACCATAAAGTGAAATTGCCGGAATACCTGTTTTTTCATCAATGCTATCATCAACATGGATTCCCGCGCTTGCATCACCACGAAAACCATGCTCCGGACCAAAAATTTTGACAATTTTAACACCCAATGCTAATAAACTATCTACAACCGTAGTGTTTCCTATGATTGAAGTAGGGTTAACAACCATACCAATGCGTTTACCCTTTAAATAAGGCAAGTAAAGTTCTGTTTGTTCGGCACCAGTACGGATTTTGCCCCTAACTTTGTCAATGTTTTCTACGCTTACCTTTTTAGGGTCGGGCACATTGTTTTTTCCAACTTGTATTTGTTGTGCTGAGCTGCTTAGTCCCACTAAAAGGCATGCTGCTAAAATTAAATGAGTGTAACGCGACATATTATTATTAAATTATAGATCAAAAATGAACCTTTTTGATGAATTGTTTTTAAAACGAAATTAAAAAAAATGCATCTTTGCTAAGGTACAAAAAAAACCTTTTCAGAATTGAATTTACCTTTTTTCATCGCTAAGCGAATCACTTTTAATTCAAAGCGTACTTTTTCAAAGCTAATTGTGCGAATCGCAATTCTTGGAATTATGCTCGGTCTTGCCGTTATGATTTTGGCAGTGGCTATTGTAAAAGGTTTTAAAACTGAAATTAGAGAGAAGGTGAGAGGTTTTTCAGGGGATATTCAGATTTCAAAGCTAAATCTAAATTCATCCTATGAAAATACTCCTTTTAGTATGTCTGATGCAGAATATTCGAAGATCAGTAAAAGCAAAGGGGTTTCATTTATCCAGCCTTTTGCAACCAAACCTGGAATAATTAATTCTGGCGATGAAGCTGAAGGGGTAGTCCTGAAAGGTGTCGATAAAAGCTATAATAGCCAATATTTTGAAAATATTTTGCTTGATGGAAAGTTTATTGATTTCTCCGACTCCACCAAATCTAAATCACAAATATTAATTTCAAAGTTTACTGCCGATCGACTTAATTTGAAGGTTGGGGATGATTTTCTGATGTATTTTATCGAAAATTCTCTTCGAAAAAGAAAATTTGAAATCGTTGGAATCTATAATTTGGGAGTCGAGGAAGTTGATAAAGTCTTTGTAATTGGGGATTTAAACTTAATTCGAAGCCTCAATAATTGGGAAAACGATCAAGTGGGAGGCTATGAGTTAAGAGTGGATAATTTTGATAATCTCGAACAAATTGAAGCCCGAGTGTATGATGAGCTTAGTGTTGAGCTAAAATCCTATTCTATAAAACAATATTATCCAGCTATTTTTGAATGGCTATCACTTTTAGATGTTAATACCGAGGTAATTTTATTTTTGATGATAGCGGTTGCGGTAATCAATATGATTTCTGCCCTTTTAATCATGATTTTAGAGCGAACCAACATGATTGGAATTCTTAAAGCCTTAGGAAGCTCAAATTGGAATATTCGTAAAATCTTTCTTTATAATGCCAGCTATTTAATCGGAATTGGCCTTTTGAGTGGTAATATTTTAGGAATAGGCCTAGGACTATTTCAACAAAAAACTCATTTTTTTACGCTCGATCAAGCTTCCTATTACATGAGTTTTGTACCAGTTCAGCTCAATTTTGAAGATATTCTGCTGCTTAATGCAGGAACCTTAGTTATAAGTTTATTGGTGCTTTTAATTCCATCACTACTGGTTAGTCGAATTTCTCCACTAAAAGCTATTCGTTTTAAGTAAATTATTTAATTTTAAATTAAAATACTTAATTCAATTCGAGATAAATACTAAATTAGATATTTTTAGCCTCATTCCAGAATATATCCATCTCAGCTAAAGTCATATCTTTTAAGTTTTTATCTAATTCCTTTGCCTTGCTTTCTAGGTATTGAAAGCGTTTAATGAATTTTTTATTTGTTCTTTCTAGAGCATCTTCAGGATTGATATCAATAAAGCGAGCATAATTTATCAGAGAAAAAAGTAAATCGCCAAACTCTCCTTCAGCTTTTTCTTTATCTATTGCAGTATTATCAAGTGTATTAAACTCATTTCTAAATTCTTGAAGTTCTTCCTCTACTTTTTCCCATACCTGAGCCTTTTCTTCCCAATCAAAACCTACACCACGAGCCTTTTCTTGAATTCTGGAGGCTTTAATAAGTGCAGGTAGGGAAGAGGGTACACCCTCTAACACAGACTTATTTCCTTCTTTTAATTTTAACTGCTCCCAATTACGTTTTACCTCTGCTTCATCTTCAACAATTACATCACTATAAATATGTGGGTGACGATGAATTAGTTTCTCGCAAATGCCATTTAAAACATCAACAATTGTAAATGATTGATTTTCACTTCCAATACGACTATAAAAAACAAGGTGAAGCATGATATCTCCAAGCTCTTTTTTTATTTCGTTCATGTCGCCATCCAAAATAGCATCAGAAAGCTCATAAGTTTCCTCAATGGTTAGATGGCGAAGGGTCTCCATTGTTTGTTTTTTATCCCATGGGCATTGTTCCCTGAGCGTATTCATGATCGTTAAAAGGCGTTCAAATGCGCTTGCAGGATCTTTTCCTTCTGCTGGGATGATATTTGGAGCTGCCATGTTGGAATAATTTCGGTAAAAATAGCTTTAGTTTTCTACAATTTGGTGGCTCTCAGCATTTCACGCTTGCCTGCTGCCCCTGGCACTTTCTCAATGCTGAAACCCAAACTTTTCATCGTTCTTTTCAGGTCGCCGGTAATTGCATATGTAACAAAAACACCTCCTGTTTTTATGAATTTTGAGATATGTGTTAAAGATTCTAAACTCCACATTTCTGCTTGATGAATGGCAGCAAAGGCATCAAAGTAGATAACATCAAACTGATCATTTGAACTAAAATCGAGTAGTTTTTTCTCAATTATCTGGACTGTGCACTGATTATTTATAATACATTTTTGATGAAATGCTTCTTGATAATGATTTAGAAAAGAATTCCAAAGTTCCTCTGAAACGTATTCATTATAAGCTGTTTGAGATATTAGTTCTTTATTAAGTGGGAAGGCTTCTATACCAAAATAATCTAATTCTATTTCATTTCTCACACAGTAATCAGCAGATACTAAAAAATTTAAGCCTGTACCAAAGCCTACTTCTAGTACAGAGACCTTTTTTTTCTTTTTATTCTCCAAAAAGTAGGAGAGACCAGAACCTAAAAATACATGTTTACTTTCTTGAAGAGCACCATGACGCGAATGGTAGTTTTCGCCTACCTGTTCATTGAAAATGGTTTTTGATCCATCTGATGTTATGGCAAAGCTTAAATGTTCCATTCTTTTGTTTTTATATTAATTGACTTTTGTCCCGCGATTAACCCAGCGCGCCCATTCTTTATCGTAGGTGTGAATTTCGGAGGTTTGTACGCCATTCTTAGTATAAATAGGATTTCCTTGGTTTACCCATTCAAAAAGACCACCATATAGGTTGAAAACGTTTTTATAGCCTGCATCAAAAAGTTTATGCGCAATTTTCTCACTTCTGTAACCTACTGAGCAGTATAAAATAATTTTTGAGTTTTTAGGTATATCATAAACTTTTCGCATGTCAAACCAAAAATATCCAACATTTCGTGCGTTTTTTATATGACTTACACTAAACTCTTCTTCTTCTCGGGTATCTAAAAGGTAAATACTTTGCTTATTTAATTTTTTGAATTCTTCAATGGTAATTAGTGCTACATCATGCTCATATAAACTGTCTAACATCAATTTATATTCCTGATTTTTAATCTGTGCCACCACTTTTAAATTTGAGAAGCATAAAATAATTAACAAGTAATAAATCGTACTTTTTTTATTCATAATTATTTGTAAAAGAGGTAATTAGTATCTAAACAAAGCAATATTTAACCTATAAAATAGATTATTGAATCTTATAAATGCCCTCTAAATTTAGAGGGCATTTATTCTTTAATTTTACCAAATTTTGATTCGATCTTCTGGCTTTTTATAAAGCTTATTTTCAGGTTTAATATCAAAAGCTTTGTACCATGCATCCATATTTACTGGAGCACCAATGGTACGGTACGGTCCTGGAGAGTGAGTATCTGTCAAGATAAATTGTGCTGCAGTTTCATCTAAGATATTTCCTTTCCAAACTTGAGCCCATGACAAGAAAAATCGCTGATCAGGGGTAAAACCATCAATTTTTTCATTGCTTTGACCTTGCTTGGTCATTTTAAAGGCTTCGTATGCAGCATTGAGTCCGCCAAGATCACCAATATTTTCTCCCAAAGTAAGCTTTCCATTCACATGAATAGAATCTAATACTGTGTAGGCATCAAACTGCTGTTGTAATGCTGTTGCTTTTACTTTGAAACGTGCACGATCTTCATCTGTCCACCAATTTCTTAATGTACCATCTTTATCATACTGACTTCCAGAATCATCAAACCCATGCGAAATTTCATGCCCAATAACAGCTCCAATTCCTCCATAATTCACAGCATCGTCTGCGTTTGGATCGAAAAATGGAAATTGTAAAATACCCGCAGGGAAAACAATTTCATTGTTTACTGGATTGTAATAGGCATTTACTGTTGGTGGAGTCATGCCCCAGCGACTCTTATCTACTGGTTTACCTAGCTGACTAACCATGTCTTCATATCCCCAAGCACCAGCATTTCTAAGGTTCTGGAAAAATGATTGTCTCTTTATTTCAAGTCCATCATAATTCTTCCATTTATCAGGATATGCAATTTTTGGTGTAAATGCATATAATTTATCTAATGCTTTTTGTTTAGTTACCTCGCTCATCCAATCAAGATTCTTGATTCTAATTTCATAAGCTTTAATTAAATTACTAACCAATTCCTCCATTCTTGCCTTTGCTTCAGGTTTGAAGTGTTTCTTCACATAAGTCTGACCCAAAAGATCGCCAATAGTGCCATCAGTAAGCGACGACATACGCTGCCAACGCGGAGTTTGCACTTTTTGTCCGCTAAGAACCTGTGTAAATTCAAAACTAGCATTAACAAAATCTGAGCTTAAATATGGAGCAGAAGATTTAAGTAAATTCCATTTCAAATAAGTTTTTAGATCATTTACCGGTGTTGATGCTAGGAGGGTATTTAATTCATTAAAGAACTTCGGTGAGTTAACTAAAACCGTATCTTGACTATTGACTTTCATGACAGGCATTAAACTTTCCCAATTCAAATTGGAGGTAGTTTTGCTAAAGTCTTTCACCGAAAATTTATTGTAAGTTTTATATGGGTCGCGCATCTCTACACGACTCATTTGAGCGTTGGCGAGTGCTTTTTCAATCTTAAATATGGTTTCTGCGGCTTTTTCTGCATCTGCCTGACTAGATCCAGAAAGGTTAAATAAACGAACAATATAATTTTTATAAGATTCTTGGATTTTTAAACTTCTTGCATCATTCTTTAAATAATAATCGCGATCGGGAAGTGTAGTGCCACCTTGACTTAGTTGAGGGACAAAGTTTTTAACGTTTTTACGATCTTGTCCTACTGAAAAACCAAAAAATGGCGATCCTGCGCCATATGTCCGCATTAGCGCAGATTGATTAATTACACCATTTAAATCACTAATTTGATTGAGCTTTTCTAAATCTGGCTTAATTGGATTATAACCCAATTTTTCAATTGTTAAACTGTCCATCGCCGCAGCGTAGAAGTCGCCAACTCGTTTCTCAACAGAACCTGCAGGAGCTTTTCTATTCCTCGCCGACTCCTCTAAAATATTTTTTACTGCGTTAATATTAAAATCACGAAGGATGTTAAAACTTCCCCATCTTGTTTCTTTTGCTGGTACAGGATTGTTTTTAATCCAATTTCCACTGGCATAATTATAGAAATCGTCACCTGGATTTTTTGTTAAATCCATTCCAGTTTTATCTATAAAAACAGGCTTTTTAGCTGGTTTTGAATCATGCTGAGCATTTGCATGAATTGAAAAAAGGCTTAGGCATAATGCCGAAATAAATATTTTGCTGTATTTCATGTTTCTAAATTGCTTAGGTTATAAATGTAAAAATATAGATTATTAAAAAACAAAAAATGTAAAATTCAGATATGTTATATTTATTCGCAAAACTGTGAAATTCTTTTTAATAAACTATAAAATATTGATTTTCAGTATCTTGACTTTTTCGTTTTTCACTTTTCTTCATTTAATAGCGAATGTAAAATTTATCCACATAATAAATTTTTGTATTTTTTTCGGACATTATTAATTTATGAAAGACCGTCAAAATACCATATCAATCATTTTTCAGAAAATACAGCAATTCTATTCAAAAAATACCTCCCAAAAATGTATTTTTACAATTTTAAATTCCGCTTTGGCAAATGAGTATTCCTAAAACATATAATCCAAGAGAAACAGAGGATAAATGGTATTCCTATTGGTTGGATAAAAAATTCTTCCGTTCAGTACCTGATGAGAGAGAGCCTTACACCATCGTGATTCCGCCACCAAACGTTACAGGCGTGCTTCACATGGGCCACATGCTCAATAATACCATTCAGGATGTTTTGATTCGTAGAGCTCGTATGCAAGGAAAAAATGCATGCTGGGTGCCTGGAACCGACCATGCTTCTATTGCTACTGAAGCGAAGGTGGTTGCGATGCTTAAGGAAAAAGGTATTGAGAAGAAGGATGTAAGTAGGGATGAATTTCTAAACTATGCATACGAATGGAAAGATAAATATGGCGGTATCATTCTCAAGCAATTGGAGAAATTAGGTGCCTCATGTGATTGGGATAGAACGCGTTTTACCATGGAAGAAGACCTTTCAGAAGCGGTAATTGATACCTTTATTCATTTATATAAAAAAGGTTGGATTTACCGCGGTATTCGTATGGTAAATTGGGATCCTAAAGGTAAAACTGCTGTTTCGGATGAAGAAGTAATTCGTAAAGAGGTTAATCAGAAGCTTTTTTATATAAAATATGAAGTTAAAGATGAATCTAGTACATCTAAAAGCTATTTAACAATTGCTACCACTCGTCCTGAGACGATTATGGCTGATTCTGCCATTTGTATCAATCCTAAAGATCCACGCTTTACTCATTTGAAGGGTAAATCTGTTTTTATTCCATTGATAAACAGAGAGATACCTGTAATTGAGGATGAGTATGTGGATATGGAATTTGGTACAGGATGCCTAAAAGTTACTCCCGCACACGATTTAAATGATTATGAATTGGGTGTAAAGCATAAGCTGCAAGTCATTGATATTTTAAATGATGATGGAACTTTAAACGAGAATGCAAAAATTTTGGTCGGCGAAGATCGATTTATTGCTCGTAAAATGATCCATAAAATGCTAGATGAGGCAGGGTGCTTAGAGAAGGTTGAAGATTATAAATCGCAAATCGGCTTTTCTGAACGTACTGATGCAGCTATCGAGCCTAAGCTTTCTATGCAATGGTTCTGTAAGATGTCTGAAATGTCGGAGCCTGCATTAGATTATGTTCTGAATGGTGAAGTGAAGCTAATTCCTGAAAAATTCATCAATACCTATAAGCATTGGATGGAAAATGTGAAGGATTGGTGTATAAGTAGGCAATTGTGGTGGGGACAAAGAATTCCGGCCTGGTACAATTTGAAAGGAGAGTGGGTTGTTGCAAAAACTAAGGAGGAAGCAATAATTGAATTTAAAAATCAATTTCCAGATTCTGATCCATCAAACATCCGTCAAGATGATGATGTGGTAGATACTTGGTTTTCGTCATGGTTGTGGCCAATTTCTGTTTTCGACGGATTTAAAGACCCTGATAATAAGGATATTAATTATTACTATCCCACAAATGATTTGGTTACCGCACCTGAAATTCTTTTCTTTTGGGTAGCCAGAATGATCATGGCAGGCCATGAGTTTAGAGGAAAAGCTCCCTTTAAAAACGTGTATCTTACTGGTATTGTGCGTGATAAGCAGGGGAGAAAGATGTCGAAATCATTGGGGAATTCACCTGATCCGATTGATCTGATTGAGAGATATGGTGCCGATGGTGTACGTGTTGGTATGCTTTTATGCTCGCCTGCCGGAAATGATTTAATGTTTGATGAAAGCTATTGCGAACAAGGTCGGAATTTTGCAAACAAGGTGTGGAATGCTTTCCGTTTAGTAAAAGGTTGGGAAGTGGATGAAAGCCTTCCAAATACCAATCAACAAGCAATTAATTGGTTTGATTCTGCATTTAATCAGGCTTTTACAGAGATTGAAGATAATTATAAGCAATACCGACTCTCGGATGCTTTAATGGGCATTTACAAACTTGTTTGGGATGATTTCTGTGCTTGGTACTTGGAAATGATAAAGCCTGCCTATCAACAGCCAATTGATCCTGAGACCTATCGCATAACCATAGCATACTTTGAACGTATATTAAAATTATTGCATCCATTTATGCCTTTCTTAACAGAGGAATTATGGCATGATGATTTATTTATTGAACGTTCTGAGCTAGATTGCTGTATTGTTGCCCCTTATCCACTTGCTGGAAATGTTGATTCTACACTTCTCAATGATGTAGATACCATCAAACAGGTAGTCTCAGAAATTAGAAATGTTAGAAATGCTAAGCAAATTTCTCCTAAAGAAGCTCTTCCACTAAGTATACGTGTGAATTCGGCAATTAAATATGAAAACTATTTGCCTATACTTTTTAAATTGGCGAATATTAGCACGTCAGAATTTGTTTCAGAACCAGTTATTGGGGCTAATACTTTCATGGCTGGAAAAGATGAGTTCTTCATCTCACTTGCCAATAATATTGATGTAGAAGCTGAAAAAGAGCGTTTAGAGAAGGAAATCGATTATCTACAAGGATTTTTACGTTCTGTGGATGCAAAACTTTCAAATGAACGTTTTGTTCAAAATGCAAAAGAGGAAGTGGTTGAAAATGAACGTCGTAAAAAAGAAGATGCGCTTTCAAAACTCAAAATCCTTGAAGCTGCATTAAGTTCATTATCAGCTAATTAATAAAAAATGCTGATCGGTTTAACCGATCAGCGTTTTCTAATTTATAAGCATTTACCCTAGCAACATCCTCCTCCTGGAGTGCAAACTGGAGCGTTCTCAATAGGTTTTTGTGCATATACACTAATACTATAAATGCCAGTATTCCCTGATTTAAAAGCTGCAATTTCTTCAACATTTAGATAGTTTATCAAAATGTCATCCGGAATAATAATGGCTTTTTCTTTCTGGATAGTCATATTTTTAAAGCCATTCAATTCAATTAATTCTAGATAGGTTTCTTTTTGAATTGCTCCAGAAACACATCCTGCATACATTTCTGCCGCATTTCTTATTTTATCAGGTAAACTTCCAAGCAATACAACATCCGAAATACTAAAATGACCACCAGGCTTTAAAACCCTGAAAATCTCTTTAAAAACATTGTTCTTATTTGGAACTAAGTTTAATACACAATTGCTAACTACCACATCAGCTGTATTTGATGTAACAGGTATATTTTCGATATCTCCTTGCCTAAATTCAACATTATTGAAACCAAGCTTCTCCGCATTTTCTCTTGCCTTGTTAATCATGGCCTCGGTAAAGTCAATACCAATTACTTTCCCACTTTCTCCTGCTTCTGCACGTGCTACAAAACAATCGTTTCCTGCTCCAGATCCAAGGTCAATTACCACATCACCCTTTTTTATAACAGCAAACTGAGTCGGTAGTCCACAACCTAAACCAAGGTCAGCATCTGGGTTATAACCCTCTACATTGCTATAATCATCTGTCATGATATTATAAACCTCTGTACTACAGCCTCCTGCACCACAACATGAACTTTCATTGGTAGTTTTGTCTTGTAAAGCAATCTCACTAT
This sequence comes from Daejeonella sp., assembly GCF_017495225.1. Classification (GTDB taxonomy): domain Bacteria; phylum Bacteroidota; class Bacteroidia; order Sphingobacteriales; family Sphingobacteriaceae; genus Daejeonella. Next base: position 393,059 of record NZ_JAFEIG010000020.1, on the reverse strand, counting down.
ACTTTTGCCTTACCAATTCTTTTATTTCTGCCTCGGTTTTCATATAATTCTATTTTTATTAATTGTAATATTGCGATGTTTTAATTCAAAAAATTTTTAACAGCAGTTTTTAGTTGCTTGAAAATTTGCAAAGAAATTACTAGTCTCTTTTTCTAACATTTTCCAGGTTTCGGGATTTATACAATAACATACACTAACCCCCTCAATAGTCCCCTGAATTAATCCCGCATTTTTCAATTCCTTCAAATGCTGCGATATGGTTGCTTGCGCTAAACCTAATTCATCAACCAATTCTCCACAAATGCAAGTCTCACTCTTCATCAATTGCTGCAAAATGGCAATTCTTGCCGGATGAGCCATCGCCTTCAATAGTTGAGCTAATTGATTTTGCTCCTCAGAAAAGATTTCAGATTTGGTTAGTCCCATATTTAATTGCAATATTACGATTAATATATGACATTTCCAAGAAAAATCGATTTTAATAGTGCTAGAATCAAAAAAATGCTTGATTTTTAATTAATAAGATGTCTAAACCAATTCTATTTTTAATTTTGTTAAGGCACCCTTAATTAATATGTTTTTTCTCCTACAAATGATAATATGAAATCACTAGTTTTTAAAATTGCTCTTATCTTTCTTTTTGTGAACTTTCATTGGGCTCATGTATTTGCTCAAAAGAAAGTCGCATCCCAGAAAATAGTAGTCCAAACTGATCGTCAATTTTGGCTTCAAGAAATGGATAAAATGGTGCGACCTGTACTTTATAATTTGGCGAAAGATAGTTTGAGAATTAATATGCCTCAAACAGTATCCATTCGTGTGGATAATAAGGAAAGTAGGATAAAGGTGCAATATGTAGAGGTCTTAGGCCGAGTGTTAAGTGGAATTGCACCATGGTTGCAATTAGAGGGTGGCTCTAAGGAGGAGATTTCACTTAGAAAGCAATATAGAGAATGGACCATTCAGGGAATCAAAAACTCTTTAGATTCTAATGCGAAAGATTTCATGAATTATGATATCGCGGGTCAGCAATTAGTTGATGCTTCTTTTATCTCATTGGCTTTTATTCGTGCGCCTTGGCTCTGGGAAAACTTGGATAAAAAGAACCAACAATTATTGGTTAAATCCATAGCAACAACCCGAAAATTTAAACCTGGTTTTTCTAATTGGTTACTTTTTTCAGCTATGAATGAGGCATTTATGGCTAAATATGGTTTTGAATGGGATGTAATGCGTGTTGATTATTCATTGCAACAATTAGAACAATGGTATGTTGGCGATGGCATGTATAAAGATGGGAGTTCTTTTGCCTTTGATTATTATAATTCTTATGTGATTCATCCATATTTAGGGACTTTGATGGATGTTATAGGGCAAAAAACAAATGCCTACAACCAGATGTTTGGAAAAATTAAAGCTAGAAATGAGCGCTATGCTATCATTCAGGAAAGATTAATTCATACGGATGGTAGTTTTCCAGCCACTGGCCGTTCAATTATTTACCGTGGCGCTGCATTTCATCATTTGGCTGATATGGCTTGGAAAAATCGCTTACCCAAACAAATTAGTCCGGAGCAGGTTCGCTCTGCCTTAACAGCAGTCATTAAAAAGACACTAGAAAGTCCTACAAGCTATAAAAATGGCTGGTTAACCTTGGGATTATATGGTGATCAACCTAATTTGGCTGATTCTTACAATAATCAAGGTAGCCCGTATTTGAGTACTGCTATCTTTTTACCTTTGGGATTAGCAGAGACTAATCCATTTTGGGCAAATCCACCAGCTAAATGGACTTCTCAAAAAGTCTGGTCGGGCGAGAATTTCGAAAATGATCACAGTGAGAGTATAAAGTAGAATAATTAATTATACTCAATAATGTAATTTAGACCGCTTTTCTAAGCCTAATTATTCCGAGCTTATGCATTACCTTCATAATTGGGTAAACAGGATCTATTTCAAACCATTTCTTACCAAAATTTGCACTATTGGGATATTTATGGTGATTGTTTTGAAATAATTCGCCAAGCATTAGGAAATCAAATGGGGTGGTGTTTTTCGATTTATCATTATTATCGAAATTTGAATAGCCATATTTATGTCCACACCAGTTTACAATGGCACCATGTAGCGGACCCATCAAATAATGGATAGGTAGTAATAAGTACATCCATTCAGAGCCAGCGGGTACAAATTCAATATAAAACCAAGTGTAAGCAGCTCCAAAAAGTAATCTAGAGGCTATTGAAGAACCTATTCTATCTATAATTGGCCATTCAGGGTAATTGCCTTTGAAACGTGCTTCAGGATCTTTAGTTCTGTTTAAATGATCTCTAAAGGTGATGATGGTTGATTTCATCATTTGAAATACATCCGTAAAAAAATGTGGAGAATGCGGATCTTTCTCGGTATCGCTATAAGCGTGATGCTCGCGATGCATTAATGCATAAGCTCTAGGGTTCAAAAAAGAAGCACCTTCAAAAATATAGGCCATCAAATAAACTATACGTTCCCAAGTTTTACTCATGGTAAACATTCTGTGAGATGCATAACGATGCTGGAAAAAAGTCTGGAAAAATAAGGAAAGGAACCAATGAGCAACAAAAAAGATTAAAATGGCCATATAAATTTTAAAAAAAATAAAACATACTAATAAACACCCTTTGGATGTATTTTGATAAGGTTAAATTGTTTGTAGATGTTAAAAAAGCAAAAGCTTATTATAAAGGTAGTTTTTTAAACGACAAATAAAAATTTATCTGTTTTTTATAAATTAATGAAAATCAATTTATTGCGAAGCTGTAGAATATTCGGGTAATTCCTTTACGAAGCGGTAAGATTGTTGTTCAAAATCAATTTCACAGCAATAATGCTGAAGTCCATTGCTCACAAATAGCCATTTTACTTGATGAATAAAGTTATATCGTGCAATTTGATCGAATGTTTCCTGACTGATTTTTACGGATGGGGCTTTACATTCAATCAGGACTATCTTTTTACCGAAATTATTGAAAATTAAAATATCAGAACGTTTCTGTAAATTATTTAATTTGAGTCCGCCTTCCAATTGAATCAATGTGCGTGGATATTTCTTTTCCTCAATTAAAAAGTGAACTAAATGCTGCCTGACCCATTCTTCGGGCGTTAAAAACAAGAATTTTTTCCGGATTACATCAAAAATATAGGTGCCATTTTCCTCTTCTTTTATTCGAATGGGATAGGGTGGAAGATTTAATGGAATAGGCTCAAACATTCCTGTAAATTTCATATTTTAATATCAAAAGCCAAATATTCCGGCTTTTATTTTTATTCTGATTTTGAATGTGTAAAGCATTACATTATTTTGTAATTTCGACATTCACAATGGATTTCAAGGACCTAATAAAAAACATTAAAAATCGACAGTTTAAACCGATTTACCTACTTCATGGGGAGGAATCATATTATATTGATAAAATCAGTGATTTTATTGAGGAAAATGTGCTTTCTGATGCTGAAAAGGGTTTTAATCAGAGTGTTTTCTATGGAAAAGATTCAGATATTATGAGTATCCTTAATGCTGCCAAGCGTTATCCAATGATGAGCGAATACCAAGTTATTTTGGTTAAAGAAGCTCAAGAATTGAAGTGGGGAAAAGATGGCGAAGATGATAAGAAAGCTCCAGACCCACTTTTAGCGTATTTTGAAAATCCACTTCCAAGTACCATTTTGGTGTTTTGTTTTCGTCATGCTAAGTTTGATAAACGAAAAAAGACCTATAAAGCCATCGAAAAGACTGGTGTAGTTTTCGAATCTGCTAGCTTAAATGATAATAAGATTTCGGCCTGGATTGAAAGTTTTGTCCGCGACAAAGGCTATAAAATTCAAGCACAAGCATCAGCTCTCATGGCCGAGTATTTAGGGAATGACCTCTCTAAAGTATCCAATGAGCTCGAAAAATTGATGCTTAACGTGAAGGCGGGACAAGAAATCAATACAACTGATATCCAAAATAATATTGGTATCAGTAAAGACTATAATGTTTTTGAACTTCAACATGCTATATCCCGTAAGGATGCCTATAAAGCCAATCAAATCATTAATTATTTTGCCGAAAACCCTAAGAATAACCCCATTTTCTTAGTTTTAGGAAATTTGAATTCTTATTTTTCTAAAATTTTGAGGTTTCATTATGCTACCGACCGATCTCCTCAAGGTCTTGCTAAAGAATTAGGTGTTGGTCCATATTTTGTCAAGGATTATGAACAAGCAGCAAGAGCATACAACAAAGAAAAGGTCTTCAGAATAATTAGCTATCTCCGCGAATGTGATCTAAAAGTAAAAGGAGTGGATGCTAGTGGAAATACTGAACAAGGCGATTTAATGAAAGAACTTCTATTCAAAATTATTCATTAAGAAATAAATTTAATCTTAAATTTATTTTATTTCTTTCCAATTACATGAAGATTAATTAAGCTTGTATGTGGAAATCCTAAAGTATTTCCAGGCTTAACATTGAGGGTGTTTTTAAGGTAAATATCAATAATGCCTTTGGCCACTTTTGTTTTAGTTTCAAGAAATTCGGGTTCAACTGCGACTAAAAAATCTTTAAAATGCATTTTGCCTTTATGATCAACAAGGACTGAAAAGGAGTATTGAAAGTCTTTATATGCCTTATCGATATTTATTCGATATTCGGGGTATAAATACTCTTCAGAGCGGTTTACATGGCCTAAATAGGGGTCGAGACTTGCTTTGATTTTTTCTACTCGGGTAATTTTGCTACGGCTGCTTAAAACTACCGGGTTTCTAGCTGCAAAAGCGCTATCTAAACTGCTATTTGCCTGTATAGCTCTATATTTTATGAATAGGCTATCGTCTCTGGTTGGGGCTTTTAAGCGTTTAGCATCGGTTTTTAATCCATTTTTAATGTATTCGTCCGAATATAGCTTCATGAAAATGCTCGACTTTTCCTCCTTTACAACTCTTGCTTCCAATTCCATTACTTGTAAAAGAATACTGTCTTTGCTTACATGTAAAACTCTAAACCACTCGCGTGCAAATTGAAATAATGCCTTATGGCTATGGAAAATGCGGTAGGTCATGTATTGTTGTTTCTCGGGACTAAATATCTTGACCGAATCATCGGCATTGAAGTAAATATTCCATTCAGGTTCGAGCTGGAAACCCTGCTCATTGAATGAGAGTCCGTTTTGAAATGACCGCCTAACCTCTGTATATTTTATTCCTTTAATGGCGGTGAATGATGGAATAGGATCTTCATTAATTTTCCTTACATAATTGCAGGAAGAAGCCATTAAAAGCGTGATAAATAAAAATAATAAGGCTGGAGATTTCATCGAGGCTGAAATTAGGAAAAATCTATGGAAAGCCTATTATTGCTTTTGTTTTTTGAATTTTTAAAGAGAATTATGGTAAAAATCATTCGATTGCAACCAGTATTTTAGTCCGACCATGAATTTATCCCTAGTCGTTTTATTATTCATCCCAAAACCATGTCCCCCTTTAGGATAAATTAGCAATTGGCTATATACTTTTCTTTTTAATAAAGACTCATAATATACAATACTATTGGCTACAGGTACAGCTGCATCATCTGAGGCATGCACAAGAAATGCGGGAGGGGTTTCGTGACTTACCTGAAGCTCATTAGAGAATTTTTGTCGGATTTCTAAGCTAGTTTCTTTGCCTATTAAATTCTGTCTGCTTCCAGAATGTGTTAATCCGTCCATAAAACTAATTACTGGATAAATGAGTATTGAGAAATCTGGTCGGAGGGATGTATTTTTTTCATTATCAATTAATTGCTCCTTAAATCGGGTAGATGCACTTGCTGCTAAATGCCCGCCAGCAGAGAATCCCATTATTCCAATTTTAGTTGGATCAATTCCGAATTGCTCAGCATTTTCTCTAACTAATTGGATGGCTCTTTGAGCATCTTGCAGTGGACCAATACTTTTATCTAGCATCGTTGAATCATCCGGCAAACGGTACTTTAAAACGAATGCAGTGATACCCATACGATTAAATTCACGTGCTACATCGGAACCCTCGTGAGAAGCTGCTAAAATTCCATATCCACCTCCGGGACAAATAATCACTGCAGCTGTTTTATTATTCTGTTTTTCAGAGGCATACATACTTAATGTAGGAATAGAAACCTTGCTGATGCGCTCTATACCAGCTGCATCAACGTTTGATTTCTCACGATTTGTAGTCGACTTACTATTTGGAATTTCTCCTTCATACAAAGGGAAAATGGTTTGTGCCTTCATGTTTATGGAGCAAATGATGAAAATTATAGTGAGAATGGATTTTAATATTTTCATTATAATTATATCTTTAAATTATAAATAATTAATTTTAAATTAATAAATACACTATTCTCCTGGATGATATTTTGACTTAGCTCTTTTCAATACATCTTCGCGATAATAAGCTACGGTTTTAAACTGACGATCAGCATAAGGCTGCATTTGATCATCAAAATGTATTGATTTAGGATCCCCACTTTGTCCGCCAGCTAAAATAGACTTAGCTTTAACTTTATCACCAAACTCAACAACGGCAACAAAGCTATTTCCAGCTGTTCCATATTGGCGTTTTGTGTTTTTCCCAAATCTAGTCCCAAAAGATGCCAATGCTCCCCATTCTCCGGACGCCATTCCGATAGCAATGCTTGGTGCGGAATCATTAAATTCTTGATTTATATCGCCATTAATACGTTGATAGCGATTAAACTCTCCCCAAGCTGTTTCAATAGATCCAAAATCGGTTTTTAGTTTTTCTAGACTAGTCTGAAATAAATCTAAACGTTCTTTAGCGGATGCTTTTGTACCGATGTATTCAATACGTTCCATGAAGTTTAAACCATTAGGAATCTTACCAGAACGATTATAAGTATTAAGGTAAAACTGAATCATGGTCATTGCTGTGGATGTCTCAGACGTGCGAAAATCCCAGTTTTTTAATGTGTTTATAGCCTGCTTTATATCTGTATTCTCCCTTGGTTCAGCTTGGTATGCTTTTAATAAAGCTTTGGTCAATTCTTCTGCACCGGGCAGGTATGGATCGTATGCTAATTCAATAAGTTTATCAAGGTTTAATTTCTTTGCTTTACTCAAAAGAGAAATGGCATGAATTCCTCTGTAATTTTCAGGTGAGTAGGACATGTAATTGGGGTAATTTTCTTGCTTGGGACTGTTTTTTCCGGCGCTAGTAAATGGTGTGGAATTGCAGTTTTGTATCCAGCCAGTCGCAGGATTTAACAAGAATATTTGATCTTTTAGTGGATGTAAACCCTTCCAATCTGTATCTGGATTAGAGCCATCCACTGGTTTTTTATAATCAAATTTTACATCTCTTTTTGGGATAAAATTACCGTGATAATAGGCAATATTGCCATCTGCATCGGCATAAACGGTATTATTTGATGAATTTGTGCGGATGTCCATCATCTTTTGAAATTCTTGATGATTGGAATTTTTGGTTCTTAGATAAGATTGCTCCAAGGCTTTCACAGGACTCCACATCATTGCCGTTGATACCCATTTATTATTTGAAGAATGAGTAATTGGTCCGTGATGACTTCGATAGGTCATAAAGGATTTTTTCTTTAAACCTTGCCCAGTTTTATAAGAAATCTGAACCAAATTAGAATCAATATTACGTAATTCACTGCCATAGCGATATTGAGTTCTTTCTTTATTTTTTACAATACTTTCTTCAAATTCATCAATAATATCTACATCAGATGAAGTATGCATCCAGCCTGTTTTTTCGTTAAATCCTTGGTAGACAAAAAACTGACCCCAGGTTACGGCCCCGTAAGCATTTAATCCCTCTTCACTCACAACATGTACTTCACCTCTAAAAAAGAAGGAGGTATGCGGGTTAATTAATAACATGGCCTTTCCTGATTCTGTTAATTTGCCAGATATAGCAAAACCATTTGAACCTCTCGGCTCATTATCTTTAATTAACAAAGAGCCAGTCAGGTGGGCTTTATCCCCATTCTTTTGATCATAAAAATCACCTAGCTTTTTAAGAGAAATTTTCTCAATATCCCCACCAATAGAGCCCTCACTAAAATACATAGGCATCCAGGGCTCAAATCGGGTAATTAATTGAGGTTTTACCTCGGGATGTGTGGCTAGATAGTAATTTATTCCATCTGCAAAGGCTTGGCAGAGGCTTTTAAGCCAAATGGGACTCTTTTCATAATTTGCGATGGCTTCCTCTTGGGTCATGAATAATTTGGCACGTAAATCACTGTAAATAGCATTTTCGCCTTCAATTTCTGCGAGTCGGCCGATGGCCCAAATATAATTTCGTTCTACGCGATTAAAATCATCTTCACATTGGGCATAGAGCAATCCGAAAACAGCATCTGCATCTGTTTTTCCATAAATATGAGGAACACCAAAATCATCTCTGATAATTTCTGTTTGTGCTGCATGTTGCTTCCAACGGGCCTTTTCATCGCTAAAATCTGTGTTAGCGGTATCTGAAAAACTTACACTAATTAGGAAAATTAAAAAAAGTACTATACGGATCATATTTCTTTTTTGAATCCTAAATATAGTGTTTTTGACAGTTTAAGGTAGGGGAATCTTATTCAAAATTAAATAAGATTATTCTTTTATAGATTCTTTCAGCTTAATCCAGCTAGCTTTGCTAATGATGTTTTCGTATTCAGTTTCTTTACCTTTATTATACTCAATTATGTATTCTGCCCTATTTTTTGAATTCGGATGAGTACTTATCCAAGTCAGATATTCTGCGCTAGCTCCCTCATTTTTAGATAGTTTGAAAAGAAAATTTGCGAAAGGCTCAGGATTTATTTTTGATTCATTAAGGTAGTCTACCGCCTTTAAATCGGCTTCTTTCTCTAAATCTCTGTCGAATGCCGAAGAAGAAAGAGTTTTGGCAGCTTCTTTAATTATCTCCGGACTACCACTTCCGGTGGTCATAGAAATTAAAACAGATAAACCGATTTCCTTAATCAGTTTTTGCATAACATGATTTAATTGAATATGAGCAATCTCATGACTAATTACTCCACTTAATTCAGCTTGATTATCAGCATTTAAAATTAAACCGCTCTGAATAACTAAATGTCCATTAGGTAAGGCAAATGCATTAATCTCATCATTCTCAAGGACATGAATTTGTAAACTCTTAGGTTCAATATTATTTGATGCACATATTTTATTTACTAGGCTATCAATACTTTTAATAACGAATGGATTTTTATTTTCTTTGCCAGATTTTTTAAAAACTTCCCAAAAAATATCGCCTAGTTTTTCTTCGGTTTTGTTCGTGACTTTTTCAACTTTAAAAATTGTTAGCCAGTCTATTTTTGTTAAAGCAAACCAGCTGGCAAAAAATAAGAAAACACTTATAAGTCCCTGAATAATAGTTTTTTTCATGATCTGCAAACTAAATGTGTAAGATTGCTATAAAACCACCACTCTACATGAATTCCTTTTCTGGTTTGTATGGCCGTGTAAATTGTCGCTATAAATTCTGCCAAATTGAAAACAAAGGCTGCAATTAAATAGGCAATAAAATTATTTGTTACCTTTTCTTCAGTAAATAGGATGGAGACAGTCCACCAAAACCCATAACTATTAATAAATAGCATGGATACTTGCGATAATAAGGCCTGCGTACAATGCCAACGAACAAAATAGCTTGAATTACGGTTCCCTAAATAAAAAATAAGAGTTGCAATAAGATTAATGATCGGTAATGGTAATCCAGCAATTATTGCTACTAATGACATTAAATAGCTGTTGGAAGCCTTTTCTGCCTCATGTTCTTCGGGAGTATAAGCAAATGTGTTAAGCTCTATCATAATCCTTTTACTATGTTCCAAGCCCAATTTATTAGAATGAATATCAAAAGTGGGATTGAAATGATTGGTCTTTTTAAAATACTTTCAGCTTTTTGATAAATGTTTAGAAATGTTTCTTTTTTCAATATAAAATCAAAAAAAATCCAAAATGGAATAAAAAACATGATGAAAGCTAAAATATACCCTAATGGGTTGATAAAAAAAGCTTCATTAAAATTACCTTGTGTAATTGCAAGGACAGAACGCGTTGAACCGCAAGAGGGGCAGGGTATAGTTGTTATATTTTTAATTAAACAAACTTCGATTTCTGTATTTATCTTAGAAAGCTTGCTTAAGCTCCAATAAAGCCAAATATACCCTGTTAAACAAGCTGTAATTATAAAAATATAAAGCTTATTCCTGCTTAAAGTCATTAATACAAATAGTTTTGTATTTTTTGCATGTTTTTATCTCTAGTGGCACCTTGTATCATAAACCAGTCTACGATTGTCCAGATACCCAAACCACCACAAGTAAGTAATTTGCCAATTCCAAGACCTGTATCACCAATAATAAATCGGTCAACTCCCAGATAACCTGCAAAAATTGAAACAATTAAGCTAGTTGAAGGATCTTTTAGTTGTACGGTAGAAATCATAGCCCATTTTGAATCATCTAATGTTAACAATCTCTCTCTGATTGCATTAAGTTGATGACTCTCGAAATATTTCGCATTTGCCATGATAAACATATCTACTTTTTGTGATTCCATTGATTTTTTATTGTTTTTAATTACTACTCGTTTGGCTTTTCGTTTCGGCCCTGTTTTTATTATGGTTTCTAGACTCCACTATTGTTCAATATTACAATTTCTGTATGGAAATTAAAAATATTAATCGAAAATTAATATTGCTGGTTTTATACTTTCCTTATCTATAATCTTACTGTTTTTATGCAATTTAGGCATGAAAAAAGCTCATAAAATCGATGTAGCGAGCTTTTTTTAAATTAAGACAGATTATTAATTCGTCTAATTTTTAATGATTCAAAGTCTTCTTTGCCAATCAAGCCAAGATCTAATTTGTTTTTAGCTTTCTGTAATTCTGTTAGAGCTTCATCGCTAGTCATGCCTGTTGATTTAACTTCACTAGTGTTAAGAGCATTTTCTTTGTTGATGATATAATTAGATAAGGCAATAAAAACCCATTTTCTGAAATAACGATAAATCTGGTTATTTTGATCATACTAAAGCGTTTTTTTTAATTCTATCGCCTAATGGTTTCAATTTCTTAGTTTTGCATAAATCTTTTAAAATCTAATAAACAGATGCATTAGGAGATTTCTATAAAAATTAGAAATATGAATTATTGGTTAGTAAAATCAGAGCCCTTTAAATACAGCTGGGAGCAATTCAATAAGGATGGTCGTACTTTTTGGGATGGCGTTCGTAATTATCAAGCTAGAAATAACTTAAGAGAGATGAAGGAGGGTGATTTAGTTCTATTTTATCATAGTAATGAAGGGAAATCTGTTGTTGGTATTGCTAAGGTGGTTCGTGAATCATACCAAGATCCAACTACAGAAGATCAAAACTGGGTAGTTGTTGATTTGATCCCGGTTGAAACGCTCAAAAATCCGGTTACTTTAGAGCAAATTAAGGCGGATTTACGTCTTCAAAATATAGGGCTGGTAAAGCAAGGCCGACTTTCAGTTATGGGAATGAAAGTAGAAGAATTTGACCGTATTGTAGAATTAGGGAGCTAAATTTCAGCTCCTTGATTTTAATTATTATTAAAGAATAATGCTTTTAGTTCGGTAGCATCGTCTGCTTTCATTTTTCCGGCAAGAATAAGGCGTAATTGTCGGCGACGAAGCGCACCTTCAAATAATTTATTTTCTAGTTCAGTTTCAGGCATTATTTCAGGCACTGCGACTGTTTTGCCGTCTGCATCTATGGCTACAAAGGTGTAAAAGGCTTCGTTTGATTTTATTCTGGACCCAGAAGGGATATTTTCTGCCCATACATCTAATCTTACTTCCATAGAAGTACTAAATGCTCGGGTTACCACAGCTTCAATGGTAATAACATCACCGAGTTTGATGGCATGCTTAAAAGATACATTATCCACCGAAGCAGTCACAACAATATTATTGCAGTGTTTTTGAGCCGAAATAGCTGCAGCAATATCCATCCAATGTAATAATCGTCCACCCATTAAATTATTTAATGTATTGGTATCATTAGGAAGAACCAATTCATTCATGATGGTAAATGATTCTTTCGGATTCTTTGTTATTGTGCTCATGCTGCAAATATAAGGCTTTATTATAATTGCTTTTTTCGCAATTATGTCAAATTAGGGGAAATTCAGACGCTTTTTGAGCTATCGTCTTGCAGTATTAATTTGTGTATAGCCAATTAATTCTTCCCACCTAGAACCTGGCTTACGATGATAAAAGAATATTTGGTAATAATTCTCGGTTTCAAAATGTGATCCATCAAAATAAACATCATCTCTTGTTTTGCCATCTTCATCAAGCCAAACATAATGATAGTCGATTAAGCCTTGTTTTAATAAAATAGACCCAGTAAAACGATTTCTAGAATCATCGTAATCCAATTTATTAATCAGGCGATAATCATTGAACTGGCCAACTACAAATAGATTTCCATTTGTAAAAGGTTTTTTTTCGGATAAACTAAAGTGCACTGTTGCATAATCAGCATCTGTTCTTTGGTCGCGCCCATCTAAATTACGGACGTAAAATGCACCATTTTCATCATTAATAAATGTGTATCCTAAACGGTTTTCTGATATATCGTTCAATAAAAAAACATGATTTACAGTATCCTGAATAATTTTACCGATTCGCTCTGTTCTAAATCTTAAACTTCGGATATCAAAGCGTCTAAATTCATTTCCACCTTTAAAATCTAGTGTTTTTAAGTCGTTGTAAACCAGTTGATTTGCTCTAATAAAATTCGGTCGGATTAATGTTTGTGAATTATCATGCCTCCCATTTTGTAATACTCTAATTTTTGTTTCTATGTAGGGATTATTGATAATTTTCTGTCCATGTTCAACCACTACATTTAATTTTTGCATTTCATTTCTTAATGCAACATTATTAGAACGATTGATTTCTGCTAGAATTGATACTTGAGGGTCGACCACAAAAAAGCGCTTAGTAATCAAAATTTTTCTTTGGTCATTATCCTCATAAACCTTTAAAAGATAATTGCCTGAAATTTTGGGTTTTACAGTCAGATTTGGCAAGCTTAACTCATAATGCGTGTATTTCTGAAAAGTATTGAAAGATATGCGGTAATCATTGATACGATCTTCCGTAAAACCAATCAAATAATCAAAAGGGGAGAGTCGGCTGCTATTCCACTCAGCATCACAATGCTCAATCGAATAGGTCATGTTTCTGCTGCCAGTACGCAAATCATCGAATGCTAAAATTAGATTTTCGCTACTGCCCAATACATAAACAGGAATGGATTGTTCCTTACTACGATGATAGAATTCAACTGTTTTTATCTCAGGGATATATACATAATTCTCATATCGAATAGTATTGAAAGGAGTTTCAACCGGTCGGATACGCACCTTTTTCTGTCCCATTAGCAATGAAAAAGACAGTAAAAGTGGAATTAGAATGATTAATTTTTTCATAAAATCATTTATTTCTCCAACCTAAAGGCTAAAAGGAGGGGAGAATTAATTCCCCTCAAGTTCCATAATTTCTTCGGCCATGCGCTCCCATTCTGCTTGTGCTTTGAGTAAACGCGGACTTAGCTGCTGGTAGCGCCTATTGGCTTCTGCAAGTTTATCAGGATTAGTAAAAACTTCCTCTTTGCTTAGTTCAGCTTCAGCATCTTTTACAGCATTTTCAAGCTCTGCAATGTCGGATTCAAGCTTTTGCAATTCTTGATTAAGCTTTTTTATTTCCTTGCTCTTGTCTTCAGTTTGAACTTTTGGTTTTTCTATTTTCTTTTCCTCTTTTTTAGGATTTTCCTCTATTTTTTTAGGAGTATAAACCCTTTTAGAGTTCCACTCTTCGTACTCGGCATAAGTCCCAGGATATTCCTTAATCTCTTGATCTTCAATAAACCAAATTTTATTAGCCACATTATCGAGCATGTATCTATCGTGAGAAACAACGATAAATGTGCCTTCATATTGTTGTAAAGCAGATATTAAGATATTTACTGATGCAATATCAAGGTGATTTGTAGGCTCATCCAGGATAAGGAAATTGGCATCTGCAGTTAATGCCTTTGCTAAGGCTACCCTTGATTTTTCTCCTCCAGAAAGGACTTTAATCTTTTTGAAGACATCATCACCTGTGAATAGGAAACAACCTAAAATAGAACGTAATTCAGTTTCGGTATGTTTTGGGGCAAAAGCTTGTAATTCCTGAATTAATGTGTTTTCAAGATGAAGGGCTTCCAATTGATGTTGCGCAAAAAATGTTTGCGTTACATTATGCCCTGTTTCACACATTCCGGTAAAATTATTTTTATCGGCACCAGCAATTATCTTTAGAACCGTTGATTTACCTCTACCGTTAGCACCAATAAGTGCAATTTTATCGCCCTTTTCTATGGTTCCGGTTGCATTTTTAACAATGGGAACACCAGGGTATGATTTGGTAAGATCTTCAATCCGAATAACGTGCCTTCCAGACTGCTTACTAAATTTGAAACTAAAGTTCACCGATGGATTATCGTCATCTACATCATCTACACGTTCCATTTTTTCGAGAGCTTTAATTCGTGATTGAGCCATCTTAGCCTTACTTGCTTTAGCTCTAAATCGTTCAATTAAACGCTCTTCTTGCTTTATTTTAGCCTGCTGATTTTTAAACTGACCACTTTGAATTTCCTCTCTGAGCCCTTTTTCCTCAATGTAGAAACTATAATTTCCTGCATAAGGAATTAGTTTGCCCTTTCTCGACTCCACAATCTTTTTTACCACTCTATCAAGGAAGTATCTATCGTGAGAAACGATGACAATAGCACCTTCAAAAGCTTGTAAATAAGATTCAAGCCATTTTATGGAAGGTAAATCGAGGTGGTTAGTTGGCTCATCTAGTAAAAGAATATCCGGACTTTGAAGCAGAATTCTAGCGAGCATTACACGCATGCGCCAACCTCCAGAAAATTCTGAAAGCGTGCGTTGGGTATCAACATCACTAAAGCCTAAACCAGCCATGATTTCATGAGCACGGTATTCAATATTATAGCCGTCTAATGCTTCAAACTCGTTTTGTTTATCACTTAATTTATTGAGTAAATCATCCGAATAATCGGTCTCTAATTTCTTGAGTAAAGATTCAATTTCTGTATGAAGTTGGTTTTGACGTTCAAAAGCCTCCATAGCAACATGTAGAATACTCTTGTCGCTTTGGTAGGATAGAAGGTCCTGATTAAGGTAACCAATCTTTATATCTTTTGCCATGGAGATTGTTCCGCTCGTAGCGCTATAATCTCCAACAATTATCTTTAATAATGTTGTTTTTCCGGTTCCATTTGCACCAATCAGGCCAATTTTTTCTCCTGGTTTAATGTGCCAATTAGCGTCGTCGTATAATGCCCTTGCACCAATCTCGAAGGTTAGGTTATTTATTGCAATCATTTGCCGCAAAAGTACGGATTTTATAGATTATTTTTAGGGAAATGAATGTCATAGCAGGATTTATTTTGATCTGCTCAATTTGTGTGTTTGTACAAATAAAAAATGCCTTTTCACTTATTTTGCTCCGTTTGTGACGTTTAGAACACTAAGCAAACATCTAAAAAGATAATTAGTTTAATATCAAGAAGATAATTAACATGAAATATTATTGTGGATCTTGAAGTAGCTTCGTATTGTATTTGATGAATTTTAATATAAAATAAATAATAATCGACGCCACTCCTGCAATGTAAAGTGGAATGTTATAATGACGCTCAACCTTTAAAAGTTCAGCTCCTAAATCAAAAAGACAAAATATAATAAGAAGAGCTGCAAAGCCATTCTTTTCTTGTCGTAAGACTTTTTTCCAATTGAAATTATAGCCTGTTTTCTTAAATGAACTGTAATTTGGAACAATGATAGGAGTTTTTCTTGCCCAATTTATAAAGGTATCACCAAATTTGTTCTTTAAAAATTGTTCTTCCGTAAAAATAATACGCTCGTAGTACAAGAAATAAAATAAGATAAATGAAATTATAAACCAGAAATTACTAGTAAGCATTGCAATGCCTAACCACATGAAAAAATTACCCACATAAAGTGGATTTCTCATAATTGAGTAGATTCCTGTGGTGTTTAGCTCATCTGCAACTTGTTCTTCAGTATTTCTGCCTGAGGTATTCGGGCGACTATAACCTACGGTGTAAATGCGTATAAAAAAGCCTAGAAATGAGACTAATAAACAAACTAATTCATAAATGCTTTGCTCTGATTCACTTTTTAAAATCCTATTTTCTGGATCTGTTTCATTTTTATAAAATAAAACTATAGCTATTACAAAGATAACAAGTGGTAAAATACCTCGGTATTTAAACAGCCAAGCCCCCTGACGTTCCATTTGCTCACTTAAAGCCATTTTTTCACGGTTAGATATATTTAATATACAAAAAACATTCCAATTAATTGTTGAATTTTAACTAGTTATGCATGAAATCGATTTTTAACAAAAAAATCATTTCTTTATTTTCATCTCTCAAAAATGAATTTATCATTCAAACCTGTAACTTTACATCATGTACGAGCTAATAAAACCCCTGTTATTTAAATTTGACCCAGAAAGTATACATCATGTTGTTACAGGTGGTTTACGGAGAGTAAATCGAATTTGGGGTGTTAAGTCATTGCTTAAAAATCTTTATCAATTTGAAGATAAACGACTTGAGCGTGAAGTGATGGGATTAAAGTTTAAAAACCCTGTTGGTTTAGCAGCAGGCTTTGATAAAAATGCCACCTTAATTGAAGATTTTGCCGAATTGGGATTTGGTTTTATTGAAATTGGTACTGTTACTCCCTTGCCTCAGCCTGGAAATGAAAAACCTAGGATGTTCCGTTTACCTCAAGATGAGGGCTTAATTAATCGAATGGGCTTTAACAATCAAGGAGTTGATGTGGTTGCTGCTCGTTTAAAACAAGTAGATCGGAAGGGTTTAATTATTGGTGGAAATATTGGCAAAAATAAAATTACACCCAATGAGGATGCTGTGAGCGATTATATCAAGTGCTTCGACCGCCTGTTTGATGTAGTCGATTATTTTGTGGTAAATGTGAGTTCACCCAATACACCAGGTTTACGCGAATTACAAGAAAAGGAGCCTCTTAAACATATTTTAAACACCTTACAGCAAAGAAATTTAAGAGATGGGGTATCCAAGCCTATTTTACTTAAAATTGCTCCTGACCTTACTAATTCTCAATTAGATGATATCATAGAAATTGTTACTGAAACAAAAATTGCGGGCGTAATTGCTACAAACACAACGCTTTCAAGAGAAAATTTAAATTCAAGTCCTAATTTAAAAAATCAAAGTGGTGGATTAAGTGGAAAACCTTTAACTGAACGCTCTACGGAAGTTATTCGTTACCTTTCAGAAAAATCAAATAAATCTTTTGTGATTATTGGAGTAGGAGGGATACATTCGGCAGAAGATGCGCTTGAAAAAATTAAGGCAGGAGCTTCACTAGTCCAGATTTATACAGGATTTATCTATGAGGGACCAGCTTTGATTAAGCGAATATTAAAAGGCCTTCTTTAAAATTATTGTCAGGCCAAATTTTTTAAACAAAAAAATCCCGACCAAAATGATCGGGATTGAATTCTTAATGTTTTAAGATTATTTCTTTGCTGCTGCTTCAATTGCAGCTAAAACTGCATTGTTTTTACTAACCTGACTTTTTGCAGATTGTGCAGAGCGACTTCCGATTTCAATGTTTCGGCCTAATTTTAAAAATTGAACCTCTAAACGTGAAGTGGTCTTATTTTTTCTGTCTTTTCTTTTTAAACGTGTAACACCCATGGTTTTAAATTTAATTTTTTTTAATGAGGTCAGGAGCGGATTCGAACCGCTGTAGAAGGTTTTGCAGACCTCTGCCTAGCCACTCGGCCACCCGACCTTTTGTAAAGGAATGCAAAAGTAGCAAATAATTATTGCTAGCCAATATTTTTTAATAATTTCTTCTAATTTCTGAACAGATTATTGAAGTTGAAATGGCAACATTTAGAGATTCTGCACTTCCAAAGCGCGGAATTGTGACCGGAAAGTCGATTTCAGGCATTAAATTAGCACTTATTCCCTTTCCTTCATTTCCTAATAAAAGTATTCCTTCTTCCCCGAAATTTGTTTTATAAATTGATTCTCCTTCCAATAATGCCCCATAAACGGGTGTTGCTTTACTACTTAATAGCTTTTTTAAGTCGGTATAAACTAATTGAATTCTAGCTAATGAGCCCATACTTGCCTGTACAACCTTTGGGTTGAATGCTTCAACCGTATCTTCTGAGCAAAATATATGTTCAATACCAAACCAATCGGCAGTTCGTATAATGGTTCCTAAATTGCCAGGATCTTGAATGCCATCAAGTGCTAATGCAAAATGCCCTTTTATTGTTTGAATATTAATTTCTTCCGGTTCAGGTAATTTTATGGTTGCTAGTAATTGTTGTGGTGAATTTAAAGTGCTTATCTTTGACAATTCGTCGGGACTTATCTCATGTAACTTTATATTTTGTGATAATTTACCCAACTTTGGCATTACATCTGTAAGATGATAGATAGAATCAATTTCGTATTTTGAGTTAATAAACTCTTGAATTGATTTATAACCTTCAACAATGAAAAGACGATGTTCTTTTCGGAACTTTTTTTGATGTAAAGATTTAATAAAACTTATTTGAGATTTTGAAATCATATCCTCTCTGCCGTCTATACTTAATTGCAAGTATAAGCTTTTTGTTATTAATATTTTCTAGCTGCAACGCTACCAGGTTTTTGACTGAGGATCAAGCTCTGGTTAGAAAAGTTAAAATAGAAGGTATTGATAAACAATTTTTAGAGTCGGCATCCACATTTGTACAAAATGATATCCGACCAAATTCAAAACAAAAATTAGCTTTATACAATACTTTTAATACCAGGAAAGGTAAATATCGTACCGATAGAATAAAATCTATAGGTGAAGCACCCCATATTTTAGATAGCTCTTTATTAGACATTTCAAGAGTGCAAATCGAGAAATTCTTAGCCACGAAGGGTTATCTTAATGCAAAAGTGAAAAGCGACCTTAAAATAGAGAATAAAAAGGCCGAAATTTTGTTTACAGCTGATCAGGGATCTGTATTTAAAGTTAAAGAAATTACTTATATTATAGAAGATTCAACAGCAAAGTCTCTTTATATGGCTAATCGTGCACGTTTTAGCCATATTAAAGAGGGTCAGCGTTTCGACTCAGACTCTTTAGCATTAGAGCGTGAACAAATCTTTAAAATGATGAAGCAGAATGGCTATTTTGACTATGTACGTCAGTTTGTAAGGTTTGAAGTAGATAGTAATTTGAAAAATAATGAAGTCAATCTAAAATTATATTTGGCTAATCCTGCAAATAAATCTTCCCATCAAACTTACCTTATTGATAATAGCCAAATTACTATAACCAATAGTGCAGGGTCAAAAGACATTCAAAATTTGGATACTGTAAGGATTGATAATCAATTTAATTTTATCGACTATTCCCGAAAATTTAATCCTAAACCAATTTCTCGTTATGTATATTTAAAGAAAGGTAATCTTTATAATATTGATAATGAGGATATTACATACGATCGTTTATATGATTTGAACGTATTTAGGAATGTGAAAATTGATTATCAAAAGTCTAGTGATAGTACCGCAAGATTGATTCCCAGATATACTATTACTCCTTTAAAAAGAATGAGTAGCAGAATTGAAGGGGAATATATTTTTAACGCTGGTCGGAATGGTTTAAACATTGGTAATACTTACACCAATCGTAATCTATTTGGTGGAGCCGAACTTTTAGAGCTTAAGGTTAAATACGGAATATTTTTTGACGCTACAGGAAAATCTAAAATTTTTGATCGTGTATTTAGCCGCGATCTTCAATTAGGGGCTAATCTTGTGATTCCTAAATTATTGGTGCCATTTAACATTCCCTTGATGGGTAAAAATGGGATGCCTCGAACAACAATTTCGAGTAGCTACCAGCTTTTTGATCAGAAAGAGGCCTTTTCAAGTCGCGTTTTTATAAATTCAATTACTTATGATTGGGTTGAAACAAAACAAAAGTTACACTCTTTTACTCCTATAAATGTTGAGTTTCGAAAGGGTGAATTAGATGCTGTTTTAAGAGATAGTTTAATTAGGAGAGGCTTCGAATTGTATGTGAAAACCAATGATAGAAAGTTTTTCAATTTTGGTAGTAAATATGCTTTTACGCTTAATGCAAACAAGTTAAATACCTACAGTAATTTCTGGTATTTTAAAGGTTCTTTAGATGCTGCTGGTAATTCTTTAGCACTATTAAATTCAATTGTAAAATTCAATGAGGATATTGAGGGATTCAAGGAGGTTTTTGGTATTCCTTATCAACAATACGTTAAAACGGAGTTTGATTTAAGATATTATCGTGCTTTAGGTGGCGAACAACAGTTGGTGGCACGAATTAACCCTGGCATTGGTATTCCGTATGGAAACAGTGTTCGTTTAACTTTTGAAAAGAATTTCTTTGCTGGTGGATCGAGCGGTATAAGGGCGTGGCAAGCTAGAACATTAGGCCCAGGTAAGTATAATCGAGCAGTTTTCGGGACATCGGGTACAGCTGATACATTGAGGAGTAATCTCCGAAATTTAGATCAGCTTGGTGAAATAAAACTAGAAGCTAATCTCGAATACCGATTTAAAGTGGCAGATAATATCTTAAATGCCAAAGTCAAAGGCGCAACTTTTGCTGATTTTGGTAATATTTGGAGAAGCTCAGATTTTATTGAAAATCCGGATGGTCAATTTAAATTTAACAAGTTTCTAGGCCAATTAGCCATTGGAATTGGTGCCGGTTTACGATTTGATTATAACTACTTTGTATTTAGACTAGATGCCGGAATAAAAGTGAAGGATCCTCAATTTATTGGCTCCGATCAATATGTTATCAAACATTTGTTCAATAAAAAACAGTTTAAAGAAGATTTCAATATATCACACAGACCAGATGTTTACCGCTTTGTGCAGTATAATTTCGGTATTGGTATGCCTTTTTAAATTGAAATAATTGATATTATAAAATCACTAAATCAAGTTCCTTAAACCATCAAAAATCGTATCAAAAAAAGTAGGAATTTTAAGTCCCTGACTCGAATTATAGTAAAATATACCAACTAAAAGTATAAGCGCCACTACTATAAACTTCCTGAAAAGTGCTGCAAGAAGGATTAATATCAAGGGAATAATCACTAATATCCACCAACTTATTTTTATTGGGTTTAGGTTGTTGTCTTTTTGGTAAACATAATAAAGTTTGCCGTGAGTGCCAGATTCGTTCTCGTGTCTTAAATAGATAAATGTTGATTTATTTATGGGCTGTTTCATTACCGAAACACCCTCAGTAAATCTTAATTCTTGTCCCAAGCCATTAATGCTAAATTGAAAGGTTCCATTCAAACTTTCAATAGGAATATCTAAAGAATCAGTTGCAATAATCGCTATTTTATTGTTTTTAAGGAGGTTTTCCTTAATCATGAAATTATTTATAGCTATACCCTGTCCTTGAATAGTTTCCTCCTGAGCATGCAATTTTTTGCTGGCCACAATTAGAAAAATGCTGATAAATATTAGTACTAAATTTCTCATTCAAATGATCGTTTATTGTAAATTAAAAATCCCATGTGAAACATAACACCCAATCGCTTTTGGCTATCATCATAATGGTTTATACTCAAACTAATGGGGCCAGCTAGGGTATTGTAAACTAATCCTGAGCTTATTGCATAATGCCTATCCGCTAATAATTCCCCATAACTAGTTCCTTGTAAACCTTCTAATTTAAAGGCTCTAAGGGGTTGAAAAATGTAAGCTTCTGCACGTAAATCAAGATTTTTGTATAATTGAATTACATTTTTTAATCCAAATGCGCTATAGCTGTTTGCCCTGAAATTTTCTAAATATAATGATTTTGAGTCCTGCAATGGATTAAATGTTGGTGCAGTTAAAACACTTGATTTAAAAGTACTAAAATTGGGCCTATTTGATGCAACTGCCTCAAATAGAACTCCAAGTGAATATTTTTTTGAAAATTCGAAGTATTTTTCTCTAGTAACCTGTGCCTTGTACCAATTCCTGTTTTGTGATTGAGGCCTTATTGTATTAAATGATGTTTCATCTCTATAAATGTTCCCTGGTATGTATTCTTCAAGTCCGGTGTAAATGCTTAATCCAATTTTAAAAGATGATCCACTTTTAGCGTATTGCCTTTTAGTTAATTTATTATTTTCATAATTAATAGAAGACATGGCGCCATTGTATGACCCTTGGTCCATTAGATCGCCAACCATGAATCTCTCATTGGGACTAAATTCATCTGTAAAATTGATATAACCTGATTGGATTTCAATTTTACCATTATTAGTAAAGGGAACACCTAATTTTAAGGCAATTTTTCGATCAGATTGCATAATAAAAACAGGATCTATATTTTCAATAAATACTTGGCTTTTGTTAAAATAATTCCAATGATTATAAGTAAACTCTGCTTCTAAATATATGGGTGTTCTACTTGGGATATCTAATCTGGCAGTAGTTTGAGCTGATTCATAAAAGCCACCAGCATAAAAATTTGCTGAAAATGTATATGATTTTTTTCGCAGGTAATTATATTGCAAACCGATATAAGCATTACTTATGGGTCTCGTAGATATAACTCCTCCAAAATCTATTTTAAAATTTTTATCTGGCTGAGCAGCTATTTCAAAATTATTTGTATTGCTTATACTATCGTAAACTATTTTTGGATAAACTGTTTCGAAATTTTGGTCGGATACCAATCTAAAATAACCTTTTTTGATCTCCGAAAGTTTACTTCCATTTTCAATATGGCTATTAATAATCTGTTCTACATAGGTCTTCTGTTTACTATTTACACCTGTAGCAGTAATTTTATCAAATTCTAAGGGTGGAAAACTATTCTTGAAAGAGTCTCTTTTGTTTTTTACTTCTAATGAGCTATTTCTTCTAGCCAAGGCTTGTTTTATCTTCGGGATATCTGCTAATGTAGCTTCGTATCCCTTTTTAATTAATTCGGCTACTGGCGTGAAGTTGGTTGTAGAATAATCTGAAAGATCTGGCTGAATATATGCTCCGTTTTTACCAATTGCGGTAGAGTCAGTTTTAGAAAGAAACATGTAAACCAAAAAACGATTCATTAATTTTTCATCATTATCCTTGGGATAATTATTATACGTTTTTGATGATACATTCGATCCAATGATATAATCTGGTTGGAACTCCTTTTTCATTACATCAACCGGAAAATTATTGTATAAACCACCATCAAATACATATTTATTATTCACTTTGATAGGCCTATAAACCAGCGGCACCGTAAAGGTCCCACGTATAGCTTCAGCAAGATTTCCATTGGCAACAGAAATCATTTCCTGTGTGAAAACATCCGCTACAATACATCTAAAAGGGACAAATAGTTTGTTGAAATCATTTTTTGCCGTAGCTGATGCTTGTCCGTAAAGCTCTAACAAAGCAAAATTAAGAGGTACATCATTAATAAGGTTCGACCTAAGTTTTACATTAAAACCTGTATCTATTTGAAGCTTTGCAGTGATGAAGGAAGGGTTTTCAGGCTTTTTATTGTAAAAATAACGATGTTCATTCTCATAATATCCACTCAACCAATTCTGAAAATCTTCGCTTAAAGCAATTTTTTCAATCTCCTTCGGACTATATCCCGAAGCATAGAGTCCCCCAACAATTCCACCCATTGAAGTCCCAACTATATAATCTATCGGAATATTATTCTCCTCTAATGCCTTTAAAACACCAATATGTGCTAAACCTTTTGCGCCACCACCACTAAAAACCAATCCCACTTTCTGTGCCCTTAAAGATAGAAATGAGCTTAGAAGTAGTAGGAGAGCTAAAATTTTTTTCATGATTCTCTGAATTTTTTGATTAGAATCAATAACGTCTTGTAATTAAGAAAAATTGGATGGACTATTGAATTTCTAAGAATCTTATTTCTTTGCAAATATAAGCTTGTTTCTTGATTTCTAGAGCAAATGTTCCTTCACTCCATTTTTTTGTTTTTTTATTCAATTTAGATAAGAATCTATTTACGTGTTTTTATAAAAACATTGGCTTTTCTAGTAAATTTTATATTAATTAGAGAAATATAAAACAAATTAGATATTAAGAATCTATCATATAAAAATGAACTACAAGCAATACGCAGAAAAATATCAAGACAACCTTTTAAAAGATGTAATTCCTTTTTGGTTGAAAAATTCAGGTGATAATGAATTTGGAGGCTTTTTTACCTGTCTTGATCGTGAAGGAAAGGTATTTGATACTGATAAATTTGCTTGGTTACAGTTTAGGCAAGTTTGGTGCTTTAGCATGCTTTACAATCAGGTTGAGCGTAAAAAAGAATGGCTAGATTTTGCGCTTCAAGGCGCTGAGTTCATGAAAAAACATGGAAGGGATAGCGAAGGTAATTTCTATTTTTCGCTTACACGCGAAGGACAACCTTTAATCCAGCCTTACAATATTTTCTCTGATTGTTTTGCGGCAATGGCCTTCGCTCAGCTGTACAAAGCCACTGGCACCGAAGAGTATGCCAAACTCGCGATAGATACTTTTAATAATATTCTTCGTAAGAGGGACGATCCGAAAGGAAAATATACGAAAGCATATCCTGGGACTAGGCCCTTGCAGGGATTTTCTTTACCCATGATTCTTTGTAACCTTGTCTTGGAATTGGAACATCTTTTGGATCGCGATTTGATTGAAAAAACTATTGATGATGGTATCCACTCCGTTATGGAAGTTTTTTATCAGGAAGATCTCGGGATAATTCTCGAAAATGTTAAGCCTGATGGTTCATTCTCGGATACTTTTGATGGACGACTTGTAAATCCTGGCCACGGACTAGAATCTATGTGGTTTATTATGGATATCGCCGAACGTAGAAATGATCAAGCTTTAATTAAAAAAGCAGTGGATACGACCATTAATATCCTAGAATATGGCTGGGATAAAGAATTTGGAGGAATTCTGTACTTTATGGATGTGAAAGGTCATCCACCTCAACAATTAGAATGGGATCAGAAATTATGGTGGGTTCATGTAGAAACGCTAATTAGTTTATTGAAAGGCTATTATCATACGGGTGATCAACGCTGTTGGGATTGGTTTGAAAAGGTTCATCAATACACTTGGTCTCATTTCCCAGATGCCGAAAAAGGCGAATGGTATGGTTATTTAAATCGTAGGGGAGAAGTACTACTTCCGCTTAAAGGTGGTAAATGGAAAGGTTGTTTTCATGTTCCTCGTGGATTATATCAATGTTGGAAAACTTTAGAGAAAATTGAAGAGAAATACTCTAAATAATTGATTATAAGCCAAGTGATAAGAAATAAATTTAATTAAAACGATATGGCGATTGTTTCTTCACAAAGTTCGGCAATTCAATTTGAAGGTTCTGGAAATCAGAACTATATGCCCGCATTAATTTCACTTGCGGTTTTATACTTCATGAATGGCTTTATTACTTGCCTCAATGATACTTTAGTTCCTTTTTTTAAAGAGGGCTTTACTTTAAGCTATGCTGATTCATCCTTGGTGCAATTCTATTTTTTCCTGACTTATGGTTTAATGTCTTTCCCTGCCGGGATGATTGTTGAAAAAATAGGCTACAAAAATGGAATGGTGCTCGGCTTTGCTATTGCGGCTATCGGTGCGCTGTTATTTTACCCTGCAGCAGATATGCATCTTTATTATTTGTTTCTAGCTGCCTTATTTGTACTAGCCATAGGAATTGTTGTTTTGCAAGTGGCATCAAATCCCTATATCACAGCTCTGGGGCCTGCTGAAACTGCTTCTTCAAGATTAACGCTTATTCAGGCTGTGGGTTCAATTGGGACTACCGTAGCACCTATTTTTGGGGCTCATTATATTCTTTCTCGCTTACAGGAGTCGGGAGCTTCTAGCGATGCCGTTAAATATCCTTATTTGGGTATTGCAGCTTTATTAATATGTATTGCCTTGGTGGTATATAATTTAAAATTACCCAAAATTAGTACTGGCGCTGAAAGTGCTGTTGCAAGTCCCGAAGTAAGAAGAAGCCTTTTCTCTTTCCGTAATTTAAATTATGGTTCATGGGCCATTTTTGCTTATGTGGGCGCCGAAGTGTCAATAGGTACTTTCCTAACTAATTATATTGCTGATACCTTAAAAATGGGAGTTGAAGATGCAAACTCATACGTTTCCTATTATTGGGGAGGTATGCTTGTTGGACGCTTGATAGGTTCCTACCTATTAAAAACTTTAAAAGCTTCACAGGTTCTAACTTTCTGTGCAATTGGAGCCATTCTGTTGGTTATCCTTTCAGTAAGTAGCAGTGGAAATCTAGCCGTTTGGTCCATGATTGGTGTAGGTGTTTTTAATTCGGTGATGTTTGCCATTATTTTCTCTCTTTCTGTGGTTGGATTAGGTAAATACACTACTAAAGCTTCAGGTATATTGTCTACCGCTATTGCCGGTGGAGCAATTGTTTCCTTTTCACAGGGTTATTTAAAAGATCATTCTACATGGGCCATTGCATTTATGATTCCGATTCTATGTTATTTATACATTGTTTTTTTTGGTATTAACGGCTATAAGTCGAAAGCTTAAAATTTATGAAAAGAAGAAGTTTTATAAGTCTAACAGGATTAGGAGCTACAGGCCTCGCCTCTGGAGCATTATCGGCAATTCCGAGTCAAAGCTTCGCGACTCCCTTTTCTGCTGATCTGAAGGCCTCTGAGCTACATGCACAAGTTGTTATTGCCGGTGGTGGTGTTGGCGGATGTTCTGCGGCATTGTCGGCCCTGCGAAATGGTTTGGATGTAATTATGACTGAAGAAACCGATTGGATTGGTGGTCAGTTAACCTCCCAAGGTGTGCCCCCTGATGAGCATGCATGGATTGAAACGCACGGTGCTCCAAAATCCTATCGCGATTACCGAAATGCAGTTAGGAAATATTATAAAAGTCATTATCCTGTAAACGAGGCTTCAAGGGCTAAAGAGCGACTTAATCCTGGAAATGCAATGGTTTCTGCGCTTTGTCACGAACCTCGAGTTTCTTTGGCTGTTCTGCAAGAAATGCTTGCCCCATACATTAGCTCAGGTAAATTAACGCTCTTAATTGAGCATAAAATTACTTCTGCCGAGTATGCTGGAAATAAGGTAAAGGCATTGAAAGCACAAAGTTTAAGGACTGGCCGTAACTATATTTTAACAGCTCCTTATTTTGTGGATGCGACGGAGACGGGAGAGCTTTTGCCTATGACGGGGACAGAATTTGTGATGGGGACAGAATCAAGGAATGAAACACATGAGCTTCATGCCCCATTGAAAGCTGATCCAGATAATCAACAGGCTTTTACTGTTTGTTTTGCGATGGACTATGTGCCCGGATCGAATAATGTAGCTGAAAAACCCGCCGAATATGATTTCTGGCGAAATTTAGTCCCGAAAATGACCCCCGCATGGCCTGGAAAATTATTAGACCTAAGCTATTCAAATCCGAAAACTCTCGAGAAAAAACCCTTAGGATTTCATCCAGAAGGTATTTCAACAGATCCGTATCTCAACCTTTGGATTTATCGCCGTATTCTTGCTAAAGATAATTTTACTCCTGGAGCATTCAAAGGTGATATTTCTACTGTAAACTGGCCTCAGAATGATTATACGCTAGGAAATCTAGTTGGCGTATCTCAAAAGGAGTTTAATCATCACGTAAACAGAGGAAAGCAATTAAGTTTATCGCTATTTCATTGGCTTCAAACAGAGGCTCCTCGTCCGGATGGGAAACAAGGCTGGCCAGGATTGCGTTTACGTAAGGATGTGATGGGAACAGAAGATGGTTTGGCTAAGTATCCTTACATCAGAGAATCAAGACGCATAAAAGCTCAATTTACCATTTTAGAGGAACATGTAGGGCAAGAAAACCGAATTCAAGTGGCTGGGGCAGAAGCAGGTAAAGTTGCTGCCGATTTTTATGATAGCGTAGGAATTGGTTATTATCACATTGATTTACATCCAAGTAGTCGCGGTAATAATTATATCGATTTTTCATCCTTACCTTTTCAAATTCCGCTAGGTTCATTATTGCCTATACGAATGGAAAACTTGCTTCCAGCAAATAAAAACATAGGAACAACTCATATTACCAATGGTTGTTACCGTTTACACCCAGTAGAATGGAGTATCGGAGAAGCAGTTGGTTTATTAGTAAGCTATTCTTTAAAGAAGAATGTAATTCCGCATCAAGTCCGTGAAGGCAAAAATTTATTAGCCGATTTTCAAGATTTTATTGTGAAACAGGGAATAGAGTTGAAGTGGAAATAAATACTCTTGCTTTAAATTAATCTTAATATGAAAAGAAGAGAGATTTTAAAAAGCCTCAGCCTAATTCCATTAGCTGGATCTATTGATATCAATAAATCGGAAGCTGCCACCAAGCAGCGTGATGAGTGGCTCCCCAAAAAAGTTTCTGTACCCAGTAAATACCCAAGTTCTAGTCCACTTTCAGCTTGTATTCGTTCCGGTCATTTAGTCTTTGTGAGTGGTATTGGTGGCTGGTATCCCGATAGGAGGAAAGAACCGGGAGATATTCAGGTTCAAATTAAAAGTGCTTTAGAACAGATGAAAGACTTGCTGGAACGTGCTGGAACCAATATGGCTAATGTATTAAAGGTTCACATGACCTTAGCAGAGCCTAATAAGAACCTCAAGGCGCTTAATGAAGTCTATGGCGACTACTTTCCCGATCCCAAGCCTGTTCGTTCTTACAGTGGCTGCGGGATAGATCAAATGGGTAGAGATGGGATTTTGGTACAAATTGATTGTGTGGCTTATATTGATTAATCTTAAAATCCATTGATCTAGATCAATGATATTTCTTATCACAGGTTATTTAGCCTTCAATTAATCACATATACATTTGTGTTGTTAATTTGAAAGCAAATGATAAAAACTATTGCCATTTTAGGAGCTACAGAAAAATATGCATCAGCATTGGCTGAAGGTTTGGCTTCAGATTGCAATCGACTTTTATTGTTTTCAGATCAACAGGCGGAACTTTTAGCACTCAGAGAAAATATTCTGCAGAAAAACCCTAATGTATCCATAGAAATTACGGATTGTGCATCGGAAGCCAGCTGGCAAGCAGATATCGTCGTTTTGGCAGTATGCATTGATTTACAAAGACTTATGTCGGGAAGTATTGCAGACTTTGTGACTCAAAAAACACTTCTAGCTTTTGTGAGCTCAAAAGATGATGTAAGTAATTTATTTACTTCAAATGTTTTACAACAATTATTGCCTCATACTCATGT
The DNA here is from genome assembly GCF_017495225.1 of Daejeonella sp. Lineage (GTDB taxonomy): Bacteria > Bacteroidota > Bacteroidia > Sphingobacteriales > Sphingobacteriaceae > Daejeonella. The sequence continues at coordinate 363,584 of NZ_JAFEIG010000020.1, read as the reverse complement.
TGTGCCAGTATATTTAACTGAAGATCAGAGGCATGGAAAATTATTTTATGCATCAGCAATTAATGAAGCTGCTTTAGAAGAAGCAGAAAGCTTACTTATCTCTGCAGGCTTTTTCCCAGAATTATTAAACAAATCAAACTCTATAAATTAAAATCTAAACAAAGAAAAACATGAAAAAAACAATCTTAATCGCCCTTATGGCAGTTTTAGGTCAGGCCTCAGTTTATGCACAAAGCGCTTGGAACATCGACAAAGCACATTCAAAAATTGGTTTTACAATTGTACACCTTGGAATTTCTGATGTAGATGGTCTATTCAAAAATTTTGACGCAACAATTAAGTCGTCAAAGCCAGATTTTAGCGATGGTATTTTTGAATTTAGTGCCGATGTTAATTCAATCAATACTGAAATTGAAATGAGAGATGAGCATTTAAGAGGTGCGGATTTCTTTGATGCTGCAAAATATCCAAAATTGACATTCAAAAGCACTTCAATCAAGGCTTTAGGTAAGAATAAATATGCTTTAAAAGGTAATTTGACAATGCGTGGCGTTACTAAGCCAGCTACTTTCAACCTAACTTACCGTGGAACAGTTGTTCATCCACAATCAAAAGCTAATGTTGCTGGTTTTCAGTTAAGCGGAAAAATCTTGCGTAAAGACTTTAATTTAGGTGCTGGATATCCTGCTCCAATGCTTTCTGATGAAGTTGAAATTAAAGCTAACGGAGAATTTACTGCCAAGTAATTTCCTTTAAACTATAAATTAGGGGATTGTTGACTAAGGTCGATAATCCCTTTTTTTATTGGAATAAAATTAGAATAAAACTATCGCTCCTGAGCAATTCGTTTTCTAATACGACTTAGGGATTCTGGCGTTAATCCCAAGTAGGAGGCGATCATGTGCTGAGGTACTCTAGCAACGATATTTGGGTAGGCAGCAATTAGTTTAAGATATTTATCTTCTGCCGTACTGCTCAATTCAGACATGACCCTCTTTTGCATCGCAATCATGTTATTTTGTGTCAGAATTCTGAAATAGCGCTCAAACTTAGGTACACGTTCGTACAATTGTTCCAAAGCTGAATTGGTAATCAGGAGTAGTTCTGAATCTTCAATCGCATCGATATTATAATTGGAATTTTCCCCAGTAAAAAAGCTGTACACGTCTGCAATCCACCAGCCCTCAGGTGCAAATTGAAGGATATGTTCATTTCCTTTGTCGTCTAGATTGTAGGAGCGTAATAGTCCCTTCTCAACAAAAATGAGATTCTTGCAAATATCATCTTGCTGAAGAATATATTGCCTTTTTCTAAGTTTTTTGGGAATAAAGAGACTTCGACAGATTTCTTTTTCCGCCTCACTTAGGTTAATTTTCTCTTCAACTTTTGAAAAAAGGACTTCAAACATTTTTAATACTTATCGGATTCAAATATGCTGTTTTGGATTTATATTTTTTTACGAATATGGTCTAAAGATTGTCAAAGGGTAAAATAAAAGCCCCATTCTTATTCAAAATGGGGCTCTAGACTTATAATTTAGCAAAAAATTAACTTGAAAGTGGCGGACCAACAGGAACCACGATTTTTTGTCGTGTGCTAGGTTGAATGTATTTTTTAGCCGTAAACTTAGAAGTTAAATATTCGCCATGGTGTATCATTCCCGACATAGTATCACCAGAAATAGTTCCTGAGAAGGTAAAAGGGACATTATCAGCTAACATTCTAGATGCACTTTTGAATTTCACCTCATTTCCATCAATTGTTCCTTCCAACTCATTTGTTGTAAATGTACTCTTGTGAGAACCTTTAAGCCAATTTGAATCTTGTTGCTCAATAAAGAAGGTATGTTTACTGGTTTCCGTAAAGTATTCAACTGTAACATCCCAACGTCCAACAAGGTTTGCTGCAGGAGCTTTCATCTCTGGGAATGCCGGGCGCTTCATTGATAAAGCTGCAAAAATACGTTCTGCAACAATTTTATCATCACCAGGCTGCATCATCCATGCTGCAATACTGATGTTAGTGGTATTTTCTGCTGCTCCTTTACCGCCGCCACCAGCGCTTAGGGCAATCCTCGGACTAGTAGTAGAAAGGTAAGTGGCAATATCTTGTCCAGTGGCGTTAAATTTAGCTGGATCCCATGAAATAATGAGATTAGGAGTACGATTATCTAGTCCTATTGGCTGACGGATATCGGTACTTACGCCAGAAATTGCAGAAACACGCTTTGCAATAGTCTCTAGATAGCCTGTCCATGTAATTTCTTCTTGAGCATGATTCCGCTTAAGCCATGCTTCAACTGCTGCTACCATTCCAATTTGCTCTTCTTTACCAACTTTGTTATCGCGACCAGCGCCATGATGCGGAGAGCTTGCTTGCCAAGTAGCCATTAAGAATTTTTTATCACCGAGGAGTAAGCCGGCACTTTGCGGACCGCGAATTGCTTTTCCACCACTATAAGCAACAATTGTTGCGCCATCAGCTAGGTGAACGTTCGGGTTTAATGTCAAGGCCTCCGCTGCTGCATCCACAAATAATGGAATACCTTTAGGTTTAGCTACTTTTGAGATTGCTTGTACAGAAAGGGGACCAGTATCTCCGGGACTTGTAGGCATCATGTATATCATGGCTGTGCGAGAGTTCATAGCTGCCTCAAGTTCAGCTTGTGTTTCCACAGTAATAATTTTTACACCCACATTACGTACTGCATGATCATAGGTATTGCGTGAGTGACGAGGGATAATTACTTCTGTTTTTTCAAATCCGGTGAGATCTGGAATACGAACTAATTTTTCTGGGTTACCACCGGTTACAGCTGCCATCGTGCTGATTTTAATGCCACCAGCACAACCGCATGAAACAACACCCCACTCAGCTCCTGAAAGTTCTGCCAGGCGCTTCCCAACACCCATTGCTAACTCATCTAATTGAACATAATTGGATTGTGCATTGTACATGGCTTCTTTAGCTTCTGGGACTAATGTAGATGCTCCAATAATGGTGAATGTACCACGGCAGTTAATTACAGGTTCTACCCCAAGGGCACGATATACCTCAGGACCTCTAAATGCTGTTGGTGCGGCTGAGTTTTCTGCACCTAGTAAACTTGAAGCTGTCGGACTAGCTATTACTGCCTGAGTACTGCTAACAAGTCCTCCGGCAATTGGGACTAATGTCAGACCTTTAATTACGTCTCTGCGTTTCATTGAATTTTGTGTTAAGGTAATTATATTATTGAATTCGATTTTTATCTTAATGATTTACAATAATCTAATTTAATAAATTATCTAATTGATTGAACCTAAATTTAATAAATTCATTTTAATCGGATTCTAAAACAATAAAAAATCCTATATCATCTGTGCTATTGTTACAGATAATATAGGATAAATAGGTTTTTTGTTTTTCGACCTTATATCTTAAGCAAGACCTTATGCTTTCCTTACAAATTCTGATTTTAAAGCCATGGAGCCAAAACCATCAATCTTGCATGAAATATTATGGTCGCCATCACTTAAATGAATGTTTTTAACTTTTGTACCAGCTTTAATTGGTTTTGGTGCACCTTTTACTGGAAGATCTTTAATTACAATCACAGAATCACCGTCAATAAGCTCATTTCCGTTTGAATCTAAAACTTTTAAACTTGCTTCAGTACTTTCTATCGTTTCTTCTTTGGGATCCCATTCATGGAAGCATTGGGAGCAAATCATCAGGTCTTGATCCTGATAGGTAAACTCTGATTTGCATTTCGGGCAGGCTTGTATCTCAATCATTTTATATTTTATTTATGCGACAAAGATAAAAAAGCCCTGATTAAAGGTATTGTCAATCCATAATATAATCAATTTTTGTGAATAAAACAAGGGAATTCGGTTTAAAGCGATATTAATATTGGCAAAAATGTGTTTTTCCTTAATTGTGCACAATGAAAATCCTTAATTATGCACAATAAAAATCCTTATATTTGCACAATGAAAATCCTTAATTATGCACAATAAAAATCCTTATATTTGCACAATGAAAATCCTGAATTGTGCACAATTGTAGTTTTTTTTAGCTTGATTATATAATTAACTAATTTGAAATGAAGTATATCAGAAGAATAATTGAGAATGAATTATTGGGTAAAATGGACGCCTCGGGTGCCTTATTAATAAAAGGGCCTAAATCTTGTGGTAAAACAGCAACTGCAAAACAATATGCAAAAAGTGTTTTAGAAATGGATAGGGATCCCCAAGTCCCGGTTATGATGGCTACAAATCCTAAATTATTATTGAATGGAAACACGCCTAGATTAATTGATGAGTGGCAGGAACAGCCTGAAATATGGAATTATGTGAGGCACGAAGTAGATGATCGAAAGTCTAAGGGGCAGTTTATCCTAACTGGATCTGCTAATCCAACTGACGATGTTAAACTACATAGTGGCGCGGGACGATTTACAGTGCTGCAAATGGATACTATGAGCTGGCAGGAATTAGGATACTCCACTGGAAAGGTAAAACTTGGTGACTTGCTTAAAGGTAACTTGGATCACTATTATGAACCTGAAATTTCACTTGAACTAATTATCGAACGATTGTGTATTGGTGGCTGGCCAAATTTGATTGGCGAAAATGAAAGAAATGCGTTTAACATGAATCGAAGTTATGTTGATTTACTTTGTGAAGTGGATATGAGTAGGACTTCGGGGGGCAGAAGAGATCCCCAAAAAGTACGTAGCCTTTTACGATCCTTGGCAAGAAATGTGGCCACGTTGGTGGATAATCGAACTTTGGAAAAGGATGTAAAAATGAATGAATCGAATGATTTATCGAGAAATACTCTGTCAGACTATCTAGATACACTTTCCAGATTGATGATTTTGTACGAGCAACCTGCTTTTAATCCGCATATACGATCTTCTGCATCTCTAAGGAAATCCCCTAAGCGACATCTCTGTGACCCCTCACTCGCTGTTGCGGTACTCGGTTTGACAAAAGAATCCTTGATGAAAGACATAAAATATACAGGTTTTTTGTTTGAGTCTTTGGCTATTCATGAATTGAATGTGTATGCTAAAGCGAATGATGCGCAGGTATTTCACTATAGCGACTCGTTTGGTTACGAAGTGGATGCCATCGTACAAAAACGAAATGGAGATTATGCCGCTTTTGAGATAAAACTTGGGATTGGCTTTATTGATGAAGCTGCAAAAAATCTTAAAAACTTTGTAGCAAACATTGATACCACCAAAATGGATTTGCCAAAAACACTAAATATCATTACCGGGACTGGGATGAGCTATAACAGACCAGATGGAATAAACGTTATTTCGCTTGCCTCCTTAGGAGTGTAGTTTTTAGGTCTTAAAATGAAAAAATCTCTCAATAAAGCAGGTGTTTTTTGGAAGAGGTACGCCAACCCGCCTGGTTTTCATATTCCACAAAAAATATTTTCAAATCGGCCTGATTTTCATATTTGACAAAGAAAATTTTCTTCTTAGCCTGGTTTTCATATTTTGTAAAGAACCATTTTCCATCGTTCACCGATACTTGATTTTCGTATTTCACTTTAAAGACTTTTAAGTCGGCCTGATTCTCATATTTAACCACAAATACCTTTACATCGGCCTGGTTTTCATAATCTACAGAAAATACTTTTTGTGCCTTTACAAGTCCCACATTCAATAGAAGTATTATCAATAATATTAATTTCTTCATTTTGTAAATAATTATCTTTCAAATTTAAATTTAAGATAAAATTTTTGACATTTAATATAGGCTAATTATTTATTAATTCTCCCATGGCACCCCAGCCATTCCATTGAGATCCCAAACAATTTTGCCAGCACGGATAGTCATTTCTGCTTGGAACTTTTTATCGCCTTCTAGCTTAAAACCACCAGCATCAAGGAAACCAAATTTCCCATCAAGTACTTTGAAAATTGCTATATCTGCGTCGGTGCCCGGACTTAAATTCCCTAGATCAGGTCTTTTTATAGCTTGTGCTGCCGACCAAGTTCCAATTTTGAATACTTCTTCTAATTTCATGCCCATATTCAAGTATTTTGACATCAGATTGAGCATGTCTTTCATGCCAGAGTTTACGCTGTTATGATGCATGTCGGTTCCAAAAGTATCGGGGCCAAAGCCCTGTTTTAATGCCGGTATAGCCTGATTAAACCAAAAGCCTACGCCTCCATGACTTACATCAAATAAGACACCACGCTTACGAGCATCCCAAACAAAAGGCCTAATTTTTTTATTTTCATCTACCAATGGCATACGCTCTTCTACGTTTTCGAAGGCATGGCAAAGAATATCACCAGCATTCATGTGTTTAAGCTGATCTTCAAGTGAAAAAGCAGTAATATGGCATTCTACCAATAGTGGTTTTTTGATTTTTTGTGCTAATTCCGCGGCTTCATCAAAAGGCTTCCAATCTGAACCTGAATAATGTCCGATTTTAATTCCTGCAATAATGTCAGGGTATTTTTGATTGATCTCAAATGCTTTTTCTATGTTTAAAACATTTAAATCCTCTTGCTCAGCAGCAGTCCCCTCCATACCTGTACCAAAAACATTTAAAAAGGCAAGAATTCTTGTTTTTGATCGATCAATAACCTCTTCTTTAAAAACTGGGAAATTTTTATATCCGGATGTTCCCGCATCTACAACAGTTGTTACGCCTGCACGAAATGTGAAATCATCAGCCTTCACGCTTGATGATCCATGTCCGAAACCTGCATTCGGACCAGTAAATACGTGTGTATGAATATCTATTAACCCCGGAGTGAGGTACATGCCACTTATGTCCAATACCTTTTTTGCTTCTGATTCAGGAATATTGGCATCTAATTTTAAAATTTTACCATTGCTAATGGCAAGATCCATTTTTTTATTGATCTTGTTTTTTACATCAATAATGTGACCACCCTTTAATAAGAGATCAATAGTCTGCGCACTCAAGAAATGAGAAAATAAATTTAAGCAGATAATAATCAATATAGCTTTAGCCATTGTTTTAAGCATTACTGTTTGATAATTGGCGAACTTAAGGCATTTAAATCCCACACTACTTTTCCTTTACGGATGGTAAGCTCAGCTTCTAATTTTTGCTTTCCTCTGATAGCCATTCCACTCGCATCAGTATAGCCAAAATCGCCCTCTCTTAAATTAAAAACAGCAATATCTGCTTCATTGCCGACGCTCAAATTACCTAGCTCGGTCCGCTGAATTACCTTTGCGGGATTCCAAGTCGCCGCGGCAATAACATCTGCTAATGGCATTCCTAAACTTAAAAATTTGGATGCTAAATTGGCCATATCTTTAAAACCAGCATTCATGCTTCCTGTATGTAAATCTGAGCTCAAAACATCTGGAACGAATCCTTGCTTCATGGCAGGTATCGCTTGACTCCAGTTAAAGCTTCCACCACCATGGCCAACGTCAAAGATTACACCTCTTTTGCGAGCATCCCATACAAAATCCTTTACTTTTTCGGTTTTTACATCAACAATTGCCTGTTTATGCTCCAACATATTTCCATCTTTATCATATTCTTGATCATAGCGGTAAGCATGGGTTAAAATATCACCAGGGCGAAGATGTTTCAATAATAGATCTGAAAGAGGGAGTGGGGGAAGGGCTTTGCCAAAATCAACCATCACGGGAATGCTTGCTATGCGTCCGGCTTCAACAGCCTTATCTGTGGGATCCCAATCATGGCCTATATAATGCGCCAATTTTATGCCAACTACAATATCTTGATGCTTTTTAGCGATTGCAGCAGTCAGTTTTGGATCCATATCCGCCTCGTCTTGCTCATAAGCCTCAATGCCACGCATTCCTTGCCCAACAATATTCATAAAAGCCAAAACCCGTGTTTTTGAAGGCTCCACAATATTCTTACGAAAAACATCAATATTACGCCAACCTGGTCCGCCAGCATCAACAATCGTTGTCACCCCAGATCTAAAAGTAAATCCATCAGGTGGGATTGCATCCAATCCATTGCTGAGGTAATTATCTGGCTCTGTACCGTGAAAAACATGTCCGTGGATGTCGATTAGTCCCGGACTAACATACATTCCGCTAATATTAACCGTTTTTTTAGCGCTATTTGCCGGAATATCTACCGCGACACGGAAAATTTTTCCGTTTTTAATGGCAACGTCCATTTTGGAGTTGATTTTGTTTTTGGCATCGATAAGGTGTCCGCCTTTAAGAAGGAGATCGATTTCTTGGGCCTGGAGAGTTAGGGTGGATAGCAAGAGTGAAATACTCAATATTTGCCAAAGACTTTTTGATAATAAACTATTCTTCATTGATTGTATTTTTATTTCTTTTACAATCTAATATAGGATTTTTTGGGGAATAGTTTTTTGGGGAGTTTTATATTTAAATAAAGATTAAATCAATTTTTTCTTTTTTGTATCACTTAAATAGGCATCTAATTATTTGTAGACTGCTTTTTTAAAACGTTTTTTTCTTTTTTGGTTTTACTATTCCATTTTAGTAATAATCGTACTAATCTATAAGCTATTATACAAGCACATTGTGCCTCAGCAAAAAGTATCTGTTGAGATTTATGAGTTATGTTATTTTTTGACTTGCAAACTGCATGTATAATTTGATTTCGCATTTCTTTCCAAGCAAAATTTTCAGCATATAAATTTTAGTTTCGATCTTGTCAATACCTCTAATTGGCTTTAATTCTTTTTCAAGTTCTTCTTTACTTAATGTTAATAGATGGCCGAATGATACTCCATTTTTATTTTGCTGCAAATTTTTTAAGTAAGCTGCGTTTTGTGTGCCATGAAGAAATGCAGTTAATCGATCTGACATGATACTTTCAGAAGCAGCAATAAGACCAATTAAGTGAAATATATCATTACTTTCACCACATGATTTTAAGTTTGATAGTACTAGCCTATAAGCGTCTCCTTTATGTGTGTTATTTTTCATTTTTTTAGAGTTTAATGTTCTTATTGTGAGACTTTTAAAGTTAATTTAAAAGTGATTTTAATCTAAATTAAAAAGGTTGATTCAATTTGTTCTAATACGTTATTTTAATTATAATTAATCAATTGAAGCATTAAGTATAAAATGTATTAATCCTTAATACATCGAACGCAATATCCATCTGCTCTGCGACCGATATACACTGTATTTACCATTGGCTGTCCCCCATTGAAATATAACGCAACTGCATTAGAGCCATCTTTAGTGCTGCTACTCCAATAGAAGCCACGAGGGTCTAAACCAATATTAGCGATACCAAAATTGTTGATACGAAAACGATAGCCTGCAGCAGGCAATTTAAGTGGAGATTCAAAAGCACCTGCTGCCCAATCTGTTCTAAATGTTGATTTTTCTGCAATCCATTCTGCTTCTGTTGGTAAACGAAATCCGGGGGGACAGGGATTGTTTATTCCATTTACCCCTTGCCATAAATTATTGTTTTGAGGACTTCGCCAATCATGTGGTTCTACAGAGGTTTTAATAAATAAACCATGCGCTGGAGAATTCGTACTGGATAATGAATTAGTCGTTTTAGAACTACTTAACTCATGGCCATCTGAGTTTCTTCCCCACTGGTAATAATCGCCAAAAGAAGCAGCATCATTAATACTTGTTGCAACTCGACTAGCTCCCAAATTTCTATCCATCCATATTCTGCCAGTGGCGCCTACCACTGTACCAAATACGAAAAAATTGGTGCCTACTTCATTCGAGTATTGAATTGATTTTCCTGCCTTATTAAAGCTATATATCCTGTAAGTATAATTTGTATATAAACTTACTTTTTTATCAGAAAAATTTGTTACATCGGTGGTGGTGGAGCCTACTTCGCTAAAAACACCATTATCTGTTTTTCTTTCAATTTTATAGCCAGTTTCATTGGTGGAATTATCTTTCCATGTCAGATCTGCTTGGGTTTTTGAGGCGATGGTTACCTTTAATTCAGTAGGAGCAAGTGGTACAACTTCTACAGTGCCATCTTCTGATTTTTTACATCCGATTAAAACAATTAAGTTGATTATAATTAAAATTTTTCTCATTTTTTTGTTGATTTTATTAATTTGTTATTTTAATCAATTCGTTTTAAACTCAAACAAACCTGAGTCGGAGGTGTTGCCTTTTGAGTCATATGTAATTACTTTCCAGTAATAGGTTGTATTTGAATTGACGCTGATATTGCTAATGCCAGCCGTACTTATCTTGCTTTGAATTAGTGCAGGACTAGCTGTTGTTCCAAAATATACATCATAATTAACGATATCATTATCCGCGTCAGAACCTTTCCATTGGAGGTTGATTTTACCATTAATAGGTGAAATAATTTGACCCATTAATGGATTTAATATTTCTGCTGGATATGGGGGAAAGCTACTTGCTCCAGTTCCTGAATTATAAAACTTCCAAGTTATACTATTTGTGGAAGTAGCACTGAATGTCGATTTTGATGTTACAAACCATGAATATGGGGTGTTTTGTTGTAATGTTAGTGTTGCACTGTTTACGTTTGTTGGATATGTTTGTTGAATTTTTGTATTCAAATTCGTAACAGTAATTAAAAAACTATTTGTGTTTAATCCAGCATTCCAGTTAAATGTTATTTTACTTTCAGTATTCGATACAAGAGTTCCTGTAGTACACGGCTCGTTATTTATTGGACTTACGAGGGTTGCCGCGGTTGGCTCGGGGGCAAGGTTTGATTTCTTTTTACCACATGATAAAATAGTTACTTGAATGAATATAATTAAAATTATTTTTCTCATTTCTTTATAACTTTATATGTATTACTTCCAATAACCACAAAATAATATCCTTTTGTTAATTTGCTCAGATCAATGCTAATTAAGTTATTATTTACTATGGCATTTTCTTTGTGAACCTCAAGACCAGACTGATCAAGAACCTTAACAGAAATTGATTTATTATCTTGTTGATCTACTTTAATATTCAATATTGAGGTAAATGGATTTGGAAATACACTTATTTTTTCATCGACATATATATCTTCAGTGTATACTCCTTGACATTCCTTGTCGGAACTGATTTTTATTTTATTCCAACCTCTTTTTAATCCTAAATTCATTTTAGATGAACGATTTATATGTTGTACATCATTTAACGATACGTAATATGTATCTCCACCTGACATATTTAACATAAGTGAATTATTACTTCTATCTACAAATGAGAATACAGCTAAATCTTGAGGCTCGGTTATTACAACATCGAAGCATTGACGGAAGTCTGCTTGTCCCGCAACTGTGATGCAAATAGTGTATTTACCTGCTGAAAGACCAGAAAGCTCAGTATTAGTGTTAAAGGAAACTGTTTTTAGAGATTGTCCAGATTTAGATAAACTTGCTGAATAATTTAGGTTTTCAGTGGCTTTTAGTACTATTTTACCATTATCACTTGTTCGACAACTTTCTGGTTGTATGCTTATTTGAAAGTTGTTTGAAGGTAAAACTAAAATTGACTTAACAACAACAGGAGAGGAAATGTTAGTGCATCCTGCTGAATTAGTTACCTTGACGGTATAAGATCCTCCACTTGTGGCTTTGTAAACGCTTGAAGTTGCAGAACTTATTGCTGTTGAATTTTTAAACCATTGATATTGATTTCCGGTTACACTAATAACACTCAGGTTTACATTTCCATTTTGAGTTATAGTAGTTGAGCCAGATGCTGTAATTACTGCATCTGGCGTAGTGGATGCTATTACACTGGTTGATGAGGAAGTTGCACTACATCCATTAGAATTTGTAACTTTGACACTATAATTGCCAGTTTTATCTACTTTTATATTTTGACTTGTTGCTCCAGTACTCCACAAATAACTACTTCCAGAACTTGCTGTTAATGTAACAGATTCTCCCGGACAAAATGTTGTTCGTCCACTAGCTGTAATTTCAGCTTTAGGTAATGAATTAATAATTACTGTTATTGGAGTTGATGTTACAGAACAGCCATTCTCATTTTTAACCGTTACACTATAGTTTCCAGCGCTATTAACATTGATACTTTGAGTCGTTGCACCGTTATTCCATAAATAACTGCTGCCCGTATTTGATGTAAGTGTTACTGATCCCCCAGCACAAAATGTTGTTGGTCCAGTAGCTGTAATTTCAGCTTTTGGTAATATGTTAACTGATACTGTAACTGGTGAAGAAATTAAAGAACAGCCATTTTCATTTTTAACTGTGACACTATAATTTCCTGAATTATTAACATTGATACTTTGAGTGGTCGCACCATTATTCCATAAATAACTACTGCCGGTCATTGAAGTTAATGTGACAGAGCCACCTTGGCAAAACGATAATGGTCCACTAGCAGTTACTGTAGCTATTGAAGTTTGACTCACTGTTACAGTAAATGGCTCACTTGTGTTAGAACATCCATTTTCATTAGTCATTTTAACGGTATATTTACCACTACTACTAACTTTAATACTCTGAGTTGTTTCTCCCGTGCTCCACAGATAACTTTTTCCAGAAGAAGAAATTAAAGTGACTGATTCTCCTTGACAAAGACTTGTAGGTCCAATGGCGGAAATTCTTACTGTAGGTAATGGGTTAATACTAATTGTTGTAGCTTCACTAGTTAGCGTGCAACCACTTGAATTAGTTACTTTTACACTATAATTGCCTGCATTAGTGACAACAATACTTTGAGTCTTCTCACCATTGCTCCACAAATAACTATCTCCAGAACTCGCAGTAAGTGTTACGGAACCACCCGGGCAAAACGTTGTTGGACCATTTGCGGTAATAGTTGCTTTATCAGTAACTGTATTTACTGTTACAGCGGTAGGGGCACTTGTGGCAACACACCCATTATCAGTGATACTGGTAACGGTTACGCTATAATTACCACTTTCGCTAACAATTATTTCTTGAGTCTTAGCTCCGTTACTCCAAAGGAAGCTTCTCCCTTGACTAGCAATTAATTTAACAGAACCACCTTGACAAAATGTTGTTGGACCAATTGCGGTTATAGTTGCAATTGGAAGAGGTAGAACTTTCACACCTATAATATTGCTAGTTATGCTACAGCCACTCTCGTTAATCACCTGACTTGTGTAATTGCCTCCTTTATTAACAATTATAGTTTGAGTAGTATCTCCGTTACTCCAAAGGTATTTATAACCAGGACTTGAAGTTAAAGTGACAGATCCACCTTGACAAAATGTAGTAGGGCCACTAGCAGTAATTGTTGCTGAAGTAGGTACTGGACTAACCGTTATCTTAATTTTTTCACTAGTAGCCACACAACCGTTGGTGTTGGTTACTTTAACAGAATAATTACCGTCATAGGCAGCTTGAAAAAAGTTTTTAGTCCCACCACCGAATGGGTAATCATTTGAAAACCATTGATAGGAATATCCTTCTACTAAAGGTACACTTAAAGTTACAAATGAGCCTTTGCAAATATTTGTGGGTCCAGAACTAGTTATTTTTACAGATGGATAATAAATTGCTTTATCTTTGAGTGGCGTTTCAAATAAGTCAATATCATTTGGATTTGAGGCAGTTACTTTTAATCTGTAATTTTTAATTGGATTAAGTATTTCAGGGGAAAAATTCTTTGTAAAACTACCTATATATTGATCGGAGGTACCTGTTTCTAAACTGTCTAAAATTTTAGGTGAAGCAAAATTTCCATTTTCATCAGATAAAAGAAGCTTGAAAACGTTACTTGCATTATAGTTCCCTTTGGCGGTAAATTCTAATTTTAAATCAATATTGTCTTCAAGATTTGAGCAAATATTTACTGGGGTAATTTTATTTGTATAAAGTGTATAATCATTTGGGGTAAATGAAATATTTCCTCCAAATGATATCCCATATGAAAAATTATCATCATTTACCCAAATCTGCGCACTCAAAGCGGTTCCTAAACCAATATTAGTATTTTCTTTAATTTTCGTCCAACTCTCTGATTTTGGGTCGTAACGCATAAATACGTTACCTGGTAAATAAATATTACTTTCAGCAAGATAATAACCATACTCTTTAAAAGAAAATGAATTAAATATGTAACAAGGTCCTCCAGTCCTACAATTATATGAAACATTGGGTGCAGGTTTTGAATACCAATTGTCCGTTATTGGATCAAATTGATAGAAAGTAGAAGAATCAAATAAGATATAGCCATAATTGTCTATGACAAAACCTTTCGGTTTTTTAAAATGAGATATTAGCATATTCATACGGCTACCAAAAGGAGTGTCTTTCTTTCTCAAAAACACATCAACTATTGGATTGTATTCCCAAACTTGTGAACTGAATTCGTCGCCCGACATATTAAATGCACTTAACCCACCACCAATGATGTAGGCTTTGTTGTTTATTACAAAACTTGATGCTGCAGTTATTGCATTTCCTACAAATTGTTGTTTAGAAGTCCATTGATCTAATTCAGGATTATATTCAAGCATTTTTTTTTCACCACTATTTAACCTTGCAAGAACATATCCTTTATTTCCAATCGAAAATGAAGTCAATACATTCGAAATAAAGCTTGGTGCAGTTTTAGGAATATAGCTGTTTAATTTAGGGTCATATATTGAAAAAGACAGTTTATGACCTACATAAATAGTTCCAGAAATATTAAAACTGATTGTTTGATGGAAGTCACCACTCGTACCATTGCTAATATAAAAATCTCCAAATCCCTTTCTTTCGAACCAATTTCCAGTAGTTTGCCCCTTTAGATTTACTGAAACCAATAATAAAAGCACCAGAGTTTTTACAGCCCTAATCATATTCTATCTATTTGATAAATAATCATTCAACCATTCACCCTTATGGTGCCCATAATTATCCCTCCATTGTATTACCGGACTTTCAAAAGAATTTCTTGTATCTACACTAAAGCCACGTGTGCAGCTATTGAAGAGTAGGCTAAATGTAGTTTTACCATCACTTAATTCATGAATAAGTTCGTCAAGTACAGGGCGCCAAATACGCCAAATAGGAATGTTTATGTTATGTTTTTTGCTAACTAATAAATCAGACATTTGTAAATTATAATTTGGAATTTTATCCCCAGGCTTTATTATCCCAAATAATGGGGAAACAATAAGCACGTTGTGAGCTTTCAACCAATTCTGGTTTTGAATATGTGAAAAAACTTTGCCAGTATATCTACTATGTGCTGGCAAGCAATTATTCCATTCTAGGCATCTAGATATATTTCGATGTCGAACTGTGTTCAATCTTCTATCAGAAATGAAATGGTAATCAGGATCTATATACCTTTCAGCTAAATAATTCCTTGTTTCAGATAATTGGTCGAAACTTAAATCGGCAAGTTTTGCCTTTATTCCCGGCTCTTTTGATTTCTGACTACTGCAGGAAATTATAATGTTTTCTACTGTTTTCATTTAGGTTTATTATTAGATTATGTTAATTAACTTTATAAAATATCACCCATTCCAACAGAAAAAAAAGGATTATGATGTAAACCAAAAGTCTATTAGTTTGGGCGATATCTTAACTAAAAGCCGACACAAATAAGACATTATCTGCTTTTTGCCAATTCTGCTCCTCAACTTTAGAAAAAATAATTCCTGTATATCTTTGATATGCTGGTAAGCAATTATCCCAATCTAGAGTTCTTGAATTGTTATCATGACGGTGTATGTTTCTAGTCCTATCTACAATGATATCGTAATCACTATTTGAGTATTTATCTACAATAAATTTTCTCGCGCTATTTAATTGATTAAAACTTAAATCATCTAAGTTTGATTTCTCACCTTTTGCGTCTGATTTACGACTAGTACACGGCACCAATATTTTATTTTTAGAACTCATAATGTTTTTCAATAGATAGCGATAGATACCACAATTTTAATAATTCAACATTTAATTGTTTTAAATTATCGTGTTTATCGTGTAGCGAACATGTTTAAACATATTTTAGTAATATAATTAGCCTGAATTCAATAAATTTGATAGCTATCGTTGATTACAATCATGAAAAAATTATTCTTTTTTTTAGTTTTCATCCTTCATTTCTTCTGCATTGAAGCCAAAGCACAAAAGCGTTATTTTGAGTGGATTAATTCCAATTTAGGTTCCAGAGAACGTATTTTGGTTGATAGTAGAACTTATGTCCGTGAGATACAACCTAATGTTTGGAAGCAATTAGCTGTATTAAACGTTGATACTGCTATTTTATCAGATTTAGCAGTTACTTTTAACAATAATTATTTTCATGAATCGGATGGTGAAAGTTTATTGTTTACAGTGGACGGAACAGGAATGGTGTATCATTTCAACCCCAATAAAAGGATATTAAAACGTTTAGACAAAACATATTTTAGGGGATACAATTTTTTCGCACCTCAATTTGTTAGAAAAGATACCCTTTATAGTTTTGGTGGTACTGGATTCTGGGGTTATAGTAAAGCATTAACTTATTATGACGTGAAATTGCGTGAGTGGCAAGATATTCGTGCAATTAATTTTGGACCTGAATCTTTTGTACATGGATACCAAGGCTATTCAAAAATAGCGGATAAATTTTTTTCTGGTGCTCCTTATAGAGTGCTTCCACTAAAAGGTTATCCAAAAGTGATTGATGATAAATTGTTTGCTTTTGATTTTAAATCTTTGCAATGGTCAATTCTAGGAAAAATAAATCCTGATCTTCCTCCTGAAGTAAATAATACTGCTATTTGGGATGGAAAATATTTTTTACATTTTACTTTGAGTAAAATTTTCTTCATAGAACCAGTAAAAAATGAAGTATTCCTATTTGAGAATGAAAAATTCTATTTCCCTTTAGGAGACCATTTAAAGGTGCAAGGCGACACAATTTATATCTTTCATGAGAATCAAACTACAATCGTAAAATTATCTAAAAAAGACTTATTAAATCAAGCTAAATTTTTTGGAGTCTTCTACACAAACGATAATCAAGTAATTTATCAATATGCAGCTATAACTTTTTCTGTCCTAGGCTTTATTATTCTAGGATATCAAATCTTCAGGAAAAGAAAAAATATAAATAGAAAAGTTGATAGTATTAGCCACTTTGATGAATTGGAGCTACTATTCCTTAATAGGTTTTTAGAACCGGATAAAGAGTCAGAAAATTATGTATCTGTAGTTCAAATAAATGAAATTTTAAAAATTGATGATAAATCTCCAGAACATCAGCGACGCCTACGATCAAAATTTTTGAAAGATTTGAACCTTAAATTTTTAATTAATTACAAGATTGAGGAGGCTATTATACGTTCTAAATCTGGTGATGATAGCAGATTGGTTTATTATAAATTAACAAATGAAGCTAAAGAACTGGTATTTGATTTATTTGATAAAACTAAAATTTAATCGACTTTAGCTAATTTATATTCTTTTTTCTAATCAATATTTTAGTGTTTTTAATTACTTTATAACAAATTAATTACAATCATAAATTGTATTATGTATGACATATTATTTGATTTTTAAAACATAAATCATAAATTCAACAAAAAATTAAATGATTATGATTTCTTTGAAAAAAACATTCTTAGCCGCTTTTATTGTGGTCGGCAGCATTGGCTCTGTTAATAGTCAGGTAAAAGGTCTTGCAGAAGGCATTAGTTATTCTCAAGATTTGTTCAATACATCCATGAATGCTTCGATGATGGCTGCCATGAAAACTTCTCCTTCATGTTATCGTATTCCTGCTTTGTTAAAGGCGCCAAATGGAGATCTCATTGCAGCAATTGATGAACGTAATCAATCTTGTGATGATTTGAGAACCCATAAAAATATCAATATTGTGATTAGAAAAAGTAAAGATAATGGTAAAACTTGGTCTGATATACAGACTGTTATCGATTTTCCATTTGGTTTTTCCGCTTCTGATCCTTCCATGATATCAGATACCCAAACTGGAACAGTTTTCTTGTTTTATAATTACATGGATTTGAATAAGGAAAAGGACATCTATTATCTTCATGTAATAAAAAGTACCGATAATGGTGAAACTTGGTCTAAACCCGAAGATATTACTGCTCAAATCAGCAAACCTGAATGGAAAAAGGATTTCAAATTTGTGACTTCAGGAAAAGGGACTCAAACAGCTTCAGGTACATTGCTTCATACCTTAGTCAATTTAAAATATGGAGTATTTATTTTTGGATCTAATGATCATGGTAAGACATGGTTTTTCAAGGAAACTCCTGTAACACCTGCCGATGAGTCGAAGGTTATTGAGCTTATTGATGGCCGCTGGATGGTAAACTCCCGAGTAAACAAAAACGGTATGCGAGTTGTTCATACATCATCTGATGAGGGTAAAATATGGACTAGCAAAAATGAACCTTCATTAGTTGATCCAAGCTGTAATGGTGCTATAATTCGCTATAAATCAAAGAAATATGGTAATTTATTATTGTTTTCAAATTTAGATTCTAAAAAGGAGCGTGCTAATTTAACGGTAAAATATAGTAAGGATGAAGGCAAAACTTGGTCGAAAGGAAAAGTGATTTATACGGGTTCTGCGGCTTATTCTGATATTGAAGTATTAGCAAACGGCCAAATAGGCGTCTTTTTTGAAAAAGAGGACTATAAGGAAAATGTTTTTGCTAGCTTTTCTCTAAAATGGCTCATGAAGCAATAATTCTTTGTATCAAGATTGTTAAAATTATTAAAAATGAAATTTTTTGATGTATTTTTATTAAAATCATAGAAATTAGCATTTAGACATCGCATTTTTACGCTTTTTGAAATCAAAATATAAAAAATATGGCCATTTACAAACTTCAGGTTAACGGAAAAACACTCCAAGCTGATGTTGAAGCGGATACCCCATTATTGTGGGTTTTGCGCGATCATTTAGGCTTGGTTGGGACTAAATATGGATGCGGAATAGCGCAATGTGGTGCATGTACCGTCCATGTAAACGGTTCGGCAACACGTTCATGTGTGTATCCAATTGCAGCAGTTGGCAATTCGCAGGTAATTACCATTGAAGGCTTATCCGAAAAGGGTGATCACCCACTGCAAAAAGCTTGGGATGAGATTGATGTGGCCCAATGTGGTTATTGTCAGGCAGGTCAAATTATGACTGCTGCAGCTATGTTAAAGCAGAACCCCAATCCAAGCATGGATGAGATTGAAGCTACTATGAACGGCAATATTTGTCGCTGTGGCGCATACCACCGTATCCGTGAGGCAGTTAAATTGGCAAGCACTAAAATTTGATTCCTATGAAAAGTACAACAAACAATAGCAGACGCGATTTTTTGAAAATGAGCGCTATTACTGGTGGCGGACTCGTATTAGGATTCAATTGGTTTACTAGCGATGCCAATGCGTCTACAGTATTTACGAGTGTGGCTCCTGGAGACATCAATTTCAATAGTTATTTATCTATTGCAACAGATGGTACGATAACCATTCTTTCACCAAACCCTGAATTAGGGCAAAATATTATCACTTCATTTCCAATGGTTGTAGCAGAAGAGCTGGAAGCCGATTGGAAAAAAGTGAAGGTTGTGCAGGCTAATCTTGATAATAAATTTGATCGCCAATTAACGGGAGGGAGTGGGGCAGTACCTCATTCTTGGAAATTATTGAGAAATGCTGGGGCAACGGCTAAATTCATGCTTGTTGAAGCAGCAGCACAGAAATGGGGAGTTCCTGCTTCTGAATGTTTTGCATCAGAAAGCTTTGTTATTCATCGTGCAAGCGGTAAAAAATTAGCTTTTGGAGATCTTGCTGAGGCTGCTTCCAAAATTCCGGTGCCAAGTACAGTGAAGTTAAAAGATCGTAAGGATTTTAAACTGATTGGTACATCACTTAAAAATGTTGAGAATCATAAAATTGTAACGGGAAAGCCTTTATTCGGATTGGATTTTTACCGTGAAGGGATGGTGTATGCTATGATTCAACGTCCCGCACAATTTGGGATGAAGCTTAAATCCTTTGATGGTTCTTTGGCGAAATCAATGCCTGGAATTATTGATGTGGTTTCTTTTAAAAATAATGTGGCTGTTGTTGGTAAATCTACTTGGCAAGTACTCAAAGCACGTAAAATGCTTAAAATTGAGTATGAGAAGGAGTTTGCATTAGAAAGCACTGAGGATCATGATCAATTATTTTTGAACCTCATGGACAATGGACAAGCTACTGTTCGTAGAAAAGAGGGTGATGTTGATGATGCTTTTAAAGGTGCAGCTAAAGTGATTAAAGGCGAATATCAATGTCCATTTATCTCTCATAGTCCGATGGAACCCATGAATTTCTTCGCTCATGTTCGCCCAGATGGCGTTGAATTAGTCGGACCCACACAAACTCCCGGCAGGGCACGTACTCAAGTTGCACAGCTTTTAAATATCGCTGAGGATAAAATCACGGTCCAACTTACGCGTTTAGGGGGTGGTTTTGGTAGGAGGTTATACAATGATTTTGCGCTTGAAGCTGCTGAGTTATCGAGTATTATTAAGTCGCCTGTTAAATTAATTTGGACTAAAGAGGATGATATGACAGCTGGGACTTATCGTCCGGCGGTGCGTTATCGTTTTGAGGCCGCATTGGATGCTTCTGGCAACCTTACAGGATATAAATTAAGGGGTGTGGGAATAAATTCAGGTAATCCAACACGTGAAAATAATTTCCCTTCAGGAGCTGTTGATAACCTTTTGATTGATTCAGTTGAGCATAAATCGCCCATTACAACGGGTGCATGGCGTGCGCCGATAACTAATTTCCTTGCCTTTGCTGAGCAGGCATTTCTTGATGAGGTGGCTGTGGCAGCGGGAAAAGATCCAGTACAATTCAGACTTGATTTATTGGCTAAGGCTAAAAAATCGCCTGCAGGTGAAATTCGCTATGATATTGATCGAATGGAAGCAGTTATTAAAATGGCAGCTGAAAAATCGGGTTGGGGTAAGAAAAAGGATGTATCTCAAGGATTTAGCGTTTACTTCTCACACGCATCTTATGTTGCACAAGTTGCAGAAGTAGTGATGAAAGCTGGTCTCCCACAGGTTAAAAAGATTTATGCGGTGTCTGATTGCGGACAAGTAGTGAGTTTAAATGGTGCAACTCATCAAGTAATGGGTGGAATTGTAGATGGTTTAGGGCATGCCATGTACAGCAAATTGAGCTTTAGAGAGGGTGCTGCCGATCAGAATAATTATAATAGTTATCGTTTAATCCGGATGAAGGAAGTCCCAGAAATTGAGACACATTTCGTTGATAATGGAATTGACCCTACAGGATTAGGTGAACCAGCATTACCGCCAACAGGTGGGGCAGTAGCCAATGCTATTTTTAAGGCTACAGGTAAGCGTTTAAGAAATCAACCTTTTATTGAGGAAGATGTGTTTAAAACCATTTCATAAATAAAAAATCAATTTCAACCTTAAAAAGCGATGTCATCCCGAAACCTGCCCTTCCGCAGGTGAGGGACCTTCGTTTTCTTAGCACAACTTTGCTTTCTCTCACTAAGTTCCCTCACTGCGTTCGGGATGACAGGTGCATAGCGCTCAAAAAATCAATCTCATCCCTAAACCTGCTCTTCTGCAGGTGAGGGACCTTCGTTAAAGCACCAAAATTTAGCCTTTATAAAACTTATTTCCCTCAAACGTTCGGGATTACAGGTGCATAGTGTTTAAAAAAAATCAATATCTAATTTATTTTTTAAATCCATTTGTTCATGCAGGATTCTCGTAATTTCAATTGAATGATCATCTATTATTCGATAAAATATGATATGCTTTGATGATTTTTTACCTTTTAAATCGGGGAATATTTCATTATAATCTTTACCAATTTTAGGTTTCTTAGCTATTGCAGAACATGCCTTGATAATTAATTGATAATAAATATTTGCTTGACGTTCTGACCAATTATCAGCCGTATAATTCCAAATGTCAGATAAATCCTTTACAGCAATTTTAGTGAATTTAACCTTTGTCATTTCACTCGCTCAGCATTTAATTTCTTTAAATGATCTTCTGGATTAAAATCCTCAGCAAAACCACTGTTAACTCCCTCTTGAATGGAATATCGCAAGGCAATGATTTTTTGTTCCTCCTCTTCTAATAATCGTAAACCTGCACGTAATACTTCACTAGTGTTTTTATAACGACCCTCTTTTAAAATGTTTTGAATGAATTGATCAAAATAATTGCCTAAAGTAATCGATGTGTTTTTACTCATGATGATATATTTTATATAAAAATACCAATTATTGGTATAATTTCAAAATTTTTAATCCTTTACGACTGTCCTAGTGAGGCGCAGGCATCTCCTCTGATTATTCAATATCAGGAGTCTTCATACTCCTCTTTTTAAAAATATTCCTATTTTCATTCCAACTTCTCATCTTTGTATTGCAATATTTCTAAATATGACCTTTTCTCAAAACGATTTTTATAGCCGATAGATAATTTCTAATGGTTTTTTGTTTGAAAACCTTCGTATTCACATTGAATTGTCAATTTGTAATTCGCGACTTTTTAGCGGATTATATCTTTATTAACTTTAGAGATAATTAAAATATTGAATTATGAAATGTCCAACCTGTCAGACTACCTTATTAATTGCCGATAAAAAAGGAGTAGAAATCGATTATTGTCCAGATTGTCGCGGAATTTGGTTAGATCGAGGCGAGCTTGAAAAAATACTTGAGCGTTCTGCCGAACATTTATCAAATCGTAATAATTATGAGTCGGATTATAAAAAATATGACTACAAGGAGCAGCATGGCGACTACCATAAAGGACATCCCCACAAGAAAAAGAAATCTTTTCTTGACGATATTTTTGATTTTTAAATCTTAATTAAGAACTCATTCTCACTGCTTTAATTAGCTTTTGACGGTAAAAAAGCGTATCTTTGCGGCATTATTTTCCTGAAGGTCTGCTTTTTTGAGTAAAATCTTCCCAAGATTATATAAAGAAGCATGAGAAAAATAGTTGATTACAGAAAGATTTTAGGCGTTGACAAAAATGTGGAATTGGCTGAGTTAAAGTCGGTTTACCGTACTTTGATGAAGAATTGGCATCCCGATAAATTTACCGATTCTGAAGAAAGTAAATTAGAAGCTGAAGAAAAAAGTAAGCTGATTATTGAGGCTTATCATTTTCTAGTAAGTATTGCTGCCGAAACCCGCCAACAAACTATTGAAGATTATAAACTTACGACCACAACTTCAGGTTTGGCCGATTTTGAGTTTAAAAACCAAATTCTGACCGTTTATTTCATGGATGGTTCAGTTTACGAATACTTTGACGTTCCAAAGGCAATTTATGTAAAGCTAATCAACGCGGATTCTCCTGCGCGCTTTGCTAGAAGGCATATTTACACTAATTATGTGTATAGGAGTACAAGTAAATTGGTTGCAACGGCGTAGGATGAGTTGACAGTTGTCGGTTGTCAGTTGACAGTTGTCAGTTATCAGTTGACAGTTATCAGTTGACAGTTATCAGGCTGGCGACATCTGTAAAAAAGTGGCTGAGTAGTGTCTTGCACTACTTAGATGTCGTGTGCATGTCCCCCTCTGGAGGGGGTAGGGGGAGGAAAGACATTGTTCACTATTGCCACTGTACTAGGCCATCCTTATATATTTATAGCACGATTTTTGCGTATATTCAATAAAATAAGGATATGCAAAAGTTAAAAAATTCACTCAGAATCTCTTTTTTAATGCTTTTTGTGATTTTATCCCAATCTATTCAAGCACAAACGCGTCAAGAAAAGAAGAAAGCTGAAGTAAAGCGAATGATTGAAAGTAAAGAGTATGTTTTCCTAGCTGAGTCGGCAACGCCACTTTCCGGCTCGGTTATACGGCTTACATCCATTTATTTTTTGAAAATCAACAAAGATTCATTGGATAGTCATTTGCCCTATTTTGGAGTCGCTTTTAGAGCACCAATGGGCACAACTGAAAGTCCTTTGAGTTTCACTTCTACCGACTTCGATTATTCAATAAAGGAATCCAAGAAGGCTGGTTTTCAGGTAAAAATACGTATAAATAATCCCTCAGATCCAGATTTGATGATGCTTTCCATAACTAGTTCAGGGTTTGCAACTTTAACAGTTAATAGCATGCACCGACAGCCAATTTCATTTTATGGAGAATTAGTTTCACCTGATTTTTTAGAGAAGAAATAGTATTTCTTTAATGTCTTAATGGTTTTTATTCATTTAAAAGATGACAGGTCGTGACCTGGCCCTACGTATGGTTCAAATTAAAAACATTAAGAAATTATGGTTCATTAAGGGCCTGACTTTTATCAATTTCTTAATAATTATATATCTAAAACTCTCCATAGTTTTTTAGAACCCTATTTTCTAATCCACTCATTTCTAAATAATACCTACTAAATACTACGTAAATTACCGTTCCTCTGGTCGGTGTTGTCACCGTACCAGTCGGCAGATTATCATTTATTTTCTGCTTTGCCTCTCTGCGAGCAAAAAACAGTGCTAAAATCAGCGGAATTCTGCGTAATCTGCGCGAAACAAAAAAGAAGCTCCCGCAGATTTCGCAGATTAGCGCAGAGAAGATTTCTCGCAGAGTTACAAAGCCACAGAGAATTGTATCAAAAAATACAGAAAACAAGCATTATGGTGACTCTTCCTCTTTCAAATTAATAAAACATTGCACCACGAAATCTTTGTAAATCTTGGAGTTATAGAAAATAAATTCAGACGCAGCATTTAATGCCCTTCACCATCCATCATTTTGCGGGCATGAAAAACTCCGGGTAAAATGGCTTCTAATGATTCTCTTGCACCTTTGGGACTTCCCGGAAGGGTGATAATCATACTTTTATTGATGGCACCTGCCACAGAGCGACTCATCATGGCTAGGGGAGTGCGCATTTGTCCGAAATTCCTCATCGCCTCAGTTATCCCATCTGCATCACGCTCAATGATTTCTTTAACAGCACTTACGGTATTATCTCTGGGACCTAAACCTGTGCCGCCAGTAGTGAAAATAAATTGAATATCATCGGCTACCCAAGTTAAGATTTGATCTTGAATCGACTCTTTATCGTCGGGTAGGATTTTATAATGTAAGACAGAGGCATTTACATTTTTGAGCATTTCTGTGATTAGGATTCCGCTTTTATCTTCACGCTCACCCTTTGCTGTGGAGTCGGAACAAACTAAAACAGCACAAGTAGGGGTATATTCTAAATGACGATTGCGGTCGCTTTTGCCACCTTTTTTCTCTAATAAACGGATGTTCCCAATTTCTAATTGAGTATCCACTGGTTTGAGCATATCGTAAATTTCGAGTGCAGCTACCGAAACAGCGGTTAATGTTTCCATCTCAATTCCTGTGCGGCCAATAGATTTAGCTTCACCTAGAATGACAATACCTGTCCTGTTTAGTATTTCTTCATTAAAAAGATCTGAATGCAGCTCTTTATCGATAAAATTGAACGTAAAATCCATGCCATCAATAGTTACAGGATGGCAGTGGGGAAGAAGTTGTGGAGTAAGCTTAGCCCCTAAAAATCCAGCAGCACGCGCCACATCAAATAAATTGCCTTTTGGGAGTTGATTTGTATGGATTAGCTCAATACTTTTTTCTGAACAAAATATAATGGCAACAGCCCTTGCACTTCGTAGGGTTATTTGTTTGTGACTGATATCGCGCATTTGAATGGTAGCTTATTTCACTATCAAAGTTAATGTTTATGGGATAAGATTGCTAGAAAAATGTCTCAGATGTATTTAGCCTAAAATTTATTAGAACAAGGAATAAGGAACAAGGAGCAAAGACAAAAAAACAGACAATTATTTCGAATGTCGTTAGCCTAACCAACTAAAAACTAAATTGTCTGAACGGGGATTTATTTGATTGCAATCGAATTTTGGGCGACCGCAAGGGTCGCCCCTACGAGGATATAATAAAACTTACTACTAACCACTAACCAACTAACCACCTAACTACTTCTCCCTCCAAACTTATTCAACCTCAAATTAAACGAAAGCATAAAATACCTTCCTAAGCGGTTTACTTGTCTGTCAATGATGATATTATCGAATACATCCCTTGAAATACCAGTATTTTGATTAAAAATATCAAAAGCTTCAAATCTAATGGCACCAACATCGGCTTTCATGAAGCGATATTCTGTGTATAATCTTAAAATAGTAGGATTTCTAACGATTGAATTATCAAAACCAGAATTGATTGTTTTTCGTAGGTCGTAGCCCAACGTTAGGTCTTTGAAGAAGTAATTTCTTCCTCTTAAAACGAATTGAAAGGTATTAGTCTTACGATCAGTGAAGCTTTCTTGTGAGTATTTGGTAGTATTAATCGAATAGGATGTCTCTAGTTCAACATCTATAACATTCTCAATATCAACCTCAAACTCCAGTTCCTGCTGCACTACAAAGTTTTTAGCAATATTTTTTGCCTGATCAATAAAGGCCACGTTATTATTGAAAGATCCACGACCTGAATAGGTAATCGTAAATTTACGTTCAGCAAATGGTACGCCATACGAATAATCGCCTTGAGCGGTATAAAAACCATTGGTATTAATATAGCTTGTAACCTGGTTAATGGTATTTGGGACTTGTACTTTTGTCGTAACAATCTTATTTTGAGTCTGATTGAAGGCTATATTAGCATATAAAATATGACCTTTATCCCAATCCGACTGATTATATCTTGCATTAAATGAATGAACAAATTCAGGGTCTAGATCCGGATTTCCAGTTACCGTATTTTGCAGGTTGGAATTATCGGTTATAGGTTGCAATTGTAAAAAGCCAGGTTGGTTATTTCTTCCCCAATAATTTACTTGTAATGCCTGCTGCTTCGAAAATTTATAGGATAGTCGCGCCGTAGGTATAATATTGAAAGTCTCATTTCGGGTATCTATACCTCTACTTAAATTTCTACCTTCCAAAAGTGCCGGTTGGGCATTTACTCCTAAAGTATAATTGAATTTATCCTCAATAAAGCGGTAATTTAATCCGAAACGATTGGTTGTAAATGAATATTCATAATCATTACTTAATTCAGGATTGAATGTAGAAACTGAATTTAGCACATCATTGGTCTCACGTGTTGTATTTGTGTTAGAATAACTGCGACTATAGCTAAGTTCAACAAAATTCTTAGGTGCAATGGGTTCCATATAGGAAATATTAGCCCATAGAGATAAGTTATCATTCACATTATCAATAACTTGATTTTGAATTCTTGTTGAGTCTTTCCCATTTTGAGTAATCAAGTAATTGTTCAAAACATTCCTGAAATTTTGTCCATCAGATAGATTGAAATTACCCCTAAAACTCATGCTTCGGCCTTTCTTAGCAAACCTATGGTTATAAAATAAGTTTGTCGATAAATTTAGGGACTTAGCATCTGTACCCGATTCGTTCGTTCTTTCTGTAATTAAAGCCTCTTGTTCGATATCATATAATCCAGAATTATTAGAATTATTATCGTTGAAGGTAAGGCGTGGCGAAAGTTTAAAGTAATTTATTGTATCAGGTTTATACTCTAAATTCCCTGTAAATTCATGGCTTAAATTCAAGCTACTATTATTAGTAAAAGCATTTTCACTGCGGGTGAAGTTTTCTAGAAAGTTCTGTGTGAATGTTTTTGTGAGGGTGTTATTGCTTCTATTGCTAAAGCTATAGGCAGCATCGGCCGAATATTTCTTGCCCCAATCATTGCGGTAATTGGTATTAAAAGCTTTGGTAGTGGTTATTCCGTTTCCGCCGCCTCTAGTATTCGAATTATTAATTGTTCCATCAAATGATATTTGTTGATCATTTTTGAAGGTATTTGCTCGGATATAATTATTATACCGATCTTCATTTCCCCTCCCCGTCGACATTCTAAGGCTATAACCCTTTTTTTTATCTTCTTGAATGATTAAATTCAATATTTTTTCGGGCTCGCCAGTTTTTATGCCGGTTAACCTTGCCTGATCGCCATAGTCATCAATAAATTGAAGGTTTTTAATGATATCGGCAGGTAAATTCTTAATGGCAGTAGCAACATCTGTCCCAAAGAAATCCTTTCCATTGATCCTTATTTTTGTTATTGCTTGACCTTGGTTCGTTACATTGCCATCTACATCAACTTTTACTCCAGGAAGCTTTCTAAGTACCTCATCTACAGCATCTCCCTGTCTGACAGGGTAGGCAGCCGCATTAAATGAAACAGTATCCTCTCCAATTTTTATAGAAGTGATCGCACTGATTACCACTTCATTAAGGGTATTTGATGAAGTTTTGAGGGTAATTGTAGGAATTATGAGGCTATTTCCTGAAGTAATTTTATAGGTCTTCATGAAGGTCTCGAAACCTAAAAACGCAGCCGATAGATTAAATTCAGTCCATTTTACATTATTAAAACTAAAATTACCGTCTAAGTCAACAGCAGTAGCCACGCTGTCTTTTCCCCATTTTAACTTAATTAATGTGCCTGTTAAAGGAGTGCCAGTACTGTCTTGAACCATACCCTTAACGAGGTAATTTTGTGCAAAAAGTGGAGAAATGATGAATATTAATAAAATAAAAATGGTGAATCTTTTCATAGAGTTTTTTACAAGAATTGATAAAAAATTCCTGCTTTTAATTCAAATAAGCTGTAAATATACAGAATCTGTTAGCCCTAGAAGGAATACTAATCTTAATGTTACATTGACATTATTTTGATATGACAAGGCTTTTTAAGTCGGATTTGGCTTTTTTAGGATCTTCCATCTTTTATCTTGCGCTGGAGCATCAAATCCCAATAAATTCTTATTAAAAAAGGCTTAGAATTGAATTCCTTTGAAATTTATTTAAATTCGAAATAAATTAATGAAATTGATATAAAAACATGGATGAGTTCTCTTTAAAGGATAAGGTAATTGTAGTTACGGGTGGGACAGGTATCTTGGGTAATTCCTTTATCAATGGTATTGTAAATGCTGGAGGTGCGGTTGGAATTCTGGGAAGAAATGTAGATGTGGCCAATGAACGTGCCAATGCTATCAATAAAAAGGGTGGTCGTGCCATTGCGCTTATTGCCGATGCCATGGATGAAGCTCAATTAATTGATGCTAAAAACAAGGTTCTAGATGCTTTTGGACGGATTGACGGACTTGTAAATGGGGCAGGAGGGAATAAGCCTGAAGGTGTTCTAATGCCGGATCAGGATATTTTTAAAATGAATTTGGAGGGCATGAAGAAAGTGATGGAACTCAATACTTGGGGGACCATCATTCCCACGCAAATTTTTGGTGAGGCAATTGCTCAAACTGCCGAAAAAGGAAGTATTGTCAATATTTCTTCCATGAATTCAAAACGTGCTATTACTCGTGTTCTGGGCTATAATATGGGTAAGGCAGCGGTTGATTGCTATAATCAATGGTTTGCTGTGGAGCTCGCTAATCGCTATGGTGATCGGATTCGGATGAATGCCCTTGCACCTGGTTTTTTCCTGACGGAGCAAAATAGAAATCTCCTGACTAATCCTGATGGGACATTTACTGAGCGTGGTGAAAAAGTGATTAGAAATACGCCCTTTAAGCGTTTTGGTCACCCTGATGAACTGCAAGGCGCATTGGTCTGGCTTTTAAGTGATGCTTCCAAATTTGTTACAGGCTCAATGATTTGTGTTGATGGTGGATTTTCAATTTTTGGAGGGGTTTAAATGAATGTAAACAATTCAATTACAGGTGCTTACGGAATGCAGCAAACGATGCGCTGGTATGGTCCAAATGATCCAGTAAGCTTATCTGATATCTTACAATCAGGATGTTCGGGCATCGTTAGTGCCTTGCATCATATCCCAAATGGTGAAGTCTGGCCGATAGCCGAAATTGAAAAAAGAAAATTGGAAATTGAAGAAGCGGGACTAGTATGGAGTGTTGTGGAGAGTGTACCTGTGCATGAAAACATAAAAACTCAAACTTCTGGTTTTCAGAAATACATCGAAAATTATAAGCAAAGTATCCGCAATTTGGCTTCATGTGGGATAAAAATCATCACTTATAATTTTATGCCTGTGCTAGATTGGACGCGTACCGATTTAGCCTTCGTAGTGGAAGATGGTTCTAAAGCTTTGAGATTTGAAAAGGCAGCATTTATGGCCTTTGATCTCTTTATTTTAATGCGTCCGGGCGCAGAAACAGAATATTCTGAGGCAGAAATTGAACGTGCTAAAATCCGCTTTAGCGAAATGAGCGAAAATGAAAAAGAACTACTCACCCGAAATATTATTGCCGGTTTGCCCGGAAGTGAGGAGAGCTTTAGCATTGCGCAGTTTCAAAAAGCTCTAGATACGTATCAGGGAATTGATGCAAATAAACTTCGTAAAAACCTGATCTATTTTTTAGAGGAGATTATTCCTATTGCGGATGAATGTGGCGTTAAAATGGTGATTCATCCCGATGATCCACCCTATGCAATCTTGGGGCTTCCGAGGGTTCTTAGTACGGCATCCGATTTTAATGAATTGATTTCTGCGGTGCCTTCGCTGGCTAACGGACTCTGTTTCTGTACCGGATCTTTTGGGGTAAGAGCAGACAATAATCTCCCAGAAATGATTGAGCAATTTGCTGATCGTATCAATTTTATTCATTTAAGAAGCACCCGCAGGAACGAATGGGGCGATTTTTATGAAGACAATCACTTGGATGGCGATGTAGATATGTATCAGGTAGTGAAGCAATTAGTGAAAATATCTCAAGCTAGGAAAATATCAATTCCCATGCGCCCCGATCATGGTCACCAAATGCTGGATGATCTAAAAAAGAAAACAAATCCTGGTTATTCGGCTATTGGGCGTTTGCGTGGACTAGCAGAGCTAAGGGGCTTGGAATATGGAATTATTAAAAGTTTTGCGGATTCAGCCTGATGCTTCTCAGATCCGATTTAATCGATTTTCCTTGGAAATATCATTGAAATTTTGTATATTATTGTTCTTGATTTTACCTTTTAACGCATGAAAATGGCAAAACGTCAACTAATTTATATTCTTGTTTTTGAAAGCATCTTGCTAGCTGTAATGTCTTGTGGATCGCCAACAAATTCATCAAATAAACAAGAATCAGCAACAAATTCGATTGGCTTAGATCAAATTTCTTTTAATGGTGATACCTCTAAAACCGGCATGGTAATGATACCAGCTGGTACTTTTATGATGGGTGCTGATAATAAACAAGCTTCTCCAGATGAGTATCCTAAACATAAAGTAATGATTGATGCTTTTTGGATGGATCAGCATGAGGTGACTAATGATCAATTCGCCAAATTTGTTGAAAGTACGGGATATTTAACCACCGCCGAAAGAAAACCAGATTGGGAAGAATTGAAAAAACAATTGCCTCCAGATACTCCTAAACCGGATGAATCCTTATTGGTTGCTGCATCTTTAGTCTTTACGCCTCCTAGTCAGCAGGTAGATTTAAATGATTACTCGCAATGGTGGACTTGGGTGCCCGGAGCAAGTTGGAAGCATCCAGAAGGGCCAGGAAGTGATATTAAAGGCAAAGGGAATTTTCCAGTTGTACATATCAGTTGGGATGATGCGATGGCTTATTGTAAATGGGCAGGCAAGCGACTTCCAACAGAAGCTGAATGGGAGTATGCGTCTAGAGGTGGACTAATAAACAATATTTATCCATGGGGAAATGAGCATATAAATACTGGAAAAGCTAAGGCAAATACTTGGGAGGGGACTTTCCCTAATGTGAATACTGCATTCGATAAATTTACAGGTTTAGCGCCTGTAAAATCCTTTGCTCCAAATAGCTATAAGCTTTATGACATGGCTGGAAATGTATGGGAATGGTGTTCTGATTGGTATCGCAACGACTATTACTCAACAGTTGATAGTCCGAATGGCATTAGTAACCCCCTGGGACCAAAAGATAGCTTTGATCCAGATGAGCCTTATACCCCAAAGAAGGTCTCAAGAGGTGGTTCTTACATGTGTAATGAGTCTTATTGTTCAGGCTACCGATCGGCGAGACGCATGAAAAGCTCTCCTGATTCTGGAATGAGTAATTTAGGATTTAGATGCGTTAAGTAGTAGAATTATGAAAATTTATCTTTCTAATTTACCTATAGTTTTAGTTTTGATTTTCGGGATAATTAGTTCATTATCATCATGTAAAGAGCCCGAAAAAATAAGAACAGCCGAGCCTAAGCAAGTTTCTTATAGCACGAATAAAGAAGTCCCAAAAACTTGTTGCAGTAAACCTAATAGATTTACAAAAAATTAAAATTTATAAATTTCATGGAAAATTCAAAAGAGATGTATTGCTTGAATACATCTCTTTTTATTTTAATTATTCTTCTGATTTATTTTTCAAGCTCATTAAAAGTGTGTAGGCACCTTTTGTGACTAATTGCTTTTCCTTAAAGCTTTCAGCATTTAAAACTTCCGCAAATCCATTTTCAATACTTCCAATTTTAATAGGAGTCATTTCAAAGCTATTATCACTCTTTTTAACAAAAACATAGTCAGAGCCCTCAAAATTAACGATTGCTTCTTCTGTGATTGCCAATTTACGATCATTTTTTAATTGGATTTCAGCATTCATGTACATGCCTGGTGCCAAACTTTTATCTGCACTCTCGAAATGGCAATGTACTTCTGCTATACGCTCTGATGATAAATCTCTGCTGATAAGATTAATTTTGGCTTCGTATTTTTTACTCGGATCATTATTGGAATAAGCAATCAATTTTTGTCCGATACTAAGTTTATTCAAATCTTTCTCAAATATTTTAAGATTTAAATGAATATTAGAGGGGTCAATTAACTCAAAAAGTATATCTGATGGGTTTACAAATTTGCCAATATTCACATTTACTTGGGCTACAAACCCATTAATTGGTGAAAATATTTTGATGCTACTTGAAATATTATTTTCAGTTATAGACTCAGGCTTAATGTTTATCATTTTTAATTTTTGCTCCAGCGAGTTCAAGGAAATTCGAAGCGTATTGTATTCCATTTGAATCTGTTGGAATACTTTATCGCTACTTGCTTTGCTCGCATTAAGCTCCTTTTGGCGCTCAAATTCAGATTTGCTATAAACTAATTTTGCCTTTGTGGTGAGGTAATCTTGCTGCATTTGGATGTATTGCTGATCCTCCATAATTGCAATAACATCTCCTTTTCTAATTTGTAAACCGGGTAATAATTTGGTCGATTTTAAATAACCTCCCAAAGGCACGCTGACAGAAATCATGTTCTGAGGTGGTACGTCAATACTGCCATTTGCGGTGATAATCGAACCAATTGCTTTTTCTTCTAGTTTAGCGAATGAAAGTTTAGCTGCATTCAATTGTTTTTCATTGAGCACGACTACATTTTCTGTGCTATTGCTAGCCTCTGTGCTTGTTTCTTGCTCTGTGCCAGATCCGCATGCTGTAATCAAAAATGCGAATGCAATTAGGTATATATTTTTCATTTATTTATCTTAAAAATGATGGTTAATCTTTATAAAAACGATTTTATTTTTCTTGATGATTTAGGTAATTGATCTGTAAAATGGTTTCGTTTAGTCCCCTAATCAAATCAAGATGATTATTCTGAAGCGTAAAAACTTGATTGTTCAACATCACCCATTCTAAATAGTTAATTTCTCCATTAATAAACTGATTATAAGAAGATTGTCTTATTTTTTTAGCTTCTGGAAGGGATGATTCTTCAAAGTAATTAAGCGTTTCCATATAAGTTTTAAATCGCGATAGGGCACTTAAATATTCAGTTTCAATAGCGCTCTTCTGTATTTGGAAATTGTTTTTAGCTATTTTTTCCGTCAAAGCGGATGCATTTACCCTGGCTTTTTGTGCTGAAGTAAAAATCGGAACGCCAATTCCTAAAAATACTGATCCAAAACGCCTCGAACTAGGGTAATATTGATCATCTGCACCTGTCCCCCTGATGCTGGCATTAAAATATCCTAAGCTCAATTCTGGCAAAAACTTCGATTTTTCAAGCTTCGTATTTGCCGAAGCAATATTTTTTTGCTGTTCAGCGATTTTCAGTAGTGGATGCTTTACAATATTTTGATTATCAAGCGAATAGAGTAGTGGTATTAAAGATGACATTGGTACAGGCTCCAATCTACTTTCTGTATTTAATACCAGCTGAAATTGCAATTTTGCTAATTCAATTTCCTCTTGTAATGCCTTGAGCTGCAAGAAGATACTTCCTCTTTGGGTTTTGGCAGTAGCACTTTCTAAAACATTAGTCTCACCGACTTTAAAACGTAATTCAGCTTTTTCTTGAAAAACACTGTAAATGCTATCGGCCTCCTTTAGTAATCGTTCTTTTTCTTTTAAGATGAGGATAGAATAATACAATTGACTCACCGATTTTCTGATTTCTGACTCTTTCAATGCAATACTTAAAACAGACGATTTCCATTCTTCATTCAATACTTTTTTCTGGTTTGAATAAATTGTTGGGAAGCTAAAAGATTGGGATAAACCAAAGCGACTATCGGCATAAATGCTATTAATTTGTCCAAATTCGCTGCTTAATATCGCCTGACTGATATTAGCAGCAGTTTTAATCAGTTTTTGATTGTACTCAGCCTTTAAAGTCTCATTTTTTACATTTCTATTGTTCTTTAGGGCTAAATCTATCGCTGTTTTTAGGTCAACTTTTTCTTGTGCATTAACATTTGAAAATCCTACAAAGCATAGAATTAATAAAGCTGTGGCCGTTTTCTTAGGATTTTTAGAAATTGTGGTCCCTTCAAAAAGAATATAAAGAATAGGCAGAACAAATAAGGTTAGAAGAGTAGCAATCATTAATCCGCCAATTACTACCGTTGCTAATGGTTTTTGGACTTCAGCACCGGCACCATTGCTTAATGCCATTGGAAGAAAGCCTAATGAAGCCACAAAAGCAGTCATTAATACTGGTCGTAATCTGGTTTTTGTTCCCATTAAAACTATCCGTCTTAAATCATTCAAGCCCGATTCTTTGAGTCGGTTGAACTCTGCAATTAACACAATTCCGTTTAATACAGCCACACCAAAAAGTGCAATAAAACCAATACCAGCACTGATGCTAAAAGGCATTCCGCGGAGCGCTAAAAAGTAAATTCCACCAATAGCCGACAAAGGTATGGCGGTATAAATAATTAATCCTTGTTTTATGGAATTGAAAGCGAAAAACAGCAGGATAAAAATTAATGCGAGTGATACAGGTACGGCAATCATAAGTCTTTGTTTTGCAGCATTTAGGTTTTCAAATGCACCACCGTAGGTAATAAAATATCCGGCAGGCAGATTAACGTTTCGATCAACTTTACTTTGTAATTCGTTAACAATGCTCTGCACATCGCGGCCACGCACATTAAAACCAACAACAATTCTGCGCTTTGCATCTTCACGTTGTATTTGATTGGGACCATTTTTAATTTCTACGTTGGCTAATTGATGGAGGGGGATAAAAGTGCCCTGCGGACTAGGAATCAATAGATTTCTAACGTCTTCAAGGTTTTTGCGTTTGTCCAAGTTTAATCGAACCTTGAGGTCGAAGCGCTTTTCACCCTCAAATACTAAACCGGCACTCTGACCTGCAAAAGCAGAATTTACCACCCTGTTTATATCTGCAATATTTAAATTGTATTGAGCAATAGCATCTCGATTATAGTCAATAATAATTTGAGGCATGCCAGTAATTGGTTCAACATAGAGATCCTGACTTCCCTCAACTCCATTTACAATCTTTCCTAGTTTCTCAGCATATTTTGATAAAGTGTCTAAATCTTCACCGAAAATTTTGAGTACCACATCCTGCCTTGCACCCGTCATGAGTTCGTTAAAACGCATCTGGACAGGGAATTGGAAGCCAACCGTGATGCCAGGAACATCTTCGAGCGCCTTGCCCATTTTTGTAGCCATTTCATCAAAAGTTTCGGCATTGGTCCATTCACTTTTATCCTTCATGATGACCATTAAATCGCTGGCCTCCATGGGCATAGGGTCGGTTGGGACTTCTCCACTACCAATTTTTGTGACCACTTTTTCTACTTCAGGAAACTTTTCTATCAATATTTTGGCTGCCTGGGTGGTACTTTCAATGGTGGTATTGAGGTTACTGCCCGTTAATACACGGGTCTCAACTGCAAAGTCTCCCTCTTCTAAGGCTGGAATAAATTCGCCACCTAAATTGGAGAGAATGATAATAGCCGCAATAAATAAGGCAGAAACAGTTCCTAATATGATTTTTGGTATTCTCAATACTTTTGATAATTGTCGCTGGTAGAATTCCTCCACCTTAAACATGATTTTATCCGATAAATTAGGCTGATGCTTGATTTTCTTGCTCAAAAACCAGGCACTCATCATAGGAATATAGGTTAAAGAGAGTATAAATGCTCCTAGAAGGGCAAATGCGACTGTCTGTGCCATTGGCTTAAACATTTTACCTTCTATGCCTTGAAGTGTAAATATGGGCAGGTAAACGATTAAAATGATTATTTGTCCGAAAACTGCACTGTTCATCATTTTGCTCGCCGACTTCTTCACTTCTCCATCCATTTCTGGCTGCGTGAGTCGGTTTACCATACCAAATTTCTTGCTATGTGCTAATTGATGCATTACAGCCTCTACGATAATTACAGCTCCATCTACAATCAAACCGAAATCTAAGGCCCCCAAACTCATCAAATTACCACTCACTTTGAAGGTATTCATTAAAATTATCGCGAAAAGCATGGATAGGGGTATAACCGAAGCAACTAAAAGTCCCGCTCTGAAATTCCCAAGAAACAAAACCAAGATGAAAACAACAATCAATGCTCCCTCAATTAAGTTCTTCTCTACCGTTGATATGGCATTATTTA
This sequence comes from Daejeonella sp., assembly GCF_017495225.1. Classification (GTDB taxonomy): domain Bacteria; phylum Bacteroidota; class Bacteroidia; order Sphingobacteriales; family Sphingobacteriaceae; genus Daejeonella. The sequence continues at coordinate 326,771 of NZ_JAFEIG010000020.1, read as the reverse complement.
CCATTTTTGTGCGATCAAGAAAGGGTTCAATAATTACTCCCTCTGGCAATGTTTTTTGAATCAGTTCAATCCGATCCTTGACATTTTTAATAACTTCACTGCTATTTGCATCCTTAATCATCATGACAACTGCACCAGCAACTTCTCCCTTGTCATTAAAAGTCATTGATCCATAACGAGTTGCATGGCCTATGTTAATTTGTGCTACATCACGAATGAAAATTGGGTTTCCCGACTGACTGCTTTTGATATTTATTTTTTCGATATCAGCGATGCTGCCAATTAAACCTTCTGATCTAACAAATAATACAGTAGGCCCTTTTTCAATATATGCACCACCTGTATTTTGATTATTGCGTTCTAAGGCATTAAAAACATCGTTTATTGTTAAATTATAGGATTGTAATTTATTGGGATCGACCGAAATTTCGTATTGTTTTAATTTGCCACCAAAGCTGCTAATCTCTGCAACTCCCTCAACACCAAGTAATTGTCGACGGACAATCCAGTCTTGAATGGTTCTTAATTCGGTAGCATCGTATTTTTCTTCATAGCCTTCCTTGGGTCTTACAACATATTGGTAAATTTCACCTAAACCAGTCGAAATTGGCCCTAATTCCGGATTTCCAATGCCAGGAGGTATTTCTGTCTGCACTTTTTGAAGTCGCTCAGCCACCTGCTGCCGCGCCCAATAAATATCTACATCATCCTCGAAGACAATGGTTACTAAAGATAAGCCAAATCGAGAGAAACTTCTTATTTCTTTCAGACCTTTAATATTACTATTGGCCTGCTCAATTGGGAAAGTTAAAAGTCGCTCAATATCTGTAGCACCAAAAGAAGGGGCAACAGTAATTACCTGGACTTGATTATTTGTGATATCAGGAACAGCATCGATAGGTAGTTTGGTGGCTTCGTAAGAACCATAACCAATAAGACCTAGGACAAATAATCCGATAATGAGTTTATTCTTTACAGAAAACTCTATAATAGCATTAAGCATAAAATTTTATTAATAAATAAGCTAAAAAAAATATAATTGAGACAAAAGCGTTTTTTGCATCAATATTTAATTTTTTAGCAAGATTTTGGCGGCTGCCAGATATTAGAAAGGTAGGTGGACTGGAATTTATGATCATTAAAAACCTTGTATGTTTTTAATGTCTTAGCGAATGGCTTGTGTAATTTTGTGGTGCTAGAATAATGAATAAAAGATATACTCAAGAGGTGCAAAGAACCCTCACTCGATTTGAAGGGTAAACGCATATCCTTATCGTAATCTGCATATTTTATGTCATTATTTGAATAATGCATGGATAAAAAGCTCCAAAATGTGGTGCCCTCGTTCAAGCTTTTATGTTCCTTAAAATGTTCCAATAAAAATGGAACCTTCAAGATTTGATAAAACTCTGTACTTGAGATTAAAAATGAAGAAATAAGAAGTATCGATATCAACTTTTTCACGAAATAAAAATACAAAAATCTTTCATGAATTCTAATTTATCGATCAAAATTGACTCTGAGTATTTCAGATTCCTTTCAAAAAGAAATTTTAGAATTTGAGCTAGATTTTCATGTTTTTAATCTCATTTAACCTTGATTTTAAGTCCTCAGCTTTGATTTTAAGTCCTTCCTTTTCATAGTATTCAACTAATTTCACAATAGCTTTTAAATGGAAAGGATTAGCTTCAATTGCCTTCTCTAGCTTCTCAATTGAACCTTTTTTATCAGATTTTGCTTCATTAAGAATTGCCAGAGTATAAAAATATTCAGCTGTGAAGTATGGTTCTTCTTTTTTGTTAGTTAATGCTAAGACTTCTTCTGCTTGGCTAATATCCTGACTTGAAATTAATAAACGTGCTAATCTCAATTTATCTAGATCTCTTAAAGATTTAGCCTTCACAGATTTCAAGTAAGATTCAGTGCTATCCATTTTGCCCATTTCTTGGTAAAATTCAGCAATTCTGAGGTTAAAATCGGCTCTAGAATTCCCTGATGCAGCCAAAATACGTTGCGCTTCTTTTATTGTTGAAATAGCCCTTTCATAATCTTTAATTTCAGAAAGAGCATCGGCATAAAGATTTCTAAATTCGTAATTCTGGGGCTTCTTTTCTACGAGCTCTTTTAATGTGTTTTTAGCCATTTTATCGCCTAAATCTGCCCTAAGTGCTGCCGAAAAGGCCAAAGCATCATTCCTTTGATCTCTTAGATAAGTGGAGATTACTGAAGCATTTTTAGCATAATTGTCTGCTGCTTGTATGGCTTCGGGAATCATTCCATAGCTTTTATAAACTTCTCTTAAATTTCTATTGATATCAGCTAATTCTTGATAATCATCTTCCAGAGCAAACGCTTTGTTTAGATAAAATACTTGATCATTTCGGGATTTTTGCTGATCTATTTTCTTAGCAAGAAACTGATTAGCACGTAATTCGGCATAAGTGACATAGATGGGCGCATATTTAGGATTGATTAGCTCTGCTTTTTGAATCCAATCTTCCGCAAAACCGAGATCATTATTCTCCATGCTTAAACTTGCCTTAGCAAGAAATGCAGGAAGGTAATTTGAATCAAATTGTAGGGCGGTATCTAAATATGCGTTTCCCAGTTCCTTATTTTTTTGCTTTGCAGCATTGCTCAAATTGATATAAACCTGCGCCCAATTAGTCGCCATTGCTTGTTTATTACCAGCCAAATAAGCACGTTCTTTTTTTATCAATTGATCGAGGAATTGATACATTGCCGGATCCTTCTCCATTAAATCGGAGCGTGTATTCATCGATTTAAAGTCCAATGGATGTACTTTAACAGGCTCAAAATAAGCAGGATAGGTCTGAGCGAAATATTCACTTTCATTATTCTGAGAATAATAATCAAGCGTGCGTTTTTCCTTCATGGCTTGATAATATAAGGCTCTAATTGCTCGGTTTTCTGCATCGCTAAGCACTCTTCCATGGAAAAGGTGAACATATTCATGTAGAATAACATTACGCTCCATAAATGCTCCTCTTTCCACATATTCGATGGCTGCTGCGCCACTGCCAACACCTCTGATATCCATCCATTGTCTATTATCAAAAGTGCTAATGAACCTGAAATAGGGTGCATTCATGGTCACAGCCAAATCTTTATGCAATGGGGGAATACGGAATGAATTATTCTGCTTAGAAAGGAATGGAAAATATACTACTGAGCTATAAAGTTGGTTCCAGGCCATGGCTTTTACAGCATCTCCAGGGAAATAATCTACATCAGGAAATACCTTGCTGAAGTTTTCTAAATCACTAATTTTTGTCTTGTTTAGCTCATTTGTAATGGAATCATAAGTAGATAGATAAGAAATACGCTTCGATTTAATTACTGCTGAGAGTCCGTTGTGCGCGGGACCATAATGTTTTTTACGTAAAAGTATATTCCTGAAAATGCTTTCTGCAGAGTCTAGGCGCGTTTTTCGGTCGAGATCATAAGCTACATAATAAATGGATCCTTTGTGTAAGTCGGGTAGGATAGAGCTGGGGTATCTTTTTTTAACTGAATCAATAAATTCTATCGCTTGGAGTATTTTTTTATCGCGAACTAACAAGTCGCTTTTTTCAAGTTCTTTGCGAATTTGATCATCATCTTTTTCGGCATAATCGGCATATGTTAAATTGGTATGACCATTTCCCCAATGCCAATGCGTTTGATAATGTAAAGGGTTAATGCTGAGCGCGATATCCCATTGATTCGCCATGTCGTTTAGTAGGCGGGCATCAATTTTACGCCAAATCGCATAGCCATAAAAAAAGCGAGCATCGGCATTAAAAGGGTCGATTTCAAGTGATTTTTGAAGTGGTGCAAGAGCTAAATCAGGCTGCTGATCCCAAAAATAAGCATCAGCTTCTAAAAGGTATGCTCCAGCACTATTTGGATTTAATTTTAGTGTTTTTTTAGCTATTTCTAAGGCTTCTGGGTATTTTTTCTCTAAAATTCGTATACGACCCAGCATCAATTGTAATTTCTCTGAGGATTTATTTTTTAGGGCATTTTCTAAGAGGGTAGAGGCATTGCTTAATCGCCAGGCATGCATTTCCAAAACAGATTTTAGATAAATGGCCTGTTCGTTTTGTTTGTCCCGACTAATGACTTGCTCGACATGCTTTTCTGCCGCCGAAAAATCATTGCTTAGAATGAGGTAATTAGCCAGTAAAAGCTCTTGTTCATTACTACCCTTTTTTAATGAATTTATGCCTTGCAAAGCCTCCTGCCACATGCCTAATTCTAACATTCGTTCCAAAAGAACTATGCGGTCGCCCGTTTTTTTTGATAGTTCTAAACTAAGCTCCTGTTTCTTCTTATTTAAACCTTGCTTAATGAGTTGAATGCTATCTGGGTGAATGGTTTGAGCATAAGAGTTCAAACAAAAGAGCAGAATTATTAAGGCGAATAATCTTTTCATTATTAAAAAATAAGGCAATCGGATTTTTAAAATTAGTTATTTTTTGATTAGCGAGATGATGAAGGACTTTTTTATTTGACTTTGTGAAAATCTTTTAATAATGGGATGGATAGAATTTGGATTATGATGGGTTTATTGAAGCTGTTTTATTGTTTTGATTTATTTTTTTAAATAATTTATTTCTTTAAAAATAAATTTATTAATATTGGATTAGACTATTGAGATTATATTTACATAAACAGAAAATCAGATGATGAGAAAATGCTTTTTTGCTATTCAAGAATTTACAGGCAATAAATTGACTCTATTGAGCAAGAGTTTTGTACCTGCATTTATTCTTTGTGCCATGTTTTTATGTCCAGCTTGTGTTCAGGTTAATAAACATGATGGAGAAGGTACACAAATTAATGTGATGAGCACCAACCACTCAAAAAGTGATACCACAATTACGGAGACTAAAACAGATACGGCTCATATTAAAACTGATACAACAAGCTCTAATATTAAAACGAAGTCCAAATAAAAATAACTCATTTTAAATAAATAAAAAACAATTGATATGGATTCAAAAGAAATTAATTGGGAGTATAAATACAAGAGGTTAAAAATCACAATTACCGCTTGTTTACTAATCTATTCGTTAATATTTTTTTATGATAATTGGGCTGATTTTAAATGTGGCGCACAAAGTGGTTGGGATGCTGCTGAAAGAATGTATCCAAATAAATAAGATTTCTTACAGTCAATTGAGCTTATTTGATTGCTTGCCGAATTTTTTAGGTTACAATTTTTATTAAAACAGCTGTTTTTAACGATAGAGCATAAATTCATCATGGAAAATTTAAAATCGAAATATCTTATTTATATCGGCTTATTATTGCTGATTGCTTTTGTGTTTTATCATGTGGGAAAAACTGTAGGTAGTCTTTTGTATCATTTTTTAAATTAGCCCTTTATAAATTAACAGCATAGATTAATCTCATTAACTCCTAAATATAAAATTAACTTATTCCCCGCAAGAAACTCCTGTAATTAAACCGTCTAGTTCCCCTCAATCATATAAATCTCAAAAATCATAGTTCAGACATTAGGTAGATTGTTGATTAGTATTTAGATATGAGATGTAAGTTAATCTTTGTTCCTTACTCCTTGTTCCTTAGTCTTTGCTCTTTGTTCCTTAGTCCTTAGTCCTTACTCCTTAGTCTTTGCTCTTTGTTCCTTAGTCTTTATTCCTTGCTCCTTGTTCCTTAGTCCTTGCTCTTTGTTCCTTACTCCTTGTTCCCTGTTCCACCTATTTCTTTATCGCCCCCTTAATATTTAAATCCTTAATTCGTTCTCTGATTTTTGTCATAAACTCATCTCCAGGATCGCTTTTTACGGTTAAATAATTCGGGTCTGTTTCTTTGAATAGCGGATGACCAATAAAACTCTGGTATTCATGATGTCCAATCACATATTCAATATTATATTTCTTTTTTAAATAGCGTATTAGGGCTTCATTGGCATCTAATTGTTCTTCAGTTAATAAGGCATTGCTGCCGCCTACATTTTCTACACCAATAGCGCAATAATTTAAGCCAATCACATGTCGTGCAAAAGCGGTTTCTGGTAGTTGCCTGAAAATCATGCCGTCGCGGTCGACTAAAAACTGTGCGGCAACATTAAGACTGCTCGCTCCAGCGATGCCTTTTCGTGCTCCGGGAAGTACGGCAGGATTCATCGCATCAAATGATTGTTCTAATGTGGGAATGGCAGTCCAATGTAACACAATCATTCTCGGGACAATCGTTGCTGAGTCTTGAATAATTCCATGTCGCTCTCTTAAATATTGAATAGAAAGTTTCTTTCGCTCTTCATCAAAAACCACAGGCTTATTAAAGGTTCTGAATGTTTGTGCATAGGAGTATCCAGAAAATAGGATTAATCCGAAAAGGAGTATTGATCTGAAGCTGAATTTCATGACGATTTTATTATTTTCATAAATGTAGCTAATCTTCAAGCATTTATTAAATCGATATTACTATTTTAGATTGTGAATATTAACAATTGAAAATAAATATCACCTTTTTTATAATGAACACCATTCCCACAGAAATGCATCCATCAGCATCTAAAAGCTTATCGCAGCGTATAGATTCAATCGATATCCTTAGGGCAATCACCATGGTTCTCATGATTTTTGTCAATGATTTTTTCACTTTAACTAATATTCCAGATTGGTTGAAGCATGCTCCGCGCGGAGTAGATGGAATTGGCTTTTCGGATATTATTTTTCCTGCTTTTTTGTTCATCGTCGGACTCTCATTGCCTTATGCTATTGAACATAGAAGATTAAAAGGGGAGTCGAATACTAAAATTATTAAACATGTTTTATTTCGAACATTAGCACTATTAACAATGGGTGTTTTCTTGGTTAATGGAGAGACAATAAATAACGAAGCAAGCGGAATTAAAGCAGGAACTTGGTTCCCGATGGTTTGTTTATGTTTTATATTAATTTGGAATAAATACAGCTCGAAAACATCTGCACTTTTACAATCTATCCTTCAATATTCAGCAATTTTGAGTCTTTTGATACTTGCTTTCTTTTATCGCGGAGGCGAAAATGGGGATGCTCGATTTGAAACGCATTGGTGGGGTATTCTCGGATTAATAGGCTGGGCTTATCTTGTTTCGGCTTTAATCACAGTTTTTGCCAAGAATAATGGATATGTTTTATTGTTGGGATGGATCTTCTTCTGCGCCTTAAGTATTCTGAATAAATCCGATTTATTTCCAAAATCCGATTTTTTTCAGTATATTCCTGGTACTATAAAAAGCGGAACCTTGGTCGCGCTTACCATGGGAGGCGTTCTTTCTTCCTACATTTTTAGGTATTTTGTATCTAAAAATGCCAATTTAAAGCTTACTATATCCTTTATTTTAGGTTCAATTGCTTTAATTATTCTTTCATTGTTTACTCGTCCCTATTGGGGACTCTCAAAATTGGGTGCTACACCAGCATGGTTGTTTTTATGTTCTGCAATCACTTTATTACCCTTTATTTTGATTTATTGGATTGTTGATGTTTTGCAGAGGGGAAAATACTTTAATTTCATCAAACCCGCTGGTACTGATACCCTTTTATGTTATCTCATTCCTTATTTTTTTTATGGGATCTATGTATTGACAGATTTTAAATTGCCCGAAATTCTCACAATAGGAGGGATAGGTCTGTTAAAATCCTTTTTGTTTGCAATATTGTGTGTTTTTATCACTAAGAAGTTAAATTCTGGTGGCGTTCGATTGAGAATTTAATTTTAATTAATCTTTTACATTTTAGGGGAAAACGTAACGTTTTTGTGTTCTTTCAAAAGATTCATCATGAATTTGTAATAATTCGATTTTTTTTTCATAGAATTATAAAATGATAAAGCCTTTTAAATTGCTTTGTTATTTAGATGATTGTATTTTTTAATTAATTATATAAACTGTTATAAATCAATATTTTACAAATTATGGATAGTGCTAAAACACATGAAATTTTAGAAAGTGCTGAATTTAAAAAGTTAGTAAAAACCAGGTGGAATATTTCATTGGCCTTCACTTTTGTGATGTTATTTGTTTACATCGGCTTTTTATTAGTCATAGCTTATAATAAAGATTTTTTAAAAATGCCTTTAGGCGATTCTATTAATTTAGCTATCGTAGTAGGCTTAGGAATTATATTCTTTTCTTGGTTAATCACAGGTTTATACGTGTATTGGGCAAATAATTACTACGATAATGAAGTCCACGAAATCAAAAAAAAGTTATAAATTTTAAATTTTATTCACACATTATATGTCTTTAAATTTACTTCTTCAGGTAAACCCAAGCGGAACAGCTTCTACTTTGGGTACTGCAAATCCGGTATCAATAGCGATATTTTTTCTTTTTGTAGCGGTTACGCTTTATATAACTTACTGGGCAGCTAAAAAAACAAAAACAGGCTCTGAATTTTATGCTGCAGGGCGTAATATTTCAGGTTTTCAAAATGGCTTGGCACTTGCCGGCGATTATATGAGTGCGGCTTCATTTCTTGGTATTGCCGGAATGGTGGCTACTAAGGGTTATGACGGACTAATTTACTCAATCGGATTTCTTGTTGGATGGCCACTAATCATGTTTTTAGTCGCAGAGCCTTTGCGTAATTTAGGTAAATATACCTTTGCGGATGTAGTTGCATTTCGTCTAAAACAAAGACCTATTCGTATCGCAGCTTCTGTAGGATCTTTGTTAACCATTTCATTTTATTTAATTGCACAAATGGTGGGTGCAGGGAGTTTGATTAAAACCCTTTTCGGATTAAATTATGAGATTGCGGTTGTGGTTGTTGGTGTGGTGATGACTATGTATGTTTTATTTGGCGGTATGCTTGCCACCACATGGGTACAGATTATTAAGGCAGTATTATTGCTTTCTGGAGCAACTATGCTGGTTTTATTGGCACTCGCTCAATTTAATTTTAGTCCCGCAGAACTTTTCCAATCCGTAAAAACTCAATACGGAGCAGATATGCTTGCTCCTGGAGGATTTATTACCAACCCATTTGATGCGATATCTTTAGGATTAGCCTTGATGCTTGGAACGGCAGGTTTGCCACATATTTTAATGCGTTTTTATACCGTTCCTGATGATAAGGCGGCTAGAAAATCGGTATTTGTCGCGACTGGTTTTATTGGTTATTTCTATGTTTTGACCTTCTTTATCGGATTTGCGGCCTTAGCTTTAGTAGGGAAGGATGCTATTTTAAGTTTAGATAAGGGCGGAAATATGGCGGCCTTACTTCTTGCTGAAAATACTGGTGGAAGTGCATTCCTTGGATTTATTGCTTCCGTAGCATTTGCCACTATTTTAGCGGTCGTAGCCGGATTAACATTGTCGGGAGCTTCAACTATTTCACATGATTTATATGTCCATGTTGTTAAAAAAGGCGTTTCTGATGAAAAGGGAGAGATTAAAGTCGCAAAGCGTGCTACCATTTTCTTAGGAATACTTGCTGTGGCCTTAGGCTTGATGTTCAAAGGACAAAATGTGGCTTTCATGGTGGGATTAGCCTTTTCTATTGCGGCAAGTGCAAACTTCCCAGCTTTATTAATGTCTATCATTTGGAAAAAATTTACTACTCAAGGTGCTGTTTGGTGCATGGTTACTGGAGCAGTTTTATCCCTAGTTTTGATTGTTATCAGTCCGACAGTTTGGGTAGATATTTTAGGTAATGAAGTCGCTATTTTCCCACTAAAAAACCCAACCATCGTATCGATGACTGCAGCATTTGTTGTGGGGATTATTGTTTCGCTAGCAAAACCAGAGAAAGCAGCTGCAGACTTATTTGAAAGTGAAAAATTGAGAACTTACCTTGGGCATGGCTCAGAAAAATAATGGATGTTTGATTTGATTCAAGCTGTTTAAAATTTTATAATTAACAATATAACTATGAAACGTAGAGACCTCATTAAGGGTTTAACAGTCCTTCCTCTAGCAGGAGGAGTGCTTTCAGGCACAAGTGCAAATGCTGCAGAAGTAGCAAATGTTGCTTCCACGGCAGCAAAAAGAGATTTATTTAAAGAATTAGGGATTCGCACATTCATCAATGCGCGTGCCACACTAACATTTATGACGGGTTCTTTAATGCAGCCTGAAGTGATTGATGCAATCAATAATTCTTCTAAAAGATATTGCATGTTGGATGAGTTGCAAGATAAGGTTGGAGCAAAAATCGCTGAATTATGCCATGCCGAAGCTGCAACGGTAACTTCTGGGGCATTTTCTGCAATCATGCTTGGTACTGCTGGTGTACTTTCTGGTTTAGATGCTAAAAAAGCTGCAATGATTCCTCATTTAGAGGGTTCGGGTATGAAAACTGAGGTTATTCTTCAAAAAGGTCATGATATTGGTTATTATCAAGCGATGAAGAACTGTGGTGTGACTATGGTTTGGGTTGAAACTCGTGCCGATTTAGAGAAAGCTATCAATGAAAAAACAGCAATGATGGCCTTCATGAATTGCAATACTAATCAAGGTCAAATTAAGCATGAAGAATGGCTTGAAGTTGCAAAAAAATATAAAATTCCTACCTTAATTGATATTGCAGCAGATGTGCCGCCAATTGAAAACTTCTGGAAATTCAATGATATGGGCTTTGACTTGGTTTGTTTATCCGGCGGAAAGGCAATTCGCGGTCCGCAGAGCTCAGGCGTTTTAATGGGTAAGAAAGATCTAATTGCCGCAGCCCGTTTAAGTGCGTCACCTAGAGGAAGTACCATTGGTCGTGGTCATAAAGTGAACAAAGAAGAAATTCTTGGTTTATATGTTGCCATTGAGAAGTTTATCCGTACTGGTGAGGAGGAGTGGAACTTCTGGATGAAGCAAATTGCTCATATTGAAGATTCAGTTAAAGATCTTCCAAGCATTAAAACTCGTGTTTTTGTGCCAGAATTGGCTAATTGTACTCCAAATCTTGAAATTTCATGGGATCCGACGGTTATTAAAGCTACGGGACAAGAAATTCAAAAACGATTAAGTCTGGGCGAGCCTGGCATTGAATTAAATGCAGGTAAAAACAATATTTCCTTGGTAACTTTTATTATGGTTCCAGGAGAGGAAAAAATTGTTGCTAAGCGTATTAGAGAGGAATTGTTGAAAGGCTAATTCCTGTTCCTGCTTTCGCAGGAAGGACAGTATGATTTTTAACAAAAAAAACCTGATCAAGGAAATTGATCAGGTTTTTTTGTTAAAGGATTATCCTATTTAACTACCATATTTGAAAATGGAATGACATAGGCTTGAAGGAAGACAAATAATCCAACAAGTGCTGCGAGTGCGATGCTGTGGAAGAATACATATCTCAATATTTTACCTTCATGACCGTACCAGTTGGTTGCGGTGCTGGCAACCACAATACTTTGAGCATCCACCATTTTACCCATTACACCACCCGAACTATTGGCAGAGGCCATTAAAATGGGACTCACATCGGTTTGTTTAGCGGTTATAGTTTGCAGACTGCCAAATAATACGTTAGAAGCTGTATCGGAACCTGTTAAGGCTACGCCAAGCCATCCCAACATGGTGCCGAAAAATGGATATAAAACACCCGTTTTCGCCAAAGCTAGTCCGAGGGTTGCATCTGCCCCCGAATATTTAGTCACATAGCCTAGTGCAAGCATTGCTGCAATGGTTATTAAAGAAAATCGTACCCTCCATAATGTTTGGAAGTAGATTTTAAACATTTCTTTAATGGAATAGCCAATTGCAAATCCGGCAAGTATAGCTGCTAAAAGTATACCTGTTCCTGTTGCTGAAATCCAATTTAGCTTAAAAATAGCCTCTTCAGTTTTAGCAGGTTTTTCTAAAGTTGGTATTGGAGCAATTGGTGGCGAACGTTTTACAAGATTATGAAGATAGCTAACCTCATACTGTGGCGCCGAAATTGAATTTAAATGGTTTTTTACCGTTGGGATGCCCCAAGCAAAAATAAATAGGGTTAAAATCACCCAGGGAGTCCATGCTCGAACAATATCTTTTGTAAGCACATTTTGGGGATCTGGCTGCATGGTGATGCTATTTTCATCTTTCTCGAGTTGCCAAATGGTTTTAGGTTGCCAAAATTTAAGTAGAACAATGATAGAGATTATTGATGCTATAGAGGCAAAAATATCTACTAACCATGGACCGTGAAAATTAGATACTAAATACTGAGTGAGAGCAAATGAAAATCCTGCTACAAATGCTGCTGGCCATACACTAATCATCCCACGGAAGCCTGCCATAGCCCAAATTACCCAGAAGGGCACTATAAATGAAAATAAGGGCAATTGGCGTCCCACCATGGCCGATAATTTAAGGATGTCGATACCTGTAACAGCTGATAGGGCGATTATGGGAGTCCCCAGGGCACCAAAGGCCACCGGTGCGGTATTTGCAATCAAAGCTAGCCCGCATGCCGCCAAGGGCCTAAAACCGAGCTGTATTAGAATGGCTGCTGTAATTGCAACGGGAGTTCCGAAGCCAGCAGCTCCTTCAAAAAAGGCACCGAAAGCATAGGCAATTAAAATTACTTGCACTCTAGGATCGGGCGCAATATTCGATAAGTGCATTCTGATGATGGTAAACAATCCTTTATCAACCGTTAATTGGTAAAGGAAAATTAAATTTAGCACTATCCAGCCAATGGGGAAGAGTCCGTAGGCCCCACCATACACCGTACTTGCTGCAACCGCAGTCGATGGCATCTTATAAACAAATAATGCCACAGCAATTGCAACTAGGAGTCCGAAGACTGCTGCCAAATGTATTCGAATATGAAAAATGGCAATAGAACCTAGTAGAACCAGGATTGGTAGTGAAGCCAAAACAGTTGATAAAAGCGCATTATTTAAGGGGTCGTAATTTTGCGGCCAGACAAATTCCATCTATGAGAGATTATTCTAAAAATTATAAAATTGATTATTTAAATGGGTCCTGCGGACTATTATGAAGTTCAAAAAGAGCTTCAATTTCTACGGGAATATTATCCGGCAAGGAATTAAAACCTACGGCACTTCGCACACCAATTCCATTATCTGGACCCCAAATTTTAGCAAAAAGCTCACTACAACCATTGATTACATTGGGATGTCTTTCAAAATCATCCGTGCTATTTACCATTCCTAGGACTTTAATTACACGCTTTATTTTATTGAAGCTTCCAAAATTAGTCTTGATGGTTGAAAGCATGGTTAAAGCAACTTGTTGTGCTGCAAGCTTTCCTTCTTCAATGGTCATGTCTTGTCCTAAGCGACCTCTCATCAATGATTTATCGTTTTTTACTGGTCCGTGGCCAGATAAATATAAATATTTACCATCCACAACAAAAGGTTTATAAACGCCAATGGGACTTGGAGCAGGGGGGAGGGTTAATCCTGTTTTTTCGAAATTTTGATCGGGTGTATTTTCTTGCATTTTTTTATGATTTTAAAATTAATTTTTGGGCAAAGTGATTTTCCAAATTCTACCTCCATCCGAGTTTGATGTACCATGTTCCATCACATAAATTTTGTTGTCAAGCATGATTGCATCCACTGGAGCATTAAAATTACTTACAATACTAGTAGTTTTCATGTAAAAATTATCGGCGGCAGCGTTATAGGTCATTTTTAAGTGTAATAAATCTTTTCCGCCCTTGCGTAAAAGGTTTGTCCCTGGACGATCAGACCCACCACCATACCTAAATACGAAACCATCGCCTTTAAATTCATTAGAAAGCACATTTTTAGTATCAAATACTAGTCCGAGGGGTACAGAATGCGCATTAAATGTGCTTACCGTTTTACCTGTTATATCACCATCAACTATTTTTCCGGAGGCAATATCTCGGTATTCATTAGCATCTGGACCCATATTTTGTACTCCAGGTGAGAATTTTAGGCCTTTTGGGATTTTCGGGAATTCGGGATCATTTCTAAAATATTTTACAACCCAGGCATGGGCTCCGGGACTTATAAAAGGATCTTTTGCAGGATCGGGAATCCAATCGGGATATTGCTGAGGGTTTTCGATGCCCGCCATTTGCCATGGGAAGCCATAATGATGCCCTTGGCGAATCCAGAACATCTCTTCTGGCTGATCATAATCCCCAGAATTGATTACTCCAAATAGGTTTCCTTGTCCATCAAATTCCATGTCATAAGCATTTCTAATACCCTCAGCGAATAAATAGCCATCTGCTTTTAGCTTTGCTACATCAGTGCTAAATATTAGATTTTCGGAATTAATTGGTATTCGGAAGACATTGGCTGTTAGAGCATTATCTCTTGCATTTGGATAAGCACCTTTATTGTCTTGGACTTCTCCGTGATCTGTTCGTGCGCCAGAATTTACATAGATGTACTTTTTATCCTTACTGATTACCAAGGCATTCCAACCATGGTCGAAGGTGGTTGCATTTGTGCCATATTCAACCGTATTAAATACTTCAGTTAATTCAGGTTTTTTCTTAGACAGATTGTATTTAACCATTCTACCTTTGGTGCCTTTGCCATTATTTGCACTAATATTTCCGCAAAGGAAGAGTGTATTGTTCAGAAAAGCAGCTCCTTGAAGTCGTGTGATACCGTGATCCTCTGCAGAGAAAATTTTCTGTTCAATGGCATTGGGAGTATCAAAATTCAGAATTTTATAAACATTTCCATCAAAAGTACTGTACCAAAATTCGCCTGTTTTCTCATTTCTTAATAACCGTACACCAAGTTTTCCAGTATTCATTACCTTTTCTACTAGAACATCTGGTCGGAGAGAAATCGGGGTCTTGATTGGAGCAATGGGCCTCTGATTAATTGCATTTGTAGTTTTTTCTTGTGATAGACAAATTAATGAATATGAAAAAAACAGAGCTAAAAGCCCTGTTTTTTTGATGTTTCGATTTAAAAAAGTCATCTATTTTAAAAATTTAATATTTTTTGTTCAGCTTATTTTTGTCGCGGAGGGTTAGAGATAACATTAGGCTCAGCAATTGCGTTCAAATTATAAACTATTTTTCCAGCTTTAATTGTCATTTCTGTTTCAAGTCTATTTTTGCCTGATATTTTTCCATCACGAGCATAAAAACCAAAATCTCCATTTCTAAGGGTGAATATAGCAATATCTGCTTCAGATCCCACAGATAAGTTTCCTAAATCTGGTCTTTTGATTTCTTGTGCCGGATTCCAAGTACTTGCTTTGATTACACTTTGAAGATCCATGCCCATTGCCATAAATAAAGACATAATATTAGGCATATTTTTCATGGCATTGTTCATGCTTCCTGTGTGGAGGTCGGTACTAATTGAATTGGGATAAAAACCACTTTTAATGGCAGGAATTCCTTGATTAAATAAAAAGCTAGCACCACCAAAGCCAACATCAAAAATTACACCTCTATTTTGAGCTTTTATAACGTAAGGTTTTACCTTATTTGTGGTTACATCAACAATAGATTCACGTCCATTAGGACTAGTACTACCATTTCCACCGAAGGCATGAGTATAGATATCGCCTGGGCGGAATTTCACATTAAAGAGAGAGTCGAGCGGTAAAAATGGGTTTGCGCCACCAAAATCGACCATCACAGGAAGATTTGCGAGCTTACCAGCTTCCATTAATCGGTCGGTCGGTTCCCAAGTACGACCATTATAATGTGCTAATTTGAACCCAACAATGTCATTTGGGTATTTTTTTGCCATATCAGCAGCTTTTTGAGGATCCATCTCATTGATATCATTCTCATATTTTCCACCCGCCATTCCTTGTCCCACAATGTTTAACATAGCTAGAACCCTAGTTTGCGAACCGTCGATAGTTTGTTTTTTATATAGTTCAAAATTTTTCCAACCAGGACTACCAGCATCCACTACAGTTGTAACGCCAGCAGGGAATGTAAATCCATCAGCTGGAAGTCCTGCGGGTGCATTCATATAAGAACTTCCATCATGGCCCCAGAAAAAGTGCACATGAGCATCAATCAAACCAGGTGTAATGTACATTCCCTTAGCATTTACAAGCTGTATAGCTTTGGAGCCATCAATGTTTTTTGCTACAAGAGCTATTTTGCCGTCCTTAATCGCAATATCCATGAAGGTATTGATATTGTTTTTGGGATCAATCACATGCCCACCTTTGATAACAACACTGTAAGGTTTTTCAGCTTCAGATTGCTGAGCTTGTAACGAATTTGTAAGGAACAAGATCAAGGCGATAATTAAAAAATGCTTCTGTTTCATTTTGTTTTTTATTTAGTGAATTACCTTATTTTAATACATTGTATATTAGTATGAGTAAAAAAAACGCCATCACCCCTAGTGCATTCAAACATATTTTGGATGTTTTGTTCATGTGCACTTTTGTAAAATAAATATCATTTTTTTTATAAACATATTTTGAATTTCATTTTCCTTTTTCTAAGTTTATTATAAAATGAGTGAACAAATAAAAATTGAGGATGTAGAATTAATGAACCGACTTCGGTCTGGGGATGATTTTGCATTGAAGCTCATTTATGATAAATATTGGAATCAACTATTCACGTCTGCATTTAATATGTTGCAAGATCAGCAGGCTTGTGAAGATGTTATTCAAGATATTTTTATCAATTTATGGAATAAGCGCGAGCAAATTGAGATAAGAGTTTCCCTAAAAGCTTATCTTTTTGCTTCTACTCGATATGAAGTTTACAGACAGGTTCGTTTAGGTTCTGTAAGAGAAAGTATATTCGACCAGGTTCATGAGCGTTTGGAAACGCCTTCAGAATATGGCAATATTGAATACAAGGAATTATTATCTCAGATTAATTCTATTGTAGATAAATTATCCGCAAAATGTAAAGTGGTTTATAAAATGAGTCGCGAGGAACAGCTTTCACATAAAGAAATTGCAAATCAGTTAGATATTTCAACTAAAACTGTGGAAAATCACCTGAATAAAGCTTTACGTCAATTAAGGACTTCCTTAGGCTTGTTTTAATATACGATTTTTTATTCGGAATATCAATAGTATTTGACGCTTTTTCTAATCCTTTCTATAAAATAGTATCCTTATAATTAAATACTACCTAAAAAATAATAATATTTTTTTATTTGGGACTAGGGGTATTTAGTAGTTTTTAACTCTTATATACAAATCGGATTATTTTGGACAAGGAAAGTTTTTACAAATTATTAGATAAATATATTGCAGGGGAGGCTTCTAAGGAAGAGGAACAGCGTTTGCTTAATTTTTATGGAAGCTTTAAGCCTTCTAATAAAAATGAAGAGCTTCCTGATATGAAGGAATTAAAACATAAAATTTTCAATAAAATTTCTGAGAATATAAATGTTGAAGTTGAAAATGGGTCATCATTCAGACTTTTTCACATGAAATCATTTTCAATTGCTGCGATGATCATGGTAGCATTATCTGTTGGTTTGTACTTTTACTCTAATAGAACTTTACCTCAAGTAGAACAATTTGCAGAGCTAAATGTTAAAAACGATATTCTTCCTGGAAACAATAAGGCTGTTCTGACTTTAGCAGATGGTTCTAGGATTAGTTTGGATGATGCAGCAAATGGATTATTGGCAAGTCAGGGAAATATAGCAATCACCAAAACAGATAATGGTGAAATTGTTTATGAAAGAAACATCGAATCGAAAAACAGGGATTTATTGAGTCAGTCAGTAACAAATACCATTCAAACTCCTAAAGGGGGTAAATTTCAAGTCCGATTACCAGATGGAAGTAAAGTATGGCTTAATTCGGCATCCACATTAAGTTATCCTACAACATTTACGGGTAAGGAAAGAAAGGTTACATTAAGTGGAGAGGCCTATTTTGAGATTGCTTCAAATAAAAAAGTGCCATTTCGTGTAATAAGTAATGGGCAGATTGTTGAAGTTCTAGGTACCCATTTTAATATTAACTCTTATGATGATGAGGATTTTACTAAAACTACCTTATTAGAAGGAAGTGTGCGAGTGATTCTTAAATCAACATCAGATGTTTTAGGAAAGACTAAAATGCTTAAGCCTGGAGAACAATCTTTAACCAATACTAAGCAATCTGGAATTAGAATTGAAAATGCAGATACAGAAAAAGCGATAGCTTGGAAGAATGGTTATTTCAAATTTAAAAATACACCTATAAAGGAAATTATGCGAGAAGTAGAGCGTTGGTATGATGTAGAGCTCATTTATGAGGGTAATATGCCTACAGATGAATTTACTGGTTTTATATCAAATGACGTTAATATTTCGGCTGTGTTAAAAATTTTGGAACAGAGTGGGGGTGTTAAATTCACAGTAAAGGGAAAGAAAATTAAAGTAAAAACGATACAATAAATCCTAAATCTAATAATATGAAAAAGAATGATAGTAGTTAAAAATCAGTAGGGATTAAAATGAAAAAACCGCCTTGGATTGCCCTCCAAGACGGAATAATTTCTGGTTAATCCTTCAAAAATTCCGTAAGCACGAAATTTTAATTAATCAACCATAACAAAATTTAAAATGCAAAAGTATGAAAAATGTTTTACTAAGTGAATGCAGGTCCCTCTGCATTACCAGTTTTAGGAATTATCCTGAAATGAGACTTTTTACTCTAGTCTCAAAAAAAACGTTAAAAATTATGAAACTTACCACTATTTTCATTTTAGTAAGTCTGATGCAAGTAAGTGCAAATGGCTTCTCTCAAAATGTTACGCTGAATGAAACAAATGTTCATTTAGATAAAGTTTTCACAGAAATTCGAAAGCAAACTGGTTATGATTTTCTTTATAATACCAGATTACTAAAGAATACGAATCCCGTAACCGTTAAAGCGAAAAATTCTTCTTTAGAAGTAGTATTGGAGCAGGTTTTTAAAAGTCAACCTCTTACTTATACTATTACTGAGAATACAATTATTTTAAAGAGAAAGGATGAGCGCTTTATGGAGCAAGGTTCCGGTTTTTCCTTAATGAATTCGAATCGCGATTTGAATAAAATTGCCTCTGCTGGTTCATTGGGTATTGTATCTAATTTCACCATTGAACAACGTCGAGTTGATATTCGTGGAAAGGTAATTGATGCTGGAGGAGAAGCTTTAATTGGTGTGAGTGTTCGTGTAAAAGGTTCGGAAATGGGTGCTTCTACCGATGTAAATGGTAATTTCACACTCAGTGCTCCTGAGAATGCAACACTTG
Source organism: Daejeonella sp. (assembly GCF_017495225.1). Classification (GTDB taxonomy): domain Bacteria; phylum Bacteroidota; class Bacteroidia; order Sphingobacteriales; family Sphingobacteriaceae; genus Daejeonella. Next base: position 307,641 of record NZ_JAFEIG010000020.1, on the reverse strand, counting down.
TATTTACTTATATTGGCTATATAACCCAAGAGGTTGCGGTTAATGGAAGAGCAATAATTAATGTGACCATGCTCGAAGATCGTCAGGCATTGAGTGAAGTTGTTGTTACCGCATTTGGTGTAACCAAAGCTAAAAGAGGATTAGGATATGCTGTTCAAGAGGTTCGAGGTGAGGAGTTTACTGAATCACGTCAAAATAACATTGCTAATTCACTTACAGGGAAAATTGCCGGTGTTGATGCTACGCAAGCTAATTCTGGTGCTGGTGGTTCAAGTCGCGTTATTATTCGTGGTAATACCTCTTTGAATGGAAATCAGCAGCCTTTATATGTTGTTGATGGTATGCCAATCAACAATAATAATAGAGGTCCGGTAACTCAAACCGAAGGCTTGAATGCCGACCGTGGTGATGGTATTTCCAGCATTAACCCTGACGATATCGCTACAATTTCAGTTTTGAAAGGTGGTGCTGCTGCCGCTCTTTACGGTAGTCAGGCTGCAAATGGTGTAATATTGATTACAACTAAGAAGGGATCTGCACAAAAAGGTGTTGGAGTTGAAGTTACTTCCGATGCCAATTTTGGCACTCCATCAGTTTTTCCAAATTATCAATATGTTTACGGACAAGGTAATGATGGTGTAAAGCCTGCAACAGCAGCGGCAGCATTAAGCTCAGGTCGTTTATCTTATGGCGCTAAAATGGATGGGTCATTGGTTATGCAATTTGACGGAGTTATGCGACCTTATTCGCCATTTAAAGTAAAGGATAACATTAAAAACTTTTATGAAGTAAGCCAGAATTTAACCAATACAGTGGCATTTAGTGCTGGAAGTGAGAAATTGAAAACTAGATTATCTGTTAGTGATTTGCGTGCACAAGATCAGCAGCCAAATTCTAATTATAAAAGAAAAACAGCTAATCTGAATATCTCTGGTAAAATGGGTAAAAATGATTTTTTAACCATTGAATCAAGTGTTCAATATAATTTAATAGAAGGCAAAAATAGACCAGGTGTTGGATATGCAGATTTTAACTCAGCATGGCCTGTTTATCTTGCCGCAAATACTGTAGATGTTAGGTACATGGCGGGTACTGACCCATCTAGACCAGGTATTAATGTTGCAACGGGAAGAGAATTGCCTTGGAATCCTGTGCCTGTTGCTTTTAATCCATATTATGTTGCATATCAAATTGGTAATGAGGATGCTCGTCAGCGTTTAATTGGTCGCGCTAGTGTTCAGGCCAATATTTTGCCTAATTTATTTGTAAAAGGTACTGTGGCACGTGATTTCAATTACAGTACAGATCAATTGTATGTACCAAATACCAATAACTTTACTCCACTTGGTTATTTCCAATCAGGTACGCAGCAAGAAGATAAAACAAACTTTCAAGGAATAGTTAATTATAATGAAAGATTTTTGAAAGACAAAGTTGGTGTGAATATTTTAGGGGGTGTACAAAGTGAAAGAGATTTCGCAAAAGGTAGTACAGCCAATGGTAACCAGTGGGTTGTTCCTGATTTTTATAGTATTACCAATTTAGTGAACAGAGATCTAGTAAACGCTTCACAAGCTTCCTTTGGTACAAATTCTGTTTTTGGAGAAGCAAACATTGACTATAATAACCTCTTTTATTTAACAGTAACGGGGCGTCAGGATTGGTTTTCTGTACTTAATCCAGGGTTTAACTCAATTTTCTATCCATCGGTGGGAGCAAGTTTTATCTTATCTGAGGTAGTAAAAATGCCTAAGTTTATTGACTATGCTAAATTAAGGTCTTCATGGGCTGAAGTTGGTAGCGCAACGGTAAATGCAGGGAGTATTAATCAAACCTATGCTGTGAGTACAGTTAATGCTTATGGATTACCAACATTAACCAATCCTAATGTTTTGAATAACCCAAATATTCGTCCGGTTACCGTTGAAACAATTGAAGGGGGTTTTGAGGTACAAATGCTGAATAGTCGTATTGGTTTGGATGTAAACTATTATTCAAGAAGAACTAGAAACGATATTCTTTCTCCACCTATTTCAGGAGCCACAGGTTTTGCAGCAGGTAGAAGAAATCTCGGCTTAGTATCAAATAAAGGATGGGAGATAAGTTTAACAGGTTCTCCAATTAAAAATGATAAATTTTCATGGGATGTAAGTTATAATTTTAGCTATAATATAAGTAAAATCCTTGAATTGGCAGAAGGAATCGATGTTTTAACTTTAGGAAATGGTATTGGTGGTCCTCAAATGATTAATGCAGTTGGATTACCTTATTCAACAGTTAGAGCCAATGTTATGAAATTGGATGCAAACGGAAATAAGGTTTATAATTCAGCTACAGGTTATGAAGTTCAGGAATTACGTGATTTAGGTGTTGGAAATCCACCTTATTTACTCGGATTAAGTAATAATTTACGATACAAGCGCTTTAGTTTAACAATTGATCTTGATTCTAAATTTGGAGCAGTTGGTTATAGTAACTTAATTCAATACGCTACCCGATTTGGTCATACCCCTCAGACACTTCCTGGAAGAGAGAGCGGTTTAACTGTTACTGGTGTTACAGCTACTGGAGCTCCATATACCAAGTTATGGAACGTTGTGGATCTTGATACCTATTACAATAACTTTGGTAGTGCATATCCAGGCATGTGGGTTTACAAGACTGATTTCATCAAATTGCGCCGTGCTGTATTGAAATATAATATTCCCGTAAGTGCACTTAAATTCATGAAAGTACAGTCTGCCTCTGTGGGTATCACTGGTTTTAACTTGGCAATCTTGTACCAAGATAAAAGAACTAAAGAAGCAGGTATTGATCCTGAAATGCAGGAAACTGTTGGTAATGCCCAGGGAAGTCAGGGTGTGGCTTTTCCTAGAACTAGAAATATTGGCTTTAACCTGAATTTAAGATTCTAATATTTAAATCTAAGAACATGAAAAAGACATTCATAAAAATGATATATGCGGCTGGAGCTGTTCTTGTATTTTCAACTATGCAATCGTGTAATACCGAGAAGCTTACTGATTTAAACAAGAATCCTAACGCAATTGAATATGTAATTCCTGAATATTCCTTCACCGCTGCTGTATTAGCTAGCGGTCCGGGTGAAAATTACAGAGCTTTAGGCCAAGGATTACAATATTTTTCCTCTTACAAGGAAGTCCCAGCTACTGGCGATAAATTTTATAATTTCAATGGTACGGCCGGTAATTTTAATGTTTACACTGGGCAGTGGAATCGTTTACTTCAATTAAATAAAGAGATTCAGGGACCTGAAAATGTAAATAAACGTGCTGCGGTTGAAATATTAAGGATTTTAGCATTTCACCAACAAACAGATTTGATGGGTGATTTGCCTTATAAAGACGCAATGAAAGGTTTAGATAATCTAAAGCCTAAATATGATACTCAAAAAAGTATCTATACCGACATGCTTACAGAACTTGAAACAGCTTTAAAGTCGATGGATGTATCTAAGGCAAACATTTTTGGTAATGCAGATCCATATTTTAAAGGTGATGTAGCTAAATGGAAGAAATTTGGTTATACCTTGATGCTTCGTTTGGGTATGCGTTTATCAGATGTGGAGCCTCTAACAGCTAAAGCTTGGGTTGAAAAAGCTGTCACTGGTGGTGTAATGACCTCATTTAATGATATTGCTTACCTTAAATATGCAAATGTTACCGGTCAAATGAACCCTCGGGTTAACACCTACATAAATGGCGACTTTACAAGTCCTGGTGGTGATAATATTGAGGGAAGTAAATGGTCAGGTAAATTTATTGATCATTTAAAAAACACTTCGGATCCACGATTACCAGTTCTATCTGTAGTTTGGGTGCCAGCAGGAGCAACATATACACCTAATAATACACCTGCTGCTCAACGTGGTATGGTAAATGGTAGTCTTAATACAAGACCAACTGATTTTGACACATATTCTGAGCCATCTTTGCTGTACATTGATAGAGGTTCTCCTATAATTACTATGGGACCAGCAGAGGCTTATTTAATTATTGCAGAAGCTGCAGCAAGAGGTTGGAGTGTAGGTTCAACAGCAAAGGCAGCCTATGAAAACGCGGTTCGTGCTGCTATGGCACAATGGGCCTTATGGCCAAGTGTAGCTCCTCATTCTGGAGTGATTACAACCGCTCAAGTGGATGCTTATCTTCTAGCTAATCCATATCCTGAGACTGGAACTTTTGCTCAACAATTAGAAACAATTTCTACACAAAAGTGGGTTTCAATGCTTGGTGATGATTATGAGGTTTACTCAAACTGGCGACGTACGAAATATCCGGTGTTTAATTATGCAAACTGGACCAATACCTCTGGTCAGAAGGTTTCATACCCAGGTAACGTAACAGCAGGAAAAATGTGGAGGAGGTTCTCTTTACCAATTTCTGAGAGAAACGTTAATCCTGCAAATTATAATGAAGCAATTAAGCGTCAGAGTTATTCTGAAGAGCAAATTGATCTTCTACAAGGCAGAATGTGGTGGGATGTGGGTCCTGGTACTGGACAAAGTAACTAATATGTTATATTTCCAAAATGTTTATTAAAAACATTTGTATTAGGTATCTTAGTTAATTATATGATAAGAGGAGATTGAATCTCCTCTTATCGTTTTAAATAAAAATTTAATAAGACAATTATGAAACGTAGAGATCTTATAAAATACCTTTCTGTAGCTCCTGTAGCAGGTGCCGCAATCGGAACAGGTATCCCTTTTCAATCTTTTGCAAAAAACACTTCTGCAAAACGCGATGTGATAAAAGAGCTTGGTTTGAGAACATTTATAAATGCAGCGGGTACTTATACCACCATGACAGCATCTTTAATGCATGATGAGGTTGTTGATACCATTCAATCTGCTTCTAATCACTTTGTGATGATTAATGAAGTTCAAGATAAAGTGGGTGAAAAAATTGCAGCAATGTGTCATGCCGAATCTGCAATGGTAACTGCCGGCTGCTGGTCAGCTTTAGTTTTGGGTACAGCTGGTGTGTTAACTGGTATGGATCGTAAGAAGGTCGGACTTTTACCTAATCTTTCATCTTTTGAAAAGACTGAAATAATTGTTCAAAAAACGCATAATGTGGCTTATGTGCATGCTTTAACCAATACCGGTGCTACAATTGTTGAAGTAGAAACTGCACAAGAAATGGAAAAAGCTATCAATAGCAAAACTGCAATGATGTGGTTTTTGAATTCTAGCGGACCAATGGGATTGGTGAAACATGAAGAGTTTGTTGCTATTGGAAAAAAATATAAAGTCCCAACCATGATAGATATGGCTGCCGATGTTCCTCCAGTTGAAAATCTATGGAAGTATAACGACCTTGGATTTGATCTAGTTTGTGTATCTGGCGGAAAAGCTATTTGCGGACCCCAAAGCGCCGGACTTTTAATGGGAAGAAAAGACCTTATTGCAGCTGCTAGATTAAGCGCTCCACCAAGTGGCGGAAATATCGGTCGAGGTATGAAAGTAAATAAGGAAGAGATTCTTGGGATGTATGTGGCTCTTGAAAAGTATATCAATACTGATCATGTGGCTGAATGGAAAATGTGGGAAGATAGAGTGGCTAATATTAAAAATGCTGCTAGTAAAGTAAATGGTGTTATAACTGAAAATTTTGTTCCACCAGTGGCAAATCATACCCCATCACTGAAAATTTCTTGGGATCAAACTAAAGTTAAAATTACTCCTAAGGATCTTCTTAAAAACCTTCAAGATGGAAGTCCCTCAATAGAAGTTATGACTGGACCAGACTCAATAAACATTACCGTTTTCATGCTTAAGAAAGGAGAAGATAAAATTGTTGCTAGGAGGATTCAAGAAGAACTTTCTAAGGCTTCGATTTAAATTATTCACTAAGTTAAACTTCTCGTAAGAGAGGTTTAACTCTTTTTGTCAAAAATAAAATTGCAATTGAAAATCAAGTCATTTAGCCATCTAGCTATCACGCTATTAGCGCCTTTTTTGTTTGTAGCATGTAGCTCAATAAAAAGTTCTAAATCCTCGTTTTCTAATTCAGAAAACGAGTCAACTATTTTCGAATTAATCTCAAATTCGGATGATTTTCGAATAAAAAATAGAAGTTTTGAGCAAGTCCCAACAATTGCAGCGAGTGCTGATGGAAAGCAAGTTTTTGTGGCATGGTATTCGGGAGGAGCAGCACCAGGTCCAGGGAATTATGTTACCCTTTCTCTTAGTTTAGATAGCGGCAATAGCTGGTTAAATGATCAACTTGTAGTTTATCCCAAAAATCAAACTCATCGCTTTTTTGATCCAATGCTATGGAGAGATAATCAAGGAGTGATCCGCTTGTTTTATGGTAGCGCAAAAGATAATTTAATCTGGGATGGATTTGGCGGAGTTAATTCCCTGCAAATGGCTTGGAATGGAGAGATAATTGCTACTTCCAAACCTTTGCGACTTACAGATGGTGTAATGAGCAATAAACCTCTTTATCTGGCATCAAAAAATAAAATATTGTTCCCAATTTATATTGATAAACCACTCTCGGTTGGTATTTCAGATAAAAATTATCCTAAAAATGGAGTTTTTATTTACTCGAGTACTTCAGATAAAAATCAATTAAAATATTACAGTTCAATCAATATTGAAGAAGATCTACGAATTCATGATGAACCTCAATTGGTCCAAATTTCTAATTCTGGAGATTTATTAGCTATGCTAAGAACTACAAAAGGAATTTATTATACCAATAGTAATGATTTTGGTAAATCGTGGACTCCAATAAAAGCATTTACGGCAACAGGCCCAACAACTTCAAGCAGATTTTATTTAGGAAAACTTTCATCCGGCAATTTGTTGTTAATTGCTAACAATAGTAGTACCCGTAATAAAATGACTGCTTTTCTTTCAAAAGATGGTGGTAAAACTTGGCCACATAAACTTTTGCTCGATGCGCGTGAAAATGTGTCTTATCCTGATGCTGATCAAACAAGCGATGGAAATATTCATGTTGTTTTTGATCGCGATAGAACCGGAGCAAAAGATATTTTGTATTGCAAATTCACAGAAAATGATTTGATTTCTGGTAATTTGGATGCTATCTTTAAATCAAGAGTTAACAAGTAGTTTTATATTGTGAGTCAAAATTTGAAAGAAAAGTATGTTTTATGCTGCGATTGGGGAACGAGCTCATTCAGGTTAAGACTTGTAGCAAGTCAAGACTATTCCATTATAGCAGAGTTTCTTTCTCAAAATGGTGTGGCATCAATTTTTAAAGCTTGGCAAGAGCAAAAAGAAATAACTCGTTTCGACTTTTACAGCTTATTTATAAAGGAAAGCATTCAGGAGCTAGCTAAAAAAACAACTGTTCCGCTTGAAAATGTTCCTTTAATCGTTTCAGGGATGGCTTCTTCCTCCATAGGAATGGAAGAGCTCTCTTACTCAGAAGTGCCTTTTGATACTCTCGGTAGCACTGCTTCCATCAAAACATTTCAAAATTTTAATGGAAAGGGTCCATTGCTTTTGGTTTCTGGGGTGAAAAGTTCTGAAGATGTAATGCGGGGAGAGGAAACGCAGCTTATCGGACTAATTGAATTAATTGAGATAAAAAATCAAGGTGCTCAGAATTTGGTTTTTATTTTCCCTGGCACTCATTCTAAACATATTTTCATTAAAAATGGGATAATTCATGACTTTCAAACTTTCATGACTGGCGAACTTTTCAATATCGTTAAAGAGTATAGCATTTTAAAAGATTCTGTTGAATCCGCTTCTGAATCGATTTCAAAGTCAGAAATTGATGCCTTTTTACAAGGAATTGAGGTCTCAAGTAAATCTTCTATTTTACACAATCTTTTTACCGTACGAACCAATCAGCTTTTTGGAACCTTTGCGAAAAAGGATAACTTATCTTATTTAAGTGGATTGCTCATTGGTGCCGAGATTAGGCAGCTTGAACAAAAAGCATTTGATCATCTTTTTGTTTGTAGTGGCAATAATTTATATGATTATTATAAATTAGCTTTCGATACTATTTTTCCTATTGAAAATATAACTTTTATTAAGCCAGAAATGATCGATAAAGCTACCATAGCAGGTCAAATACAGCTATTATATTCACAACTTAATTCTTCTAATGAATAATCAAGCATTTTCTTGGGATAGTTTTTCTGCTGTACCTATTATAGGGATAATTAGAAATTTAAGTTTCGAAATCGTTGAAAAAATTCTCCCGGTATATATTTCTTCAGGTTTAACTAGTATAGAAATTACGATGAATACTCCTTTTGCTGATGAGATTATCAAATTTGCTACTCAAAAGTATGAGGGACAGTTGAATATTGGCGCTGGGACTGTTTGTAACACTCAGGACTTAAAATTAGCTCTTGATGCGGGTGCTCAGTTTATTGTTACTCCAATTCTTGATGCAGAGGTAGTTAAAACTTGTGTATCATCCAATATACCTGTGTTTCCTGGTGCTTTTACACCTACAGAGATTTATCAAGCATGGAAATTGGGAGCTAGCATGGTGAAAGTATATCCAGCAACATCCCTCGGTCCGGAATACATTAGAGATGTTAAAGCGCCTCTTAATCAAATAAAATTAATGCCTACTGGAGGCATAAATATTGATAATATTCAGGCTTTTATGAAGGCTGGTGCTGATGGATTCGGAATTGGAAGTCAGCTGTTTGATAAAAACCTGATAAATAATGAAGATTGGAATGGTCTTGAGCTTCATTTTAAAAAGCACATTGATAAATTATCTCAAAATTCTTAAAATATTATAAAATGACTGCTCCTAAAGGAAAAAATTATCGCTGGTTAATTGTAACTCTTCTTTTTATAGGTACGGTAATTAATTATTTAGATCGACAAATTATTGGCTTGCTTAAACCAACGCTCGAATTGGAGTTTCAATGGACAGAGTCTGATTTTGGTAAGATTATGTCTGCTTTTTCTTTTGCATATGCAATTGGTTTATTGCTTTCGGGCAGATTTATTGATAAAGTTGGAACTAAAGTGGGTTATAGCGTAGCGGTTGTATTCTGGAGTTTGGCTGGTATGGGTCATGCTTTGGCTAAATCTGTGACGGGCTTTAGTATCGCAAGGTTATCTTTAGGAATAGGAGAGGCAGGTAATTTTCCAGCAGCAATGAAGGCTGTTTCTGAATGGTTTCCCAAAAAAGAAAGAGCATTAGCAACGGGTATCTTTAATTCCGGTACAGCCATTGGTGTGGTAGTAGCTTTGATAGTAGTCCCAATAATCATGCAGAATTATGGTTGGCAGGAAGTATTTTGGATTACTGGAGCGATGGGTTTTGTGTGGCTTTTGTTTTGGTTATGGCTTTATGAAATTCCCTCAAAACAGAAAAGATTAAGTCCTGAGGAATTGAATTATATTGAGAGTGATAAGGACGATATACAAGATCAGGTGCAAAGCTCTATAAAAATCTCTTGGGCTAAACTATTTACCTTTCCACAGACATGGGCATTTGTAACAGGCAAGTTTTTTATTGATCCAATTTTCTGGTTTTTTCTCTTTTGGTTGCCATCGTATTTTTCATCCACCTTTAACCTAGACTTGAAGGTAATTAGTCTTGAGTTAATGATTATTTATGGTGCTACTACCATTGGAAGCATTGCAGGTGGATACTTTTCATCCCAACTTATCAATCGTGGATGGGCTATTTTAAAAGCTAGAAAAGCTGTGCTTTTACTTTTTGCTTCTTTTGAATTAGTAATTATGATTGCTATTGCACAATTTGTTACAGATAAATGGACTGCCGTGATTTTAATTAGTCTTGCAGTTGCTATTCATCAGGCATGGGCGACAAATATTTTCACTATGGCTTCTGATATGTTCCCAAAGGAGGTAGTTAGTTCAGTTGTGGGTATAGGTGGAATGATGGGAGCAATTGGTGGTATACTCTTTCCAATTCTTGTGGGATATTTATTGGATTTATACAAATCGGCAAATAATTTAACTGGTGGTTATAATCTTATTTTTACTATCTGTGGACTTACCTATTTATTTGCTTGGTTGATAATTCATTTGTTAACAAGAAAATCAAAACGTGTTGAGCTAGTCAATACTTAATTTGTTAAATGAAAATATTTAATCTAGTATTTTGTCTGCTTTTTATTGTTTCTGCAGGATTGCAATATAATGATCCGGATCCTTATCTGTGGATTCCAATTTATTTGATAGGTGCTTTAATTTCATTTAAAGCATTTCAGGGTGTTTTTTTTCCAAGGTTAAGTTTTTTATTCTCTGGATTACTTTTCATTTATAGCATTTATTTATTTTTTGATAGATATGGTGTGTTAACTTGGATTGTTGACCATCAGGCTGAGAATATTGCAGGAAGTATGAAGGCAACTACCCCTTGGATTGAAGAAACAAGAGAGTTTTTTGGATTGATTATCTTGATAATTATGACAATGGCTAACTATATCCATTTAAGATATTTTAATCGAAAGCATATTTCTTCTTAACTATCAATAGTTTATTAAATTCCCATTGTTTTTTAAATTCCAAGCTTTTTTCCTGCAGAAATCTAAATATAGGTTTATAATCTTTTTCATTAAAACTATCTATCAAAATTAAGATTTGCTTAACTGATAGTCTTCAAAATATTATTGGGTTGTAGCCGTTTCATAAAAAAACACTTGTGATATTTCATTAATTTGGGCTTTTTTCAGTCTTTATTCACTCCGTGAATTGTATAGTTTTTTACACAATCTGTGCAATTAAATACATTTTTAATAATTAAAATATTGATTATCAATTATTTATATATTTTTATATTTTATCAAATTGTGTATTATTAATTTTTTAAATATCTTTTGTTAACAAAAAATAATATTTATTTTAGAATATCTAATTTGTTTGGAATTGCTTTATAGTCTTTTCAAGCATTAGTAATTATCATTTAAATTAAATTTCATTTAAAAAAAAAATTATGATGAGAAAATTTTACAAATTAGTCGTGTTACTTTTATTGTGCCAAACCTATGTGTTTGCGCAGAATATTAGTGTAACCGGTAAGGTTACCGACAGCGACAACTTACCTTTGCCTGCTGTTAGTATCAAGGTAAGTGGTTCAACTCAGGGTACGAGTACTGACAGCAATGGTAATTATACCATTTCAGTGCCTTCTAATGCAAGTCTTGTATTTTCATACATTGGCTTTACAACTCAAACTGTTTCTGTTCAAGGTCGTACAACAATTAATGTTCGTCTTGAATCTGACAGTAAATTGCTTGAAGGTGTTGTGGTAACAGCTTTAGGTATAACTAAAGATCAAAAAGTATTAAGTTATGCTACACAGCAAATTAATACTGATGCTTTTGCAAAAGCAAAAGAATTAAACGTAGCTAACTCTCTATCTGGAAGAGTAGCAGGTTTGAATATCACTAAGACTGCTTCAGGTCTAGGAGGTACTTCAAGGGTTGTTTTAAGAGGTGATCGTTCAATCACAGGTAATAACCAAGCTCTAATTGTTATCGACGGTGTTCCTATGGATAACTCGAATTACAGTGCTGGAAATGCCAATGGTGGTCGTGATGGTAGTGATGGTCTTTCAAGTGTTAACCCAGATGACATTGAATCTATCAACGTTTTGAGAGGTGCTTCTGCAACAGCTCTTTACGGATCTCGTGCAGCAAACGGTGCATTAATTATTACAACCAAAAAAGGTAGCTCTCAAAAAGGATTTGGTGTTTCCTTTAACAGTTCTTCTCAAATTGAGAATGCAATGGTTCTTCAAGATTTCCAAAATGTTTATGGTCAAGGAGCTGGAGGTATTTATAACAGAGCTGATGAAGGTTCTTGGGGTCCAAAAATGACTGGACAATCGGTTGCTTTATGGGGGCCTGTTCCATCAAATGTTGGCAAAAATTACAATATGACTGCTCAACCTGATAATTACAAGGATTTCTTTAATTCAGGAAAACAGTTTTCTAACTCTTTAGCATTTACTGGTGGTAATGAAAAAGTTCAAACTTATTTCTCTTATACTAATGTAAATGCAACAGGTATTTTAGACAACAATAAATTAGGAAGAAATACACTTAATTTACGTGTTAGCGGTAAAGTAAGTCCTAAATTATCTTATGACTCTAAAGTAACTTATTTAAAAGAAGATGTTGACAACAGACAACAAACTGGAGAGTCTTTCTCAAACAATCAACGTCATATTTTACGTATTCCACGTAACATTTCTTTAGAATCTGCTAAGGATTTTGAATATATTGATCCTTCTACTGGAAGACTTCGTCAAAACTACTGGAATCCAGGTTCTAATGGTGGTCAAAATCCATATTGGATTAAAAATCGTATTTTAGCTACTGATGAGAGAAATCGTGTTACTGGTTTTGGTTCATTAACCTATCAAGTGACTAATGATTTGAGTATTATGGGTCGTGCAGGTATTGATAAAACCTTAGATAATTTCGAAGGTAAATGGTTTAATGATACTTACACAATTGCTGATTTCGGTAATTATGCTACTCAATTTAGAGATGTTGCTGAAGTTAACTTTGATTTAATCGGTATCTATAAGAAAACTCTGACCACAGATTTAACTATGGATGCAACTTTTGGAGCTAACTTACAGCATGTTGATAGATTATCTCAATCAACAAATGCAGGACAGTTAAATCGTGATAACTTATTTATCCCTTCAAATGCACGTACTCCTACAGTTGATCGTTCAGTAGTACCTACTGAAAAACAAGGTGTGTTTGTAACTTCTGATTTTACTTACAAGAATGCTTTAACAATTTCAGGATCTCTTCGTAACGACTGGAGTTCAACACTTCCTAAAGATAGTCGTTCTTATTTGTTTGGTTCTGCAGGTTTCTCTGCTATTTTGTCTAATATCTTTACTTTACCAAGTTCAGTATCTTTTGCAAAATTAAGAGGTTCATGGGCTCAGACAGGTAATGATGCATCACCTTTCTTACTTGCTCAGACTTTTAGTTTTGTACCTGGTGGTCCAAATGGTTTCATTAGTCGTGATGGTGTTAAGCCTTTCCCTCAACTAAAGCCAGAGTTAACAACTGCTTTGGAAGTTGGTTTAGAAGTGAAGTTATTTAATAATAGATTAGGATTTGATTTAGGTTATTATAACTCAGATTCAAAAAATCAATTATTCTTAGTTTCTATTCCACCAGCATCTGGTTGGTCGTCTGAATATGTAAATGCTGGTCTTGTTCGTAACTCAGGTATTGAGTTAACTATGAACGGTTCTCCAATCAGAAAGGATAATTTCCGTTGGGATATTGACCTAAACTTTGCAAGAAATAGAAATAAATTAGTTGAATTAACTCCTGATTTGAAGACTTTAAACTTAACAAGTGATTTTATGAACTTTAACCGTGCGGTTGAAGGTCAACAATTAGGTGATGTTTACAGTAGAGGATATCAGCGTGATGCACAAGGTAGAGTTCTTGTTGATGCAACAGGTATGCCTTTAATTACTGCAGGTACAACTGTTTTATTGGGTAATACTAGACCTGACTGGATTGGTGGTATTAGTAATAGCTTCAAGTACAAGAAATTTACTGCTAATTTCTTAATCAGTGCTCAGGTAGGCGGTATTGTTTCTTCATTCACTAACGCTGTTATTTATGCAGATGGTGTTGTTGAGCAAACTCTTGCTGGTAGAGATGGATTTGTATTTCAAGGTGTAAATGCTGATGGTACTCCTAACACTAAGAGTATTACTGCAGAGTCATATTGGAAAAAAGTAGGTGGACGTAATACTCCAGTTGGTGAAGTATTTACTTATGATGCTACCAATATTCGTATGCGTGAAGTTTCTTTAAGCTATGCTTTACCAAATAACTTATTGAAAAAATCACCATTCCAAGCTGCTTCCATATCATTAGTTGGTCGTAACCTATTTTTCTTGTTGAACAAAGCTGAAGGTTTTGATCCGGAATTAACTGCTGGTGCTCAAAATACTACAGTTGGTTTAGAATCTTTTGCTATGCCATCAACTCGTCAAGTAGGTTTGAACTTGAATTTATCGTTCTAATATTAAAAAAGACAAACATGAAAAAAATTAATTTATATCTTACAACGGGTTTATTAGTGGTTTCATCCATGGGTATTTCTTCTTGTACAGACAAATTCGAAGAGTACAATACCAACCCTACCAGGCTTACTCAACTAGATGCATCTGGTGTAGGTAATGCATTTGCTGCTGCTCAATATAGAGGGGCTACCGCATCTTGGCAAACTTATCAGTCTCTATTTGCAGATTTGCAATCTCAATATTTTGCAAACGTTGCACAAAACTTTCCGTCAGATCGTAATGTGATGGTGGGAAACTGGTTAAATGGTGCTTTTAATACCTTCTACAGTTCAGCTGTTCCACCACTATTAGGGGTATTAGATAATACTAAACCAGGCGGTATAGCTGAAAATCCAGGTGTTTATGCAATGGCAAATATCTGGAAGGTACGTATGTTCCTTCCAAGAACTGACTATTGGGGTCCAATACCATACTCTCAAGTAGGTAATGGTTTAAAACAAGTTGATTATGATGCACAAGATGTTATTTACAAAGACTTCTTAACATTATTAACTAAAGCTGTTACAGATCTTCAACCATACAAAGGAAAAAACATTTTAGGTAATAATGATCAAATTTACGGTGGTAATGTTGATAACTGGATTAGATTTGCAAATACTTTGCGCCTTCGTATTGCTATGCGTATGTCTGGTGTGGAGCCTGCGTTGGCAAAGACAAATGCTGAAGAGGCTGTTGCTGGTGGTGTTTTGGAAACAAATGCACAGGATGCTTTTCTTAAAGTTACTGCAAACTCAATTAACACGCTTAATCAAGCTACCGCATGGAACGAGTTTCGTATGAGTGCTGCAATGGAAAGTGTATTGAAAGGTTATAATGATCCTAGAATGTCTAAGTTTTATGCTCCTGCTACTGCGACTGGACAATTTAAAGGATTGCGTAATGGTTATAATCAAGTTGAACTTGGTGCAGCAGCTAACCAGGCTACGGCTGTTTCTAACGTTTCAGATAATTTCCTTCCAGGAAATCAAGCAAATCAGCCTTTTGGGATCATAATGGCTGCTGAGGCTTGGTTCTTAAGAGCTGAAGGTGCACTAAAAGGCTGGAATATGGGTGGTGGTACCGCTAAAGAATACTATGAGGCGGGTATCAATGCATCTATGCGTCAATGGGGAATTACTGATGCTGGTGCAATTGCAGCATATACTGCAAGTACTTCGGTGCCAATTGCATTAACAGATGCAGTTAACTCACCTGCAATGACTGATATTCCTGTTTTATGGTCATCAGATGCCTCAAAGCACTTAGAGCAAATTCATACGCAAAAATGGCTTGCTTTATGGCCTGATGGTCTAGAAGCTTGGGCTGAATACCGTCGTACAGGTTTCCCTAAACTTTATCCAAGAATTAATTCTGAAAGTTTAGTGGTTGCAAAAGATGGTGTTGTTCGTCGTACTCCATTTACAATTGGTGAACAGCAAACTAATCCTAAAGGATTAGCTACTGGTGTTACTAAATTAGGTGGTACCGATAATGAGGCTACTCGTCTTTGGTGGAATAAATAATTTCATCTGATAATTTAACAAGAAAGCCACCTCTTAAATTTTGAGGTGGCTTTCTTGTTTTAAAGGTTTTTTATCATCCTATTCTTGATTTTACATTTATTTGAGTCTCTAAGCCTTATTTTTTATTATTCTGAAGAGCTTTTGTTTTTTCTTTCCTATATTTATTTTTATATAATTGTTATCTTAACAAGTATATCATAAGTTTTTTAATGGAATTTATAATGTAATTCCTTTGTTCGCAACATTAATTTATACTAAATCTTTAGAATTTATATGGCCAAAGTCTTTTATTCATTATTTATAGCCGTTTTTCTGTTTACTTCTTGCGGTAATAACAACAATAAATTATTTACTCTACTTGACAAGAGCGACACTGGTGTTGAGTTTAGAAACATGCTCGTTGAAGGGGATGAACTAAACGTGATGAATTATTCTTATTTCTATAATGGTTCTGGTGTTAGTGTTGGTGATATAAATAATGATGGCTTGTTAGATTTATTTTTTACTGGTAACATGGTAAAAAATAAACTCTACTTGAATAAGGGTGATTTTAAATTTGAAGATATTACTTCTAAAAGTGGAATTTCACTGTTAGAAGGATGGTGTACAGGTTCAACCATGGTAGATATTAATGGCGATGGATTTTTAGATATTTATGTTTCAAGATCTGCAGATATAAATCCAGAAAGAAGGAAAAATCTTTTTTTTATTAATAATGGTGATTTAACATTTACTGAACGGGCTGAAGAATATGGTTTAGCAGATGACGGATATTCAACACAAGCATCCTTTTTTGATTTTGATAAAGATGGTGATTTGGATATGTTTCTTATCAATCACTCTTTACAACAATACAGTACAGGTATTCAAGAAAATTTACAATTACGAAAACTAAGAGATCCAAACTTTGCTACTAAGTTATATCGTAATGATAATGGGTATTTTAAAGATGTCAGCATTGAAGCAGGTATCACTTCTAATGTTTTAAGTTTTGGTCTTGGTGTAGCCATTTCGGATGTTAACGCTGATAGCTGGCCTGATATTTATGTTTCTAACGATTTCAATGAACCAGATTATCTTTTTGTCAATAATGGAAATGGAACATTTACAGATAAATTGACTGAATCGATGGATCAGATTTCGATGTATTCAATGGGATCAGATATTGCTGATTATAATAATGATGGTCATACTGATTTAATAACTCTTGATATGTTGCCTGAAGATAATAAAACACAAAAAATGCATTCTGGATCCGAAAATTTCGATAAAATGCAGTTTTTGTTTAACAAAGGTTTTTATTATCAGTTTAGTCGAAATATGCTTCAGAAAAATAATGGTGATGGTACTTTTTCTGAAATTGGTCAATTAGCAGGAGTTTCTAATACTGATTGGAGCTGGTCTGCTTTGTTTACAGATTTTGATAATGATGGAAATAAAGACCTATTCATCACTAATGGTTATGTTAAAGATTATACAGACATGGATTTTCTTAAGTTTACCATGGATCAAACTATTAAATCTAGGCAAGTAGGAAAAGAAACTTCTGTCAAAGATTATATCGAAAAAATGCCCACTATAAAAATGCCAAATTATGCTTTTCAGAATATGGGAAATGACCGATTTGTTAAAAAAAATATAGACTGGGGAATCGATCAATCTGGTATTTCATCCGGCGCTGCCTATGCCGATTTGGATAATGATGGGGATATGGACTTAATCGTTTCTAATATTAACGACTATGTTAGTATATACAGAAATAATAGTGAAGTAATTAAGCCTAATTCTTACCTCAAAGTAAAATTAAAAGGAGATAAGAATAATTCGCTTGGTATTGGTGCTAAGGTTATTGCTTATAGTAAAGGAAAGAAATACTTTCAAGAACAATTTCTTTCTCGTGGTTTTCAATCTTCTGTTGATCCGGTTTTAAATTTTGGTTTAGGAGAAATAAAAGTTTTAGATTCTTTATTAGTTATTTGGCCAACTGATAAAATTCAAAAATTAACTAATGTAAAGGTTAATCAAACGCTATCCATTGATTTTAAAAATGCTGATATTGAGTTGAAATCTGTTGTTGAAGATTCGTTTATTCCATATTTGTCTGCTACAACATCAATTAATCATGCACATGTTGAAAATGCATTTAATGACTTTACTGTTCAATCTTTAATGCCAAATTACTTATCTAGACAAGGCCCCTGCATGGCTAAAGGGGATGTAAATGGCGATGGCCTTGATGATTTATTTATTGGTGGTGCCGCTAATCAGGCTGGAACATTATTTATTCAATCCAAAAATGGCCTATTCAATAAAAAGTCTTCACCTTCTATTGATGATGATGCTCAATCTGAAGATACCTCCGCTGAGTTTCTTGATATTGACAATGATGGTGATCTAGATTTATATGTGGCAAGCGGTGGTTATGAATTTTCATATGATAATAGTTTACTTCAAGACAGGATCTATTTAAATGACGGGAAAGGGGATTTTGCACGTAAACTTTCAGCATTACCTAATATGTTGATTAGCACAGGAGTGGTTAAAGCTTCTGATATAAACGGTGATGGCTTTTTAGATCTTTTTGTTGGTGGCCGACTCATTCCTGGGATGTATCCTGTTTCTCCTGAAAGTAAAATTCTGATAAATGATAAAAAGGGCAATTTCTCTGATTTATCCTCAACTATAGCCCCTCAGATTAAAGAAATTGGAATGGTTACTGATGCTCTTTGGCTTGATTTAAATAATGATAAAATTAAAGACTTGATTATTGTTGGCGAATGGATGCCAATAAAGGTTTTTCTCAATAAAAGTGGCAAACTTGTGGATGCTTCATCCAGTTATATCAAATTTGCTTCTACAGGCTGGTGGAATAGGATTTATGCAGATGATTTTGATAATGATGGCGACGCTGATCTTATAATTGGTAACTTAGGATTTAATGCTCAATTTAAAGCGAGTGAAAAGGAACCATTGAGCCTTTACTATAAAGATTTTGATGGTAATGGGTCAATTGATCCTATATTCTGTTATTTCCTAGGTGGAGTCTCTTATCCTGCTGCTTCTCGTGATGATCTTGCAGATCAGTTGCCTCAAATAAAAAATAATTTCTTAGAATACTATAAATACGCAAATGCTACAATTAGTGATTTATTCACCGAATCTCAATTAAGTGATGCAAAGGTTCTTAAAGCCGAAATTCTTGAAACTGTTTACCTTGAAAATACCAAAGATGGATTTAAGTTAAAGAGCTTGCCAATTGAAGTTCAATATGCACCTATTTATGCTTTAACATCCTTAGATGTAAATAAAGATGGTAAAAAGGATTTATTGTTGGCAGGTAATAACTCCTCTACAAGGATAAAATTCGGACAATTTAATGCCAATAATGGGGTTTTATTGACTGGAAATGGAAATGGAACGTTTAATTATGTTCCACAAAGACAAAGTGGTTTAAAAATTAATGGCGATGTAAGGAGTTTAACAACAATTAATTCTGGATCTAAGGCTAATGAAAAATTCATTTTCGGAGTTAACAATTCAAATTTGCAATTTTTGAAAATTAATTATTAAATTGATATGTTCTTTTTAGATTAATAAATAATGTCGTTTATTATTCTTTTTTAGCCCTTTAAGCAATGGTTTTTATAAGATATAAGCTCTTAGTTTTTCTAATTATTCTATCAATTCCACTGTTTATTCTATCTTTTAAATCTAATTATTTAAAGCAAGATCCTTGGAAGGCTCCAGCTTTTGCCGATACAATAATTAGTCCCATGCCATTTTCACCACCATTTATTTCAGAAGGTGAAAAGCTTTATAATACCTTATGTGTTAGTTGTCACGGTCAAGATGGTTTAGGGAATGGCCAACCTGGTAGATTTAATATAGAGCCAGCAAATTTTCACGATAAAAAATTCGTGAATCAAACAGATGGCTCAATTTTTTGGAAGTTGAGCAATGGTAGAGGTGTTATGCCAGCCTATAATTTCGCATTATCCGAAGAAAAACGTTGGCAACTAATAGCCTATATTCGGCAGTTTGCTAAATATAGTGCAAACGTTAAATCTAAATCTGTACCAATAAACAAATATTATATAAAATCTAATTTACAAAGTAGTTACTTCCCAGTGCCAAAGCTTGTAAGTAATGCTACAGCCTCTGATGACTTAGTTTTTATGGTTGATACAATTGCTTCGGGACTCATCAGGCCATGGAGTATGAGCTTTTTACCTAATGGTATAAGCTTAATTGCGGAAAGGAGTGGTAGGCTTTTACAATTCCAAAATGGAAATAAAATTGATACTCTTATTGGGAATATTCCCAAAAGTTTACGCGATATAAAACCCCATCCTGATTTTGAAAAAAACAGATTAATTTATTTATCATATTATATAGAACCCAATAAAAACTTAGGTACAAGTGGATATACAGCATTAATGCGTGGCCAATTAATTGGAAATAGATTTATAAATGATACAATAATTTACAAATCAGGGCCTTTTAAAAATTCAGGGAACTACTTTGGTAGT
Organism: Daejeonella sp.; assembly: GCF_017495225.1. Taxonomy (GTDB): domain Bacteria; phylum Bacteroidota; class Bacteroidia; order Sphingobacteriales; family Sphingobacteriaceae; genus Daejeonella. The sequence goes on along the minus strand of NZ_JAFEIG010000020.1, from coordinate 287,523 downwards.
AAGATCGGCTTTGATTCACAAAATTACTTATACTTCACAATTGGTATCCATAGCGATCGCAAAAATTCTCAAAGCCTTTCTAATTACGATGGAAAAACTATGAGGTTAAATGATGATGGATCTATTCCCAAGGATAATCCTTTCTATAAAACCCCAGGAGCTTTACCAGAAATTTATACCTTCGGTCACCGAATGCATCAAGGCTTGAGAAAAGACCCTAAATCTAATAGAATGCTCAGTGTAGAATTTGGCGAATTAGGGGGGGATGAATTAAATGTCTTGAAACCTGGTGCTAATTATGGTTGGCCAATTGCTACATTTAGTTTAGAATATAATGGTGCAATTATTTCTGAAAGTCCGTATTTAAAAGGTATAGAGCCTCCTATGTATCATTATGCTCTTGCGCCCTCAGATCTTGATTTTGTTTATGGTAATACTTATCCAGCCTGGGATGGAAATATTTTTATTGGTGGTTTAGCTACAAAAAAACTTTTTCGTCTTGTTTTAAAAGATGATAAAGTAATTAAAGAAGAATCATTATTGCATAATTTTGGCAGAATAAGGGGGGTTAATTTCGGTGAAGATAAACTCTTGTACATCTTTACAGAAGATACAGGTTTATTATTACGAATATTACCTTTGCAACATAAAAATGATTAATTAGTAGCTTTTCCGTAAAATTTTATCACAATAATGAGAAATATATTTGCTGTTTTTTTTGTTTGTCTTTTGCTTACATCATGTATAAAAAAGGAAGATTATAAATCTGTTTTTAATAATCCAGAACTTTATACCAATGCTGTGGGCGATTTAACTAAGGTAATTACTCATGATATATTTACACCCCCAGTAGCAAGTCGAATCTATGCTTATAGTAATATTGCAGCCTATGAAGTGATTGCGTCTAATTCGGAATATTCTTCTATCGCACCCAAATTAAAAGATTTTAAATTGAATTTGTCGCCTAATAATAAAATAAACACAGAATTCACCGCTCTTCTTGCTTTTTTGTATATGGGGCAAAATTTGATTTTTAGTAAAGATTCTATTCAGATTGTAATTGATAATCATATTGATTTGGCTGAAAAACATGGTATGCCAAGTGAAATGATAAAATCATCCGAAATTTACGCGAAAAATGTAAGTCAGGCTATTTTCGAGTGGGCTAAAAAAGATAACTACAAAGAAACTAGAAGTGCAATTAAATATAATGTCAGCAATAGTGATTCAAGTAGATGGGTTCCAACTCCTCCAGCATATATGCCAGCAGTTGAACCTAATTGGATGAAAATTAGGCCCTTATTAATTGATTCCGCTAGTCAGTTTCTGCCAAATCCTCCAAGCGATTTTAGCACTAAAAAGGATTCAAAATTTTATACTCTAGCAAAAGAAGTCTATGATGTAGGTACAAACCTCACACAAGAACAAAAGGCCATCGCCGATTTTTGGGATTGTAATGGTTTTAGAATGAATGTATCAGGTCACGTAATGTTTGCCACTAAAGCAATGACCCCAGGAGGGCATTGGATGGGTATAACTGGTATTGTTTGTAAAAATCAATCTGCCGACTTTAATAAGACAGTTTATGCATTTGCCAATGTTTCTATTGGTATTTTCGATGCTTTTATTGCTTGTTGGAATACCAAGTTTAAATATGATTTATTAAGACCTGAAACCTATATAAATCAACATATAGATTATTCATGGCGACCTTATTTACAAACACCACCTTTCCCTGAGTATACCAGTGGTCACTCAATTATTTCTAGCGCTTCTGCAACCATTTTAGATAAAATATTCGGACCCAATACCCCCTTTACTGATAATACTGAGCGTGCTTGGGGGTGGCCTGATAGAGATTATAAAAATGTACAGCATGCTGCACAAGAGGCTTCAATAAGCCGTATTTATGGGGGTATTCACTATAGGGAAGCAATTGAAGAGGGGCTAATTGAAGGTAAAAAAATTGGTTCTTTAGTTTCTTCAAAATTTAACTAAACTGATACCGAATTTTAACAGCATAGCTTTTAATTTTAATTTGTTTATAGATTTTTACACTTTGTAACAATTTCTCAACATTAGCCTGTTTAGCGTTAATAATGCTGCTATATTTCATTTTTTAATTTAAAATCCGAGATTTTTTGAATAGAATTGTGTTATACAATTTTATAAACATTTAGGTTTAATTTAAAAATGAAAAGAATTTTATTAATGGGTTTAGCTACCCTTTTATTTGCTTGTAATAGCTCAACTGAAAAAACAAACACCTCATCTGATTCAACTGTTTTAAAAGCAGCTGATACAACTGAAATTAGTGCATCTCCCGACACATCTAATACTACACAATTACAAGACGCTACAACTGATAATAAAGCAACTGAAGTTAAAGCAAGCACTGTAGAGGAGAATAAAAAGCCATTGGCTAAAGAAATTAAAGATGTACCTCAAATAAAGGCAGTAGAAAATTCAGACCTTGAAAATATTAAGAATGGGGAAGTCCTAATTTCAAAATCTGATTGCTTTGCATGCCATAAAGTTCAAGATAAAGTACTAGGCCCTTCATATAAAGATATTGCTAATAAATACGCAAAAAACAAAGCCAACATTGACTATCTCATTAATAAAGTCAAAGTGGGTGGAAGTGGCGTTTGGGGTGCTGTTCCTATGTCTCCTCATCCCAATTTATCAGATGATGATGCGCGCGATATGATTTTATATATATTAAGTTTGAAGTAAAATGATATTAGCTGATTCTAATTCAATCGTCCTATTCTAAATTGATTTTAATTTGTAATATTATTCATATTCTTTGATAATTATACATGGTTTAAATTAAGCATAATTATATTTTTTTAATAGGGGATAACACTCCATTTTAACTCTTATCTTTAATAATTAATAATAACTATTTATGGTTTTTCAGAAAAATACAATCAATAGAACTTTTTGTTTTTTAGCTCTTTTCTTTACTCCTTTTTTGGGAGCTAATGCTCAAGAGCTTTTTAATAGTAAAGTTTTAACACCTGAGAAAAGCTTTCCTTCTGGAGTTGAAGGCCCTGCAGTTGGTTCAAATGGGACTGTTTATGCAGTTAATTTTGCAAAACCAGGAACAATCGGACAAGTCTCTCTAGATGGTACAGCAAGTTTATTTGTTGAATTACCTTCAGGTAGCGTAGGAAACGGAATTCGTTTTGATAGTAAAGGTAATATGCTTATCGCTGATTATACAAAACATAATATCCTTAAAGTCAATATGTTGACAAAGGAAATCACTGTTTTTGCACATAATTCAAACATGAGTCAGCCAAATGATATTGCCATAGATAATAAAGATCGTTTATTCGCTAGTGACCCCAATTGGAAAGCTGGAACTGGACGAATTTGGAGAATCGATCTTGATGGTAAAACTACCATGCTTGATAGCATGGGTACCACTAATGGTATTGAAGTTAGTCCAGATAATAAATATTTATACGTTAACGAATCTGTTCAGCGTAAAGTTTGGAAATATGATCTAAATGAAAAGGGGGAGCTAAGTAATAAGCGACTAATTCATGAATTTCCAGATTTTGGAATGGACGGCATGAGATGTGACATTGACGGTAATTTATATATCACCAGACATGGTAAAGGCACAGTTGTTAAGCTATCTCCAGAAGGTAAATTAATTAGAGAAATTAACACCTTGGGCAAATTACCAAGTAATATTGCTTTTGGCGGTAGAGATGGTAAAACAGCCTATATTACGCTTCAAGATAAAGGTTATTTAGAGAGTTTTAGAGTAGATAAACCAGGCCGTGAATGGCAAATGTTAAAAAAGAAATAATATTCATAAATCAAAAAAGAAATAATATGAAAACAGAAAGAAGATCAGTCCTAAAGAAATTATTTGCTTCTGTAGTTGGTGTTACCGGTATTGCGGCGGTTGCTGATGCGAAGGGTATTTCATCAGCTCCAGAAAAAGAAGCTGGAAACATTACTAATTTCCAAGATGTGCCACTTTTCTCGGGGCATACCATTCATAACGGACTAGTTTACATTGCCGGTAAAGGTGCTCACACAGACCCTTTTGACATAAAATCTCATACTGAAATTGTATTACAGGAATTAGAAAAAGAATTGATTAAAGCGGGTTCTTCAATGGAAAAGGTACTGAAAGTTACTGTTTACCTGAATGATATCGCTGATTATAAAGGAATGAATGAGGTTTATAAAGGCCGTTTTGGTAAAAAACCACCAGTACGTTCTACAATTGCTGTTGCTAAGGGTGGTGTCCCTGGCGACTCATTAGTTGAAATGGATTGTATCGCATATCTATAATTAAATTAAAATAACAGCCAAATAAATCTTGTTTGGCTGTTATTTTATTAATTGATTTTATCAAATTTTTACGCTTATTTTTTTATCTATTTCTCTAATGAAAAACATTGGTTTTTTTAAAACATTTGTATTATTAGGAATCTGTTCTTTTGTTTTATCGGCCTCAAAGAATTATTCTTCTGATTCAAAAGTGATTTATGCCCTTTATTCCCATAAGGATACAATTAAAAAAGATGTATGGCTAGCACCTGAATGGGCAGATACCATTAAAAATATTTTACCAGTAAATCCTGAAAATATTTCGGCAGGAGAGGAGCTTTATAATATGTACTGTTTTTCATGTCATGGAGATACAGGTTATGGTGATGGACCAGCTGGTGGTTCAATGGGTACCAGACCTGCTAATTTTCATGATCAGAGGGTTATTAAGCAAAAGGATGGCGCAATCTTTTGGAAATTAACGAATGGCAATGGAAATATGCCACCTTACAAGGAAATCCTTTCAGAGAAGGAAAGATGGCAACTGATTACCTACCTCAGAGAATTAGGGAAACAACCATAAAAATCAGCTTTAATGAACCCTAAAATTCAAATTTTAGCTCTTTTTACTCTCTTTTTACTGCTAAATCCAATAATTAGTTTAGCGCAAAATGAAAATCCTAAACCACGTAGGGATAAAGAGAAGGCTAAAACTATTCCTAATCCCTTAAGAGACGATATTAAAGTCGAAAAATATCTTTCAATTGGACCAAAAGCGGTTAGATTTCTCCAGCACCCCAAAACAGGTGCTTTGTATTATACTGATTTTGATGGTGGGGTATATCGAATTGATACTAATTCTGATAAAACAGAATCCAAACAGATTTTTTCTGCATCAGATCACGGAATTACCCGACTTCAAGGGGCTGTTTTTCTAAATGATCAATTGTTTTTATGTGGCAATATCAGTGTAAATAATGGTAAAGGAACAAAGGGCAGAATGGTACGCTATGATGGAATATCTACAGCTAAACCAATTTTAAACGTAGTTTTTAATACCGTAGAATATGGTACCAATGCCACCACTTTTGACCATGGTTGGAATGCTTTAGAAATAAGTAAGGATGGTAAATATATTTATGCGAATACAGGCGCTAGAACCGATCATGGTGAAGTTCAAGATAATAGGGGAGCTTATCCCAATGCAAGAGATAATGCTCTAACTGCCAAAATTTTCAGATTTCCAGTCGATGCCTTAAATATTGAATTACCTGATGATTTAAATGAACTTAAGTCGAAGGGTTATATTTACGCAGAAGGGATTCGTAATGCCTATGATATCGCTCTTGATCCTTCTGGTAATTTGTTTGCAGTGGTAAACTCTTCCGATTATGATCATAATGAGGATATGTTTTGGGTTCGGGAAGGTCGCCATTATGGTTTTCCATGGATTATGAGTGGAATTGAAAATCCGCAACAATATCCTGATTGGCAGCCTAATCCTGATACAGATCCCTTTATTCCTCGTTCAGCCCATGCTTGGGCAGTTAAATATTTTAGAAATGACCCCGATTTTCCTAAAATCCCTGAAGGTGTAAAATTTAGTCCCGGTGTACAAAACCTCGGCCCCGATGCTAATGAATATAGAGGTCATTCAGGTAAAATTTTAGATGGCGATAATACAGGCGTTACCACTAGTACTTTTACCCCGCATAGCTCACCACTCGGATTAGTTTTTGATACAAAGCATGCTTTAGCTTCAGATTTTAAAGGTGATGGATTTGTTCTACGAAACTCCTTAGGAAGTCGCTCAAGCATGATGAAAGCCTTTACTGATCAAGGTCGCGATTTACTGCATTTAAAAATGTTTTATGATAAAGGAAGCGATAATTATTTTGTTAAAACGACAAGAATTATTGATTCATTCAATAATCCTACAGATGCCATTTTAGTTAAAAACATAATGTATGTTATTGAATATGATGCTGTTGAAGCCAGCATTTGGAAAATTACTTTGCCTAAGGGACACAAAAAGTCAAATAGAAATTGATAATTGGATTTAAATAAAATCATGCTTAAATTGTTGAATTATAGCATTTTTAATAAAAATTTTTGTTTATTTAGATAAGAAAAAAAGATATGAAATTTAAAATATTCGTTTTTGTTGCAGCAGTTTTAAGTTCATTACCAGGGATTTTATCAGCTCAAACTATCCCAAAAGAGGAGCTAACTTTTTTAACTTCTGAATGGAAGGGGGAAAGATTCCCCGATGGACGCCCGAAAATTGCAGATAATTTATTAGAAAGAGCAAAGAAAATCGGAATTGATGATGCCTGGCAGGTTTTAAAAGTGATGGGTTATACTAATCAGTTTGAACATGGCTGGAAAACTCTTAATGATGATATGATAACTGGAAGAGCAGTTACGGCTATGTTTATGCCTACAAGGCCCGATATTGAAAAGAATCTTAAAGCTAGAGGCACACAGCAAGGTCGCGTTGGAAATACGAATTCATGGCCTATTGCAACGCTTACAAAAGGTGATGTATATGTGGCAGACGGTTTTGGGAAAATAGTAGCTGGAACCTTAATGGGAAGTACTCTTGCAACTTCCATATATACTAAATCGGGTAATGGAGTTGTGTTTGATGGCGCGGCTAGAGATGTTCAAGGTCTTGAAGAAATTGAAGGTTTTAACGCATTTGTACGTGATTTTCATCCTAGCTTCATGGAGGATATGGTATTGATGGGTTTAAATACTCCAATTCGTATTGGTAGAACTATGGCCGTACCTGGGGATCTTGTAATTGCCGGTAAAATTGGTGTTCTCTTTGTTCCAGCACATCTTGCTGAACATGTAGTCTCTACTGCCGAATTTATTGTTAGAAGAGATAAATATGCCTTTGAGGTTATAAAATCAGGTAAATTTTCAAGTGGTCAATTGGATAGTGAGTGGACTAGCGAGATTAAAGATGATTTTATTAAATGGATGGAAAAACATCCTGAAGAAGGTAAAATGACTAGAGCTGAGCTCGATGTGATAATGAGTAAAAGAACTTGGTAAATTATAGTAAAAAAATAAATTTTAATTAAATCTGATATTTTGAAACAGTTAAACTCTCATTCTGTAGCAATTGGAATTGCAGCAATATTACTTTTGATTTCTCTTGGAATGTTTTTCACGGGTAATATTCAATTAGCTGGCCCTAGTTTAATGGCCTTTTTTCTAGCTCTGACTTTCGGTTTTAGAGGGTATGAAAGCCTAAAAGGTTTCTCCTATACCACCATCATTTTTGCTGCCGTTACCATGGCGCTTTACTATCCTAGCTATTTTATTACTGTTGGTGATTTTAAATTAACGGGATTAATTACGCCCTTAATCCAGATTATTATGTTTGGAATGGGTACTTCCATGAGTGCTAAGGATTTTGTGGCTGTGGTAAAAACTCCGAAAGGGGTTGTAATTGGTATTATTGCACAATTTTTGATTATGCCTAGTATGGGTTATTTTTTAGCTTCCATGACTAGTTTTCCTCCTGAAATTGCAGCCGGAATTGTTTTGATTGGTTGTTCTCCAAGTGGATTGGCATCTAATGTGATGTCTTATCTAGCGAAAGCTAACCTCGCTTTATCTCTTACTATTACTTCAATTGCTACTCTGCTTGCTCCCGTATTAACTCCATTACTCATGAATTTGCTTGCAGGTGAGTTTATTGAAATTGATATGTTTAAAATGATGTGGGATATCGCTAAAATGATTATTATTCCTATTGGCGCTGGTTTATTGTTTAATAAATTATTAGCAGGAAAAGCTAAATGGCTTGATAATGCTATGCCTATCGTGTCTATGTCTGGTATTGCTTTAATTATTGTTGTTATCACTGCTGCAGGTCGTGATAGTCTTTTGGATATTGGTGGATTATTGATTCTAGTGGTTTTAATTCATAATATTTTTGGATATTTCTTAGGATACTGGTTTGCTCGCCTATTTAAAATGCCTGAGCGTGATGCTAGAACAGTTGCTATTGAGGTGGGTATGCAAAATGGTGGTTTAGCTTCTGGAATTGCTAATAGTCTCGGAAAGATTGCTACAATGGGCTTAGCACCGGCCGTATTTGGTCCTTTAATGAATATTACCGGATCTATGTTAGCTTCTTATTGGCATAAGAAAACACCTGAAGGTTATATAGAACCTGAGCTTGAAGGTGAAGTTCGTTCCCACTAATTTTAAATAATTTAAAATGAAGAAGATGTATAAATCTATATTACTATTGACTTTAATGGTTTTTTCTGCCATTAATTTAAATGCACAATCAAAAGATATACAAGCTGTTAGTGCAGCTGTAGATAAATTAACTAAAGTTATTGTAGACCCAGATCGTGCCGTTTTGGAAAGTATTGCTTCTGATGCATTATCTTACGGGCACTCTGCTGGTAAAGTTCAAAATAAAGCCGAATTTATTGATGATTTATTGAATGGCCCCTTTGATTTTTCAAGTGTTGAGCCTAGCAATCAAACGATTTCCATCTCAGGTAAAACTGCCATCGTTAGACATACTTTTGTTGCTAAAGCTACAAATGCTGGTGTGCCAACTGATATTAAAATTGGAATTATGATGGTATGGCGCAAGGAAGGTTCTGCGTGGAAATTATATGCGAGACAAGCATTTAGACTATAATATACGAAAAATCAACGAAATGCGCAAATTTTTATATTTTGCGCATTTTTTTTTGCTCTTAAATATCGATAATAATGAATAAACCTGATAGTTTAATTTTCGACCTAGATGGCACTCTTTGGGATGCTTTGGATACCTACCTTGAATCTTGGAATTTAGGGGCTAAGGCCGAAAATTTAAATAGAACATTTACTCGTGATGATTTGCATTATGTAATGGGATGGGAGCGTTCTAAAGTATTAGATCATTTGTTTCCTGCAACTAGCAAAGAGCGACAAGAGGAGATTTATAAAACAATCAATGAATACCGCTTGAAAATTATGCCTCAAATGGGTGGGGTTTTATATGATGGTGTACGTGAAGGTTTAATTAAACTTTCTGAAAAATATCGTCTCTTAATCGTTAGTAATTGTCCGGCAAATTTGATTACGGAATTTATGAAATGGGCTGATATTGAAAATTATATCACAGATGAAATGGCCCATGGTGTAAATTCAATGCCAAAACATCATAATATCAAATTATTGGTCGATAGGCATCAATTAAAAAACCCTATTTATATTGGGGATACCCATGGGGATAGCCTAGAAACTCGAAAAGCTGGTTTGCCTTTTGTTCTTGTTACCTACGGCTTCGGGACTTCTGATGATTATGATCTTAAATTTGATGATTTTAATGCATTTACTGATCATTTTCTTAATTTATAGTTTGTAAATAATTGACAATTAACATATTAAATGATAAGATATTGTATTTTTAGCTTAATCGCGGTATTGTTATTAACTGCTTCTTGTTCTAAATCAATCGAAGCCAATGATCTTTATGGGACTTGGAATTATGTTTCTGTGACTAGTTTTAATCCGCCAGATAGTATCACAAAACAGGAGCTCGAATTGCAATCTCCTGCGATCATATTTTCTGAAGGTAATGTGCTCAAAATAGAGTGGGGTGCTAAGCTAATTTCACATGGCACTTATAAAATGGATGGTAAAATGATTCGTTATACCGAAACATTACCTGGCGGTACAAAAAGAGATTTTCCCTTCTTAATTAAAGAGTTAAATGAAAATGTTTTGGTTTTTGAAACCATGGAACAAAGCTTCACCAGAGTTAAAGCAATAAAAAAAGCCGACAAATAATTAATTTGTCGGCTGAGTCTTGAATTTTATAATTTTATTTCAATTTTTTCTTTGCTGAGCTAGCTGGCTGACTTTTAGCTTGTTGCTGCTGTCTCATATAATCTTCCATTCTTTGTTGGAAGCCTGATTTTTTCTTCTCAGATTGAGGTTTTTTCTTATGCTCTTGAATTTGTGCATGTATCTTATTGTCATCCACAAACATTCTGATAATGTACTGCTGTGCAAAGGTCATCATGTTGGCCAAGAAATAATAATAGTTTAGTCCCGAAGGATAACTATTCAATACCCCAAAGAATATGATAGGAGTGATATAACCAATATATTTCATTTGACCCGTAGCACCCGATACTTGATTATTAAAATATGTATAAATCAAGGTCGAGATGGTCATTAGGATACACATTAAACTGATGTGGTTTCCTAAGAAAGGCATGTTGAAACCTAATTGGAAGAATGCATCAAAGGTTGATAGATCTTCCATCCATAAGAAACTACGCTGACGTAATTCGAATAGATTAGGGAAGAAAAAGAAGAAGGCCATGATGATTGGTAATTGCAATAACATTGGCAAACAACCACCCAATGGATTTACTCCAGCTTTCTTGTATAATTTTAAATACTCCTGTTGTAAAAGTGTAGGATTATCATCCCCAACTTTACCCTTAATTTCATCCATTTCAGGCTTTAAGACACGCATCTTAGCCATTGAAAGGTATGACTTGTAAGTTAGTGGCAATAAAACCATTTTCAGGAGTACAGTCAATACTAGAATGATTAGTCCATATCCCCATCCAAATCCTTCAAGGAAGTTGAAAACAGGTAAAACTATCCATCTATTGATGTATTTTAAAGGCCAATAACCTAAATCTATTTGCTTTTCAATTTCAAAACCCTGTTTTTCAAGGATGTTTAATTGATTAGGGCCAAAATAGAAAGTCATAGGATAGCTAGTAATCTCTTGGCGCTCAAATGGTATCTGCATGTTTGCAGCAAAGCTCTTAACTGTACTTGAATCGGGACTAGTATTCACAGTTAACTCACCCTTATCAAAGCTGTTCTTAGCGATTAAGACATTTGAGAAATAATGCTGCTTAAATGAAAACCACTTTATTTTGCCCTCAGTTAACTCTTTAGTTTCCGATTCTGATAAACTTAGGTAATCAACACTTTCATCACCTTGTTTGAAATAGGCGCTAGAATAGCGTTGCTCACTTGCTAAATCCTTCTCTTTTTGTTTTAAAACACTTTCCCAATTAAGTGTTATGTGTTTTTGAGTAGGAGCAACCACATCTTGCATACCTTTGGTGGCAATAGTTAATCCTACGTTATAACCTGTTCCTTTTAGAGAATAGATATAATCGATATACTTTCCTTCAGCATAATTTAAACGCATGCTTACAGATGCAGAATCAGTTTTGGCAACATTTACTGAAGCACCTTGAGCTTGGAAATAAAGATCGTTGGTATTGATGTTTTTACCAGCTGAACCAAAAACTAAACCGAATTTATTGCCTTCACCTTCAAACATGATTAAAGGTAATTGGCTATAAGTTTTATAGTTTTTTAGCTCTACAGAGGCAATTCTGCCACCTTTGGGACTAATTTTTACTTTTATAGACTCGTTTTCAAGAATGATTGGCTCATCGCTACCAGATTGAGCCGCTCCAAAAGGGCCAGATTTGATAAGGGTCGAATCTACTGGAGGTAAAACAGCTGTTTTTGCTGTATCCTTAACAATAACTGGATTTTTGTCTTTATTAACTCTAGCAATTGAATCCTGACTTTGTTTTGCTTTTTCTCTTTTAATATCTTCCTCAGAAGGTTGCATTAAAAAGGTTGAGCCTACTAATATGATTAAAATCAAAAAGAGACCCGTAAATGTATTTCTATCCATTCCGTTTAAAAATCTGTTTTGTTAAATGTTACTTCTTTTTTGAATAAATAATAGAAGCGGCGACAAAGTTAACAAAAAGTGGGTGAGGATTATCAACTGTTGACTTTAATTCGGGATGAAATTGACCTCCAATAAAAAATGGATGATTTTTAAGCTCAACAATCTCAACTAAATTATTTTCAGGGTTAATCCCAGAGGCAATCATTCCAGCTTGTTCAAATTGCTCTAAATACTTATTGTTAAACTCATAACGATGGCGATGACGTTCCGTAATTCTAGATTTACCATAGATTGCCGCTGCCTTAGTTCCTTTTTTAAGTTCACATGTATATGAACCAAGACGCATGGTACCACCCTTGTTTTTTATTTTTTTCTGGTCCTCCATCATGGAGATAACCGGATTTTTAGCGTTTTCATCAATCTCGCTGCTTTGCGCATCCTTGATTCCAATCACATTACGAGCAAATTCAACCACAGCACATTGCATACCTAAACAAATACCGAAAAACGGAATATCATGCTCTCTAACGTATTTAATAGCTTCAATTTTACCTTCAATACCTCTGCTACCAAAACCTGGAGCAACAAGAACTCCATCAAGTCCTTTAAGTTTCTCTGCAACATTCGCAGGAGTGATGCTTTCAGATTGAATACTTTTAATTCTTACTTTACATTCATTCTTTGCTCCAGCATGAATAAATGATTCGGTAATAGATTTGTATGCATCAGGTAATTCGACATATTTCCCAACCAAGCCAATAGTTACTTCATGCAATGGATTCTTTAAACGACCCAAGAAATCTTTCCATTTACCTAAATCAGGCTCATTTTTTTGAGGAAGTTTAAATTTGCTTAATACAGTTTTATCTAATTGTTCCTTCAACATCAATAATGGAACATCATAAATGGTTGAAGCATCTATCGACTCAATTACTGCATTTAGGTTTACATTACAGAAAAGAGCAATTTTTTTACGTAATTCTTGTGGAATGTGATGTTCGGTACGGCAGACTAAAATATCAGGTTGGATACCATATTCCAATAACATCTTTACAGAATGCTGAGTAGGCTTAGTTTTCAATTCGCCAGCCGCAGCAAGGAAAGGTACAAGAGTTAAGTGGATTACCAAAGAATTGCCAGAACCTAATTCCCAACGTAATTGACGTACAGCCTCAATAAATGGTAAAGATTCAATATCGCCAACAGTCCCACCTAATTCGGTAATTACAATATCAAAATCGCCAGTCTCACCCAAAATTTTCATATTACGCTTAATTTCATCGGTAATATGTGGGACAACCTGAACGGTTTTGCCTAAATAAGCGCCTTCACGCTCTTTATTGATTACATTTTGATAAATACGACCTGTGGTAATATTGTTTGCCTGCGAGGTTGGAACATTCAGAAATCGCTCATAATGACCAAGATCAAGATCTGTCTCCGCGCCATCTTCAGTAACATAACATTCGCCATGCTCATAAGGATTTAAAGTTCCTGGATCAATATTAATATATGGATCAAACTTTTGAATGGTAACTCGGTATCCTCTTGATTGCAAAAGTTTTGCAAGAGAAGCGGAAATAATACCCTTTCCTAACGACGATGTAACGCCGCCCGTAACAAAAATGTATTTAGTCATTATATCTGTAGGATTTCTTAGAGTTTTTATTAAAATAATAGATAAAAGCTATTAAAGACAATAAAAAACATCATCTGTACGGGATTCAAAACTAGGAAAAAAAACTAAAAAGATTTTAATTGTTGAGAAATTAAATGGTGTTAATAAGTAGGGCACTTATTATTTCCTAAATACTTGGAATAAATAATAATTATTTAACTGCAAGATGGTCTAATTACTGGTTTAAAAACTCAAAATTATCAATGTCCTTTGTTTTAACTACCTTTGTATATTATTTAAACATTATTTTATCAATTTGACATTTAGCGATTTTAACTTTGATCCTCAATTACTTGAGGGTTTACAAAGTATGGGTTTTATTAAACCTACTCCAATACAAGCACAGGCTATTCCTTTAATTCTTCAACACACTGATTTGATCGCTTGTGCGCAAACTGGTACAGGAAAAACAGCCTCATATTTATTGCCAGTTTTACAACATATCAGTATTTCTGATAAAAAACATACCCAAGCTCTTATTTTAGCTCCAACTCGTGAACTTGCCCAGCAAATTGATCAGCAGGTTGAAGGATTGGCCTATTTTGCCGGAATTAGCTCCATTGCTGTTTACGGTGGTGGAGATGGGATGATTTATGAACAACAACGCCGTGCCATGATGGAAGGGGTGGATATTGTGATTGCAACTCCCGGCCGACTCATTGCTCATTTAGCTTCAGGAACGATAAAGTTAGATCACCTTAAGTATTTAGTGCTTGATGAAGCCGATCGCATGCTCGATATGGGTTTTTATGAAGATATTTTGAGAATTATTAGCAGTCTTCCTAAAGATCGACAAACACTACTTTTTTCGGCTACCATGCCACCAAAGATTAGAACTTTAGCCAATACCATTCTTAAAAATCCTCAACAAATAAATATTGCCATTTCTCAGCCCGCTGTCGGTATTTCGCAGCAGGTTTATATGGTTCATGATCATCAAAAGGTAAAATTGATTTGCTCTTTACTCAAGGCTGGCGACTATAAAAGTATTTTGATTTTTTGCTCCCGAAAGGAAACGGTAAAAGATCTAAATAGAACGCTTAGAAGAGAAGGTATTAAATCAGAGGCTTTCCATTCTGATTTAGAACAAGAACAACGTGAGACTGTATTAAGAGCTTTCAAAAGTCGCACACTACCCGTAATTATCGGTACCGATGTATTGAGTAGGGGAATAGATGTAGAAGGAATTAGTCTCGTAATTAATTATGATGTTCCGCCAGATCCTGAAGATTATATCCATCGAATTGGAAGAACTGCCAGAGCTGAAACTACTGGAACGGCCATTACTTTAGTGAACGAAAAAGATCAACGTAGGTTCTCCTTCATTGAAAATCTTATCTCCAAGGAAATACCTAGAATGACACTTCCTGAAGAATTAGGTGAGGCACCGGTTTACAGCCCCACCACAAAAAGACCATCTTCAGGTGGAAATAATAAAAATAGAAAGAAGAAAGTTTGGGTTAAACGTTAAGTTTAATTAAAATTTATAAGTATCTGATTTTAAATTATTTAAATTTTATTTTTAACTTATAGTTAAATGATATTTTTAGAGAATAATAGCCTTAAAGTCCGAATAAATTTGAAAGGAGCTGAGTTAAGTTCTGTTTTTAACAAGCTTAGCGGAGTTGAACATTTATGGCAAGCAGATCCTTCGGTATGGGCTTTTCATGCTCCTAATTTATTCCCAATTGTTGGCTCTTGCCTAAATAATGAATTGCTAATTAACGGGAATAAATATCCAATCAAGCGACATGGTTTTGCTCGTCATTCACAATTTGAATTAATAGATCAAAGTGCTACACAAGCTAAATTTCAAATCAAATATTCGGAAGCTAGTCTTGAGCAATATCCCTATAAATTTGCATTCGAAATTCTTTATAAACTTGATGAATCAAAGATTTCAATAAGCTATCAAGTTCGAAATTTGGATAATCAAATCATTCATTTTTCTCTAGGTGCTCACCCTGCATTTAATATTCCCTTTAACTCGGAAGAGCTGATGTCTGATTATTACATAGAGTTTTCTGAAGATGAATCCCTAGAAAAACATCTCTTAAATAAAGATGGATATTTTACGGGGCTGACGCAAGCAGTACCTTTAGACACCCGCAAACTTCAATTAGATCCCGATTTATTTAAATCTGATGCCTTGGTGTTTAAGGAGTTAAATTCTAGAGAAGTCCGACTTAAAAGCCATAAGTCTAATCATTATATTTCTGTATCCTTCCCGGATTTTACTTCACTGGGAATTTGGGCACCAATGGGAGCGCCCTTTGTGTGCATTGAACCTTGGTTGGGCTATGCTGATCATGAGGGTGAGCAGAAGGAGTTTAAGTTGAAAGAAGGGGTGATAAGTTTAGAGGAGTTTGGAGAATTTGCAGCGGACTTTAATATTGAGATTCATTAATTTAGCCTTCAACTAATACCATCCTTACCAAAAACTGGTCCATATCATCCTCAAAAATCAATTCACAATCCCAACCTAATTTATTGGCAATTTGTTCTAGGCTGTTAAAATCGACATATAGCCATTTAAACCAATTGCCTTTAATAGATTGATATTCATATTGATAAGATATCTCACCGTAATAATTACTTGAGATAAAATCATCCGACTTGTATAAATAAGCGATGTCCGATGAATCAAAAATGATTTGTCCACCAGGCACTATCAGCTTTTTCAAATACTCCAAAAAACGCTCCAAGCCTTCCATGTCCCCGCAGAGTCCGATACCATTCATCATCATCAAGATCGTATCAAATTGCTCTCCTTCAAATTGGAAAATATCCTTATTCACAACTTTTTTAACACCTCTTTTTTGCATGATGTCGCAGGCCACTTCCGATATTTCGATGGCCGTAACATCAATTCCTTTGTTTTGTAAAATCAAGGCGTGACTTCCAACCCCAGCACCAATATCGAGCGTTTTGCCTTTGCAAAGGTCAATTGCGATGCTTTCTAGCTCAGAAATTTCAAATTTATTACGGTAAAAAATGTCAACGGGCATATCCTCGGGGCTCCCATAGCTGTTGTGAAGCCATAATTTACCTTTCTGGCGACCTAAATAATGATCTTTTAATACTTTGCCGAAAACATCCATTTTGATAATAAAAAATTGCTTGGATTTTCTCAAAAATACAGCTTAAGATGGAATTTTTATTTTTTAATAATTTCGGGATAATAAATTCTTGTTTAATTAAGAAAATAAATGAGCAATACTAATATTATTAGTTCATTAGTGCTCATTTTTAATATCAAGCATGTCAACAGATTAAAGTGCCTATCAGGTGGCCAATCATTCCCTCTAGAGGAAGCAATGATGATGAGGAAAATTTTTAGTCGAATAACTTCTAAAGGATTTGTATTAGTTTTTTAAGATCAAATAACTTAAACTTCGTTTTTAATTGTCTTATGACCTTATTTTGCCTCAATACTCGTTTCAAATGAGTACTTTTGCATTTTATTTAAAAATCTATTTAAATGGTGCTTTTAGAAAAACTGAAACTAAGTAAACCTCTTGTCAGATCGATGACAGATGCAGGTTATTTGGGACCCAAAGACATTCAACTGAAAACAATGTCACGTATTTTGGGAGCACAAGATATCATTGCAATAGCCCCTGAAGGTTCTGGTAAAACTAGCACTTATGTTCTTGGTTCACTAATGCGCCTTAAATATGGTTTTGAAGAGGCTCCAAGAGCTTTGGTATTGGTTCCGGACAAAGACCATGTTTTGGCAGTAATTGAGCGCTTTGAGCTTTTAAATAAGAATCAGACCATACGTATCGTGGGTTTATATCCAGAAGGAGGAATGGAATCTCAAATGAATGCGCTCGCAGATGGTGCCGATATTGTTGTTGCAACTCCTGATCGTGCCAGAGCAATCTATTTGAAACTAGGGCTTAATCTCAATAAAATCATGATGTTTATTGTTGATGATGCTGCCGAAATAGTGAAAAGAGGAATGCAACTTCCTGTCGCTGAATTAGCTAGAAGCATTGTAAGATGCCAACATCTTGTTTTTACCGATGTTTTTCATGATAAACTGAACCTTCTAACCAGTCAGTTTATGAATAATGAAACCATGATTGAGGTGGATAATTTAGGCGAACAAAAACTCGCTACCGTCGATCAAATTTTGTATAAAGTCCCAGATTTTAAAACTAAAGTTAACCTCCTGAACCTTTTACTAAAAGATAAGGATGTTTTCAATAAAGTATTGGTCTTTGTAAATACTCGTTTAACCGCCGAAAAGATATTTAAAAGCCTTTTCAAATACCTTGATAAAGAAATAGCAATTTATAAGCCTTTATTTTTTGATCATCCGGGCTTCGACCAAATGGAAGATTTTAAAAATTCTGAAGATGCTCGAATTTTACTCATTGCAGATGATTTGAGAGAATCAATTGATATTCAGGGTATTCCATTTATTTTTCATCTGGAAATGCCTGTTGAAATGGAAACTTTTATCGGTCGGATTGTTAAAAATACAGACAATGTGGAGGAGGATGTGCTTGCAATTAGCTTTGCGACCGATTTAGAGCTTTCAATGGTTAAAAAGATTGAGCAGACTATCGGACTCCCAATTCCAATTGCCGAATTACCTGACGATTTAGTCATTGAAAAGGATAAGCCAAAGAAATCGAATAAAAATGATAGCCCAGAGCTAGAAATTGGTGCTGCCTTTCATCCCAAAAAGCATAGTAATGTGAAGGATTATAATTATACCTCTCGTGAAAAAGCTAAAATGAAATTCAAAAATCGATAATCATTAAATATTGAAGCTATGAAACATAGAATTTTATGCTTTTTGATATTATTTGCCATAAGTATTTCAGTAGAATCGGCTCCTAAGCCTAAAAAAATCCTTGTTTTTTATAAAACTGCGGCTTATAAACATCTTTCAATCCCTGCAGGAATCACTGCGATTTCTAAATTAGGGCAGGAGCATAATTTCTTAGTCGATACAAGCTCAAATGCGACTGTTTTTGATCTTAAAAATCTAAAAAACTATCATGCAATCGTGTTTTTAAGTACCTCTGGTGACATGCTAAATGATGAGCAACAGTCCCAATTTGAGCAATATATTCGCTCTGGTGGCGGATTTGTAGGTATTCATGGGGCATCAGCAGGCGAATATGACTGGCCTTGGTATGGGAAATTGGTGGGAGCTGTTTTCGATGGTCACCCAGCTCAGCAAAATGCCACTTTTAAAGTTATTGATAAAAAACACCCTTCCACACGCCATTTTCCTTCCGAATGGAATATGAAAGAAGAGCTTTATAATTTCAAGAATATCAATCCCAATATTAAAGTCCTGCTTACTGTAGATGAGTCAAGCTATCAAGGGGGGACCAATGGTGCTTTTCATCCCATGGCATGGTATCATAAATTTGAAGGCGGACGCTCATTTTATACCGCTTTGGGCCATGCTGATGATAAATATACCAACCCCTTATTCTTGAAGCATATCCTCGAAGGAATCCGTTATGCAATGGCTAAGTAATTTTATTTAATTTTTAACTTTTTGAGAGAAATTAAATCTTTATTTGTGCCTGATTATCAAAGGTTAATCTGCATCTAATTAAATCATATGAATAAGCGTAAAATTGCAATTGCTATAACAGGTGCCAGTGGATCTATTTATGCCAAGGTATTATTAGATAAATTAAGTGCTTTAAGTGATCAAATAGCTGATTTAGCACTAGTTATGTCTGATAATGCCAAGGATGTTTGGAAGCATGAATTAGGCAATAGCTCTTTTAATGATTATGGGTACCGATTCTATGCCAAGCGTGATTTTAACGCTCCATTTGCCTCAGGTTCAGCGGGTTATGATACTTTAATCGTTTGCCCATGTTCTATGGGTACTTTAGGTCGCATTGCGGGAGGTATTTCTGATGAACTAATCAGTCGCGCTGCTGATGTAATCCTAAAAGAAAGAAGAAAATTAATTTTGGTAGTGAGAGAAAGTCCCTATAATTTGATTCACATCAATAATATGAAGACCCTTACCGAGGCTGGCGGAATTATTTGCCCCGCAACTCCCTCTTTTTACAGTCTTCCAAAAACCATTGAAGAAGTGGCCGCAACGGTGGTCAATCGGGTAATTGATTTAGCCGGATTTAATCATGATTCTTATCGTTGGGGAGAGCAATAATTTATTGATTATCAATTGCTTGTGGTCTATTTCTGCCATATCAAGCACATTTCGTATATTTGCATATTATCATGAGTAAAAAAGTTGCATTTTATACACTTGGCTGTAAGTTAAATTTCTCTGAGACTTCTGCTATTGGTCGGCAGTTTAATGAGGCAGGCTTTGAAACGGTTTCTTTTACCGACAAAGCGGATGTGTACCTTATTAATACCTGTTCAGTTACTGATCATGCCGATAAAAAATGTCGCAAGGTTGTAAAAGAGGCTCTAAAACACTCTCCAAATGCCTATATCGCTATTGTTGGATGTTATGCCCAGCTAAAACCCAAAGAAATTTCTGAAATTCCTGGGGTTGATGTGGTTCTTGGAGCTGCCGAGAAATTCATGATTACTGAATACATCACTGATTTAACTAAGAAAGAGAAAACTCAAATCTTTAATCAGGATATATCTGAAGCAAAAAGCTTTATTTCATCTTATTCATTCGGAGAAAGAACCAGAACATTTTTAAAGGTTCAGGATGGCTGTGATTATACCTGTTCATTCTGTACCATTCCTTTAGCTAGAGGTGCAAGTAGGAGTGATACCATCTCACATGTGATTGAACAAGCCAATGAAATTGCTCAATCTGGAGTGAAAGAAATAGTGCTTACAGGAGTTAATTTAGGCGATTTTGGCATCAGAGATGGTGTTCGTGAAGATAAATTCTTTGATTTAGTTCAAGCTCTTGATCAGGTAGAAGGAATTGATCGAATTCGTATTTCCTCTATTGAGCCTAATTTGCTCTCCAATGAAATAATCGAATTTGTATCCCAATCGAAAAAGTTTGTCCCGCATTTTCATATTCCACTACAATCGGGTTGCAACAAGATTTTGGGCTTAATGCGCAGAAGATATAAGCGCGAATTATATGCCGAAAGGGTAGCAGAAATAAAAAAACTCATGCCTAATTGCTGCATTGGTGTCGACGTGATTGTTGGCTTTCCAGGCGAAACAAAAGAAGATTTCTTGGAGACCTATAATTTCCTGAATGAGCTAGAAGTTTCCTATTTACACGTTTTTACCTATTCTGAACGCGAAAACACCTTAGCTGCAGAAATGAAAGATTCAGTTCCAGGTTCTTTACGTGCAGATCGTAGTAAAATGCTCCATATTTTATCAGAGAAAAAACGTCGTGCTTTTTATGAAACTCAAGTGGGTATCTCAACGGAAGTCCTTTTTGAAGCGGATCAAAAAAATGGTTTCATGCATGGATTTACTCGCAATTACGTAAAAGTAAAGGCCCCTTATGATCCATTATTAATCAATGAGATTAAAACGGTTAAGCTTGAAAATATTGCTTCTGATGGAGATATGGAGATTTCTGAACCTTCCGAAATATTTGTACACTAAAAGCAATAATTAATAATCGTAATTCTAATCATAATTTATAGATTAGCTTAACATTCTAAATAATCCAATTTCTTAAGATATATGTTCCCAACCATTACACACCTGATTGAATATTTAACAGGATTACATATTCCACTTCCCATTCAAACTTTTGGTTTTTTCGTTGCATTGGCTTTTGCGGCCGGCTATTGGGCACTTTCACAAGAATTTAAAAGGAAAGAAAAATTGGGGCTTGTTAAGCCATTTACCAGAGATGTTAAAATTGGTGAACCTGTTTCAGCTCAAGAAATTGCCTTAAATGGTGTTTTTGGTTTTTTTGTTGGTTATAAACTGCTGGATGGTTTATTGAATTATACCGCTTTTGTGGCTAATCCTCAGGACTTTATACTTTCTACAAGGGGTAGTTTTTTAGGGGGACTAATCTTCGCCGCTTTATTTATTTATTGGGCTTATGCCGAGAATAAAAAAGAGAAACTAAGTCAGCCGAAAATTATTAAAGAAACCGTACACCCACACCAAATAATGGGCAATTTATTAATGTGGGCTGCAATTTGGGGATTTCTAGGAGCTAAACTATTCCATAATTTCGAGTATTGGGATGATTTTGTGAAGGATCCTATTGGCGGACTACTATCCTTCAGTGGATTAACCTTTTATGGCGGTTTGATTATGGGAGGTGCAGCGGTACTCTACCATGCCAATAAATACGGTATAAAATGGATTCACATGTTAGATATTGGTGGTCCCGGTATGATGCTTGCTTATGCCGTTGGTCGCATTGGCTGCCATCTTTCTGGTGATGGCGATTGGGGTATTGTTAATCTTGCTGCAAAACCGAATTGGCTTAGCTGGGCTCCAGATTGGGTTTGGTCTTTTAAATACCCTCATAATGTGGTAAATGAAGGTGTTCCAATTCCTGGTTGCGTAGGTAATTTCTGTAATGAATTACCCTTGCCTGTATTTCCAACACCTTTTTATGAAGTTTTAATGGGAATGGCCATCTTCGCTTTCCTTTGGAGCATTCGCAGTAAAATAAACATTCCAGGCCTTATGTGGTCTATTTATTTGATTTTCAATGGATTAGAACGATTCTTGATTGAATCTATTCGGGTAAATTCTAAATATCACACATTCGGTATAAGTTATACTCAAGCCGAATTAATTTCAACCATTTTAATTCTTTTAGGAATAATTGGCATTTTATGGTCTATTAAAAATGGTAAAAAATACGCCATTTCCTGATTTATGAATCTTGAGAATCTTTGTCGGCAAGTAATTTCTTTAAGCAAGGAAGTTGGTGCTTTTATTCGTGCTGAAGGACAAAATTTTGATCGCAATAGGGTAGAATACAAGGGCTTACACGATATGGTTTCTTATGTAGATAAAACTGCAGAAGAGAAATTAGTTAAAGGACTATCAGAAATTCTTCCTGAAGCCGGATTTGTCACAGAAGAGAAAACAAGCTCTAAGCAGGGCGAAAAATACCATTGGATAATTGATCCATTAGATGGAACCACTAACTTCATTCACGGAATTCCTACATTTTCTATTAGCATAGCCCTTCAAAGCGATGAAGAACTCGTTTTGGGCGTGGTTTATGAGATCAATCGAGATGAATGTTTTTCGGCTTGGAAAGATGGCGGTGCTTTTTTAAATGGAAAACCTATATCAGTCTCAAAAGCTCCTATAATCGAAAATACATTATTGACAACAGGTTTTCCTTTTTATGAATTTGCCGATATGGAACCTTACTTAAATGTATTGAGAGAACTTATGCAGAAATGCCATGGTATCCGCAGAATTGGCTCTGCAGCTATCGATTTGGCCTATGTAGCGAGTGGTAGATTTGATGGCTATTTCGAATATAACCTCAATTCCTATGATGTAGCTGCCGGAATAGTCCTGGTTAAAGAGGCTGGGGGACATGTATTTGATTTTAAAGGTGGTGATGACTGTATTGCTAGAAGGCAGATTATTGCTACCAATGGATTGATATCGGAGGAGTTGTTACTTGTAATTAAGAGATTTTTTCATTAAATTAGATTATCAATATTTATTATAAGCTTATGACTATCACTAAAAAGATTCTCCTAGCATTTCTAATAATCTTCATCCTCATTCAATTTTTCAGACCAGACAAAAATCAATCTACTTTGGCTAGTCCCAATGATATTTTCGCAAGTTTTCCAGCATCTGAAAGTACTAAACAATTGGTTCAAACGTCATGTTACGATTGCCATTCAAATAATACAGTTTATCCTTGGTATTCTGAAATACAGCCGCTTGCTTGGTGGCTCGCAGATCATGTGAATGAAGGTAAATCGGAATTGAACTTTTCTGAATTCTTAACTTATAAGCCTAAAAAGGCAGATCATAAATTGGAGGAGGTAATAGAAATGATTCAGGAAGGGGAGATGCCTCTAAAATCATACACTCTGATTCATAGTAATGCAAGACTATCAGAAGCTCAAAAAACAGAGATTATCAATTGGGCTCAAACCATTAGAAATGAGCTTAAACCAAGTGTAAAATAAAAGCATAAAAAAAGCCCCGATTTCTCGAGGCTTTCAATTTTATATTCTTTCTTATAATGCTTCCGAAACCACCTCAGTAACCTCTGGAACCATTCTTTTTAATAAATTCTCAATTCCAGATTTCAAGGTGATAGTTGAAGATGGGCATCCACTGCATGAACCTCTTAACTCCACAGTAACAATACCTTCTTTAAATGAACGGTAGCTAATTGCACCACCATCTTGCTCAACAGCTGGGCGGACATAGTCGTGCAAAATTTGCTGAATTTTGATTTCGGTTTCTGTTCCTTCAAAACTTGCTAATTCTTCTTCTTTTTCAAGAATCTTATACTCAGATTCCACAGCACCTTTCACAAATTCCTTCAAAATAGGTTCGATATCTTCCCAATTTGAGCTTTCAGATTTGGTGATGGTTACAAAATTGCTAGCGAAGAAAACTCCAGTAACAAAGTTAAACTTGAATAATTCCTTAGCAAATTGCGATTTCTCAGCACTTTCCTTTGTTGCAAAGTCAATGCTATTATTTGTTAATAGCTTGTTAACTAAGAACTTACGCGTTGCCGGATTAGGGGTGATTTCTGTATATACGTTTGTTGTTGAAGCTGCAGTACTCATATTTTTATTTTAATATACAAAATTAACAATTTTTAAGTCGACAATTAGGTTCCAAGTATTTATGACACATCAATGACTGCCTAAATTCCTGTATAATTTGATGGTGTAATTGCTTTTAACTCATTCTTTACTTGATCTGAAACATTCAATCGGTCAATAAATTCAGCCATGGTATTTTGGTTAATTTGCTGATTGGTACGTGTTAAATCTTTCAAGGCTTCATAAGGGTTTGGATAGCCCTCTCTTCTCAAAATGGTTTGAATAGCTTCCGCAACCACCGGCCAATTTGCTTCTAGGTCGGATGCGATAGCACTTTCATTTAATAAAAGCTTATTAAAACCTCTTAATGTTGATTTTAAAGCAATGAGGGTATGAGCAACTGGAACACCAATATTTCTTAAAACTGTAGAGTCGGTAAGATCGCGTTGAAGTCGTGAAATAGGTAATTTAGCTGCCAAATGCTCAAATAAAGCGTTGGCTATACCTAAATTTCCTTCCGAATTTTCAAAATCTATCGGATTTACTTTATGTGGCATGGCTGATGAGCCTACTTCTCCAGCTTTTATCTTTTGCTTGAAATAGTTCATGGAAATGTAAGCCCACATATCCCTATTTAAATCAATTAAAATATTATTGATACGTTTTAAAGCATCGCAATGTGCCGCAAAATTATCGTAATGCTCTATTTGAGTGGTAAACTGCGAGCGATTTAATCCTAAACGATTATTTACAAAATTATTAGCGAAATCTACCCAGTTTATCTCTGGATATGCTACATGATGTGCATTGAAATTTCCTGTTGCTCCACCAAACTTAGCTGAAAATGGAATGGATTGTAAATGAGTTAATTGTGCTTCTATACGCTCTACAAATACCTGTAATTCTTTTCCTAATAAGGTTGGTGATGCCGGTTGTCCGTGGGTATGTGCAAGCATCGGTATCTTCGACCATTCTATAACGCGTTCCTTTAAATGACTTAATAGTTCTTGCAGATTTGGTAAATATGATTCTTGAACAGCTAATTTGAATGAATGTGGTATAGCCGTATTATTGATGTCTTGAGAGGTTAATCCGAAATGAATAAATTCCTTAAACTCATCTAAAGCCAAGTCAGAAAATTTATCTTTTATAAAATATTCAACCGCTTTTACATCATGATTAGTGGTCTTTTCAATTTCCTTAATGGCCTCTGCATCAGCATCATTAAATTGTATATAAACTGCTCTTAAAGCATCAAAGTGTTTATTATCAAAATGTTTTAGTTGAGGTAATGGTAATTCACAAAGTGAAATGAAATACTCTATCTCCACATAAACCCTGAAATTTATTAATGCCGCTTCAGAAAAGTAGGACGATAAATCTTTAGTTGAATTGTGATAGCGACCATCAATAGGAGAGATGGCTGTTAATGCAGATAATTTCATGTTTACTTTTTTTGCGAAGTTACGATTTTTGAATTATATCTACGTGATTCTCTCTTTGTCATTTCATTGTATTTTTCATCCATTTCACGTTTTCAAATACAAAAATATTCGCGGAAACTTTTGAGTTTTAAAAAGTTTCCATAGTTTTGCACTTTCAAATAAATTAACAATTGGACGTAAAATGGTATATAATAGTTGAATCTGATAAGCTTTTTTGCCACTATGGCTTTAAAAGTGTAACGATGGATGATATTGCCAAGCATTTGGGGATGTCAAAAAAAACTATTTACTCTCATTTCGCTGATAAAAATGAGTTGGTAAATATTGTGATTGAGCAGAGGCTGAATTCAAATAGGGAGCTCATAAATGAGACTATAAATATCTCCCAAAATGCTGTCCATGAGATATTTATAGCCCTAACTAACATGAAAGAGCAATTGTCGGGGATTAATCCCTCATTGTTTTATGATTTACAAAAGTATCATCCTCAAGCTTGGTTATTTTTTAAAAATTTTCGTGAGAAATATTTATACACCACCATTCATGATAATCTAAAAAGGGGTATTGCTGAGGGTTATTTCAGAAAAGATATAAAGGCAGATATTTTAACTCAAATGCGTTTAGAGCAAATGGATTTGATTTTTAGTAATTCAACATCCTACACCAATGGGAAATATGGGATAGCACATGTGATGGCCGAGTTAACAGAGCACTTTTTATACGGAATATGTACGCTTAAAGGCCATAAATTAATAAATAAATACAAAGAAATAATTGAAGAAGAATAAAATATGAATTATAAACACATAAGCTTAATCGTTTGCTTTTTTTCTGTGCTTACTGCTAAGGCACAACAATCAGATACGACCATCAGCTTTAGCTTGAAAGAAGCTATTGATTATGCTCAATCACATCAGGTTTCAGTCCAAAATGCTATTATTGATGAGGAAATAGCAAAAAACACGGTCAAGAAGACTATCGGAATTGGTTTACCTCAAGTGAATGGTAATGTCAGTTTTCAAGATTTCCTGGTAGTGCCTACTAGTTTATTACCTGGCGAGTTTTTTGATAAACCTGGTACGCAAGTCCCGGTTAGATTTGGTGTTCAATATCAATCATCCATTGGAATAGAGGTAAGTCAGTTATTGTTTGATGGTTCTTATCTTGTCGGATTGCAAGCATCCAAAACTTTTAAAGAACTTTCTAATAAAAGCCTAAAACGTAGTCGTATTGAGACTGCCGTAGCTGTTACCAAGGCATATTATTCGGTTTTAGTAAGCAATGAGCAGCTTAGCCTATTAGATGCTAATATCTCTCGCTTAAAGAAATCATTAAACGATACTCAAGCCCTTTTTGCGAATGGTTTTGTTGAAAAAATTGATGTTGATCGTTTAAAAGTATTAAATAACAACCTCGAAACTGAGCGTGAAAATGTTATCCGTTTATTAGAATTGAATGTTAATCTTTTGAAGTTTCAAATGGGTATGAATATTCAAACGAAACTAAAATTGAAAGATTCTATTGCTAGCTTACAGGTTGAAGAATCAATTGATTTGAATGATAGCACTTCTTATCAAAATCGTATTGAATATTCATTGCTTCAAACACAGAAAAAAATCAATGAATTGGATGTAAAACGATATAAAAGCTTGTTTTTACCATCGCTAGTGGCTTTTGGGAGCTCTTTACAAAGTTTACAGTCTCAAAAGTTCAGTACATTATTTGATAGAAGTTTCCCAACCACAGTGGTTGGACTGCGTTTATCAGTACCTATTTTATCTGGAGGCATAAAAAGCTACCAAGTAAAAAATGCAAAGCTTGAACTTCTAAAAACTGAGAATAATCTAGTAAACCTTAAAAATGGTATTAATCTAGAGGTGGAGCAGGCCCAAACGGTGTACAGAAATGGTTTAAAGTCTCTCGAGAATCAAAAACGTAACATGGAATTGGCGCAAGAAGTTTTAAGAGTTAGCAAAATTAAATATGAGCAGGGGGTAGGTTCAAGTATTGAAGTTACATCTGCTGAAACATCTTTAAAGGAGTCTCAAAATAATTATATCAATGCACTTTATGATCTTTTAATTAATAAGGTAAATGTGGATAGGGCTTTAGGTAAAATCGTTTATTAAATACAAATCAATTTGCTTGTCTTCTTAAATGGATAAGCATTAACGTCAAAAAATAAAATTAAAACATACATGAAAAAATTATTATTTATTGCTGTAGTCTTCTTTTTGGCCTCTTGTGGAGAGAAACCAACAGATAAAAAATCTGAGCTTGAAGCTTTAAAAAAGGAGCGTGCCGAGCTTAATGCTAAAATAGAAAAACTTGAAAGTGAAGTTGGTATTGTTGCAGCCGCTAGCGATTTAAAGGATGTAAACTTATTAATATTAGCAGAAAGTTCTTTTGAGAATTATTTAGAAGTTCAAGGGAAAATTGATGCAGAAGAAAATGTACAAGTAAATCCGGAGGCTCCAGGTGTGGTGACTGCCATTTATGCTAGTGTTGGTCAGAATGTGTCTAAGGGACAGGTTTTAGCCCAAATTGATGATCAAGTTTTACGTCAGAGTATATCTGAGCTGCAAAATCAATTAGAGCTTGCAACTACACTTTTTGAGCGTCAAAAGAACCTTTGGAATCAAAAAATTGGTACTGAAGTCCAATATTTAAGCGCTAAAACTCAAAAAGAAGCTGCTGAACGTCGTATTGCAACTGTGAAGTCGCAAATGTCAATGTATAAAATTAAGTCGCCAATTTCTGGAACTATTGACGCTATGGATCTTAAGGTAGGGCAGGCTGTAATGCCAGGCCTTTCAGGTATTCGTGTCGTAAATGCTAATAAATTGACTGCTAAGGCTCAAATTGCAGAATCTTATGCTAGCAGAGTAAATCAAGGGGATAAAGTTCAGGTGATTTTACCAGATGTTCCAGATACCGTTGCTACCAAAATTTCTTTCGCTTCAAAAACAATTGATGCAGTATCGAGAAGTTTTAATGTGGAAATAAAACTGCCTTCTAATAAAAATTATCGCCCAAACATGCTTGCAGTGCTTAAAATCATCGATTATCAAAACTCCAATGCATTGGTTATTCCTGTGAATGCTATTCAAAAGGCCGAAAATGGGGATTATGTATTTATCTCTGATAATGGTAAAGCTAAGCGTGTTGATATTAAAACAGGCAAAATTTCTGAAGGTCGCGCCGAGATAGTATCGGGTCTTAAAGTTGGTGATCAGGTAATTGTTGCCGGAATGCAAGGTTTAAGTCCAGGTGATTCAATAAAATCCAATTAATACAGGCTATACATTATTATAAGATGAAAGAAGATTTCAAAGAATTTAAACCTGCCAGTTGGGCAATTGAAAACAGAACAGCCATTTATGTGCTTACTGTTATTATTTCCGTTATAGGATACTTTTCTTATGTAGCCTTACCCAAAGAGAATTTCCCAGAGGTTATTATTCCTAAAATATTTGTGCAGACTGTTTATCCTGGTACTTCTCCAGCAAATATGGAGAATTTGGTTACTAAGCAGCTTGAAAAGCAATTAAAATCGGCCTCGGGATTAAAAAAAATCACATCCAATTCCTATCAAGATTTTTCGATAATTACTGCCGAATTTAATACCAATGTAGATATCAAGGATGCTAAACAGCGTGTAAAAGATGCTGTAGATAAGGCAAGGCAAGATCTTCCAAATGATTTGCCTAATGAACCAAATGTTCAGGATATTAATCTATCAGATTTGCCAATTATTTATCTAAATATTTCTGGCGATTACGACCTAAAAAGTCTTAAGAAGTATGCGGAAGAGATTCAAGATCAAATTGAAAGCCTAAAAGAAATTTCTGGTGTCGATATTGTTGGTGCATTGGAACAGGAAGTACAAATCAATGCAGACTTAAATAAAATGGCCGCTGCTAGAGTTTCATTCTCAGATATTGAGCGTGCCATTGGATATGAAAATTTGACCATTTCTGGTGGTACCATTAAAATGGATGGTGTTAGAAGAACGCTTAACGTTAAGAAGGAATTCGCAAGTGCTGATGAAATTGCCAATTTGATTATCAAAACTCCTACAGGATCATCTATTTATTTAAGAGATCTAGCAGAGGTTAAAGATTCTTTCAAAGAGCAAGAAAGTTATGCTCGTTTATATGGTAAAAATGTAATCACGCTGAATGTTAAGAAAAGAAGTGGTGAAAACTTAATTGATGCATCCGACAAGATTAATGCGCTTATTGCAGAGATGAAGGCTGGTCAATTACCTAAAAATTTAAATATAACCGTTACCGGTGATCAATCTAATAAAACTAGAGTAACTCTTCATGATTTGATTAATACCATTATCATTGGATTTATCCTCGTGACGGTGATATTGATGTTCTTCATGGGAATTACAAATGCTATTTTTGTTGCATTATCAGTCCCATTATCCATGTTTATTGCCTTTATGGCTATGCCAGCATTAGGTTCAATGCTTGGATTTAATTTCACAATGAACATGATGGTATTGTTTTCCTTCTTATTGGGATTAGGTATTGTTGTGGATGATGCGATTGTAGTTATTGAAAATACACACCGAATTTTTGATAATGGTAAAGTGCCCATTAAAAAAGCAGCTAAAATGGCTGCTGCTGAAGTGTTTTTGCCCGTTCTTTCAGGTACATTAACAACTTTAGCACCTTTTGTGCCTTTACTTTTCTGGCCTGGTGTTATTGGTGAGTTTATGTTTTTCTTACCTATGACCCTGATTATTACCCTTTTAGCATCATTGTTAGTGGCTTACATCATTAATCCGGTATTTGCCGTTGATTTTATGAAGCCCGAAAATTTTGAAAAGGAAAAGCCAAGCTTCGATAAATCTGTAAAGCGTAACCTTTTGATTTTTGCAGGTATAGCTATTTTGGCTTATATAATCAACTTCGGGTTAGGAAATTTAATTGTTTTTGTCGCTTTATTGTATCTTTTTAATCATTTCTATTTAAGTAATACAATTAAAAATTTCCAAACCAATATTTGGCCTACTGTACAAAAAAGGTATGCTAGTTTACTTCGAAAAGCACTTAATTGGCCTCGTGCAATATTATTAGGTACACTCGGACTGTTCCTTCTCACTTTCCTTTTGTTGTATTTTGTACCGCCTAAAATTGTGTTTTTCCCTAAAGGCGACCCTAATTTTGTGTATGTATATGTTCAGCTGCCAGTGGGTACCGACCAAGCTTATACCAATGAGGTCCTTAAAAAGGTTGAAGCTGATGTAACCAAAGTGGTTGGCAAGGATAATAAGGATGTAACTTCGATTATATCAAATGTGACTATTGGAGTAACCGATCCACAAAGTGAGGATCAAGGTCAATATCCAAACATGGGTAAGGTAACCGTTGCTTTTGCTGAATTTGGGAAACGTACCGGACCAAGTACTTCATTGTATCTAGATAAGATTAGAGAGGCTGTTAAAGGTATTCCTGGAGCCGAAATTACGGTTGCTCAAGAGCAGGCCGGTCCGCCAACAGCAAAGCCCATCAGCATTGAAGTTACCGGTAATAACCTCGATTCATTGGTTAAAGTTTCCGAAAATTTAAAGCAATACCTTGAAGCTAAGCAAATTGCAGGTGTTGAGGAATTGAAATCAGATTTCCAGAATAATAAGCCTGAAATTATTTTCGATATTGATAGAGAGCGTGCAAATCGTGAGGGAATTTCTACGGGACAAATAGGTATGGATCTTCGTACCGCCATTTTTGGCAAGGAAGTTTCTAAATTCCGCGATGCAAATGAAGATTATGAAATAAATCTTCGTGCCAATGAGGATCAAAAGAATAACCTTGATGCGCTTCGTAACATGAAAGTTACATATAGGGATATGGGTATGGGTGGCATTATCCGTCAAGTACCTTTATCATCTTTTGCATCTATTGATTATGTAAATACCTATGGTGGAATTAAGCGCAAGCAAGAAAAGAGGATTATTATTCTCTCATCCAATGTGCTTAGTGATTATAATCCAAATGAAGTAGTAGCTACTATCGAGAGTGAAATCGCTCAATTTAAGTCGCCTGCCGGTGTAGAAGTCAAAATGGCGGGTGAGCAAGAAGAACAGCAAGAGACGATGTTATTCTTAGGAACAGCTTTGATGATTTCTTTGGGATTGATTTTGATTATTCTAGTAACCCAATTTAATTCAATTACAAAGCCACTTATTATTTTAAGTGAGATTTTCTTGAGTATTATTGGTGTTTTACTTGGAGTAACCATTTTTAGGATGGAGATGTCAATTGTAATGTCGGGGGTAGGAATTGTAGCACTTGCCGGAATTGTGGTAAGAAACGGAATCCTACTTGTTGAATTTACGGATTTACTCATTGAACAAGGGATGGATGTGAAGGAAGCGATTATTGAGGCTGGCAGGACAAGGATGACACCGGTATTGTTAACCGCTACGGCAACTATGTTAGGATTAATTCCTCTTGCAGTAGGGCTAAATATGGATTTTGTGACTTTGTTTAGTGATTTTGATCCTAAATTATATTTTGGAGGAGATAATGTGGCATTCTGGGGACCATTATCATGGACAATGATATTTGGCTTAAGTTTCGCAACCTTCTTAACATTAATTTTAGTCCCATGTATGTTATTAATTGGCGATTCAAACTCAAAAAGAGTTAAGGGTTGGTTTAGAGGTGGGGCTCCTCTCGACTAATTCAAATTACAAGTTAAGGACAAGCGGGTTTTAATAAACTCGTTTGTTTTTAACTTTAAGAAATTGCTTCGAGAATTTGGCTTCGAGAACCTCAGCCACCAGAGGTGGGGTATAGGCACAAAAAAAGCCATTCAGAATATCTGAATGGCTTTTTGTAGTTTTTAATTGATTACTGAGCAGCAACTGTATCAGTAGCAGTAGAATCAACAACAGTTGAATCAACAGCAGTAGTATCAACAGCAGTAGTATCAACAGCAGTTGAATCAGCAGCAGCTTCTTCAGTTTTGTTTGAGTTACAAGCAGCAACTGATAAAGAGATAGCTAAAGCTAAGAAACCGAATTTGAAAGAATTTTTCATGTTTTTGTTTTTAAAATGTATTTAAATAATTTACAGTTAATACCTCAAAGTTAAAAAGGTAACCCTTAACATTGAAAAAAAATAAAAAAAATATTTTTGCTATCATTGGGTTACAATTCCGCATAAAAAGTATTAATAGTGAAAAAAGAGATAAAAAGTTCAGTTCCAGCAGATAGCGAGATTATTTTAGGAATACTGAATGACTCAAAAGAGATATTAAATCGCTTGTACGTGACTTATTTTCCGATGGTGCTACAATTAGTACTCAATAATAATGGAAATGAGGATGATGCAAAAGATATTTTTCAGGAGTCTGTTATTATTCTTTACAATAAAGTAAAAACTGGAAATTTTGAGCTTAATAGTAAGCTTAAAACTTTTATCTACTCTATTTGTAGAAGATTATGGCTTAAGCGATTAAACGCTCAAAGCAAAACTGTTCGTAATGTTCAAGATTTTTCAGATTTCCTTCCAGTGGAAGATGATTTGGAAAGACATGAAGAGAAAGACAGACAGTTTGCCATAATGGAATCAGCTTTACTTCAATTAGGTGAACCCTGCAAAACCATTATTGAGGATTATTACATGCAGAATAAATCCATGCAGGAAATTTGTGAGAAGTTTGGTTATACCAATGCGGATAATGCCAAAACTCAAAAATATAAATGCCTGCAACGTTTGAAAAAATTATTTTTTCAAGCTTAAATAACAAACAATGAAAAGCGATATAGAAATTATTAATCAAATTGATGCCTACCTAAGAGGGGAGCTTTCTGATGCCGAAATTTCTGAATTTGAACAGAAAAGGCTTAATGATGCTGCTTTTGATCTTAAAGTAGTGGAGCATTCTAATTTAGTTTCGCATTTATCTGAATATTCGGAAACTCTTAAGTTGAAATCCGACATGAATATCATTCATGAATCTTTAGATATCTATGCACTAAAGAATGAAGTAGCTCCTGAAGCACCTATTTATATCCGTCTTTGGAAAAAATATAGAATCAATACTGCCATTGCCGCAACGGTTGCCTTAATTGCTGTATCTGGTACTCTGCTTTCTACTGGTTTCTTTTCTAAATCTATCTCTACTAATGTAAGTCTTTTACGTAGAGAGATAAACAGTATTAAGAAGTCTCAGAATGACCTAATTAAAAATATAAAACCTTCTAAGGGACCAGCAAATCCAGGTGAATTTGGTGGTACAGGATTCGCACTTTCATCCAATGGTTATGTGGTTACTAATTATCATGTAATTAAAGGAGCAGATTCACTTTATGTGCAAAACTCTGAAGGTGAGGCTTTTAAAGCCAAAATGATTTATATTGATCCTGCTTATGATTTAGCAGTTTTACAAATTGTGGATCCTAGTTTTGAAGGTCTTGCAGCATTGCCTTATACTTTTAAAAAATCGGCTTCTGATGTTGGTGAAGATGTATTTACCATTGGTTTCCCAAGAGATGATCAAGTTTATGGTAAAGGTTATGTGAGTTCTAAAAATGGATAT
This sequence comes from Daejeonella sp., assembly GCF_017495225.1. Lineage (GTDB taxonomy): Bacteria > Bacteroidota > Bacteroidia > Sphingobacteriales > Sphingobacteriaceae > Daejeonella. Next base: position 253,146 of record NZ_JAFEIG010000020.1, on the reverse strand, counting down.
GCTGGCGATACAGTGGCTTATCAAGTTTCTATTCCGGTAAATCCAGGTAATAGCGGCGGACCATTATTAGATATGCGCGGAAATGTGATTGGAATCATTAATGGTAAGCAAACACAAGTAGATGGAGCTGCATTTGCCATTAAATCAACTTATATTTTGAAGTCGATTGAGGCTATACCTCAAGATTCATTAGAAGAGAAATTAGTTTTAAGTAAGAAAAATAGCTTATCCGGGCTCAGTAGAAAAGATCAATTTAAAAAATTAGAGCCATTTATTTATATGGTGAAGGTTTATTAATTGGAATAAACTCAAAAAAAGAGGCTTATCATGATTAATGATTAGCCTCTTTTTTTATTTAATTTTTGAATCGATTAAGATTTATCAATTACGTTTTTTTATAAGAAACTATTGACAGAATTGTGAAACCGAATAGTCCAATCGATGAAAAGACTATTCTCCAGGTCTCTTGGTTAATTGAATTAATAAATATAAAAAAGCAAATTAGGCTAGCTATTATATTTATTACTAAGGGTTTATTGTTTTTAATCATTTTGTTAAATTGTTATAATCTGTTTTATAGATTATCTAATCTGAATTTAATAAAAAAAACGCTCTTATCTATCTACTTCTCCAAGTACAATATCAATTGATCCGAGTATTGCTACTAAATCTGCAATTAAAACGCTTCTAGAAATTTCCGGTAAGACTGAAAGATTATTGAAACTTGGTGCCCTAGCTTTCACACGCTTCGGAATTTCAGTTTTTCCATCCGTAATAAAATAATAGCCTAGCTCACCACGTGGGTTTTCAGCTCGTATATAAAAATCTTGTTCCTTAGGTATTATCTTTTTGGGAAGTTTAGCTCTTGGATCAAATTCAGGACCTCGTTTAAGATCTTTTTGAAGCTTGTCAAGGCATTGTTCTATGATTTTAAGGGATTCTGCCACCTCATCGGCTCTAACCTTGTAGCGGTCCCAGCAATCGCCACTCTTGCCCATCTCACCTTTACCAATTGGAATTTCGAAATCTAATTCTGGATAGGCCGAATATTCATCAACTCGACGCAAATCCCACTTTAATCCGGAACCTCTTAACATCGGTCCCGAACAACCATAATTAATAGCTACATCAAGTGGCAAAACACCTACTCCGGCAGTTCTAGATATAAATATCTGATTATCAGTTAATAATTGATTGAGCTCAGCTAATTTTGGTTTAAAATAATCCACAAACTCTCGGCAGCGCTCTTCAAATCCCACAGGTAAATCATAAAATAATCCGCCAACCCAAATATAATTATAGAGCATCCTCGATCCAGAAGCCCATTCCAACATGTTCATGATATGCTCACGATCTCTAAAACACCATAAAAATGGGGTAAAAGCACCGATATCCATTCCATAAGTACCGATAGAAATGAGATGTGAGGCAATTCTATTTAGTTCGCACACAAGCACACGAATATATTCTACCCGTTTAGGAATATCCTTGTCAATGCCCATCATCCGTTCAACACCCATCACAAAAGCATGGTCATTGTTCATGGAGGCCAAATAATCCATTCGGTCAACAAAAGGTATAATTTGCTGATAGGTGAGGCTCTCACAATGTTTTTCAAAACAGCGGTGCAAATATCCCATGTGTGGAATCACTTCCTTCACAATTTCGCCATCGGTTATTAGCTCAAGGCGCAAAACACCGTGGGTGGAAGGGTGCTGCGGACCCATATTGATGATCATCTCCTCAGCTTGGAGATTCTCTGTCAGAAGATCATATCTTGTTTTTTTTACCGGCATGCTATTCTAATGCAAATGGGCAAATTAATTTATTTTAATTCCTTTATATTCCTCAGCAGCCTGATAATCTTTCCGCAAAGGATAGCCTTCCCAATCATCAGGAAGCAAGATTCTTCGTTGATCCGGATGACCTTCAAAATCTATCCCAACAAGATCAAATGCCTCACGCTCATGCCATTCTGCGGTCTTCCATACGTCTGAAACACTCTTAAAGCTGGGTAAAACTTCTAAATTGCGATCATGTTCAATTTCAACCTTTAAAACCAATTGATGTTGATGAGGAATGGATGCCAAATGATAAACAACCGAGAATTTATTGCTCTCAGGTCCATGGTCAACACCTGTAAGACAAGACAAGAAATCAAACCATGTTAATTGATTATCTCTCAATTCTTCGCAAATAGGCACAATGTAATCTGGATGAATAAATAAAGCAGGTTGTAAACCGCTTGTTTGACTATCCACAATTACTTTAGAACCAAATTTGTCGCTTAAAAGCGCATGTATTTCCTCAAAAGTCATCATTTGAATTAAGGTGCAAGTCTGACAATTTTCCAGGTCTTTTTATCTGCTTTTTTATAGACAATACGGTCGTGTAAGCGACTTGGGCGACCTTGCCAAAACTCAATTACCTGAGGTTTAACCAAGTATCCACCCCAGAATGCAGGCTTCGGAATTGTTTTATTTTCATATCGAGCCTCCGTTTCAGCCCAAACTTTTTCAATATCATCCATGCTATCAATCACCTGACTTTGCGGTGATGCAATAGCGCCTAATTGGCTTTTAATTGGTCTGCTTTGGAAATAACGCTCAGATTCTTCTTTGCTAAGCTTCTCAACGGTACCTTCAATACGTACCTGTCTGCCTAATTCAGCCCAATGGAAAACCAAGGCTACAACCGGATTTTTGGCCATTTCTTTACCCTTAGCACTCAAATAATTGGTGTAAAACATAAATCCACGCTCCTCATAACCCTTTAGTAAAACGATACGCGCAGAAGGCTTTCTATCAATGCTAGTGGTAGCCAAAGTCATGGCATTGGGTTCAAAAACTCCCGCTTCCATAGCCTCCTTTAACCAATGTCCAAACTGCTTGATGGGGTCTTTAGCAACGTCTTTTACCGTTAATTTCTCCGCACTATACTCCTGACGAAGGTTTTCTAATGTTTGTTTTTCTACTGACATAGTATAAATTAATAATCAGGATAATTACCCGATCTTCTCATTTATGCAAACTTAACAAATGCACCTTGTTATTCTATCATTTCATGAATTATTAGCTGTAGATTATTCAAAAGATTTTGACTATATTGATGTATTATCTAAAATTTATAATTTTTAGGGCGTTTTAACAGGCTGTCCGCTATATCTTTTTGGCTGAAGAAGCCAAAAAGGATGCCGCTTCCATCCTTAACGCAATCGCGAAATTTTGTATATAGATAATAAAAAGATAAAATATCTGTTTGATACTAAATCATTTCCTAAACTTAAAATTAATATGATTAGCCCAATTCAACCTCAAACTGGCTCTTTACTCATTTCTGAACCTTTTATGCTCGATCCTAATTTTAAGCGATCTGTGGTATTGCTCACCGAATTGGAAACTCTGGGTTCAGTTGGTTTTGTGCTAAATCAAAAAAGTGAATTCCTGTTAAGTGATCTTATTTCGGACTTAAAATGGGCGGATTTTCCAGTCTTTATCGGTGGACCCGTAGAGAAAGATAGTTTGCATTTTGTGCATCGCTGCTATGACCGACTACTTAGTGGTGCTAAAATTAAAGATGATTTATTTTGGGGAGGTAATTTTCATGATTTGAAAATCCTCATTGAAAACAATGAAATTAAGCATGATGAAATTAAGTTTTTTGTGGGTTATTCAGGCTGGAGTTCCGGACAAATAGATGCTGAAATTCTTGATAATGCCTGGATGGCAAGTAATGCCTATGATACAGAACTTGTATTTGTAGAAGATGAAGAAAACCTTTGGAGAGAAGCAATTATTGGCTTAGGGCCTAAATATGCGCATATCGCTAATTTTCCGGAAGATCATCGTTGGAATTGATTTCTTGATATAATTTGGCTAGGTTCTGGATATCAGCTTAGCTGTTTTATTTATGAATAAATTTATTCTCAATTTTGAAATCAAGATTCATTCAAAAAAACAATAAATATTAAAGACAGATTAATTTATGTGTAATTATTAACGATTGTCAAATTACCCTTCAATCTCTCTGGCACTTTCTTCCACTTTTTCTTTTAAACTTTGTTTGTAATCTAATAGTCTTTGAGAAAGATTAGCATCGGCAGTTCCAATAATCTGGGCTGCTAAAATACCTGCATTTTTTGCTGCATTTAATGCAACTGTAGCAACAGGAATGCCATTTGGCATCTGTAAAATGGATAGGATAGAGTCCCAACCATCAATTGAATTAGATGATTTTACAGGAACGCCAATAACAGGAATTTGAGTAATTGAAGCTACCATTCCCGGTAAATGTGCAGCACCACCGGCACCTGCAATAATTACTTTTAAACCTCTAGAAGCGGCACTTTTAGCATAATCAAACATACGCTCAGGGGTACGATGTGCAGAAACTACGGTCATTTCGAAGTTTACACCTAGCTCTTTTAAAATATCAGCAGCATCTTGCATGATATTTAAATCCGACTTGCTACCCATGATAATGCCTACCTGTATGTTTGAATTTGATGCTGCGCTCATGTTATTCTAGATTTTATATAAAATTGAATCTTAATTAAGATTTTACTTTAATTGTTCTTTGCACAAATTTAGCTTTTTCAATCGCTTTTTGACGATCTTCATCTAAAATCGTCACATGTCCCATCTTTCTGAAGGGTTTTGTGCTTTTTTTCCCATATAAATGAAGGTAAACTCCGTCTAAAGCCAAAGCTTCATTCAAACCTTCATATCTTGCTGGTCCCTCAAAGCCTTTTTCACCCAATAAATTGATCATTACCGCGTGATTAATGCTTCTAGTATCTCCTAAAGGCATATTAAATATAGCCCTAATTAATTGCTCATACTGGGAGGTATAATTGCCCTCAATACTCTGATGACCGCTATTATGTGGTCTAGGGGCAATTTCATTCACTAAAATCTTTCCATCCTTGGTTAGAAATAGCTCCACGGCTAAAATTCCTACAATTTTTAAACGTTCTGCAACCTTGATGGCAGTTTCATTTGCTAAGTCTAAGATTTCAGTAGATAAAGTTGAAGGAGAAATTAAAAACTCAACTAAATTGGCTTCCGGATTGAATTCCATCTCCACACATGGGAAGGTTTTTACTTTTCCATCCTCATTTCTAGCTACAATCACCGCCAATTCCTTCTCAAAGGGTATCCATTCCTCAATTAAACTCGGCTCATGAAAGGCTTTTTCTAAATCAGTCTCTGTTTTTATGCTGCAAACGCCTTTGCCATCATAACCATCACGACGTAATTTCTGAATGAAGGGAAAAGGAATATTGGCTTTAATTAAATCTTCTTTGTTTTTAAATAGCTGAAAACTAGCTGTTTCTATGTCATTCTCCTTGAAAAACTGCTTTTGTGTTCCTTTATCTTGAATCAAACGAATTACGCGCGATTGAGGATAAACTTTAACTCCCTCTTTTTCTAATTGTTCGAGGGCGTCTACATTAACTTTTTCAATTTCAATGGTTAAAATATCTAAATTCTTACCAAAATTATAAACGGTTTCATAATCGGTTAAAGAGCCTTGAACAAACTTTTCACAAAGGTCTTTACATGGAGCATTGGCATCAGGATCTAAAACATGACTGCTGATATTAAAATTTATGGATTCTTGAATCAACATTCTACCTAACTGACCGCCACCCAAAACACCCAATTTAAGCTCTCCGTAAAATTCTTTCATGAATAATTTAATTGTTTATATAAAATTTGTATCTATCTATTTATTAGCTATTTAACAAGCTTTCTTGTTCAATTTTTTTCTGTAATTCTAGTATCGCTCCAATCAATGCTTCTGGTCGTGGTGGGCATCCTTGTACGTAAATATCAACGGGAATAATACGATCAACACCCTTAACCACATGATAACCATGCTGCCAATATGGTCCGCCACAGTTAGAACATGAACCCATAGAAATTACATATTTAGGTTCCGGCATTTGTTCGTATAATCTTTTAATGCGTTCTGCCATTTTAAAGGTAACCGTTCCAGCTATAATGATTACATCGGATTGACGAGGCGAAGGGCGTGGAAAGACACCAAACCGATCCAAATCATAGGTAGATGCCATAGATCCCATCATTTCTATTGCACAGCATGCAATTCCGAAACTCATTGGCCATAGCGAAGATAAACGTGCCCAATTGAGCAAATCGTCAACCTTGACTACCATTACAGATCCATTTTCACTTTTTAACTCTAAACTCACGCGCTTGGTCTTTTAAATTTAGGTATAAATGCTGGTTTAGGCGCCGCTGGACTCATTATTTCAGCTTCTTTTTTGGCCTCCAATACTCCATTATTTAATGAAAATTCTTTAATTTGATATGTTTTATTGTTAAATTCTTGGTAGATGGAATATGGAATTTTGGCAGGTGAGCTTGGCATAAAAGGTTCAGGTTTAATCCAGCTTAAATCACCTTTTTTCCAAACATAAAGGAGTCCGATAAGTAAAATCCCAATAAAAATAAACATCTCTGTTAAGCTTAACCAGCCCCAACGTGGATCAGCAGCAATTAGACTTTCCTGTCCGAAAACGGTCGCCCAAGGGAAAATAAACACTATTTCAACATCAAAAAGCAAGAAAATCAATGCAACTACATAAAAACGAGAGTTGAATTGAATCCAAGAGCTTCCAGTAGGTTCTTCACCACATTCATAGGAGCTTAACTTCTCTGGATTAGGCTTTTTAGGTGCAACAAGCCATCCCAAAAAGAAAGTAAATAGAACGAACAATACACCCATGATCAAAAAGATGAATAGTTTACCGAACTCTGAAAGTTGTGTGGCTTCGTTCATTCCCCAAATTTATAAATAATTGAATGAATGCACCAATGTTTTTATCAGTTGGTAGTTGTCAGTTGTCAGTTGTCGGTTATCAGTTATCAGTTATGATTTATTAGTTGTCAGTTATCAGTTGGCTTTATCAGTTATCAGTTATCAGTTTTGGAGGGGAAATTAATATTTCTTTGCTTTATTAATTCTTAGAATCCGTAAAAATCAACCATTATGCGGGAGAATGATTTTATCCCTTGATCAGGAATTAGAAAATGAATTGTAGAGATTAAATTAAAACACTTCATTCTCTCGCATCTCAAATCTAATATCTCATGTCTCAAATCTAACATCTCACATCTCAAATCTCATGTCTCACATCTAATTTCTAATATCTCACATCTTTTTTTGAAATTCAAATTTATAGCCTCAAATTCGCAACAAATTCTACAGTTGAAAATGGCGATTAATAAAAATAAAAAAATAGCTTCCGAGCTTTCAGTAACAGAAAAACAGGTTCAAGTAACAATAAATTTGCTTGAGGAGGGGGGAACAGTACCGTTTATTGCGAGATATCGTAAAGAAATGACTGGAAGTTTAGATGAGGTTCAAGTAGCAGCTATCCGCGATAGAAATCAGCAGTTAGTTGAACTTGAAAAACGTAAAGAGGCTATTTTGAAATCCATGACTGAAATGGAAAAGCTTACTCCAGAGCTAGAAAAGCAGATTTTGGAAGCTGAAACCATGACTCTATTGGAAGATATTTATTTGCCATTCAAGCCTAAGCGTAAAACTAAGGCTTCTGTAGCTAGAGAGAAAGGCTTGCAAAAGCTTGCTGATTTTGTCATGGAGCAACATTCATCGGATATTGAATCGGAAGCTCTTAAATATATTAATGATGAAAAGGGTGTTTTAACCATTGATGATGCTCTTGCAGGTGCCAGAGATATTTTAGCCGAATTTATGGCTGAACATCCTGAAATGCGTGGTAAAATGCGTGAATTATTCCTTAATTCTGGGACTTTCCACTCCAAACTAATTAAAGGTAAAGAGCTTGAGGGACAAAAATACAAGGATTATTTCGATTGGTCGGAAGCCGTAAAAACAGCGCCATCACACCGTATTTTGGCTTTGAGAAGAGCTGAAAAGGAAATTATTTTAACTTTAGATATTGAGGTACCGGAAGAGGATGCACAATATCTTTTGGAATCGTTTTTTGTGATTGGTACCAATGCTGCATCAGAACAGGTGCGTCAAGCTGCTGCTGATGCTTTTAAGCGTTTGCTGAAGCCTTCCATGGAGACTGAAATTCGTCTTTTAACTAAGAAACAAGCTGATACAGAGGCTATTCGTGTATTTGCGGATAATGCACGTCAGTTATTGCTGGCTGCTCCTGTGGGACAAAAACGTATTATGGCTATCGATCCGGGATTCCGCACGGGTTGTAAATTGGTTATTTTGGATGAACAAGGTCAGTTGATAGAAAATACCAATATTTATCCCCATAATGGGAACGAATCGTCTAAAGAAGCTGAGAAAACTATTCGTTATTTAGTTGATAAATATAAAATTGAAGCCATAGCTATTGGAAATGGTACTGCTGGACGAGAGACCGAGACATTTGTTCGAGGAATGAAAATCTCTGACCTCATCGTAGTCATGGTAAACGAAAGTGGTGCTTCTATTTATTCTGCTTCTGAAGTAGCTAGAGAGGAGTTTCCTGATAAGGATATTACCGTTCGTGGAGCAGTTTCTATCGGTCGCCGATTAATGGATCCTCTTGCTGAACTTGTAAAAATTGATCCGAAATCAATAGGAGTGGGTCAATATCAGCACGATGTAGACCAAAATCAACTTCAAACTTCATTGGATGATACGGTTATTAGCTGTGTTAACTCCATTGGTGTGGAATTGAATACCGCATCCAAGCAGATTTTAGCTTATATTTCTGGTTTAGGTCCGCAATTAGCCCAAAATATTGTTGAATACCGTAATAAAAACGGTGCTTTTAAGCGTAGAAACGATTTAAAGAAGATTCCTAGACTAGGAGATAAAGCTTTTGAACAAGCTGCCGGTTTCTTGCGTATTCGAAATGCTGAACATCCTTTGGATAGTAGTGCGGTACATCCTGAGCGCTATGTTTTGGTTGAGCAAATGGCAAAAGACCTGAATTGTACGCTTGAAGATTTAATGAAAGATGATCAGCTTAGAAAAAGAATAAAACTTCAAAATTATATTAGTGAAACTGTGGGTTTGCCTACTTTAAACGATATTTTGAGTGAATTAGCTAAACCGGGACTCGATCCACGTGAACAATTTGAAGCATTTAGCTTTTCGGATGGAATAAATGCGATCACAGATTTATATGTGGGTATGACCTTACCGGGAATCATCACAAATATTACTGCTTTTGGAGCTTTTGTTGATATAGGTGTGCATCAAGATGGTTTAGTACACTTGAGTCAGATGTCAAATAAATTCATTAAAGACCCCAATGAAGTGGTGAAGGTGAGTCAGAAGGTAATGGTAAAAGTTACTGAAGTAGATGTTGCTCGTAAGCGTATTGCTTTGACCATGAAAACGGAGGAAAGACCTGCTCCAAGACCCAGACCGGTTGAACAAGCAAGACCTCAAGCAACTAAACCACAGGCGCCAGCTCCAAAGCCAATATTAAGAGCAAATAAAGTAGAATCTGATGAACCACAATCAGATTTGGCAATTAAATTGGCAGCATTGAAGGGGAAGTTTTTGTAGGAAAATAATTTTTGTTTTGTATTTTTTTATTTAAGATTTTTTGAGTCGAGTCTGGAGACTCTCAATATTTTTAATCCGTAGAGACCGCTGCGCTGAAACTGTACAACAGCTATTCTGTTAAATAGAAAATCAATTTTGATAATCGATGGAAAACTACGGACTGTGTGGGGCTGGTACGGTGACAACACCGACCAGAGGAACCTTGAAAAATAATTTTTCTTAATTTCTTAATGGTTTCATTGAATTTGAAAAGGACAGGTCGCGACCTGTCCCTACGTGTATAAATTATAAACATTAAGGAATTAAGGTTTATTAAGGAAACTATACAACATCCTTTCTGTTGTAATAGAAAATCAATTTCTGGAATCGATGGAAACTCTACGGACAGTGGGGGGAAATAGTCAAGGAAATTCTACAGTGGTAGAGGTTTGTAGGATTGAAATTATTGCTCGTTTGGTCGATATTGTCACCTTAGCAATTTTTAATGTTTTTTAGAGGACAGGTCGCGACCTGTCCCTACGTGTAAAAATTATAAACATTAAGGAATTAAGGATTATTAAGGAAAAGTACAACAGCTTTTCTGTTGTAACAAAAAATCAATTTTTGTAATCGATGGAAAACTACGGATTTTGCGGTTTTAATTAAGGTCCCTCACCTGCGGAAGGGCAGGTTTCGGTATGAAATTGATTTTTTAAGTGCTATGTACCTGACATCCCGAACGTATTTGCGCGCCATGCACCTGTCATCCCGAACGCAGTGAGGGAACTTATTGAGTGAAAGCAAAATTGTATCGTCCTAAAAAAAAAATAATTTTTGATTCAATTCTGCAATGCCTTAACTTTATTTTATTGTCCTAATTTGGGTTTACAATTTTATGGAGTTTGGACACTTCAATTATTTGCTAATTAGTTGTGACGCTGCGCTGAACTCTATGGATAGCAGAGCATCAAGGTAAATCTAATATTGTTGCTCCAGAAAAAAACCGTCCCAATTGGGATCTGGTTAAAGATGTATTACAAGGTAAGAAACCTTTAAATTCCATATCAAAAAAATGCCTACCAAATTTAAACTATGAGTAGTAAAATGATGAAGCGAATAATTACAAATCTTATATTGGCATTTATATTTTTACCAATACCAAAATTAATTTCAGACTATATCAGTATTGATATAAAAAACGATAATTCTATATATAGCGGGTCGTTTATTGAGTATGAAAAATTGATATTTACAACAACATTTTTCTTGGCACCTATGTTTTTCCTAATATTTGTGCTATTGCCTTATAATCTTGTTGTTATTAAATATAAACAAAGGCTTATTGTTAAAATGTGTCTATTTGAATTCATCTTGATAATTGTTTTCTTCTTGTTGGGTACATTTATCAATGTTTGGTCTTTTCCCTATTGGAAAAATATTTACTATTTGTTTTATTTTATTCCTTATAGCATTGTGTTTGCTAGCATAATACATTTTTGGGTAGATAAAAAGGAAGAATAAGCGTAACTAGTTGTTTAAGGACAATTAATTAGCAAAAAAACTTAGGCAAACTAACAAAACATTGTGTCTGGAGACTCTCCATATTTACTAATCCTTAATAACTCTTCATTATACTCTATACCTAATTGCCCATATTTTATGATAATTTTTGTAGTATTTAAATATTTTTTGTACTATTAAATTAATTTTTTAATTAATTATAAAGCAATGGTTGCTATTCAGGAGTTTTTAAATATTTGCTAATATTCAGATTCGCATGTGCTAAACTCTAAGTATAGGTGAAATTCCTGTATTTAATGTTGAAAAATTAATTATGAATCCCAATGCTTATGAAGAATAATCTTTTTTTAAAACTCTTTGGTATAATTATCTTTTTTTCTACTTGTACGGTATTAAATAAGAAGCAACAAAATTTAATTAGCGCGGTTAATGTTTACTCGAAAATGCCCTTTATGGATTCAGTTAGCGGTAAAGTGCTTGTTATGGAGGATAGTTGTTCAGTTTATTATTTAGATGATATGGTATTATATAGGGTGCCACTCGCTACTACAACTTATAAAAACATGACCATCAATAAAAATGGCGATACAACCAATTTTGTTGTAGATATGGATGATAATAATATTTTGGACGTAACAATTAGATATCGCAACCATTTATTTAAAACGAATGAAAAAAAAGGACTTATGTACGATTCTATCATGGTTGATACAGGAAAGGTTTTTGATGTAGCTAAGTTTTTAAATAAAAACACAAATTATAGAACAAATGCATTCAATAAAATGTCTCTTTTAAATGATCCTAACGATAAATTAGTTAGTGTTTCCAAAGATAAAAAAACGAATATTTTACATGAAAAATACGCGAGTATTAGCAAGCCTGATCAAACTTATTCTGATAGTACCTATTTGTATTATTTACCTCAAAAACAATTTAAAAATATTAACTTTTCTCTAAGTGAAAAAGTAGATAGCCTTAAAAAAAGAAAGTTTTTTCAGTTTAAACTTATTTATAATGCTGTCCCTAAAAATGATACCCAAAAAGTAGATTACCCAAGAAGAGAAATTATTTTAAGAATTAATGAGATAGAAGTAAAGAATCAGGATGAAATAGCTGCATTTTTTGAGCGATTTAAAAAGGACTCTAAATTGCTAAAATAAGTGTCGTTTTAAGCTTTTAAAACCTCAAAGAGGCTGTATCAAATAAAGCGATACAGCCTCTTTTGAATTTTAAATATTTGTTCCTTTGGTCGGTGTTGTACGTAGCAATTTCTATCTGTTTTTAGAGGACAGGACGCGACCTGTCCCTACGTTGAAACTATAATATTCCTTTAAAAATCATAAGAATCAATCTAATCATTCCAAATCACGGTTCAGACATTTTCCGTTTAATTTTTAGAGGACAGGTCGCGACCTGTCCCTACGTTCAAACTGTAATATTCCTTTAAAAATCATAATAATCAATCCAATCATTCCAAATCACAGTTCAGACATTCTCCGCCCAGCCTGATAACCGCCCAGCCTGATAACTGATAACTGATAACTGACAACTGCCAACCGACAAAACCAACCATTTCTCTTATCTTTACCCCATGAATCATTCATTCGATGCTGTAATAATTGGGGGTGGAGCTTGCGGACTCATGTGTGCTGTGCAGGCTGGCTATCTCGGGAAAAGAACGCTAATTCTTGAGAAGAATGAAAAAGTAGGGGCTAAAATCCTTATTTCTGGTGGTGGAAGGTGTAATTACACTAATTTATATGCTTCTGAGGTCAATTTTATTTCCGAAAATTTACATTTCTGTAAATCTGCTTTATCTCAATACACTGTTGAAGATACCATCAGTTTTTTTGAAAGTTTCGGCATTGATGGTCAAGAAAAAACATTAGGTCAGTTATTCCCTGAAAGTAATAATGCCAAAGACATTGTTCGTGTTTTTGAAACGCTTTGCGCAGACCTAGATCAAAAAATCATGACGAATGCCGAAGTTAAGGAGGTACAAAAATTAGATTCAGGCGAGTTTAAAGTTAGCTATTCACATCAAAATAAAATAAAGGAAGTCCTTGTTCCAAGCGTAGTTATTGCCTCCGGTGGATTGCCCATAGCTAAAATGGGGGCTACTGATTTTGGATTAAGGGTAGCACGCCAATTCGGATTAAAAATTACTGAAACTGCCCCAGCACTCGTCCCGCTAACAATAACTGGCAAAGACGCCGAATGGTTTGCCAAATTGAGTGGAAATTCAATTTTTTGCAAGGTTTCAAATGATCGCATCAGCTTTGAAGAGAATATTTTGTTTACGCATTGGGGGCTTAGCGGACCAGCAATTCTGCAGATTTCATCTTATTGGAAAGCAGGCGAGCAGATTAGAATTGATCTTCTTCCCAATCAAAATATTAGTGAACTAATTCAAAGTCAAAGAATGCAAAATGGACGTAAAACCTTACTTTCTTTGCTTTCTGACCTCTACACAAAGAAATTTGCTGAAGCTTTAGATAAGTACCTTCCTGTAGAAAAGAATTTAGCTTCCTTAACTAAGGAAGACTTGATTTTAATAGACCAAAAAATACACCAATTTGAAGTGAAGGCGGCTGGGGATAAAGGTTATGATAAAGCCGAAGTGATGAGGGGCGGAGTGGCTACAGATGAGCTTTCTTCTAAAACTTTAGAATCAAAAAAGGTACCTGGTTTATTTTTTGGTGGCGAATGCGTCGATGTAACCGGTTGGCTCGGAGGTTATAACTTTCAATGGGCTTGGTCGAGTGGATTTGTTATCGCACAAAATATCTAAGAACCTGGTTTGGAATAAGGAGCAAGGAATAAGGAGCAAAGATTAAGGAACAAAGATTAAAGACAAGATTACAGTAAACCTGAGATTTCTCTTCCCAGATGTCGTTAGACTGATAACTGACAATTGCCAACTGATTTGGAACAAGGAATAAGGATCAAAGATTAATGTACGTCCCAGATGTTATTAGACTGATAACTGACAACTGACAACTCACAACTGATTTAGAACAAGGAACAAAGATTAAAGACAAAATTACATTGAAATGGCTTCGAGAACCTCAGCCACCGGTTATCTGATGTCGCTAGTCTAACCAACTAACCAACTAACCACTAACCATCTAACCACCTAATTTCTCTGTTACACTGAAATGGCTTCGAGAACCTCAGCCACCGGTTATCTTATGTCGCTAGTCTAACCACTAACCACCTAACCACTAATCCAGATGTCGCTAGCCTGATAACTGATAACTGATAACTGCCAACTGATAACTGCCAACTGATAACTGCCAACTGATAACTGATAACTGAATTTAATATACAAAAAAAGGAGCAGAATTCCAAATCCTGCTCCTTTTTTCAATTGATTAATAAAATTAATCACATTCTGGGTGAGTAAAAGTATACGTTTCTACATTTCCTTGCGGAATGGTATAACTTTCTGATCTATTCATTTCCCACCAAAACTGCTTTCTAGCTTTCTCGCGGCTAATAGTCTCATTCATTGTAGCTGAATCATACACTCTACCATTGATAATAACATATTTAATTTTCTCGGTATTTCTGATGTCATCTAATGGATTAGCATCTAGAATAATCATATCAGCTAATTTGCCACTTTCTAATGAGCCTAATTCTTTGCCCATTCCCAAGTGTTCTGCTCCATTTAAAGTAGCACTTCTAATAGCTTGCAAAGGCGACATGCCTCCTTGTGCGAACATCCATAGTTCCCAATGTGCACCCAAGCCTTGAAGCTGTCCGTGTGCTCCTAAATTAACTTTTGTTCCTCCATCTTGTAATACTTTTGCTGCTCTAGCTACATGAACATGGCCATAATCAGCAAACTCAGAAGTCATTCTTCTTCTAGATCTTGAATCTACAATAGTTCTTGGAGTAAAGTTTAATAAGCGTTCATTCTCCCAAACATTGGTGCGATCATACCAGAAATTCTCGCCAGATTGAGCTCCATAAGACACAATTAAAGTAGGAGTGTAAGAGGTTGTACTCTTATTCCAAAGTGTGTTTACATCCTTATAAAGTGGTGCTGGCGGAATATTATGCTCAATACTTGTATGTCCATCTTGAACATGTGTTAAATTATGAACAAAAGTTGATCCTCCTTCTGGAACTACTTCCATTTGAAGTTCTCTTGCTGCTTGTAGAATTTGCTGTCTTTGATCACGACGTGGCTGATTGTAAGATTTTACTGAAAATGCACCTACGGCCTTCATTCTCCTTAATGCAGAACGGGCATCTTCTAAACTATTTACAACTGTTTTGAAATCGCCATCAGCACCGTATAAAATCGTTCCTGTGGAGTATACGCGTGGTCCGACTAATGTTCCAGCTTTCACCATATCTGCCTGACTGAATACCATTTCTGTATTGGCAGATGGGTCGTGGGAGGTGGTAACACCAAAAGCTAAATTGGCGTAATAACTCCAATCTTGCTGAGGCGATACACCATCGTAACTTGCTCTTAAATGAGCATGTACATCCACTATTCCTGGCATAATGGTTTTTCCTTTGCCATCAATAATTTTGGCATCGTTTGGAATAGCTATTTTAGCACCTACCGCAATAATTTTATTGTTCTCTATCACTATTGTGCCATTTTCAATTACTTCATCGCCTTTCATGGTGATGATACGTGCATTGGTAATTGCAATTTTACCTTCTGGCTTGTCAGCTTTTAATTTAAGTCCCAAATCAATTCCTAAGGTATCTGCTGCATTTGCCTTTTCGGTAGTGCCACCAAGGAAAGAAAATGACTTCTTGATATCTGTAGAATAATATCTTGGACCTAAAATCCAATTTAATCGCTGTGAATCTTTACTCCAATGAATATAAGTCCCAGCATCTTTACTAACCTTTGTAAGTGGAATTGATTTATTACCTGCAGATAGATCCAAAGGCATTCCGCTTATTGCTAGGGGAGTGATATACACATTGAAAAGCTCTGTAAATGCGATCCATTTGCCATCGGGACTAGGATTAAAAGAGTTAGCATAAGTAGAAGTATAGTGAGTTGTAATATTTGCTCCATTCAGGTCACTACTCTTTAAAGCTTTTTTTCCACCTTCAGAACTCTGGAAAAATATACGACTATCATCCGTGTTAAACATTGGCTTGATACCATTATCTAATACTTTTGTAGGATTTCCACCTTGTGCGGGCATGACATAAATTCCTGGATTTTTACCAAAAGAATAACCCAAAACATCATTTCCAACACCTTTGCGGAAGATGATTTTATCGCCTTTGTTTGAGAACTTCGGACTGTAATAATAGCCTTTTTCTGTTGTTAACTTGGTTGAAACGCTATCACCAAGAATAAATTTCATGATAGAACCGCGGCTTTCATCTTTCCAGCTTACATAAACGAGTTGCTTGCCATCGGGACTAAATTCAGGTTCAAACTCAAAGTCGGCACTGTTTGAAATACGAACGGGCTTTCCATTTGGCATTTCTTTGATATAAATATAACCTGCAGCATTAAATGCAACTTTCTTCCCATCTGGAGAGGTGCTTAATTGACGAATCATCTTTACATCAAATTCATCACTATGAACCTTTTGCTCAAAATGAAGTGCTTCAGCAATGGTCTGATTTACAGTCGCTTCAAAAGGTATATCACTTACATACTGAGTTGAAACCTCAATTTTCTTGATCTTTCCTTGAGCATAAAAAACAATGTTTTTGCTATCGGGAGTCCATGCAAAATTAGCATAAGGCCCAAAAATTGCCCATGCTTCCTGCATGTCATGCGTTAAATTATCATAAACCGACCATTCTTCACCTGTTTGAAGGTCTTGAATATATAATTCGGATTTTAAGCGAACTCTACGAACAAATGCTAAATATTTCCCGTCGGGGGATAGCTCTGGACGAATTGCGCCGCCATCACCACCTGCAATAGTTTCAATTCTACCAGTTGTACGATCTAAACGACGGATATTATAGATCTCGCCATTTGGATCTTTGCTGTATTGGAAAAAGGGTCCCGGACTAACATCCTCAGAAAAATAAACATATCTTCCATCAGGTGATACTTCTGGTTCACCAGCATCTTGCTGATCATTTTTCCTTTTGGTTAATTGAATACCATCACCACCGCCAGCAATATGATACATCCACATTTCACCTGCACCCAATGATCTGCTGCTCGTAAAGTGCTTACGTGCAATGAGATACTGATTATCAGGAGTCCAAACAGCATTGTTTAATAATCGGAATGTTTCTTTGGTTATGGCGCGTTTTCCCGAACCATCGGTATTCATCACCCAAATATTATCCCCACCGTTTTTATCGCTAGTGTAAGAAATTAATTTCCCGTCGGGACTGAAGCGAGGTTGTACTTCGGAAGCCATACCTCCGGCTAATAAAACAGCTTTTCCGCCTGAAATTGGCATTTTGTAAATATCACCTAGGAGGTCAAAAACAATTTCTTGGCCATCGGGACTCACGTCAAGATTCATCCAGGTTCCTTCATTAGTTTGGAAAGTGAAGGATTTTGATGGACCAGTAGGCTTTTCTACATTCCATTTTGGCGCTGTTTGAGCATATAATTGGCTGCTCAGCAACATGCCGACAATAAATAATATCGTTCTATTCATGAATTTATATAATTGAATCTGCAATTTAGCAATTATTCATAGTTTTGGAATTATCTAATTTCTTCTTTGGAATGTTTTTTCAAGAATAATTTAATAATTGGATTTATACCTACACCCAGTTTTCCTTAAAAAAACATCAAAATTTTCGTGCATGGAAGAAATACCTCAGGTATTTTGAGCTCAATGATTAATAAAACTAATGCAGAATTATTTACTTCGATGCGTAGTCTTTTGTGGCAGACATCGGTTTTGAGCCCCGAAATGCGTACTTTAACTAGCCAAATGGCCGATAAGTTTGAGAGTAATACAGGTGGAACTTTTGAAAACGCAATCCTTACCAAGGATGTCAAAAAATCAGTAAATTACCAAAATTTTTTGAAGATATTTGGAATGAGACTTGGTGAAAAGCTCACAGAGACATCTGGCAATATAGATCAAGTTTCCGCAATACAAACCAACCAGTTCAGGCCAAAATTTAATGATACATGGTGTAAATTTTCGGGTTTACAGATAGCCATTAATGATACGGAGGCGAACGAAATAAGACTAATTAACTTTAGAAAAGAGGGTGGAGTTTTATGGTATGCAGATATAGAAGTGACTATTTTCGATAATTTTGGACTGGATAAGAACGATGCCCTCATGTACCAAGGTAAACATGCAGGTTTTGCTGCATGGTGGCTATTGCAACACACCAAGGGATTCAAGCCATTTGTAACCAAGATTGTAATTAAAAGTAGAATTGAGGGTAGGTATTAAAAAAACAATAATATGAGGAATATATTCACTTTTTTGCTTTTATGTGTGATGGTTTCTTGCGAACAAGAGCCTTTAAAATTTGAAAAGTTAGTTCAGTTTTCTAGGGTAGACACCATTTCAGACAATGGCAGGCCCTATTATTTCAAAACCGATGTTTTTATTGTTAAAAAATATAGCGATAACTATCAAAATGAAAGATCCGTAGATAGCTTTGCCTATAAAAATAGAGCAAAAGACTTAGCTAAGTACGCAAGTTATCAAGTGGAGATTTATAAATATTCAGATAAAACCAATATTCCAAACTTAAAAAAGAACCCAAAAGATTTTGATAATTACACCTTCATAAACGATATGATTTATATCTATAGATGGAGTGAAGGAACATGGACAAGTAAAATGAAATTCAAGGGTAGAGAAACAGTAGAAGCAGAGCAGATGATAAAGGAGGATTGATATCTGGGTATAAAACAATGTTTAACAATTATGAAAAAAATTAAATTATATGCCAGTTGTTTCATCATGGTTTTTTCTGCTTGTAAAGCAAGCTATAATTTACCAAGGTTTGACTTTAATAATGGCCCTAAGCCATGCTTAAATGCGTTTAAAGATCGAGTGTTTTTTTCTATTCTTCAAGAGAGTTATAAAGGCACGGATGCCATAAAAGAAATCAATAAAAGAGATTTAGGTAATCCTTATGACGGAATTTATGACCCTACACTTTTCAAAAAGATAGACTCTATTTCCAAAGAATTTGTCAAAAATCTACCACCGCCTGCTTTATGCGTGGAATGTAAAAAGGATCAAAATTATTTTATGGCACAAGCATTGCATTTTTATGCCAGTCGTGAATTAGATTCTTTGGCAAAGGCAGAATTGAAAAAGTTCTCATCAGAATGCCTCAAATAGATAAATTATATTCAAATTTTAGTTTAAATTTAACCATAAAGATATTTTAAATACAAGTGCAGCAGTTTAGTTTTGATATATAGATTTTATCATTTCTCAAATAAGAAAGAGCATTAAGAAATAAATGGCATGAAAAAGATATTTTCACTAATAGTATTAATTGGGGTATCAATAAATTTAAACGCCCAACAACCTATTCAAGACTCTATTAAACGCAACATTGTTGGTTTTCTAGAATGGCATAAAATTAATCATCTTCATGACCCCACCCCTAAGCCTTACACACTTATAAAGGAATTAATTGTATCTAAAAACTTAAAAAAGCGAAGAGTAAATAAAGCAGGGGTCGAAAGATATAGACTTTTTTAGAACAAGTACATTTTTATCAGAAATGTATTTAAACAATTTAAGAGGTTATTTTTATGAAATAGATAGTGTTTTAATAAAAAGTCCGCCAATTAATATTGGAAGTATTGTAAAAATAGATGGTCTTGATGTAGATTTTATTCTCCAAAATTTTGAACCAGAGCTAATTTTAAATCACATTGATGAGGGAAAATTGGAAGAAGTACTAATTCTGGAAAACAAAGCTATTGTAAAGTTTAACATTCCTAAAACTTTTACTAAAATGCTTTTTACGTTAACTAAAGAAAATGGAGTTTGGCTGATTGATTATATTGGTTATTATGATTAATTCAATTTGTTGATAGTGCGACAGACAATCGCTGCATAGGTGCAAATCATAATGATCGTCTGTACTATTCCTCGAGTGCTGCTAAAATTACAGGAAAGACATCAATAACACAATACAGAAATCAGCAAGGAATGCATGACTATATTGTTAGCAATTTAGAAAAAGTATAAAAATTAGTAAAAATGAAAAAATACGCCTTTGCACTTATTCTCTTACTATTTGTTAATTATAGCTATAGTCAAGAAAAAAATGGTGATAAATTAAATATAAAGCATACCATAACATTTTTTTTGCATTGGTATAAAAACAATGAAAACAAAATAGAAACCGTACGAATAATTAAAGGCCTAAACGAAAATGAGGAAAAAAAAGGGGATAGTTTAGCAAGAATAGATATGGATGCAGTTGATGTTTACCTTTTTAATCTAAAAAAATCAAATTTTGTTTCGCAGTCTTATTTAAATAACATTCGATATTATTATCAAGAAATAGCCGACACCTTAAAAAAATATCCTTTAGTCGATTATTTTGGCCCTATCGGAGGATTAGAAGCGGACTTGATTCTGGGTTTTGAACCAGAAGAGACATTAGATTATATAAACAAAGGTGTTTTTACAAGAATTTATATAGTAGGCGATAAAGCTATTGCCCAATTTGATATAGTTAATCACGTCCACTTGATTTTTACACTTTCAAAAGTTGAAGAAAAGTGGCTAATTGACGATCTTGAGTTTAATGTAGATTATTATAATCCTACCCGAAAATAGACTTTTTAAAGTGGTATGTTGAAGAGCAATCAAAACCTACAAGAATTGTGGACACCCTAGAGTCTCATAGAAGTATATTAGTTTGGAACGAGATTGATACACTTATTAAGCCTTCTGTTGATATGCTGGCTGTTGAGCATTATTTGAACTGGCTAAAATCAAGCGGCTCTATTTCTGAAACTTTTATTAATAATCTAAGGCAATATTTTCAAAAAATTGGAGATGAATTAAAGACCTTTAATTCATCTCCAAAAACCGAAGGAATTTATGCTATTCTGGGTTTAAACTTGGATGTTGTTTTTAAAAGTTTTGAACCTGAAGGAATTTTATTGCAATACAATTCGGGTGTTTTTAAAAAAATATCGATCGTGAAGGATAAAGCGATAGTTCAATTTTATGTCCCACCATCTAAAAATTATGGTTATACTAAAATGCTTTTTACTTTAACTAAGGAAAATGCAACTTGGTTCATTGATTACATAGGTTATTATGATTAATTTTAATCGTCTTGAAATTTGTTACAAAAGCAAATCCTAAAGCATAAAATTATCGTAAGGAAGTTTACCCTTATTTTGAAAATATTATTTAATTATTGCCTATGATGTAATTAAAAATGGTGTTTATTAAATTTTTTTATGAAATATTGTAATAGCAAATGGCTAACATATTATAAACATTAGTTATTGTAATTAAATTAAGAACAACCATGGAAAATGTAATTTTATTTTTGTTTTTGTGTACAATAGTTTCTTGCAAACAAGAGGCTTTAGAATTTGAAAGCTTAGTTCAGTTTTCTAGGATAGACACCATGTCAGACAATGGCAAGCCCTATTTTTACAAAACTCATGTTTTTATTGTTCAAAACTATAGCGATAATTACCAAAATGAACGAACCGTAGATAGCTTTGCCTATAAAAACAGGGCAAAAGACCTAACCAAGTATGCAGAGTATAAAATAGTTATTTATAAACATTCGGATAAAACAAATATTCCGAACTTAAAAAAGAACCCGAGAGACTTTGATGATTATACCTTTGATAACGATATGATTTATATCTACACATAGAGTGAAGGAACCTGGTCTGGAAAAATGAAATTCAAAGGTAGAGAAACGGTAGAAGCAGAGCAGATGATAAGGGAGGATTGAGGTTGAATTCTAAAAACAAGCTTTTTTACTCATATTTACGAAAAATCAATTCTGTTGTAAATTCATTTGTTCAGAATTTTTATTTTAAAAATATCTTTCTTCATTAATTCAATACCTTTAATTTTAAGCCTTACAAGCTTTATTTATGACCATCCACAGCGTTCTTTCTAACTATTGGGGCTATGATCAGTTTCGTCCGCTACAGGAAGAAATTATCCAATCGGTTTTAGATGGGCGGGATACACTTGCCTTGATGCCAACAGGTGGAGGTAAATCAATTTGTTTTCAGGTTCCTGCACTCTTAAATCCGGGTATCTGTATCGTTGTTTCTCCATTAATTGCCTTGATGAAAGATCAAGTGGAGAATTTAAATGAAAAGGGAATTAAAGCGATTGCTCTTATCTCAGGAATGGGTAAAAGAGAAGTAGATATTGCTTTAGATAATTGCATTTATGGGGATGTGAAATTTCTATATATCTCACCCGAGCGACTTTTATCAGACATAGTGAAGGTTCGGATTAGCCACATGAATGTTAATTTAATTGCCATTGATGAAGCACATTGTATTTCTCAATGGGGTTATGATTTTAGACCACCATATTTAAGGCTAAGCGAATTGAGGGAAATTCATCCCAAAGTTCCTGTTTTAGCCCTTACAGCCACTGCTACTGAGCGTGTGGCTGCTGATATTCAGTCTCGATTAAATTTCAAAAAGGCACAGGTTTTTAGGAAGTCATTTGAACGAAAGAACTTAAGCTATCTGGTTTATAATGAGGAGAATAAGCTTCGTAAATTATTCAAGATTGCCAAAAATGTGAATGGAACTGGAATTGTGTATGTACGAAATAGAAGGGAGACTCAGGAGATTGCTAGGCAATTAAGTATGCAAGGTATTTCTGCGGATTTTTACCATGCTGGCTTGGATACTCCAACTAGAATGAAAAAACAGACGGCCTGGAAAAAATCTGAAGTTAAAATAATTGTCGCAACCAATGCCTTTGGGATGGGAATCGACAAGGCGGATGTTCGTTTTGTAGTTCATTTAGACCTTCCTGAAAGTTTAGAGGCCTATTATCAGGAGGCTGGCAGGGGAGGTCGTGATGAAAAAAAATCTTATGCAGTTTTACTATATAATCAAGCTGATTTACCTCAAATAGTTAGCCGATTAGAGCAGCAATATCCCTCAATTGCTGAAATTAAACAGATTTATCATCATTTAGGAAATTATTATCAGCTGGCTTATGGTGCAGGTGAAGGCCTTTCGCTTGAATTTGATATGGCCGATTTTTGTAATCGTTTTAAGCTTGAACCTCATCGTACATTACACGCTATAAAGTTTCTAGAACGCGATGAATATATCGCCATGACAGAAACCGTATTTCTACCTTCAAGGGTTCAGGTTTTATTCGAATCGGAAGCGCTTTATCGCTTTCAGGTGGAGCAGCCTGCTTACGACTTATTTATAAAGGTTTTATTGAGATCCTATGGGGGGATTTTTGATCAATTAACAGGTATTAAAGAAAGTGATCTTGCAAAAAGATTAGGAATAAATCGTGCAGAAGTAAAAAGTATTCTTCATAAACTTCAAGCTCTGGAGCTAATTCATTATGTTGAACAAACTGATAAGCCGCATTTATTATTTGTAAAGCCACGGGTGGATTCATCCCACCTCATAATTAACAAAAAGTACCATGCGGATAGATATGAGATTCATAAAACTCAAATTGAATCTATTATCAAATATGCAGTTAATCCAATTTGTAGGAGTCAGCAGTTATTACACTATTTTAATGAACCTAAAGCCCCATTATGTGGTGTTTGTGATGTTTGTCTTGAAGCTAAAAAATCATCGAGGAACTCGAATATTAATGAAAAATTATCTAAAGTAATACTTGAGATATTGGTAGATAAAGAATTAATTTTAAATGACTTAATTGAGTTAATTAATATCGGTACAGAAACAGAAAAATTAGATGCTATTCGGCTACTTTTGGATGCTGGAACTATACAATTAAACGGCGATCAATACACTTTGTAATTCTATGAATTAATAAAAAAAATCAATTCGTTTAGGCTTATAATTTTCCATTTATTTGAATTGTTTTAAAATTAATGCAAATTGCTAAATAAAAAGAGCCTTCCAGAAAATGAAAAATGATAAATCTACCATAAAAGCTTGGGCCATGTTTGATTGGTCAAATTCAGCTTATAATTTGGTAATTACCTCCACCATATTTCCTGCTTATTACACAATTATTACCACTACACAGGAAAATGGGGATAAGGTTACTTTCTTTGGAAGGGTGTTTACAAACACAGCTCTTTCTAATTATGCGCTTTCAGTGGCCTATCTAATTATGGCTATTGTTCTCCCTTTTTTATCATCTATTGCCGATTATAGAGGCAATAAGAAGGTTTTTATGAAGGCTTTTACCTATCTGGGAAGTTTTGCATGTGCCGGCTTGTTCTTTTTTAAATTAGAAACGCTAGAATGGGGAATAATTTGCTTCGGACTTGCAGCGATAGGCTATATCGGTGGAATGATGTTTAACAATTCCTATCTCCCTGAAATTGCAAGTGTGGATCAACAAGACAAAGTAAGTGCTAAAGGTTATGCTTATGGTTATGTTGGAAGTGTAATTTTACAGATTATCTGTTTTGCGTTTGTCCTAAAACCTGATTTATTTGGAATTACTGATGCCTCATTACCTGCTCGATTATCCTTCTTATTGGTCGGCATTTGGTGGATTACATTTTCTCAAATTCCATTCAAGAAATTGCCCGCTGATAGTCCCAATTTCGATAAAATGTCGAAACTAAATGTCAAAAGTGGTTTTGAAGAGCTCCTAAAAGTTTGGCATCAAATGAAGGAAATGTTCTATCTCAAAAGGTTTCTTTTAGCTTTCTTTTTTTATTCGATGGGGGTGCAGACCATCATGTTGGTAGCTGCTGGATTTGGTGAAAAAGTACTGAAATTAGGCACTTCAAAATTGATAGCCATTATTCTGATAATTCAGTTGGTAGCTATTTTTGGAGCCCTGATTATGTCTTATTTGGCTAAAAAATATGGAAATATTCAGGTAATTATAGGGGTAGTTATAGTCTGGATAGCAATTTGTTTTGGAGCATATCATATTCAAAATGAACAACAGTTTTATGCTTTGGCCGTAGTTGTGGGATTAGTGATGGGTGGTATTCAATCTATTTCTAGGTCAACATATTCTAAGTTTTTGCCAGAAAACACCCCAGATACAGCCTCTTTCTTTAGTTTTTATGATGTCACAGAGAAATTGGCTATTGTTATCGGCTTATTTAGCTTTGCCTATATTGAAGAATTTACAGGAAGCATGCGTAATTCAGCGGTAAGCTTGGCAAGCTTTTTTATTATTGGATTACTCATTTTAATATCATTATTATTTTTAAAGTCAGATTCTTCCTCTTCTTTAACAAAGGATTAGATTTTTTTTCTGAATTTAGCGCTGCTTAATAAATTTTATGAACGTTGAATTATTTATCCCTTGCTTTATTGATCAGCTTTACCCTGAAACTGCTTTTAATACCGTTAAAATCCTTGAAAAGGCAGGATGTAAGGTTATCTACAATGCTGAGCAAACTTGCTGCGGACAGCCAGCTTATAATGCCGGTTTTT
Source organism: Daejeonella sp. (assembly GCF_017495225.1). Classification (GTDB taxonomy): domain Bacteria; phylum Bacteroidota; class Bacteroidia; order Sphingobacteriales; family Sphingobacteriaceae; genus Daejeonella. The sequence goes on along the minus strand of NZ_JAFEIG010000020.1, from coordinate 227,564 downwards.
GGGAAGAGGCAAAAGCTGTAGGAGGTAAATTTTTACATACTTTTTCTGAAAATAATTATATCGTTTCGCCATCGGCCTCTTGTACAGGTATGGTGAAAAATTCTTATAATGACCTGTTTACCAATACGGTAGTCCATAATAAATGCAGGGCAATTCAAGCTAATATTCATGAATTAAGTGATTTCTTGGTAAATGTTATTAAGAAGGATTATTTCGGTGCTGAGTTGGAGGGAAGAGCGGTTTATCATGATTCTTGCTCTGGACTAAGAGAATGTAAAATTAAAGATGAGCCGAGGCAATTATTAAGCAAAGTTCATGGTTTAGAGTTGGTTGAGATGAAGGATACAGATGTTTGCTGTGGCTTTGGTGGTACATTTGCAGTTAAGTTTGATTCAATTTCTAGCGCTATGGCTGAACAAAAGGTGAATAATGCGCTTGAGATGGATGCTAATTTCATTATTTCAACCGATTCATCTTGCCTTTTGAACATACAAGCCTATATCGATCAGCATCAAATTCCTATTAAAACGATGCACTTGGCAGATGTTTTGACTCGTGGTTGGGGAAATGTCTAATCAAAATGTGTTTTTGTGGATAATTTTAGCCTTTTAGCCGATTAAATTGTTGTTTTAATCATTTTTCCCTTAAAAATTCTTAATTTTGTAATGAAATGAAGATCATTTTGTAGATGATCATTTGAATTAATATTAAGAACGTATAAATCATTTTGTAGATGATCAAAATTACACTTCCCGATGGTTCTGTCCGCGAATATGAACAAGGAACCACAGCCCACCAGATTGCACTTTCTATTTCTGAAGGTTTAGCGCGTAATGTTTTAGCAGCCGTAGTAAATGGTGAGGTTTGGGATTCTTCCCGTCCGATAGATAGCGATTCTTCAGTTAAGTTATTAACCTGGAATGATCAGGAAGGTAAGTCTACGTTTTGGCATTCTTCAGCGCATTTAATGGCGGAAGCTTTGGAGGCACTCTACCCGGGGACTAAATTTGGTATCGGACCGGCAATTGAGACAGGTTTTTATTATGATGTTGATTTTGGTGATCGTGAGTTTTCTTCTGATAATTTCAAAGAAATTGAAGATAAAATCATGGAATTGGCAAAAGCTAAGTCTGATTTTTCTAGAAAAGCTGTTTCTAAATCGGATGCAGTTTCATATTTCACAGAAAAGAATGATGAATATAAGTTAGATCTGATTAAAGATTTGGCTGATGGTTCTATTACTTTCTATACTCAAGGCAATTTTACTGATCTATGCCGCGGACCACACATTCCGAATACAGGATTTATTAAGGCTGTAAAATTGATGAATGTGGCGGGTGCATATTGGCGCGGTGATGAGAGTAAAAAACAGCTAACCCGTATTTATGGTGTTACTTACCCTAAGCAAAGTGAGCTAACTGAATATCTTCAAATGATTGAAGAGGCTAAGAAACGTGATCATCGTAAACTAGGTAAAGAACTAGAGCTTTTTACCTTTTCCGAAAAAGTAGGCATGGGCTTACCACTTTGGTTGCCTAAAGGTGCTGCTTTGCGCGAGAAACTTGTGAATTTCCTTCAAAGAGCGCAGGTTAAGTCTGGTTATGAGCAGGTTATAACTCCTCATATCGGACATAAAAATCTTTATATCACTTCAGGCCACTATGAAAAATATGGCGCTGATTCATTTCAACCTATAAAAACACCACAAGAAGGAGAGGAGTTCTTCTTAAAACCAATGAACTGTCCTCATCACTGTGAAATTTATAAAACTAAGCCTCGTTCTTATAAAGATCTTCCAGTTAGATACGCTGAATTTGGGACTGTTTATCGTTATGAACAAAGTGGTGAGCTTCATGGTTTAACACGTGTTAGAGGATTTACTCAAGATGATGCACACTTGTTTTGTCGCCCAGATCAGGTTAAAGAAGAATTCAAAAAGGTAATTGATCTTGTTTTATATGTATTTAAAGCCTTAGGTTTTAATGATTATACGGCGCAAATTTCATTGAGAGATCCTGAAAATAAGACAAAATATATCGGAACAGATGAGAATTGGCAATTAGCTGAATCAGCAATTATTGAGGCAGCCGAAGAAAAAGGTTTGGCAACAGTAGTTGAATTAGGGGAGGCAGCTTTCTACGGACCGAAGCTAGACTTCATGGTTAAGGATGCTTTAGGAAGAAAATGGCAATTGGGAACTATTCAGGTGGATTATAATTTACCAGAAAGATTTGAGTTGGAATATACAGGAAGTGATAATTTAAAACACCGCCCGGTAATGATTCATCGTGCTCCATTTGGCTCTTTAGAGCGTTTTGTGGCCGTTTTAATTGAACATTGTGCTGGAGAATTCCCATTATGGCTTAGTCCTGAACAGTTTATCGTTCTACCGATCTCTGAAAAATATGAGGATTATGCAAAAAAAGTTTTAGAATCGCTTAATAATTCCGATATTCGCGGGCTGATTGACTCTAGAGATGAGAAGATTGGTCGTAAAATTCGTGATGCAGAGGTGAAGAAAATTCCATTTATGCTCATTATTGGTGAGAAAGAAATGGAAGAAGGCACGGTTTCTGTTAGAAGACATGGCCAGGGTGATATAGGAAGCATGACGATGGAAGAGTTTAGTAATCAGTTAGTTAAAGAAATTACAATTTAAATTAAAATATAATTTGGCATTAGGTAGACCAGGCTTTAACAGAGGACCACGCCCTCCGTTTAAAAAGAAAGAAGCAGAACATAAGATCAATGATTTGATCAGAGCACCCGAGGTGCGTTTGACTGGTGATAACGTGGAGACAGGTATCTATCCATTCAGAGAGGCTTTAGCTATGGCTATTGAGCAGGATTTGGATCTTGTTGAAATCTCTCCAAATGCAGTTCCGCCAGTATGTAAGATTGTTGATTACAACAAATTTATATACGAGCAGAAGAAAAAAATGAAGGAGATTAAGTCCAACGCTAAACAAACGGTAATTAAAGAAATCCGTTTTGGACCTAATACCAGTGATCATGATTTTCAATTTAAATTGAAGCATGCTATTGGCTTCCTTGAAGGTGGTGAGAAAGTACGTGCATATGTACACTTTAAAGGACGCGCCATTGTATACAAAGAACAAGGAGAAATCCTTTTATTAAAATTTGCTCAGGCTTTGGAAGATGTAGGTAAAGTGGAGCAATTACCAAAGTTAGAAGGTAAGCGGATGTTTTTAACCGTTGCACCTAAAGGTACTGGTAAAAAGTAAATTGTTATTTATTGCTGAAAAGCTTTTGTAAATAACAACATTAAAATGAATCATTATAAATAAATAAATAGAGAGTTATGCCAAAAATGAAAACGTGTTCCAGTGCAAAAAAGCGATTCAAGCTTACTGGAACAGGTAAAATCAAAAGAAAGAACGCTTTTAAAAGTCACATCTTAACCAAGATGAGTAACAAACGTAAGCGTGCCTTGGGTCAGACAAGTTTAGTTTCTGATGCAGATTCAGGCAACGTTAAGCGTATGCTTTGTATAGGCAAGTAATCAACCAATTAATTTAACCAGGTATCAGGTATTAAGTTTCTAAAAAGAAACACCGCTTACCAAAAAACAAAACAACATGCCACGTTCGGTTAACGCAGTAGCGTCAAGAAGAAGAAGAAAAAAGGTCTTAAATTTAGCCAAAGGCTATTGGGGATCAAGAAGCAAGGTTTTTACCGTTGCTAAAAACACAGTCGAAAAAGGTTTGCAATATGCTTACCGTGACCGTAAAAACAAGAAAAGAGAATTTAGAGCTTTGTGGATTCAGCGTATTAATGCTGGTGCACGTCAACATGGATTATCTTACTCTGCTTTAATGGGTAAATTAACTGCAAAGGGGAATCAATTAAACCGTAAGGTTTTAGCTGATTTAGCAATGAATCACCCAGATGCATTTAAGGCTGTTATTGATTCAGTAAAATAATCTTAAATATATTATTTGGAAAGGGAGCTTTTAGCTCCCTTTTTTTATGCTTAAATTTTTTATAATCACATACTTCCTCTCAGGGATTCGTGTGTGAAAAAATCATTTCCGACAAATGTCACTGATTATAGCAGAGAATTTAAAAAATATCTCGCAGTAAGGCTAAGACACATAGAAGGGTTAATTAACAAGAATGAATAGACCTGTTTTTTTTTTGCGTCTCTGCGCCTTTGCGAGAGTTTAATTTTGTGTCTCGCAGAGACACAAAGACGCAGAGAAACGATAACATTAACGACTTGTACGGTGACAACACCGACCAGAGGACCGACGCGAACAAAAAAATGCTCCCGCATATTAACGCGGATCAGCGCAGAAAAAATCTGCGGAATTCTGCGACATCTGCGGGAGATTTATCTGGTACGGGGACAACACCGACCAGAGGACCGGCTATACTCATGTCTTTAGTGCAACCTGTTATTGCAAGGGTAGCGAAGCAATCCCTTTTCTAATAACAAGAGTTTGCTTCGTCGTGCCTCCTCGCAATGACATGGTGAGCAAAATTCCCTGTGGACGCTTTTGTCACAACCTGTCCTTTTTCAAAACAAAAAAACTATTTCGCCAAGATTTTTGCGTCTCTGCGAGAGGAATTTTAAAAAAACGGTTTAAAAGTGAATTATATAAATCTTCAATATTAAATAGAAAAGATAAAGAAAATATTATTTGAAATATTAAAGAGGCGAGGGGGATTGCTTTAAAGCAATAATAAAAAATCCGTCATTCTTTTGATTAAAAGAATGACGGATTTAAGGAATTCTTATTTTTCGAGAACCTTAGTCACTAAAGCAGCTGCTTCTTTAAGAAGAATTGCTGAGTACACTTGAAGTCCCGATTCATCAATCAATTTTTTAGCTTCAACAGCATTTGTTCCTTGTAAACGAACAATGATTGGCACAGGAATATTACCTATTTCATTGTAGGCATCAATAACACCTTGAGCTACACGGTCGCAACGAACAATACCACCAAAAATATTAATTAGGATAGCTTTAACATTTGGATCTGATAAAATAATATTAAATCCAGCTTTTACAGTTTGTGCATTTGCAGTTCCACCTACGTCTAAGAAGTTTGCTGGCTCACCACCCGCAAGCTTGATAATATCCATGGTAGCCATTGCTAAACCTGCACCATTTACCATACATCCTACGTTTCCATCAAGTTTAACATAGTTCAAGTTTGATTTACTTGCTTCAACTTCTGTAGGATCTTCTTCTGAAGTATCACGCATCGCAGCATAAGCAGGATGACGGAAAAGTCCGTTATCATCTAAATTAACCTTAGCATCTACTGCAAGTATTTTATTGTCAGAAGTTTTTAAAACTGGGTTGATTTCGAACATCGAAGAATCAGTAGCTTCGTACGCTTTATATAAGGCAACTATAAATTTAGTCATGTCCTTAAATGCATCACCGCTAAGACCAAGATTAAAAGCGATTTTACGAGTTTGGAAACCCTGTAAACCAACTTTAGGATCAATTTCTTCCTTAAATATTAAATGAGGAGTGTGCTCAGCAACCTCTTCAATGTCCATTCCTCCTTCGGTGGAATACATGATGATGTTACGACCCTTTGAACGATCTAGCAATACACTTACATAAAACTCTTTGGTTTCGCTTTCACCTGGATAATAAACATCTTGAGCAACTAAAACTTTGCTTACAAGTTTACCTTCGGGACCAGTCTGAGGAGTTACTAATTGCATTCCTAAAATTTGGCCTGCTTTTTCTTTAACCTCATCTAGATTCTTAGCCAACTTCACTCCACCACCTTTTCCTCTACCGCCAGCATGAATTTGAGCCTTTACAACTACCCAATCCGAATTATAATCTACTTTTAGCTTCTTAGCTGCGTCAACAGCCTGCTCAGCAGTGTCGGCTACAATGCCTTCCTGTACTCTTACACCGAAGCTTTTTAATATTTCTTTACCCTGATATTCGTGAATATTCATTTACTTATTATTTGTTGTAAAACTACGTTTTATATTACAAACATGAAAAGGACAAATGAAAAAAATGTTTAATTTATTACATTATATTCTCTAATAAACAATTTGCACCTTTGTATAAAAAGAATGTTTAAATCCATGCTTGAAGCTAAAGGAATTCAAAAGTCATACGGAACATTGCCCATCCTAAAAGGGGTGGACTTAGAAGTGAAAAAAGGTGAAATTATTACCATTGTTGGTGCTTCTGGTGCTGGTAAAAGTACTTTGCTGCATATTATAGGTACACTTGATCGACCGGATCATGGAAGTATTTTAATTAATAATGTGAACGTAAATTCTTTATCGCCTAAAAAGCTTAGCGCCTTTAGAAATGAACAAATAGGATTTATATTTCAATTTCACCATTTATTACCAGAGTTTACTGCCTTAGAGAATATTTGTATTCCAGCTTTTATCGCAGGAAAAAGTAAAAAGGATGCTGAACATAAGGCATTTGAATTATTGGAGATGCTAGGAATTTCAGATCGTGCATATCATAAACCTAATGAATTATCTGGCGGTGAACAACAACGCGTGGCCGTGGCCAGGGCAATGGTTAATGATCCTGCTTTAATACTTGCTGATGAGCCTTCCGGTAACTTAGATTCCATAAATGCCGAAAATTTACATCAATTGTTTGTTCATCTTCGAGATACCCTAAACCAAACATTTGTAATAGTTACGCATAATGAAAGTTTGGCTAACCTTGCGGATAGGAAAGTATTAATGAAAGATGGTCAGATAATTAACTATTAATATGTCTGGATTAATTACAGCTGCTTCTGATTCTGCTGCATTTCGATTAGCACGTTTATTCAGTGAAAAAGTTCTTTTCTTCGGTTCAATTGAGGAAATACCTAATTTTGGTGATAAAAAATTTATTAAAATTCCATCTGCTAAATCACCAAGTTTTGCCCACGAATTATTAAAAATATGTTTGGATAATGAAATAAATGAAGTTTATCCTCTTGTTTTGGATGAAATTATTGAATTATCTACTTCCAGAATTCTTTTTGAAGAATTTAATATAAAAATTATTATCCCTTCTATTAATTTTATTAACTTAGAATTATTAAATCACTCTAAATTATTAATTAATTTGATTGTTTTGATAAATGGTGTGGTTGTGGCAGGTGATTGCCCTCCCAACAATAGCTTACCATTTCAAGAAGTAAATGGAGTTTTTAAGTGGGAAATTATAGATGATGAAGTAATATTTAGTTTATTTACTGTTTAATATGTTGACTTATAAAGATTTAGATCCCAGTAAAAAGGCTTTTATATTTGGATTAGATAATGTTTTATATCCTGAACAAGATTATCTACTTCAAGTTTATTATTTATTTGCCAATTTTATTGAATTTACTGAAGGTTTTCCTCCAGCATCTGATTTAACTGAATTTTGCAAAAAATCTTATTTACATCATGGTGATGGTGGTATTTTTGACAGAATAAAACAAGCCTTTGGTATAGAAGAGAAATATAGAGAGAATTTTACCCGACTTTATAAAACCGCTCGTTTGCCATTGAAATTAATTTTATATCCAAATGTTTTAAGTCTATTACAAGACATTATAGTGGATAGAAAAGCAATAATTATCTTAACAAATGGAATACCTGAGATCCAAATAAATAAGATTATGCAAACCGAATGGAATGGGCTTGAAAAATATTTAAAAGTTTATTACGTTCAAGAGATTGTTCCTAAACTTGCATCTAATCCAATTACGTATATTTTAGAAAAAGAAGATTTACAAAATCACGATGTTTCGATTATAAATTGTGAAGAATCTGACAAAGAATTTACTCAATCCACTGATATAGAGTATCTAAATATCAATGAATTTATATAATTTAGATAATTATATCATTTACAAGCACCTTTAATAGTTAATATTTTAAATTATGATATCTAAACTTCGATTTTTACCATTTAATAAGCTAATAGCTTTAACTTTTGGTGTTCTAATTTTTTCAGCTTCTTGTAAGAAGGATCCTAAACCTGGCACAACTGTAACACCTACTACTCCAATAGTAGCAGCAACAAGGGCTGAATTAACCAAGGATTCTATTTATTTGTATGCTAAGGAAACCTATTATTGGAATGAAGGTATGCCTACTTACGGGGTATTTAAACCTAGGTCTTATGCAAATGATCAAGCTGTTTTAGATGCAATTATTAAGCTTCCTGGAATTAATAAACCCACGGACAAATATTCGTTTTTAGATGATGGTGGTCTTTCTGCTTCATTAAATGGGGTAAGTGGTGATTTTGGTTTTTCTGTGTCCTATCAAACATTAACTGACTTAAGAATAAAATTTGTTTCTCCAAATTCACCAGCCGCAACTACTAATTTGAAAAGGGGATATCAAATAATAAGTTTAAATGGGCGTTCAGGAGATGGTATAAACTACGACAATAGAGCCTTTGTATCTAATGCAGTTTTTGGAAGCGCAAATTCAGTTTCTCTTACCATAAAAAAGCCAGATGGTAGTACTCAGGATTTAACTATTTCTAGAGCAACTTATGCTAATAATCCCATTTTTGCAACAAAATTATTTTCTGTTGGAAGTAAAAAAGTAGGGTATATTGTTTACAATAGCTTTACTACAAATTCTGGGGATGCACTTAAAGCTGAAATCGCTAAATTTCATACTGATGGGGCAACTGAATTAATAGTAGATTTGAGATATAATGGTGGTGGATCTGTAGCCACAGCTGTAGTTTTGACTAATTTATTAGCTCCTGCATCAGTTAACGGACAAGTTATGTACACCACTTATTGGACTAAAACTATGCAAGATGGATTGGCTTCGATTTTAGCTAATCAACCTTTGTACGATAAGAATGGAAAACTTCAAACCTTTACTGGTGGGGTTAATGGCAAATGGGCAACTTTTGCGGATATAAATTATAAACCAAATGGAAAGGGAAATTTTGAAAATTTCGCTAAAGAGGGTAGTGCAAATTTTAAAAAGATTTATTTCTTAGTTTTAGGTGGTACTGCTTCAGCAAGTGAAATGGTAATTAATAATTTGCAGGGTGTTATGAATTCTGATATTAAACTAATTGGACGTAAAACTTATGGTAAACCTGTCGGTTTTTTTGCAATTAAAATTGATAAATTAGATCTTTACATTCCCCAGTTTGAAACAAAAAATCAGAAAAATGTAGGTGGATATTATAATGGTATTGCAGTTGATAAAGATCTTCCGGATGATTTAACCAAGGATTTTGGAGATTCCTCTGAAGCACTTTTGGCTGCAGCGTTATCTTATTCAGAAAAAGGTATTTTTGCTGTAAATGCCAATAATAACAAATTAAGTAGTCTTTCAGGTATGAGTGTCACTCAAGAAAAAATAATGAATGAGACATTACTAGATAAGAATTATTTCAATGGTATGGTTGATGATAGGCCAAAGAAGTTTAAAAAACAGTAATTGTTTATTGCTTTCAAAAAATACTCTGGTTTTTAACTAGAGTATTTTTTTTGTCCATTTCAATTCTATTATTTCTTAAAGACGCTCACAATTTATTACTAGGAGTTGATCCTTCATTCCAGTACAAAATAAAAGATATTCGTCGCCACCATCTTTGATTTTAAGTTTTTTCTTTAGTTCCTCCGGACTTAAACCAAAATTACGACAGATAATATTAGCTTTTTTGATTTCATTCTCTTTTGAAAATTGTCCGAAAGTCAAGAGTTTTTTGATTCTAAATTTTCTACCTGGGAACTCATTTATTAACTCTTTAGATGTATATAAATGGGTATGTTGATGTAACTTTTCTAGTTTAAAATCGCGACAAATCAATTTAAAACATCCCGCTTTTAAAAGGGCAGTGTCAGGTTCATAAAGATATTCAAGAGGTTCAGAATAATTTGAAATATTATAATTCTTTTCCTCTGATAGTTTGAAATTATACTTATTTTCTTGATTACCAAGTAATACACAGGTGATTAAAGGATCTTCATTTGCATTATTTTTATCGATTACTATCAATAATTCTTTGCACTCATTTTTAATGCTAATTACATGAATTTCACTAATTTTAATTAATTCGCGAATAGCGGATTGGATATCTAGTAGCGGTGCTGTTTTAATAATAATACGATCAGAATGCTCAATTAATAGCTTTAAATTGCTAATTACGTCTGGCTCGCAATCTTTTAAAAGAAATACTTTTTTTGATTCAACCCTGCGCGAAGGGTCAATGTAAATTGTGCTAAAGGTTTCGTTTGAATCTCTTAAATAATCAATCCCATTCGCGTTAACATAGTTTATTTTAACACCTAGGACTTCTGAGTTATGCTTTGATATTTCAGATAGTTCTTGATTTAATTCACAATGTGTTACAAAGTCTGCTTTTAGCGCAAAAAAATGACTATCAACACCAAATCCGCCAGTTAAATCAATGATGCTATTCCCTTGAATTAGACTAGCTTTATATTTTGCAGCTATCTCTGAAGATGCTTGCTCGATGGATAATTTTGCTGGATAGTAAAGACCTTCTGTATTAAACCAAAGTGGAAGTTTAGATTCACAGCGTTTTTTACTATCTATTTGTTCGGCTAATTCTTTTGAGCTTATTTCTTCAAAAGGACTTTTTTTAAGAATTATTCCGGGGATATCATCTTCTAAATGTTCTTTAATGAACTTCTGAACTTCGTTATGTAATATCCTTTTATTCAAAGCTTTACTTTAAAATTATTTGTGCAATATTGCGACTGAATTGTTCCATAATAATTGTTTTTCCTGAGCAAATAGCATTTAAATTCTCTTTTTTGAAATGTCTTACCGTCAATAAACTTAATTCTTGATTGTATTTACAATTGAATTTATCTTTCAAAGTATTTAAAAGTTTATTGAACTTCACATCATCTTGATTAAAGCAGACTGATAAACTCATTGCAGAACGTTGCATCATATTTATTTTGATGTTCGACTGTGAAACACATTGCAAAAGGTAAATAAGAATTTGTTCATCGATGAATGAAAAATCTTTGGTTGACATGGATAAAAGGATTTGATTATTCTTAACAATTTTTGCAGCTATATCCGTATTTAATATTGCCATTGAATGAATGATTGTACCTTTTTCATTCGGTTCCAGAAAAGGTTTTACATATAATGGCACATTGGCATTTTGTAGTGGCTTAATTGTTTTTGGATGTATGATTGTTGCCCCATAATAAGCCATTTCTAATGCTTCAGAATAGGGTAGTTCATCATATTTTTGTGCATCTGGAAATAATCTTGGATCAGCATTCATAATTCCAGAAACATCTTTCCAAACAGTTAGTGATTCGGCTTGTAAGCAGGAAGCAAAAATTGCAGCCGAATAATCAGAGCCTTCACGGCCTAATGTTGTAGTGAAATTTTCTGAAGTCCCGCCAATAAAACCCTGTGTAACAAGTACTTGTTTTTTTAATAGATTTAGTAATTTGGGCATGCTTGATCTAGTTTTATCCATATCAATTATACCTTCACGATACGAATTGTCAGTATGAATAAAATCTCTTGCATCTAACCAATTAGTGTCTATCTTATTTTGGTTTAAATAAGCCGCTACTATTCTACTTGAAAGAAATTCGCCAATAGATACTATTTGATCATAATTGAAATCATAGTCCGGATGAGGTTCATCCTCCAACATCCATTCAATTTCTACAAAAGTATTGGCTATTTCATAAAAAACTGGGTTATTTTTATTTTCAAATAGATCAAGCATGATGTTTTCATGGAATTGCTTAATATTATTAAGAATTTCATGCGCATCGTCTTCACCTTCTACAAATGCTTTACAAAGGTTTTCTAGGGCATCCGTAGTTTTACCCATGGCAGAAACAATAATTAGTATCTGATCATTAGCATGTGATGCAATAATGTTTGCTAGATTTTTAACGGATTTGGCATCAGAAACTGCAAATCCTCCAAATTTAAATACTTTAATCAAGACCTTAATTTTATTTATAAATATTATTTCAATGTTAAATCTACGACAGTTTTTTAAGCTGATCTTCTGAAAGTGCTACATTTAGCCATCCACCATCAAAATCGGAATTGTATTTTTTGTAAAAATTAATTGCCGGTTCATTCCAGTCTAGTACTTGCCATGTCATCCCTTTAAATTTCATTTCAATAGCTTCTTCAATAAGTCTGTTGAATATCAATTTTCCTATTCCTTTTCCACGCATTTTTTCTGTTACAAGCAAATCTTCTAGATACATTCTGCAACCTTTCCAAGTGGAATAACGAATATAATATAGTCCGAAACCTTGTATAATCCCGTTTTCTTCGGCTACAAATGCTTTCCAAACTGGGTTTTTGCCAAAGCCTGCTTCTTGAAACTCTTCAATGCTAACTGTTACTTCGTCGGGTGCTTTCTCATAAACTGCGAGTTCATGAATTAATTCTAATAACCTATGGCAGTCTTCCTTTACTGCTACTCTAATCTTCATTTCCATTAATAATTATTTTGACTTCGCTTGACGAGTACCAAAAATAGTGCTTCCAAGCCTAATCATTGTGCTCCCTTTCTCAATTGCCAATTTATAATCTCCAGACATGCCCATCGATATTTCTTTAAAGGCATCATCTTTTCTGAAAAAGGTATCTTTCAATCCCTGGAAAAATATACCAAGTTCATAAAATTCTTCAGCAGTTATTTTAGGATTATCTGTTAATGTTGCAATACCCATTACCCCACAAATTCGAATGTTTTTCATTTCTTTAAACTCATCAGATCGCAATAATTCTATGGCTTCGGCTAAATCTAATCCAAACTTAGTTTCTTCGTCTGCAATTTCCAATTGAAGCAAACAATCAATAACCCGGTTATTTTTTAAGGCTTGCTTATTTATTTCTTGTAATAATTTTAAGCTATCAACAGAATGAATTAATCCTATAAAAGGAGCGATGTATTTTACTTTATTAGTCTGCAAGTGTCCAATTAGGTGCCATTCGATATCTTTGGGGAGTTTTTCATATTTATCCACCAACTCTTGAACCATGTTTTCGCCGAATAAACGCTGTCCAGCTTCATAGGCTTCAGTGATACTTTCTATGGGTTTTGTTTTAGAAACGGCAATTAGCTTTACACTACTATTTCCTATCTCTTTCTTTATGGCTGATATATTAGCTGTAATGCTCATTTATCTGTATTTTTGATTAAAATTTTAAAAAGTTAAACCTACGGGATACTACTTTAATATGCAATTTATTCTCATCATTATATTTCTAATTAAAATTTAAAATGAAAGGATTTTATTTACTTATTCTGTGTCTATTATTTTTGGCTTCTTGTAAGGATGATAATTTACCAAAGGACTTGATTGAGGAGCAAAAAATGATCCAAATTATGTCAGAATTGCATATTATTGATGGATATATGTCTAGTTTAAGCTATACAGATTCAATCCGTATCAATGGGAAGAATTTTTATAATACAGTTTATAAAAACAATGGAATTACTAAAGCTCAATATGAGAATAGTCTGAAGCACTATAGTATGGATCCAGTGAAATTGGATAGTATGTATAGTGATGTAATAAAACTTATTTCCTCCAAAGAAGAGATGTTTAATAAAAAGCCATCGAAAAATATTGAATTAGAAGAATGATATATCCCAATAATGCCGCTGAAAAGTTAGGCTTTCTAGATATTAAAGAATTAATCAAATCTTACTGCCTTAGCACTATGGGGCAGCAAATGGTTGATAAAATTCAGGTAATGACCAATTTTGATAATATCAATAAGTTTTTGCGTCAGACTCATGAATTTAAAAATATCTTACAAAATGATTCCCCTTTACCCATTCAGAACTTTTTCGATATTAAAACTATGGTCGAGAAGGTTAGGATTGAAGGGACTTACCTGACTGAAGAAGAGTTTTTTAAGGTTTCTGCTTCTTTAGCAACGGTGTTTTCTGTTCTACAGTATTTTTCGGATAGAGCAGGACAATACCCAACACTAGAAGCTTTATTTGAACATCTTCCTATTGAGAAATCAATAATTCATAAGATTGAACAAATTATTGATCCTAAAGGGAAAATTAAGAATAATGCCTCTCCAGAATTAATGAACATTACTTCTGGAATAGCGAAAGCTGAGCAAGAAGCTCGAAAAAAAATAGATCAAATTTTCAAAAATGCACAAAATAACGGTTGGACGGCTGATGGTAACCTTACCGTAAGAGATGGAAGATTATGTATTCCAGTTCTTTCTGAGAATAAAAGAAAATTAAAGGGTTTTATTCATGATGAATCTGCATCAGGGCAAACAGTTTTCCTCGAACCTGAAGAGGTCTTTCATCTCAATAATATTATTCGTGATTTAGAATTTGAAAAAAGAAGGGAGATTATCAAATTACTTGTTGCACTAACTAATGAATTAAGGCCCTATGTGCCACTTTTGTTGTCTTATCATGGTTTACTTACTAAGCTTGATTTTGTTAGAGCAAAGGCTCTTTTTGCATTAAGTATTGAAGCCGAAATGCCTGTCTTGATTAAGGAAGCTGAAATTGATTTAATTAATGCCCGACATCCATTATTATATTTAAACCTCAAAAAAGAAAAGCAAATTGTTGTTCCTTTAAATATAAAAATTGAAGATGAGGCACGTGTAATTGTTGTTTCTGGTCCCAATGCTGGTGGTAAATCGGTTTGTATGAAATCTGTAGGTTTACTTCAGATTATGCTTCAATCTGGTTTATTAATTCCAGTAGATGAGCATTCAAAAGTGGGTGTTTTCAAGCAGATTTTTGCGGATATCGGTGATGATCAATCCATTGAAAGCGACCTAAGTACCTATAGTGCTCATTTATCAAAAATGAAATATTTTATAGAGTTTGCTAATGCTAAAACTCTTGTTTTGATTGATGAGTTTGGGACTGGGACTGATCCGCAATTTGGCGGACCAATTGCTGAAGCAGTTTTAGAGAATTTAAATAAGAAAAATGTTAGGGGAGTGGTAACCACACATTATTCTAATTTAAAGACTTTTGCTAATTCTACCCCGGGTTTGGAGAATGCATCTATGCTATTCGATAATGAGAAAATGCTGCCACTTTATATTCTTTCTTTAGGAAAACCAGGAAGTTCTTACGCTTTTGAAATTGCTCAGAAAATCGGCCTAAATGCTAGTGTTTTAGAGTCGGCAAGACGGAAAATCGGTAATTATCAAAAAAAGGTTGATACCTTATTAGTTGATTTAGAAAGAGATAAAAAGGAACTTATCGATACTAGAAATTCGGTAGAAAAGAAGGAACTGAAAGTAAAAGCTTTACTTGCTGAAAATGAACAATTAAAGGCTTATTTAGAGGAAAACAAAAAGCATATCATTAAAAATGCTAAGATTGAAGCTCAAAGCATTATTAAAAATGCCAATAAGCTAATTGAAAATACTATTTCAGAAATTAAGGAGAGTAAAGCTGATAAAATTAAGACTCAACAATTAAGACAAAATCTTGATTTGGAGCTTAAAAAACATGAAATACAAGAAAAAAAGGTTCAAAAAATACCAGAGAAAGAAGAATTAAAGCAAGGCGATTGGGTTAAGTTTTTGGATTCTGAAAATATTGGCCAAGTATTGGAAATTGCCAGAGATAATGTCATTCTTGCAATGGGCGATCTGCGCTCAGTTGTTAAACTAAATAGGGTCGAAAAAGTATCAAATAGATCTGTTCCAAAGGAGATTAGGAAATCGCATGGGACCGATTTGACTGAGAGTTTCTCAACATTTAAAACAGAAATTGACCTTCGTGGAAAGAGAGGGGATGAGGCAATTTATGAGATTGAAAAATATCTTGACAGGGCAGTTATGCTTGGTTTATCTACTTTGAAGATCATTCACGGTAAAGGAGATGGTATTTTACGTAAACTTATTCGTGAATATTTAAAAAAATATTCTTCAGTAAGTCGTATTGAAGATGAGCACCCAGATAGAGGTGGAGATGGCATTACTTTTGTATATCTAAAATAGATTGTCTGTTTTTTATATTAATCAAATGTATAAGTCATGGAAAAGAAGATTAAACTATTAGGTATTCTTATTCTATTAATTTTCGCTTCATGTAAGAAATCATCTAAATCGCCTGAAATTGCAATTCAGAATCCTGAAATTGAGATCCAGGTATTAAGTCAAAATTTATCCTTTCCTTGGGAGCTTCTTTGGGGTCCAGATAATTTTCTTTGGATGACCGAAAGAGGGGGTAGAATAAGTCGTATTAATCCTTCAAATGGTGTAATTAGTCCCTTGTTAACCATTTCTGAAGTAAAGTCTCAAGGCGAGGGTGGTTTATTGGGAATGGTTCTCCATCCAAATTTCTCTGTAAACCCGCATGTTTTTGTTGTTTATAATTATGATAAATCAGGTGTTTATATCGAAAAAATAGTTAGGTACACGTATAATGGTTCAAGCTTAATTAACCCAATTATTATCTTGGATAATATTCCGGCAGCAAATTATCACAATGGCTCACGATTATTGATAAGTCCCGATTTCAAATTATTTATAACTACTGGCGACGCTGTAAATGCAAATTCAGCTCAATCTATAAACTCTTTGAGTGGAAAAGTTTTGCGTGTGAACCTTGATGGAACCATCCCTGCAGATAATCCTATTGCTGGAAACGCTTTGTGGTCTTTGGGGCATCGAAATGCTCAAGGCTTAGTATTTGCAAATGGGATACTCTATAGTTCAGAACATGGACCTGAAAAGGATGATGAGATTAACATCATTATGAAAAACAGAAATTATGGCTGGCCTAACGTAAATGGTTTTTGTAACGAAAGTGCTGAGCAGGCTTTTTGTAATTCAAACAATGTGGTGGAGCCACTGAAAAATTGGACTCCTACAATTGCAGTATCAGGAATGGATTATTATGAAAATGGTCCGCTTGCTCAGTTTAAAAATTCATTGATTTTAGCCACTTTGAAAGATCAAACTTTATATCAATTAAGGCTAAATACTGCTGGAGATAAAATTGAAGAGACTAAAGAATTGTTTAGGTCTACTTATGGGCGACTTAGAGATGTTTGTGTTGGAGCAGATGGGAGAATTTATGTCTTGACAAGTAATGGATCAAATGATAAGATTTTGGTCATAAAAGCAAAATAATATAACACTTTCTAATGCTTTTGGTAATTTAGTGCACTAACCAATTATTTATGATTCATAAAGTTGTTGCGAATGCCGATGAGGCCATTCGAGATATTTCTAATGGGATGACACTCATGTTAGGCGGTTTTGGTCTATGTGGTATTCCCGAAAATTGCATTAATGCACTTGTTAAGAAAGGTGTAAATCAGCTAACATGTATTTCTAATAATGCCGGTGTTGACGATTTCGGTATTGGATTGATGCTTCAAAACAGACAAGTTAAAAAGATGATTTCTTCCTATGTTGGTGAGAATGCAGAGTTTGAGCGCCAATTGCTTAGTGGTGAACTAGAAGTCGAATTAGTCCCACAAGGTACTTTAGCAACTCGTTGTATGGCTGCAGGTTATGGTATGCCTGCGATATTTACGCCTGCTGGAGTTGGGACAGAAGTAGCCATAGGTAAAGAAATCAGGAATTTTAATGGGAAAGATTATTTAATGGAAAAGGCTTTTGATGCTGACTTTGCCATAGTTAAGGCTTGGAAAGGAGATAGTGCTGGTAATCTTATTTATCGTTCTACCGCTCGGAACTTCAATCCTGTAATGGCAATGGCCGGTAAAATAACTATTGCAGAGGTTGAGCATTTGGTTGAAGTAGGAGAATTAGACCCAGATCAAATTCACACTCCAGGAATTTACGTTCATCGTATTTTTCAAGGCCAGGATTATCAAAAAAGAATAGAACAAAGAACTGTTCGTTCAATATAAATATCTGATAGTCAAAATTTTATTTTCAATAATTATATCTCAAAGAAAATTATAAAACGATATTCATGTTAGATAAAATCGGTATTGCAAAGCGTATAGCACAAGAAATTAAGAATAATTATTATGTTAATTTGGGTATAGGCATTCCGACCCTAGTGGCTAATTATATACCAGAGGGAATTAATGTGGTTCTTCAGTCTGAAAATGGTTTATTGGGGATGGGACCATTTCCAATTGATGGTGAGGAAGATCCTGATTTAATTAATGCAGGAAAGCAAACTATAACCACCTTGCCTGGATCATCTATTTTCGATTCTGCGATGAGTTTTGGTATGATTCGTTCTCAGAAAGTTGATTTAACTATACTTGGGGCCATGGAGGTATCAGAAAATGGGGATATCGCGAATTGGAAAATTCCAGGGAAAATGGTTAAAGGAATGGGAGGAGCAATGGATTTGGTTGCTTCTGCAAAAAACATTATTGTTGCCATGCAGCATGTAAATAAGGCAGGAGAGAGCAAACTTTTGCCAGAATGTTCTTTACCCTTAACTGGCGTAAAATGTGTTAAAAAAATCGTTACTGAACTTGCCGTTTTAGAAATTGCTAGTGAAGGTGGTTTTAGATTATTAGAACGTGCTCCAGGTGTAACTATTGATGAAATCAAAAAAGCAACTGCCGGGAAATTAATAATCGAAGGCGAAATTCCTGAAATGAAAATTTAATTATAATACCAATATGTTTTCCCTAAGGTGATTAGAAATTTCACTTGTTATTTCGATGATGTCTTCAGCAACATGTGTATTATTTGTGATTATTTTATCGCATTGATCTTTGTAAGGCAATAAGTAATCATTAAAGGCCGGCATCACATGATTATTCCATTTGTAAATAACATCTCCTTCCGGATAACCTCTTTCGATAAGATCTCTTTTTAGACGTCTCTGTAAGGCGATATCTTCATCTGTATCAATAAATATTTTCATATCCAATATCTCGGCAATTTCCTCAAAATGAAGGATAAATAAACCCTCAACCATAACAATTGGAGCCGGTTGAATTTCTAATAGTTTAGGTTCAGAATTGGGATTATTGAAAGTATATTCTTTTTGATAAACAGTTTCTCCATTTATCAAATTTTTAATATCGTTTACAAATTGACCATTATCAATTGTTGATGGCAGATCAAAATTATAAAGTTTATTTTCTTCAGCAGTCATTGTATGACCCACTCTATAATAATAGTCGTCTTGAGATAATAAACAGATTTCCTCTTTTTTAAAATGGTTTAAAAAGCACTTTAAAAAGAAGGTTTTTCCGGAACCACTTCCACCGGCAACACCAATTACAAATGGTTTCTTACTCATTAGGAACACCGTATATTAAGGTTACTTGAAATCTTTTATCTAAGGCACCAATTAAATTTGCTGTAGCCTTATTCACTACAATAATAGCATCTTTTGATAATTCATTTTGAGTAAATTTTCCCACAACTTTTGCAAAAGTGCTTTTACCAGTCATAGGATTGGTTATTTTAATAACCGTACCAATTGGTGCTGTTTGATGAAGGGCCAACATCTTTGTTTCATTCAAATTTTCATCATCCAATGTAATGGCAATTCCTCTTTCATTTACTTCTCTTAAACCGTATCTCGCGACTGGTAATTTAAGTCGCTCACTTGCATTTTGGATACTATCTGTTAAAATAGCAGGTGTATTTGTAACTGGTTCTTGATTAGCTACTGGAGTTCTAGGGATTTCTACAATAGTTTGTTCTGGATTTGAATTGACTGAAGGAACCTTAATAATTTGACCTATTGAAAGATTATTACTACTAAAATTGTTTAACGCTTTTAATTTCTCAACTGTTGTGTTGAATTTTCTAGCAATAGAGTAGAGGTATTCACGCGGACCAACTTTATAGTCGATGCTATTTTCAGATGAAGATTGGATTGTTTGCTGTAAACTATTTGTGTTTGAAGCATTTAAATCAGTGAATGAACGATCAGTAGGAATTTTAACAATTGCACCAATCTGTAAAGACTTATTACTATTAAATTGAATAATTGATTGGGGACTTACATTATACTTTCTACTTAATGAGAAATAGGTTTCTTTAGGCTCTAATTTATGGACTATGGTTTTTTTACCGTTTAGATTTTCAACACCTATAGAATCAATCGCTGCACTGGCTGTGAGCGAGGTAAGGCCAAAGAATATGAATAAAACTAAGTGTCTTAACATCAAAAGAATATAAAATTTGTGCAATTATACGAAATATGAAACGATTTCATCCTTATTTCGGATGTAGAACAGTTGTTTCTTTAATATAAAGAACGACTCAGGTTGTAGTTTTTGTATATTACTTATTAAAATATCTTCATGTAATATCTTGTTATTCTGATATATAAGTAATTTCTGTTGTAATTTACTTTCGATTTTTTCATGAAAGCAAATTATCCTTAAACCATCTATATTTAAATCAGCAACACCTCCTTCAATTGAACCATGCTCAATAAAATTAGGAAATGAATATTCATTATTTATTTCAGGAAATATGATAGAGTTGGAATTGAGACTAATTTGAGATGGTTCAGAAAGAGTTGATGTATTTAAATGATTTATCCAACTAAAACGTCGAGGAGAAATTTTTGTGTCAAATATTTGTATTCCATAATTTGTAACTTGTTGAATAGATACATTATACTTTTCCCATAATATTTTAGCGCTCTTAAGTTCAATAGAAATTAATCCCGAACTTTCGGGGCTCTCAACATGCTCATTTAACTTTAATAGGAGAGTACCCTCTGACAAATAAGCCAAATTAGCATTCATTGGTTCAGCAAAAGCCTTCTCTTTAAAGAAGATTTTACCAGTTTCGTAATTTAAAACACTAAATAATACCTTTTTAGTGTCAATATTTCGACTTTCAATAGCTAAAGAACCAGTTTCTTCTTGAATTTGCATTTGCCAAATTAATCCACTGAATTTTTCGGCAAAAGCTTGCTTTAACTTAATGGACTCATTTATGCTCATCTTTCAATACAATCAAGAAGAAAATATCTTTTAGAATTATTAATTTAATAAAATATTAAAATCTTTTCCCTATGGTTAGAAAGATATTAGTTCTAGTGTTTTCGATTAATGCTACTGGGCTAACACCAGGATTTAAGTTATATGGTTTAATATCAGTATTATAAGCAATTTGTTGATAGGTCATATCAACATAAACATCGTTGAAACGATAACCTAAACCAGCGCTATAAGTACTAATTTTAAATTTATTGTTATCTAATTCTTTATAAGGATTTCCTTGTACACCATAACCGCCACGAACCATAAGTTTATCGAATTTTAACTCAGTTCCAATACGATAGTTTACAGCACTTTTGTAGTTATTTAAAATCTCTTTGTTATTATCCAGAATTACATCTGAGTCTGATGAATTAATATTTGCCGAAGAAAAATTAATACTCGAGTAGTCCAAATAATCAATATCTGCTGAAATAAATCCATATTTACTAATAAAAACTCCAATTCCACCACTTACTTTTAATGGAGTACGTAATTTATAAGAGAAATCATAGGTCTCATCATTATTTACAAATTGAGAATCGACTCTGTTTTTACCATATTTAGTATCAAGAACTTCGGTATAACTATCATCAATGGTGTACCATGTTGGAGTTTCAATGGTTGCTCCCAAGCGAACAGCAGGCACCGGTCTGTAAATAGCACCCAATTTGGCGTTCAATCCCGAACCTCTAGTAATTTGTGATTGCCTAAAGGATAAGTCATAATCGTTAGCTTCAGTTACATTATAGCCCTTTTCTTTATAAACAGCATCCGAATTGTATCTCAAACTTGTAATCCCTATGCTTGCTCCAATATAAAATTGATTACTATAGTTTGCTCCAAATGCGAAGTTAATTTCACTTTGTGAACCTGTTCTAATGTCATTTTTTGTTTGGACATTATTTACATCTGTCTCAGGGAAATAGGTACCATCGGTATTATCGTAGCCAATTAAATAATTGTCATAAGCCATTCTTTCAAGACTTCCTCTTGAGAGTGTATTTGGAGCACCATAGTTTGACGTAGCTAATTGAGCATAATAATCTGCTATTGAATTAGTTGCATTTGTTCCAGTAAATAAAATGTTATCTCCAAAAGATTTCGTTTTATTGTATCCAATACCGTAGTTGAAGCTAACCCATCCCTCATCTAATTTTGATCCCTTGGGTTTATAAACTTTTGAATTCCAAACTACTGCAGCATGAGCCAGACCTAATTGATCTTTTTTACCCATAGTCCGACTATTAAGGTATTGAGCATCAGCATTGTAGCTGTTGAATTCGGGAGTGAAACTAAAATCAGATCTTGTAAATAAACCAATACCGGCAGGATTACTACCTATTGAACTTAAATCGCCTCCAACGCCAATCTGTGCACCAATTGCCTTAAATCTTGCAGTACTACCCGATTGACCCTGTGAAAAACGTAAAGCATCGGCTGAATACTGTGCATGTAATTGTCCCGTAGCAGCCACTATGACTGCCATTGATAATAAAAGTCTAAATCTCATAAAAGCTTTTTCTAAATCTTAATTTCCTCTTGATGGTCGTGCAGATGAACTACCACCACCATTATTGTTTGATGGGGCAGGGGTTGAACGTGATCCTGAACCAGAGTCTTGTCTAGGTGGAGCTGTATATATACGCTCCGGTTGAGCCACCCTTTGTGGAGGATTTTGGTTTACTCGCTCTGGGCGATTTACCTGCTGAGTTCTAGTCCCAGAGTTTTGCGTAGCACCAGCATTTGGCTGTGTTTGAACACCATAACGTTCAGTCCTACTTCTAGGTACCACATTTCCGTTTGCATCTCTTGTGCCAACAGTGTTAGGGCGACCAATAACTGAACCTCTATCAATTGTTAAATTATCTGAACCTCTTCCAGGTCTTGAACGGTAATTAGGAGTATTGAAAGCAGGACTGCTATAAAGACCTGCATAGGCGCCACCATAGTAGCCATTTCCATATCCAAATGCATAAGAATTAAATGGATTATAGAAAGAGTATGGTCCCCAGAAATTTGATCCAAATCCATAATTAAATCCAAATGGTCTCCATGGATTGTAATTAAATCCTCCAAAACCCATTCCCAAACCCATTCCAAAACCTAAATTATATGACCCCATTCCGAGGTAGCTGTTAGGAAAATATAAATTATTGAAAAATGGATCATAATTATATCCATATAAACTATTGTAATATCCTAATGATGGTGCGTAAGTGCCAAATCGATTAAATCGAGAAGCATAATCATTATAATAACCGTAATTATCTATTGCATCCCCATAAAGATTTTCTTCTGTTACGTACTCTTTTGTTCTCTTTTCTTCATTTTGAACAATTGTTTGCGGGACATATTCCTTAGCTTTTGCAACGGAATAATAAACATCGTCATCTTGATCAATTATTTGTGCAGTTTTAGTAGTGGCACAAGATCCCATGAATATAATAAATGGAATAGCTAACAATGGAAGAATTTTCTTTTTCATAATCGTAATTATAAGATAAGAATGAACGTATAAACTATAGACGATATTATTAATGCAATGGTTGCATCGTAAAATATTAGAATACATCGTCTAGTTTTATAACTTTGTTAAAAATATAATTTTAAGTAAATATACGTAATTTTTCGATTTTAATAAGATGAGTAAGGGTTTAACAAGTAGAGCAGACGATTATTCGCAATGGTATAATGAACTTGTAGCTAAAGCCGACATGGCCGAACATTCTGCAGTTAGGGGTTGTATGGTTATAAAACCCTATGGCTATGCGATTTGGGAAAATATGCAAGCAGCTTTAGACAAAATGTTTAAAGATACGGGGCACAGCAATGCCTATTTCCCATTATTCATTCCCAAGTCATTTTTTTCAAAAGAAGCTTCACACGTAGAAGGTTTTGCAACTGAATGTGCCGTTGTAACTCATTATCGCTTAAAAAATGATGGCAATGGAAATATAATTGTAGATGAAGATGCCAAGCTTGAGGAAGAGTTAATTGTACGTCCTACTTCTGAAACAATTATTTGGAATACATATAAAGGATGGATTCAGTCTTACCGTGATCTTCCTATTTTAGTAAATCAATGGGCCAATGTAGTCCGTTGGGAAATGAGAACACGTTTATTCCTTAGAACTGCTGAATTTTTATGGCAAGAAGGACATACAGCTCATGCAACTGCTCAAGAGGCGATTGAAGAAACGGAACGTATGCTTGAAGTATATGCCGATTTTGCCGAAAACTGGATGGCTGTCCCTGTGGTTCGAGGTAAAAAAACCGCAAATGAACGTTTTGCAGGTGCTTTAGATACTTATTGTATCGAAGCTTTAATGCAAGACGGAAAAGCTCTACAGGCCGGTACTTCCCACTTTCTGGGTCAGAACTTTGCAAAAGCTTTTGACGTTAAATTTACCAGTAAAGAAGGAAAGCTTGATTATGTTTGGGCTACTTCTTGGGGAGTTTCAACTCGTTTAATAGGGGCTTTAATTATGGCTCATTCTGATGATTCAGGATTGGTTCTTCCTCCTAAACTAGCTCCAATTCAAGTTGTTATAGTACCAATTTATCGTTCTGATGAAGAGTTAGAGCAGATTTCTACATTGGCGAAAGAATTATCTAAAGAGCTAAAAAACAAAAATATTTCTGTTAAATACGATGATCGCGATACTTTACGTCCCGGTTTTAAGTTTGCTGAATATGAAATGAAAGGTGTTCCTGTGAGACTAGCAATAGGAGGGCGCGATCTTGAAAACGGAACAATTGAAATTGCACGTCGTGATACGAAAGAGAAAGAAACTATTTCTAGAGATGGATTAGTTCAGCATATTGAAGATTTATTGGTTGATATTCAAAATAGTATCTATCAAAAAGCCTTAAAATTTAGAGAGGAAAATACTCGCGAAGCAAATTCTTATGAAGAGTTTAAGGAGCTTCTAGATAAAAAGGCAGGATTTATTTCTGCCCATTGGGATGGAACCCCTGAAACTGAGAAAAGAATTAAAGATGAAACTAAAGCAACCATTAGATGCATTCCTTTAAATAATAAGCTTGAAAATGGTGTTTGCATGCTTACTGGTAAACCTTCCACTCAGCGTGTTTTATTTGCTAGGGCGTATTAATTAGAAAGAAATTTTTTCAATATGGAAGAAGTTGAATCATACAAACATATTTTAACTCTACTTGAAAATAAAGCCAGTGTAAAACAGCAGATTTTCAAAACAACTTCGGCTGTTTTTAACCAATTTAAACAGGTTTTGAATGAAATTTGTTTAGATATGCAAGCTGATTTTGCTGAAAAAAGTCAGTTAGTTGAAATTAGCTATTCTGATCGTGGTGATTTTGAGGTACAACTTAAGTTTTCGGGTGATGTTCTCATTTTATCTATGCATAGTAATGTGTTTAGTTTTCCTCCCGAACATGAGGTAAATAAGCTAAAATATGTTCAAGAAGATCCATATAGACAATATTGTGGTATCATTCACATTCATAATTTCTTGGCCGATTCATTAAAATATAATAGAGGCTCGGATGTGGGTAATTTAATCGGACGCATTTTTATTAATAAAGAGGAGCATTTTTTTGTAGATGGCCAAAGTCAATTGGGATTCCTCTTCAATTCTTTCCATAAAGGAAAGCTACATAAAGAGCAAATTCGTAAAATTTTGGAGTTAGCAATAATCTATTGCATGGAATTTGATCTTTTAACTCCTCCTTTTGAAAATGTACGTTTAATTAGTCTCGAAGAAAAACAATACATGGGATCCACATCAGGATACCCTACAAGCAAGCAATTAGGTTATAAATTTAAGGCGGAGCTTGAAAATAAAATTAACTGAACCTAAATTCTTAAATAAAATTCACCAATTATAATATTCATCATGAAATTCGGAACAAAAGCTATTCATGCGGGACAAGAGCCTGATCCAAGTACTGGAGCAATTATGACTCCCATATTTCAAACCTCAACTTATTGGCAGAAATCTCCTGGCGATAATAAAGGTTTTGAGTATTCTAGAGGTACAAATCCGACACGTAAAGCCTTAGAAGATTGTCTTGCAGCTTTGGAAAATGCACAGTACGGACTCGCTTTTTCGAGTGGTATGGGGGCAACCGACGCTGTAATGAAGTTATTAGCTCCCGGTGATGAAGTAATTACTGGTAATGACCTTTATGGAGGTTCATACCGAATTTTCACCAAAATTTTTGCAAACTATGGGATAAAATTCCATTTCATAGATATGTCTGATCCCGAGAATGTTAAAAATTATGTAAATGATCAGACCAAGTTAATTTGGATAGAAACACCTACAAATCCTACAATGCAAATTATTGATATTGAGGCTGTTTCGCGTATCGCAAAACAAAACAATATTTTACTAGCTGTTGATAATACCTTCGCATCACCTTATTTACAAAATCCAATTGATTTAGGTGCCGATATAGTGATGCATTCGGTAACAAAATACCTTGGCGGACATTCGGATGTTGTTATGGGTGCTTTAATGCTTAATGATGAGGATTTATACAAGCGTTTATGGTTCATCTATAATGCTTGTGGCGCGACTCCTGGTCCGATGGATAGTTTCTTAGTTCTAAGAGGTCTAAAAACCCTTCACTTACGTATGAAAGCGCATTGTGAAAATGGTAGACAGATTGCTGAATTTTTAAAGAATCACCCTAAAGTGGACAAAATCTACTGGCCAGGATTTACAGATCATCCAAATCATCACATCGCTAAAAAGCAAATGCGTGATTTTGGAGGAATGATTTCTATTACTTTAAAGGGTGCAGATCTTCAAGAGACTTACCGTATTGCATCCTCATTTAAGGTTTTTTCACTTGCCGAATCATTGGGAGGAGTGGAGTCATTAATTAATCACCCAGTATCCATGACGCATGGTTCTATTCCTAAGGCTGAACGTGATAAAGTTGGTGTTACGGATAACCTATTGCGTTTAAGTGTTGGTGTTGAGGATGTGGAAGATCTACTTGAGGATTTAAAGCAGGCACTTGCTTAAAGGCGTTTAACAAATGTCTAAATATGCCTTTTCTTTAAATACGTTTCAGGGACTGAAAGAATTTCTTGATGCTAAGGTTGAGCTTTACAATCAGCCGGGATTTATAGAAAATGATCCTATTTGTATTCCTCATCAATTTAAATTGAAGCAGGATATTGAGATTATGGGCTTTTGGGCCTCTATTTTAGCATGGGGGCAGCGTAAAACTATAATTAATAAGTGTAATGAACTCATTCGTTTGATGGATGGTGCACCCTATGATTTTATCATGAATCATAGGGACTCTGATCTAAAGGTTTTTCTTGATTTCAAGCATCGCACCTTTAATGATACGGATACTTTATATTTTATAGAGTTTTTTAAACAACATTATCGTTATAATTCTTCTCTTGAAAATGCATTTACTGGTCTAAATCTGAAATGGGGGATTGATGGATCCGATTTTGAAATGCCAGTTAATAATAGGAGAGGTACCTCCGAAAAATCCGATTTTACTAGGAAATCTGCCGAAAATTGCTTAAATTATTTCAGAGAATATTTCTTTTCCCTGCCTGATTTCCCTCATAGAACTAAAAAACATGTAAGCTCACCGACTCAGAAATCTACTTGCAAACGGTTAAACATGTTTTTAAGGTGGATGGTTCGAGATGATCAAAAAGGAGTAGATTTTGGAATCTGGAAGACCATAAAACCATCTCAGCTTATTTGTCCCACCGATTTACATGTTGAACGTGTAGCTCGCAAATTGAAATTAATTACACGTAAACAAGTGGATTGGCAAACAGCTACAGAGCTTACTCATAATTTACAACAATTTGACCCTAATGACCCTGTAAAATATGATTTTGCTTTGTTTGGATTAGGGATATACGAAGGCTTTTAATTACGCTTACCATTCTAATCATACCGTTTACTAATTGTTTGGGTACATATTCAACAAAAATAAATAGTATTGTAACTATGATTAAGACAATTATTGTAGATGACGAAATCAATGCAAGAGAGTTTTTAGAAAAACTTTTAATTCGATATTTCCCAAATAAGTTTATTGTTTTAGATCGTTGTAAAAATGTTGATGAAGCTATAAGTGCTATTAAGCGACACAATCCAGAATTAGTTTTTTTAGATATTCAAATGCCTAATAAAAGTGGTATTGAATTATTTAAAGAAATTAAAGAAATTAATTTTGAAGTTATCTTTACTACTGCTCATACTGAGTTTGCAATTGATGCCATTAAAATAAATGCATTAGATTATTTACTTAAACCAATTAATTACATTGATTTGCTGAGTACAGTAAAGAGATTGGAAAAAAAAAGAGTACAACTTAAAAATGATAATAACCTAAGACTATTAATCAAAAATATTGATACTGGAAGTTCAGGATATAAAAATATTGCTTTCCCAACAGAAAGCGGATTTGAACTTATAAAAGTAAACTCGATTTTATATTGTGTTGCAGATAATAATTATTGCAACATTGTTTGTTTGGATGGGACTAAAACCACTTTATCCAAATCATTGAAATATGTTGAAGAAAGCTTACCCAATGACATTTTTCAAAGAATACATAAATCGTATCTGGTAAACTTAAATTATGTGTCTCGATTTAACAAAACTAACGAGTTATTAGTTGAATTAACCAACGGTGAAAATCTACCTGTATCCATTCGAAAAAAAGAAGCTTTTATCAATGCTATCCTCAATAAAAATTAAGCTATTCGTTTTATTACTATTTTTCTCGTTAAAATGTTTTTCACAGACTATTCCGTGCAAAAACATAACTATAAACGATGGTTTGCCAAGCAACAATATTAAATGCATTTTTAAAGATAGTAGGGGTATTCTGTGGATTGGAACTGAAGATGGATTGTGTAGCTATAACGGTAAAGATTTTAAAATATACAATCAAAATAATGGTTTAAAATACAATAATGTATGGTCGATAACGGAGGATAACGACCATAATTTATGGTTTTCTTTTTATGGTGATGGTATTGCTAAATACGATGGAAAAAAATTCCACTATTTCAACACTAAAAATGGACTCATCCACAATAGTGTACGGAAACTACATTATTCCAAAAAATACAATTGTTTAATCTTGGGTACTGAAAATGGTTTAAGTTTATTTGATGGCAAAAAGTTCAAGTCATTTGTCGAAAAGACACCATTAGACAAGTTTCAAGTAATGGGTATAAATGAAGATGAAGGTCAGGTATTAGTCTCTGTGAATTGGTATAAGACTTTTTCCTTGATATTAGATAATGATATTACAAAAGCAAAACTAATTCAAAAGTTTGAACCTATTCATAGTTTCTCATCCTTTGTAAAAAACAACATTTACTATAGCGGAGGTTCTGATAACTTTTTATATCAGAGAAATTTGAAAACAAACACAGTTAAAATTACTCCTTCAAACAAAATATGGGATTTTACTTCTGATTCAAATGATAATATTTATTGTGCTTCATGGAATGTTAATGACCCCAGTGGAGGTTTATATAAAATTTCGAACGACAAATTAGAAGACATTACAAAAAAATCAAACATCACTTCAACATCATTGTGGTGTTTGTACTTTGATAAAAAAACCGAACAACTTTGGGTAGGTTCCACTGATAAAGGTTTATTTGTTGTTGATTTTAGCAACAAACTAAAGGTGTTTGACCCCAATTATTTCGAATTAAATAAACTTGAAATACAATCATTATTTACCGCTAAAGATAATAGTATATGGATTGGCGCTAGAGACAATATCATTATTTTAAAACCAAATTTAACATATGACATTTTAGATGAAAAAACAATTTGGAATAAAATTGAAGCTTTCTTAAAAAACAAAATATTATCGAAAGATGAACAATATAAATACAATGAATTTAAGTTAAGAAAAGGTTTTACTTGTTTAAATATAGTAAGTGATAAAGACGGTTATATATGGGTTAATACAACACATGGCGTATTTTGTTTCGATGACAAATTCAGATTATTGTATTATGAATTTGGTCAAGGTAATGGAGGTAATATCGCTTTTAGCAACAATGACGAAATTATCTATACAGCTTTTTATAACAACACCTTTTTGATAAAGAATAAATTCAATTGGGAATCAAGTTCAGTACTTCCAAAAGAAAATAAAAACACCCCATCAGATATATTAAAAATCACAAAGGATAAGAATACTATTTGGCTTGGTTCTTATCTCAAGGGTCTATTTAGATATACTGATGGAAAATTTTATTCATTAAATAAACTCGGTCAATTTCATGAAAAAAATATTCGTGATTTAATAGTTGATCACAAAGGGAATATTTTAGTGGGCACAAACTTAGGGAATGTATATGTATTACAACTCAATAAAAACTTAGTAAAAACGATTGCTAAGTATCGTTCCAATTTAGAAATTGTTGGAAATACAATAACTTTTATTGAGGAAGTAAACGGCTATTATTTTATTGGGACAAATAAAGGAATAAACCTGTTTAAAAATCATAAATTAATAAAAGTGCTAGACAAATCTGAAGGAATTTCAGATTTGCAAATAAATGATTGTGTAAAAAATAGTGCTGGTAATTTAATATTGGCTACAAATAGTGGGCTAATTACTTTAAATGCAAAAAAAGTTATTGAATCAATAAATTCATCTTACGATAAAATTGAACTTAATAACATAAAAATAAATGGAAGTGATTCTCTGCTTGCTAAAAATATTGTCTTTGGAATTTTAAAAACAGATTCAATACAGCTCAAGCATTTCCAGAACGATATTGAAATTCATTTTTCGACAAATAATTTATTCAATGCAGAGAAAAATGTATATCGATATAAAATAGAAGGCTTGGATAATTATTGGAGTAACTATGAATCTATTGATAAAATCAACTTAAGGGGCTTATCAAATGGTAATTATAAAATAATTATTGAAGGAAAAAATATAGGTTCAGGTGAACTGCTAAAAGCCAAAACAATCCATTTACTTATTAGTCCGCCTTTTTGGAAAACACCGTTATTTATTATTTCAATAATTATTCTTTTTCTTATTCTTATTTATCTTATTGTAAAAACAAGAATCAAGCAAATTGAGAAACAATCAGCAATTCAAAATACATTCAATAAGCGATTAGCAGAATCAAGAATGGAAGCATTGCAAAGCCAAATGAACCCTCATTTTATCTTTAATGCAATGAATTCTATTCAAAACTTTATCATAGATAACAAAACAGATGATGCTTTAATGTATATGGGGGAGTTTTCTAAACTTGTACGTCAAACCTTAAATAATTCATCTAAACAATTTATAAAACTGAAAGAAGAAATACAATATTTAGAAACCTATGTAAATATAGAACGGATGCGTTTCCCATATGGGATAGAATTCAATTTAGAAATTGATAAATCAGTGGACATTTTAAAAACTGAAATCCCACCAATGCTCATTCAGCCTTTTGTAGAGAATGTTTTCGTACATGCTTTTGATTCTGATTCGAAAGATGCTGAATTAACTATCCGAGTTACAAAAATCGCTAATGAGTTACATTGTATTATAAAAGATAATGGACAAGGAATAAATACAGTTAAACTATCCAAAATACATGAGTCAAGAGGTATTAAACTTGTTCAAGAACGTTTTGATTTATTCCAAAGTAATGCAGAAAGTATTATCATTAATTCTGAGATGAATAGAGGAACTACCGTATTCTTGAAATTCAAAACCTCTATATAATACATCGCTCACCATTAAAAGGGGGGCGGTAAGTAATTCTTATGAATATGTAAAAAGTTTTATTTCAAATTTGTTGGATAATCCTATGATAACGACTATCCTAAAATATGGCCTTAATTGACGTAGTAAAATATAATG
Organism: Daejeonella sp.; assembly: GCF_017495225.1. GTDB lineage: Bacteria > Bacteroidota > Bacteroidia > Sphingobacteriales > Sphingobacteriaceae > Daejeonella. Next base: position 195,759 of record NZ_JAFEIG010000020.1, on the reverse strand, counting down.
CGTCAGATGATGAATTTGTTTGGAAATTCCCATCAAATGACTTAAAAATAGGAACACAAGTAATTGTAAATCCAGCTCAAAGCGCATTTTTTATTAAAGGTGGTGTTATTTTGGATGAATTCACTAATGGAACTCATACTATAAAAACTGAGAACATTCCATTACTTAACAGCATTATAAATTTGCCATTTGGTGGAAATTCCCCGTTTCAAGCAGAAATATGGTATGTTAATTTAATATCAAAACTTGATAATAAGTGGGGCACTACAAATCCAATATTATTAGAAGATCCTAAATATGGAGTAATAATTCCTGTAAGAGCTTTTGGACAATTTGGATTTAAAATTTCAAATCCAAGAATATTCCTAGAAACGCTAATAGGTAGTTTACCTTCATTTACAGCCGATAAAATTCAAGAATATTTTAAAGGTAGAATAATATCTTCTTTAACAAGTTTGATCTCAAAAAAGCTAGTCCGTGAAAACATTTCAATTTTAGAAATTAACATGTTTCTTGACGAATTATCAATATTCTGTCAAGAAAATATTTCTGATGAATTCAAAAAATTTGGATTGGAGATCATGAATTTTTATTTCATGTCTGTCAATGTCCCTCTTGATGATCCTAGCGTTGTTAAGCTCAAGGAATCAAAAGATTTAGCTGCAAAAGTCAAAATAACAGGTAAAGAACTTTATCAAATGGACAGAAGTTTTGATGTTTTAGACAATGCTGCAAAAAATGAAGGAGGAGCCGCAGGTAATATCATGAGCGCTGGTTTAGGTCTTGGCTTAGGTGTAGGTATTGGGAATCAAATGAGCAATGTTTCTGGTAATTTAAACACTCAAAACACCCCACCTCCACCACCAATTACTTTATATTATGTTTTAATTAATAACCAGCAAAATGGTCCATTGAGTATTGACCAATTAAAACAACTAATTGCTGACCTTAGGGTGAATAATCAAACAATGATTTGGAAAGCTGGTATGGCAAATTGGGTATTAATAACTGAACTACCTGAAACGTCAAATTTATTTAATCAAATACCACCGCCCCCACTGGTTATATAAATATATTTTTATGTCAAAAATCATTATTTATTTAGGCTCAATATTCGTTGTTGTAAATACTTTGCTAGGTTTATTAATTTCAAATTATCTAGCCTTCAATTGGATTTCTATTAATATGATATTAATCATCAATACACTAATTCTTTATAAAATATCAATAGACAATATTAATACTGGATATAAAATTAGTCTTTCATTTATTTATTCCTTCTTGTGCTTGTTTTCTATTGTATTGGCATTATTGAGTCCTGAGAAATATAATGACAATTATTTCCTTGTAGGATTTATTTTGATAATGCTAATTCAAATTTCACTTTATATAATTTTAAAAAAAATATACATAGTTAACCTAAATAATTAATCATAACAATAATAATTTAATATAAACAATAATCTATGAAATTTAATTTTTGGAACTGGGTACATTTAATATCTCCTTTTTTTATAGCGGCAATTTCTTTACACTATGGACTTGACGATACTTATTGGAACTGTTTATTTGGAACTAATATTTTCACTGTTTTAGTGACAATATTGCCCTTTGCATCAAGAGAAGAAAAAACAGGTCGCTCATTTAAAACAAAATATGGAAAAATAGATGAGTACAGAACCGTTGAAAGCGAATATAATCCTGAAACAACATTTTATGCTATCTGGCTTTTTCAATTAGCCCAAATTGTTCTATTTTTTATTCTATAGTATTTAAAATTTATAATTGTGTCTGCATCAATTAATTGCCCTTCCTGTGGCGCTGTAAATCGTTTACCTGAAGGGAAAAATTCAATGTTTTGTGCTTTTTGTGGTAGTTCCATATCCATACATAAACCAATTACTGATTCGACTACTTTCGAATCTGCAATAAAGTCAAAGCCTTTAATTACTGAAAAAAAAGTTAAAATAACGCCTGGAAACCCAAACGCAGACTTTTGGTATGGTGAAACGTCTCTAACCGCTGAAAAAAGAAGGGTAGATGGTGGTTTTGAATATTGGACAGGTCGTGAATGGTATTTTGTAAAAGATGAAGCCTATGTTACTTCTGAGGGAGGCGAATTATCTCTTACTAAAAGAGGAATTAAATCTTTAAATGAAATTATTTATTGGTTTTCCGATAATGAATTATTAGAAGTTAAAAAACTCATATTAAACGACAATAATATTGATGATTTATCGGGGATTGAGAGATTTGAAAATTTAGAATTACTGAATTTATCAAATAATAATATTTCAGAACTCCCAAATAACAATGAATTTTTAAGTAAAATATTTAAGATATATATCGGTGGTAATCCTGTAGAAAATAAAATTTCTAAAGAACAAATCAACTATTACTCAAACATTCGTTTCTACACACCGAGATTTAAAAAGGTATTAACAATTCCGAATGTAGTTGGTGATATTGAACTGAATTATGAAAATTTTGGTGTTGAAAGTTTAGATGAAGTAATTGATTTATATACAGATGCTGAATTACTTAGAATCGAAATAATTAATTTCTCAAAAAACAAACTAAAAACTTTAGCGGGACTTTCTAAATTTTATTCGACTAAAATTGATTTTTGCAATAATGATTTAACATTAATCGATGATTTACCAAAATTCAAAAAGAAATACTCAGAAGATTTAACAAGTTTAAAACTAGAATTCACTAATAATAAAAATTTAAAAGGATTTACTGATCAGGCAATTAGCCATTTTTATGATATAAGGCTATCTGATGTAACAATATATTTAAGGGGTTGTGATAATTTTAATTATGAATCACTTAGTAAAATTAATTTCCATCAAATTTTTAAAAAAGCTAATTATGAATATACCCGTTTCATGATTTATGTTGACTCTAATGTTGAATTACCAAAAAGTTTAAAGCAAATAGGTTTTGTTGTAGAAAACTCTCATTGGGGATTAGGTTATGGTTATAAAAAATCAGGTTGTTTTATTGCAACAGCAACAATGGGCAGTTATGACCATCCAGAAGTAATGGAGTTGAGAAATTTTAGAGACAATTGGATATTAGAAAAAAAATGGGGTGAGAATTTTGTGACTTGGTATTATGATTATGGAGCAATTGCAGCCAAGTATATCGAAAAAAGTTATTTGTTAAAAAAAGTATGCTATCTACTTATTGTTAAGCCCTTAGTGTACTTATCGAGAATTGTAAAATAGGCAATATGCCAATATTTAAAGCGATAGAAAAACAAACTAGTAACGATCAGAAAATCAATATTTCTTTCTTTTATTACTTTATACATGAATTTGGTGTTCATTATGGGAAATTTTCATATGAGATAACTCTCATCATTAGTTAAGGGAAAAAGGTAAGTTTTGAAAAATTAGAAAAATTATGTTTAACCAATATAAAAACAAATAAATGTGGAACTATTAAATTTAAACTGTGTTTCTTGTGGTGCATCATTAGAAAATTTTGAAGGGAAAAACAAAGTTGAATGTGACTTTTGCAACAATGTCACAAAAGTAATTCGTCCAGTTACAGTGACACTCGATGAATCCGTTAAGGGAACAGTTGATGTTGATAAATTTAACAATTTGATTTCTATCATGGATAAGTCTATGATAGCTGGTAATTATAAAGAGGCTTATGATTATTGTAATAAAGCTCTTGAGATTGACCCATCAAATGCTTCTTTATGGGAGAACAAAGCTATATGTTCATTTTGGATTAGAACAGATAGCGAAATAATTGGTACAGAAGCAAAAGAAATATTGACATATCTTAATGCAGCTAAAAGTGCCAATCCTAATTCCGAAACATATGAAAATACAGCAAGTTCAATTGCTTCAAACTTATTCTTTGCGGTGTATTACAAATATCTTTTAAAATCCTTTGATGCATCTAGTAACAATCAAGACTGGGATTCTTGGAGTAAAAAATCTATTAAGGAATTTATCTCATATTTAAGTCTAATGGATTTATGTTTTGAAATTTCACCATCAAAACTTTATTTAGAAACTGCTATTGATGAATTAACCGGCTTAGATAAGGTAGATTGGATTAAAATAAAAAAAGGTGAACCACAAAACCAAGATTGGCTGAAGTCATATAGTTTTGATGCAGTTAAAACACGGGCAAAATATATTCAAAAACTTAAAAAATTTGATTCCTCATATCAAGAGCCAGACTTTCCAAAAAGTGGATGGTGTTTTATTGCAACCGCAACAATGGGTAGTTATGACCATCCAGAAGTAATGGAGTTGAGAAATTTTAGAGACAATTGGATATTAGAAAAAAAATGGGGTGAGAATTTTGTGACTTGGTATTATGATTATGGAGCAATTGCAGCCAAGTATATCGAAAAAAGTTATTTGTTAAAAAAAGTATGTTACCTACTTATTGTTAAGCCCTTAGTATTATTAACTAAAATAATAAAATATTAAATGAGTAATCAAAAATACGATGTAATATGGGTAAAAGGCTCATTTTTCGAAAAAGGTCATTGGAAGTTAGTGCCTCGTACTGGCGATAGCGGTATTGGGGCTATAATAACGTTATTCTTAGTGATTTTTTTAATATGTATTTTAATACTAATATCACCACTAGTTATAGCTTTAATAGGTTTTTCAATTATCAAACCTAAAAGATACTACGCAAGTATTTTATCGATACTAGCCCTGATTTATCTTATAATTGATTTTCAAAAAAAATGGATTACAGCCTTTATAATTTTTGGATCAAATAATAATGAAGGTGTTTTTTCGGACGGAATACTAGGTATAAAATTTGCACCTCATTTTTTCTTCATAAATAGTGTAGCCCTAGGATTATCAATATATTTTTTATTAAGCTCGTATTTTGTAGTTAAAAATAAGTCGAAAATACACTTTAATAGTATAGAAAGTGACAAAAATATAATTTCAATTATAATCGGAATTGTAATTGGATTATTAAGTTTCTTTTATTTGAAAAATACATATTCAACATCTGATATTCAATTTAATGACACAATTCTTAATTCAACCGATATTCCAAAAGAGTCGGATGATAATTACGAGCTTTATTCAGATTCTTCAACATCATATATATCAAATGATACCTTACAGTCGACAGATAATGTTGATGTTAAATATGAAATTGGTCAAGAATTAAATGGAGGAATTATATTTCAACTAAATGAGGATCAAACTCATGGATTAGTTTTTTATGATTCTCAAGAAGTAATGAATTTTGAAGAGGCGAATAAATGGTGTTTAAATAATAATTATAGATTGCCAACTATAAATGAACTCGTAAATATTTTAAATGATTTTCCTGCTTCAAAAGAAGAATTAAATTATTGGTCATCTGAATTAGCATCTAATGATGATAAAAGCAAATATTCTATTTTGTGTAGATCAACAATAAATGGACTAGAGGTATCATTGGAAGATTCTTATTTTATTAAATGCTACGATTACTATTACAAAAAAACCACTCTTGTACAAAATACTTTTTGTCTCAAAACGAAAAAATGCAATACAATTGGCATCCTTGATTTTTAATTAATGCGAAATGAAAAGTTTAAATAAAAAGTCTTGCAATAATTTGTATCAATAATCAAATGGATTCTAACAATAATTTAGATTCAAAAGCCTGATAACCTAAAGAAAATTTATTTAATGCGATAAAAAATAGGAGTTATTAGTTTAGATATCTTAAAATTTACTTTGAGTTTTTTGTTAATTGTAAGTTTACCATCAAACTTTTTATATTCAAAATTTCAATAAATCAGTATTAATTAGACTTTATAATCAGTAAATAGAAATTTAGTTTTATTCTCCACCCACAGACTTAATATCATTTTGTTCCTTTAGCTTTTCATCAATTTCTTTATTGCTAATTCGGAGTTTAGGAAAGTGCATCGGACTCCTAATAGGGTTTTCATCGCCTAATAATATCCCCCAAGGTTTAAACATTTCGGAGCGGTCAAAAATGATTTTTAATACAGCCACCATTGGTAATGCGAGGAACATACCTGATACTCCAGCGAGTGTACCGGCAATAAATACACCTAATATTGCTGCAAATGCATTAATCTTGACCTTTGAGCCCACAATTCGAGGCATTAAGATATTATTGTCCAAAAATTGAACGACTGCTATAACACCCAATACCGTAAAAATTGGTAGTAATTCTTGGGATGAAGTTAATGTTAACAATACACCTAAAAGGTTTCCAACTAAAGCTCCTACATAAGGTATTAAATTTAGTAATGCGAATATTACTCCGATAAGTATGGCATGCTTAATACCAAGTATTAAAAGAATTCCGCCAAGTAAAATAGTGATATAGGCTATTTGAATGAGTAAACCCACAAGATAACTTTTAATAATTACCTCAGTTTCTTTCATTACCTCTTTTACTTTTTTATGCTGATCTTGCTTAAACCACATAAATACAAAGCGTAATAACAGGTTCTTGTAGGATAGAAATAAATAGATATAGATTGGAACCAATCCAACAAAAATAAATGCAGAAGTTATTGAGCCTGCAGCTCCACTAATGATGTTTCCAGCATTTACTAAAAGCTTATTACTTTGCTCATTTAAAAATTTAATCTGCTCTTGTGTAGAAAAATCGGTTTTGCTATTTATCCAAATACTTAAATTATTTAAATGAAAGTTAATATTTCTTTGAATTTGAGGGAAGTCGGCAGCCAATATGCTAATCTGCGCTGAAAAGAACCAAACAACAGAGCCAATAAATATAGCGCCAAGTAAAATGGGTAATAAAATGGCTAATACCTCAGGAAACTTCTTATTTCTTAAAAATCTGTAAGTGGGGAGAAGTACAATGCTTAAAAAGAAGGCCATTAAAACCGGCATAATGATTTCACTTCCTATAGACAATAAGGCGCCTAATAAACAAATACCGATTAGTTCTATTGATCTTCTTACGGTTAAGGGTAGTTCTTTCATGCTATTCAATATCGCAAATATTTAGAAATGATAGTGTATAGAAATATTTAAAATTCATTTATCCACATCGATAATGGATTAAATTTAATCTATTTCAAACATAATTTAATTTAAGCTTTATAATTTGAAATAAAAAGAGTTGATTTCTCATTCGCAATTTAATTAAAAATACTTATCCCAAAATGTTAATAACATTCATTCGTATTTTTTGGCATAAGATTTAAATTTGTGGTGTTAATGGTTCTTGATTTCATAATCGAGATTAAAAGGGAACCAGGTTAGATTCCTGGACAGTCCCGCTGCTGTGTTCTCCAAAACGCTTATCCATTTGCGCCACTGTACTTAATAAATGTATGGGAAGGCTGGATAAATCGGGAGTAAGTCAGAAGACCTGCCTTTAGCATTATAATTCATAGCTTTCGGGGATTGAAGCTTGGAGAAGATCGTGCTATAGAACGGTTTATTTCTGGTATTCCTTCATTATCTGTTTGCTGTGGGACAAAAACTCACAACAAAATGAAAACAAAAAAACTTTACATTGCTGTAGGCCTGGGGCTTGCACAATTGACATTGCTAAATGCTAATGTCTGCGCACAAGACAAATCTGTCGCAATTCTCGACGAAGTAGTAGTAACTGCTAGTCGCACACCTAAAAAAATCTCAGAAATTGGAAAAGTCGTTCGTGTCATTTCCGCCGAAACGCTCAGTAGGAGTCAGGGGAGAACCCTCCACGAGGTTCTGAACAATGTTGCTGGAATTACCATAGGTGGAAATGGTGCCAATCCTGCCGATGTTAAGGCCGTGTACATGCGCGGGGCTAGTGCAGCAAATACATTGATTTTAATTGATGGCATCCCTGTAAATGATGCCTCCCAAATTTCTGGTGAATATAATATTTCGGCTATTTCAGTTGATTTAATTGAGCGAATTGAAATCCTTAAAGGAGGAAATTCTACTCTATATGGATCAGATGCAGTAGCTGGTGTAATAAATATCATCACTAAAAAGGGTTCTGGAAAATTGTCGGCTAATGTATTGGCCACCGCTGGATCCTATGATACTTATAAGCAAGTTTTAGGTCTTCAAGGGGAAATAAAAAATACAAGTATCGCATTTAATGCAAGCAATACTGATTCTGAAAATTTCTCTTCAGCAAAACCAGCATCAACTATGTCCAATTTTGATAAGGACGGATTCCATCAAAAATCGCTAAACTTAAATCTTGGTCAGAAAATAAGCAATCGATTCAATCTCAGAGCTAATTTTCAAGCGAATAATAATGTTGCCGATTTAGATAATGGTGCTTTTGATGATGCCTTGGATTATACCTATAGTAAATCTTCATTTTTAGCCGGAATAGGAGGGCGCTTAATACTTGATAAAGGTATAATAAACGTCAATCTTAGTCAAAACAACATTAATAATCAATATAATAACCAAGGTTCAATAACTAATAATTATGGCAATATTGCTCATTTGGAAGCTAATTTAAACTATAAATTTAGCAGCTTTTTGGATCTTGCTAGTGGTGTTTCCTTTAGAAAGTTGAGTACTGAGCAGAATAATCCATATAGTTCTAAATTAATCGCTAAAAATCGAATGGCAAGTGCTTTTACTTCCTTGTTCTTCAGGACAAATACCGGTTTTCAAGCAGAGCTAGGTGGTAGAGTTAATGAACATAGCGAATATGGAAATAATTTTACCTACACCTTAAATCCTTCTTATTTATTCGCTGATCGTTATAAAGTATTTGTGAATTTATCTTCAGCTTATCGTGTTCCATCTTTGTATCAATTATTCTCAGATTATGGAAATCTTACCTTGGAACCTGAAACCACCACAAGCTTTGAAGCAGGTTTTGATTTAAACTTCTCACAGAATCTTAACCTTTCACTTTCATATTTTAATAGAGATATAGAAAATGTGATTGATTTTGGTCAGATCGCTAGCAATAGGTTTGGATATATCAATCAGAATAGGCAAAAAGATAATGGTTTTGAGCTTGAATTGGGTTATAAGCCTATTTCAATTTTAAGTCTGAATGCTTTTTATGCCTATGTGGATGGAAATATTGAAACACCTACAAAGACAGAATTTAATTTATTCCGCCGACCGAAAAATTCTTATGGATTGAATGCTGCATTAGATTTAAGTAAGAAAATTAGTATGAATTTGATTTATAAACGAACCGGTGATCGTTTGGACCGATATTTTGATGGCGCAAGCTTTAAAACTGTTGAAGCTAATTTAGATGCTTTTAATATGCTTGATGCCTATATTCAATATAAACCAAAGGCTAATTTAACCTTGTTTACGGATGTTAAAAATCTGTTGAATGAAGATTATGTTGAATTTTCGGGTTATCAAAGCAAGGGACTTAATTTCAATGCTGGATTTAGTTTAGGTATACGATAAATTTAAATTGACAAATAAAAATAGCGATGGATTAAATTCATCGCTATTTTTGTTTTATTTAAAATTATTAGGGAATAGATAATGAAAAAGATTGTTGTGTTAACAGGGGCAGGAATTTCTGCTGAAAGTGGTCTAAAAACTTTCAGAGATGCTGGTGGATTATGGGAGGGATATCGCGTTCAAGATGTGGCAACTCCTGAGGCATGGAAACGAGATCCGTTGCTTGTCCAGACCTTTTATAATGAAAGAAGGAAGGCTGTGCTTGATGCAAATCCAAATTCAGCCCATTTAGCGCTCACAAGACTGGAAGAAAAGTATGATGTAACCATTATCACTCAAAACATTGATAACCTTCATGAGAGGGCGGGTTCGTCTAACGTGGTGCATCTTCATGGATTAATAACAAAATCTCAATCAGATAAAAATCCATTGCTGACTTATGATATTTCAGGTTGGGAATTAAAAATGGGCGAATATTGTGAATTAGGATCTCAGTTGCGTCCTCATGTTGTGTGGTTTGGTGAGGCAGTCCCTATGATTGAATATGCTCAGAGGATTTGCAAAGAGGCAGATATTTTTATTGTAATTGGTACATCTCTACAAGTATATCCAGCAGCTGGATTAATTGATTTTGTCCCTGCAAAATCTAAAAAATACCTGGTTGATAAAAATCAACCTGAAACTAGAATTAGTAATGTAGAGCTGATAATCAAAAGCTCAACCATTGGAGTAGTTGAATTAGTTGATAGACTTTTAATTTAGGCATAAAAAAACCTGATTGAATATTCAACCAGGTTTTATGAAAAATATCGTTCTAATCTATTTAGCTAAGGCTGGATATTTTTTAGCTAAAAGATAAAAGCTGCTAAATAATACTGCAGAGAAAACTAGGTTACCAATTAACATATTTCTAAAAAATGGTAATGCTGCTGCATATGAAGTTAATACTCCGGAAACATTGTGAGGATACATTGTTGCTGGATAAAAGAATGCAAAATTTGTAATCAAATAAAAGACACTTGCACTGATAAAAGAAGCAAGTACAACATTGCTAACACTAATCTTATTTCTCATTAGGAATCCGCATGCTACCATAGCGATAAAACCGCCATATACTAAGGGGCTAAAGCCATTACCGATAAAAATATCAGAAACAGCCATTGCTGCTAGAGGCATAATAAACGCCAGACTTCTGTTATTGAATTGAGCACCAGCAAAAATTGCTAGAGCACCAATAGCAGTGAAGTTCCACATGTGGGGAATCAGATAGGGTAGAGCACGGGTAGAAGCCGCAGCAATCACTAAAAGACTTAAAACGATAAATCGAGGTGTTAGGATATCTTTCATGTTTCAAAAATATAAAAAATTATCAATGCTTTTAGTTTCTCTTTAAATATCTAAAAAAGATTACACTTCTCATATATTTTGCTAAAAAGGGCAGCCAAATAAAATTCTGTTTATGTATTTAATATATTAATTATCAATTATTTATGTATTTTATATAAATTAAAAGTTTAAATATTAAAGTTACAATGCAATAATTACTCGATTTTAAACCAAATAAAATTTTGTTAACGATATTAATTGATTGATAATCAGTAATTTATGATTTATAAATCATCATATTCTTTGTATGCGCTATTAAAATCGGCTCTCATATCATTAAAACGACTTGAAGCCTTTTTTAAAAAATCATCATTTAAAATCTTAAAAACTCCATCTACTCCATCGGGTACATCTAGCTCAGATATTTTATAAACTTGTTCAAAAACTCCTTTTTCAAGTTTGATTATATATTTCTGATTCATTGAAAAAATACTAATCTTACATTCAGGATGTGGCAGTTCTGCGATTACTCTCATGAGCTATTTATTAAAAATTTTCTTTGATTTTGTTTAGAGGATCGATACCATTTAGCTTGCCGCTACTAGATATTATTTTAAATCGAGCAAATAGTTCTTCGCTGTACCAGTCCTCTTTTCTTGTTTTTCTAATTACATCAGCATGTTCTTTTGAGCCATATGCAAAAGCTTTCATTTTTTCCATGCTTTCCCAAATAGATAGGGTAGCTTGTCTGATAAATGGGGCTTCCCCAATTCCCACGGAGTGTAAGTATCCATCGGCTTTAGTCATAATTTGAGCAACTGGATCTACATGAGTCCAGAATCTTTTAAGCTTACTAAATCTAATAGTTGCCCTCGTTAAAACAGCTACCTGCCCCTTGTGATCCTTATCATATTCGTCCATCTTAAATGGGTCTGAACCATCCCATTCACCATGACTAGCTAGAGGTTCGCTTAAGATAGTCCATTCTTCAAATGTGAAGCTTTTCCACCACCAAGCAATGAAAGAATCAGATTTGAATTTTTTAAAATCATCCTCCGAATCCCAAACTGCCATTAAGGACCATTGCTGCCAATCGGGTTGCAAGTCGAATGTTCCATTTTTGCCACATCCCATCAATTTCCAAAAGCTACATTTTCTATTTAACCATAGGGGGAGACGGTGAATGGCCATAGCAAGAAATGCGATTGGAATAAATAAACGGCGATAGCGAACTACACTAAAAGATACAATCATTATGCTTAAAATTTTCTTTTACAGGACTCAAAGGTAATTCATCCAAATGTTTTCTTTAGGTCATTTATTTGATAAAAATCCATTAAAATTTAAATTAATTTCCAAGAATCATTCTCAAAGTCATCAAAACAGCATTTTAATAAATTGCATATTTTTTATTTAGGATGATTATCATTTCAATGCTAATTTTGCATTATGGCTGAAGATTTAAATATTGCAAAAGGGACTAAAAATGAACAGTATAGCTCATTAATTCCGCAAATTACCGCATTGCTTTCGGGTGAAACTGATCAAATTGCCAATATGGCCAATGTTTGTGCGGCCTTAAAAGAACAATTTAACTTCTTTTGGGTTGGTTTTTACATGGTTAAAGGCAATGAGTTAGTTTTAGGTCCCTTTCAAGGACCTGTAGCATGTACTCGTATTCAAAAATCAAAAGGCGTGTGTGGTTCATCTTGGGCTCAATCTAAAACCTTAATTGTGCCCGATGTAGAGGCATTCCCTGGACATATTGCGTGTAGCTCAGCATCTAAATCAGAAATTGTAATTCCCATCATAAGAAACGGATCTGTGATTGGTGTTTTAGATGTGGATAGCGATGAACTCAATAGTTTTGATGAAACAGATGCGATTTACCTATCTCAAATCTTAGATCTAATCTTGTTTTAATTCTGAAAATCAGCAGTGTAATTTGGATTTTTCCTTAATTTTTTGTATATCATACTATGAAAACTAAAACTTTAGCAATATTTAACCTATTAGCTTTTGCATTTCATTTGACCTTTACAAGCTTGGTTCAGATGGGGAAGCTTTCAAAAATGGATATGGCGCAGACTTCTGCGAAATATGATACTGTTTTTGCGCCGGCAGGGATAACATTTTCTATTTGGGGAATTATTTATTTAGCACTTATAGCCTTTTCAATTTACCACCTCTATGCAGCTTTTTTTAAAGCCAATAATGATTATACTAACTTAATCACCAATAGTTTAGGAGTTTTATTTATAGTAAATAATGTGGCCACCGCTTTTTGGCTATTAGCATGGCTGAATGAGGAATTGCTTATTTCTGTTATTTTAATGCTTATTCAATTAGTCTCTTTAATACTAATTCATATCCGAATATATGCCCTTAATAAAAGTCCCAAATTTTCATCCCAATTATTCACACACTTCCCATTAAGCATCTATTTTGGATGGATATCAATCGCTACCATTGCTAATATCAGTGCCTATTTAAAATCAATAAATTGGACAGGTGGTATTTCTGAGAGTTTATGGGTGATTATTTTAATTGCAATAGCAGCTTTAATAACATTATTTATGGTTTTGATTCGAAGAAATATTCCATTTGGTTTAGTCGTTTTATGGGCCTTGTATGGCATTGTTCTTAAGCGCCAACAAGTAAGTGCTATCGAATATGAATCAGTCATACAAGCATCTTTTGCCGCATTTTTAGTCGTATTTATTGCATTGATCATTCGACTATCTAAAGTTGTTAAGCCTGCTAAAGAATTTTAATTTATTACTTTCAGCACTTGTACATCGCTTTTGATCCCATTTACATTCATCCTCTTCCTCTTGGGCATCGTTTTCCTATGCTTAAATATGAGCTGATTCCTGAGCAGCTTATTTATGAGGGACTAATTACAAATGAGGATCTTTTTTCTCCAGAAATACTTTCGGAAGATGTAGTACTTTTAAGTCATGAAAAAGCCTATTGGGAGCGTTTAAGAGATCTTAAATTGAGTCCCGCAGAAATTAGACGCTCCGGATTTCCTCTCTCTGCCACGCTACTAGAGCGTGAATTAAGAATTGCACAAGGAACCATTAATGGTTGTTTAGAAGCTATTAAAATTGGAATTGCCTTTAATATTGCTGGTGGAACACATCATGCCGGCTCCAATTGGGCCGAAGGCTTTTGTTTATTAAATGATCAGGCAATAGCGGCTAACTATTTATTAGATAGGGGATTATCAAAAAGGATTTTAATCATTGATTTAGATGTTCATCAAGGGAATGGCACTGCCGAAATATTTAGAAATGAAGAGCGAGTGTTTACTTTTTCCATGCATGCAGAAAAGAATTTCCCTTTTCGAAAGGAGCAGTCTGATTTAGATATAGGCTTGGACGATGGTTTATCCGATAAAGAATACCTCGATATATTGAGAGAGAATTTAGATAAAATCATATTAAAGCATCAACCTGATTTTGTTTTTTACCTATCGGGAGTGGATGTTTTAACCACTGATAAGCTTGGAAAACTCAATTTATCTTTAAATGGCTGTAAAGAAAGAGATGAAATTGTGTTGAAAACATGCAAATTATTGAATCTACCTGTTCAAGTAAGTATGGGTGGCGGCTATTCCCCAAAGGTTTCGGATATTGTTGAGGCTCACTGTAATACGTACCGAATTGCACATAATCTTTATTTTTAGAATTGCCACCGATGTCGATTTTTGGCTTAAAATGCTGATTTTCAATAAATTTAGTGTAAATTTACATTATGGAAAAGCAACATTTTACGCGTTACAGATTTATTGATACCCGTACAGGTGATTTGATCAGATACATGAACATCAACGATCGCTTGGAAGATCATACCGATAGATTAAAGAAAATGCAGTCACAAATCTTCAATGAGATTAAAATACCTGTTTCTGCTATAATTTATGAGCTAGCCGAACCAGCTTCTTAGAAAAATAATGGAATCTGGCAAAGAGTAATGCTGCCGAAACTAGTAATCCCAGTGTTAACCCGTACCAGATTCCATTTGCTCCCATTTCTAGATAAATTCCTAAGAAATAACCTACAGGAATTCCAATAATCCAATAGGCTACAAATGTGATAAAGGTGGGGATATTTACATCTCCCAAGCCTCTCAAGATTCCCAATCCTACAACTTGTGTTCCGTCAAATAATTGAAACAATCCTGCTATGATAAGTAATTGAGCAGCAATGTTTATTACTGCTTTATCTGAAGTATAGATTAATGGTAAATATTGATTTAAGCCAGCAAATAATAAAGCTGCTATTGCCATAAAAACTAATACAATATGATAACTTGAAATGGCGGATAGGCGTAGGTTCAAATAATCCTCTTTACCGAAATTATTTCCAGTTTTAATGGTTGCTGCAGCAGAAATACCACCAGCCATCATATAAGTCATGGAGGCTAGATTTATAGCAACTTGATGTGCAGCTTGATCCACCGCTCCAATTGTACCAATTAAAACGGCTGCACCACTAAATGCGCTGACCTCAAAGGTGTATTGCATTGCAACGGGGGTTCCAATACGAAGAATATTTAAAGAACGGATCTTGCTGACTGATCTTAATGCAAATGACTTTAAATAGATACGGAAATGTTTTGATTTGATAACATAAACAGCCATGACGATGGCCATAATTGATCTATCTATTAATGTGCTCCATCCAACACCACTAACACCCATTGGTTCAAATCCGAATAGACCTTTGACAAAAATAATTCCCAAGCAGACATTTAGAGCATTCCCCCAAAGAGATATCATCATGGCTTGTTTAGTAAATCCCAATCCCTCTGCAAACTGCTTAAAAGTCATAAATACCATCAATGGTACGATAGAAAAGCCTAATAAGCCTAAATAGGGTTTCGCTTGCGCTACTACTTCTGGCGATTGTCCTAAATTATCAATGACTAATAAAGAACCATAATAGATTAAAATAAACAATAAAATACCTGAAATGATATTAATTAATAGGCTATTGGCTAGAAGTCTCCCACACTCTTTGTAATTTTTCTTTCCACTCTCCTGCGCAATTAATGGCGTTAGTCCGTAGGAAAGTCCAATGCCAATCATCAAAATAACAATGAAAATGCTATTTACAAGCGACACGGCTGCGAGAGGTATAGTACCAGCAAAGTGACCTATAATAACGCTATCGGCCGTATGAACTAGTGTATGTCCCAATTGTGAAATAACAACAGGTATAGCTAATGTCAAATTGCTTTGATAGTGAGACTTATATTTTAAGTAAATGCGTTTCAATTATTTTGCTTTTGGAATTGATACAAAGGTGTCATTTTATTGGACAAATATTAGGCCGCTGTGAAATATTCTTCTTTTTCGCTTGTGTGAACCTTTATTACACCCGACAAAACTAAATTCACGAGTATTTTATGGGTCGTTCTTCGTGATAGATTTAATAATTGACTAAACTCGCGACTAGTGATTCTATCATTACTTTCCAAATATTCTAGCAATGCTTTTTCCTTGGAAGAGTATTCTAAAAACACGCCATGTTCATTATTACCGCGTTTTAACACATCTACAACAATTTTACTTGCCAGGATGCTCTTATCTTTCACACGAATATAAACCCACCATTTTTTATCCTCACCCATGGCATAATGAGGTTTTGATGTACTTTCCTTAATTTCAACAACAAGAACAAGTTTATCATCTACATAAATTTCCTCGAAAATTGGTTCAAGGGCGGGCTTACAGAATAAATTTGCCGCTTGATTTAGCATATACCTGTCTTCTTCCTCAGATTTTAGTCCGCTAATCGTTCCATCATCAGATACACCCACTAATAAGCGTCCCCCTTTATTATTAGCAAAGGAAACCATGGTTTTAGCTATTTTTTCACAGCTAGTGATTCTTTTTTTGAAATCCAAGCTTTGCCCTTCGCCCTCTAAAATTAGTTTTTTGATGTTCATCAGATTAATAGGCAATGCTTTGTTCTTCGCCTATAAAAAGGTTTCGAACATAAACTTCATTGATCACAGTTACACAAAGTTCACCCTTTGAATTGTACATATTGATAGGGAAGGCTTTAACAAATTTGCCCACTGTTTTTAAGGTATTTATAGCCTCAGAAATTTCTTCATCACTTAGTTTAATGGTGAATTCTAAATCTGTTCTTCCCGGTTTTAGGTAGTTTATACTTGCACTTTTAAGCCATACGCGGCACTTTAGTCCGTTTCTTTGAAGTATTTGATCAAATAATAAAGCATAAAATGGATCTGAAGCACTAAAAATGGTTCCACCGAAAATAGACTTATTATAATTTAGGTTTAAAAAGCTTTTTAAAATTTTAACCCGTACACCTGAGAAACCTTTGTCAAATTTTTTTACCCAAATTCTTTGAAATAATAGGGGAGGGTAAAATCTCATTCCCCACTTGAGCATATTCTCTGATACTTTCATTTCTGTAAATATCTTAAAATTGCCTTGATAAATAAAATTATCATTGAATAAGCCTCAATAGCTGAATTAAAGCTTTTTTCTTCTTTTTCAATTTTGTTTGTAGATTGTCGATTCAAATTTTAAAAATGGATCAGATTGCTGCTAATAAAAAAAATGTAAGAATGATAGTCATGGTGGCTGCTTTAGGCTATTTTGTTGATATCTATGACCTCATTCTTTTTTCTGTAATTCGTATTAAAAGTTTAAAAGGCTTGGGTGTTCCCGATAGTGATTTACTAGATGTTGGTGCTATGTTAATAAATAGCCAAATGATGGGAATGCTTATTGGAGGCATTCTCTGGGGTGTTTTGGGCGATAAAAAAGGTAGAATAAGTGTTCTTTTTGGTTCTATTTTACTTTATTCAGTTGCTAATTTGGCTAATGGATTTGTTACCTCTGTACCAGCTTACGCAGTAATCCGTTTTATTGCTGGTATAGGTCTAGCGGGTGAGCTTGGAGCAGGAATAACCTTGGTTACAGAAACCATGAGTAAAGAAAATCGAGGTTATGGTACTATGATTGTTGCTGGAGTAGGATTGATGGGGGCGGTGGCTGCTGCAATTATTGGTGATCATTTTGCATGGGAGACTTCCTATATTATTGGTGGGGTAATGGGACTTATGTTATTGGCTATGCGCGTTAGTCTTGTAGAATCAGGAATGTTTAAAAATCTGCAAAATGATGGTGCAAGTCGCGGTAACATATTTATGCTCTTTACCGATGCCAAAAGATTTAAAAAATATTTAAGCTGCATCTTAATTGGTATTCCGCTCTGGTTTGTTGTTGGTGTTTTGGTTACTTTTTCACCTGAATTTGGAAAAGAGTTAAATGCTGTTGATCCGCTTTCGGCTGGGACGGGCATCATGTATTGTTATATCGGCATCGCTCTAGGGGATGTTGTGGCAGGTTTTTTAAGTCAGATGTGGCGTTCCAGAAAAAAAGTAATGCTAATTTTCTTGCTCCTAACAGGAGTGAGTATTGTTGTTTTTCTGAATGCTGAAGGAATGAATTCGCAGCAATTTATTTGGCTAACATTATTTTTAGGCTTTGCTTCTGGTTATTGGGCAACCTTTGTTACTATTGCTTCAGAGCAATTCGGGACTAATTTAAGGGCCACTGTTACAACTACGGTACCCAATTTTGTACGTGGATCTCTTGTTCTTGCTACCCTATCATTTACCACTTTGAAAGGAAGTATGGGCATTATCAATAGTGCTTTGTTAGTAGGATTTGTATCCTTGATTATTGCTCTTATTGCTTTATCTCAATTGAAAGAAACTTTTGGTAAGGATTTAGACTATCTTGAGATTAGTTAATCATTTAAATGTGATTTCTACGATTTTCTTTTTTCATATTGTTTAAAAACCTCACTTTTGAGCTATGATTACCAAGGAACAGATAGCTGAACAATATCAGCTAATTCAGGATGAAATATGTGCCGGTTTAGAAACTGCCGATGGTGGAGCCAAATTTGTTGAAGAACTTTGGGAAAGAGATGGTGGGGGTGGAGGAAGAACACGCATTATTCAAAATGGCAATGTGCTTGAAAAAGGGGGAGTTAATTTTTCTGCTGTTCATGGAAAACTACCTGAAGCCATAAAAAAAGCATTTGGTGTTAGTGAAGATGATTTTTTTGCCACTGGTGTTTCAATTGTAATTCATCCCAAAAACCCTTGGGTTCCAATAATTCACATGAATATTCGCTATTTTGAAATGGCTGGTGAAGCAGGAAAAGAGATGTCTTGGTTTGGCGGCGGTATCGATCTTACCCCACATTATGTGATAGAAGATGATGCGCGTTTTTTCCATGAATCGCTGCAAGCTACCTGTGATAAGTTCCATTCTGATTTCTATTCGAAATTTAAAAAATGGGCCGACGATTATTTTTTTATTAAACATCGTGATGAAACAAGGGGTATTGGAGGTATATTCTATGACCGTTTAAACCCTCAATCTACGGGACTTGAATGGAAGGATATTTTCGAGTTTTCAAAGGCTGTGGGCAGAACTTTTGTGCCTGTTTATTCTGAGTTAATCGCAAGAAATAAAAATAAATCTTTTACGGAAGAACATAAAAATTGGCAATACCAACGTAGAAGTCGCTATGTTGAATTTAACCTAGTATATGATGCAGGAACTAAATTCGGATTGGAAACCAATGGGAGAATTGAATCAATCTTGATGAGTCTTCCGCCTCAAGCAAACTGGGTTTATGATTTTAAAGCAAAATCGGGTTCTGATGAAGAAAAAACACTTAATCTATTGAAAAAAGGTATAAAATGGACTCATTAACAAAATCATGAAGCAATTATTTAAGTTAAATCTCATCATAATTATTCTATTTGTTTTATCATCATGCTCTAAAAATCAGTTAGAAGGAACTTGGCAATATAATGGAGGCTTGTATAATGGTAGAGAACAAAAAGCATCCTCTGATTTTAAAATGCAAAGAACATATAGTGCCAAAAGCTACGAGGCGCTTAAAATTGAAGGATCCAGAGAACCTGAATTATACAATTCAGGGATTTACGAAGTTAAAGGTGATACATTGCTTATTACTAGTAAATTTAGTAGTAGACCATCGCAAAATACTGACTTAACAATCCTCTATAAATTTAAAATTGTGGAAGGTAAACTTACTATTAATGGTGTTTTGCCAAATGGAATGATTGTAGAAGAATATTGGAATAAAGTGAATTAACTGTCTATTAATTCTATTATTTATGGAAAATATGATCACTATGTATAAATGAATTTTTATTCTAGTGTTAAATAAATGTTGCAACATATAATAATCAATTGAAAGAAAATCTTAATCCTATTGATAAGCTTTATCTTTTATATAAAAAATCACTATATTTAAAAATTACGCTACCATATAATGTCTAAAATTATTGTCATAGGTTCTGGTTTCTCAGGATTAAGTACTGCAGCATATCTTGCAGCCGCCGGACATGATGTTCATGTATACGAAAAAAATGAATCGGCCGGAGGAAGAGCAAGGCAATTAAAAACACAAGATTATGTTTTTGATATGGGCCCGAGTTGGTATTGGATGCCCGATGTATTTGAAAAGTTTTTCGCTGATTTTGGTTATCAAGTTTCAGATTTTTATAAACTAAAGCTTCTAGATCCATCATTTGATGTTGTATTTCCGCATGGTGAAACTATGAGTGTTCCAGAGAAATATTCTGATTTAATTAGAATGTTTGAATCAATTGAACCAGGTAGTGGAGACAAACTTCAAAAATTCATGGACGAAGCTCAGTTTAAATATGAGACGGGCATGAATAGCTTAGTTTATAAGCCAGGCTTATCATTAATGGAATTTGCTGATTTAGACCTAATTAAAGGTGCTTTAAAGCTACAAGTATTTAGTTCGTTCAGGAAACATGTTCGAAGTCATTTTACCAATCCCAAATTGATTTCTTTAATGGAGTTCCCTGTTTTATTCTTGGGAGCTATGCCACAAGATACTCCTGCACTTTATAGTTTAATGAATTATGCAGGTCTAAAACTTGGCACTTGGTATCCTGAAGGTGGATTTGGAGAGGTTATCAAAGGAATGATGGAAGTAGCAAAGAGAAATGGTGCTAAATTTCATTTCAATGCGGCTGTTGAGAAAATCCTTGTAGAAGGCAATAAAACTACTGGTATTCTTGTTAATGGTGAAAAAATAGATTGTGACGCCCTTATAGCATCAGCTGATTATCACCATGTTGAAAGCAAGTTATTACCTGAATCTTACCGTAATTACAAAGAATCCTACTGGGATAAGAAGATTTTTGCACCATCTTCATTGATATTTTATGTGGGACTGAAGACTAAAATTAAATATCTTCAACATCATACTTTATTTTTTGATGAGGACTTAGAATTACATTCAGTAGAAATATATAAAGATCCAAAATGGCCTGCAAAGCCTTTATTTTATGTTTGTTGTCCATCGCAATCAGATGATTCTGTTGCACCTGAAGGCCATGAAAATTTATTTTTCTTGATGCCTTTAGCACCTGGATTAGAAGATACAGAGGAATTGCGTGAAAAATATTTTAAAGTTATGATGGAGCGATTAGAAAAGCATATCCATCAGGACATATCTGAGCATATTGATTATAAAAAATCATTTTGTGTTAAAGATTTTGTGTCTGATTATAACTCTTTCAAGGGCAATGCCTACGGTTTAGCAAATACCTTGTTGCAAACAGCAATCTTAAAACCGAGCATTAGAAACAAGAAAATTAAAAACATGTTTTATACAGGTCAGTTGACTGTACCCGGACCAGGTGTTCCACCTTCCATTATTTCAGGAAAAGTGGCCGCTGGATTGTTATTAAAAGAACTTAAATCGTAAAGAAATGAAATTATTATACGATAATCTTTCGGTGGAAGTTAGTAAGATGACTACTCGTGCCTATAGCACTAGCTTTTCAATGGGTATTTATTTTTTAGATAATAGTTTACGTGATGCCGTTTATTCAATTTACGGTTTCGTGAGATTAGCTGATGAAATAGTTGATAGTTTTGAGGGTTTCGACAAAAAACATTTATTGTTTAAATTTAAAGAAGAAACTTTCACTGCTATTGATAGTCATATTTCTTTAAACCCAATTTTAAATTCATTCCAACAAGCTGTAAATAAATATAATATTGGTAGAGAGCTAATCGAAACCTTCATGTATAGCATGGAAATGGATCTTGAAAAAGTAGAATATACCCCCGAAAAATATGAGCAATATATTTTAGGATCCGCTGAAGTTGTTGGTTTGATGTGCCTGCACGTTTTTACAGGTGGTAATCAAGCCGAATATGAAAGGATGAAACCTTATGCAATGAAACTTGGCGCAGCCTTTCAAAAAGTTAACTTTTTAAGAGATCTTAAAGATGATTATCAATTATTAGGAAGAAGCTATTTTCCAAATGTTGATATTTCTGAATTTACTTGTGAGGTAAAAGCAATTATTGAAAAGGAAATTTTAGAAGATTTTGATATGGCTCTTAAAGGGATAAAAATGCTCCCTTCATCATCAAAAGGAGGTGTTTACCTAGCATATGTTTATTATAAAACGCTGTTCAATAAAATTCAAAAACTTCCAGCTAAACGCATTCTTACCGAAAGAATACGAATAAATAATGGTAGAAAATTTGGACTCATGCTTAATTGTATGCTTCAAAGTAAGATGAATAGGGTATGATAAAGTATTTTTTTATTGTTTTATTTCTTATTGGAAGTACTGTTAAGGCTCAAATTCCTGGAATAAAGGATGTTAGGCTAATGCTGCATCAAGCTACAAATAATGAGGAGGCATGTAATAAATTAATAAAAATTCTGGTACCTTATAATGAAAATAATAATCCATTATTATATGGATACAGGGGTGGAGCTACCATGATTATGGCTAAGCATGCTTTTAATCCTTTTAGCAAGCTATCCTATTTTAAAAAAGGTAAAAATATGCTTGAAAGTGCTATTAAATCTGATAATACCAATATTGAACTTCGATTTCTTAGATATACCATTCAAACAAGTGTTCCTAGCTTTCTAAATTATAGTGGTGAAAAAAATGCTGATAAACTGTTTCTAAGTAAATCAATTCCAGAATTAAAAGATCAAGAATTAAAGAAAATAATTAACGCATACCTATTAAAATATCCTTGATTGAATGAATAAACAGTATTTTGATGGACAAGATGAACTATTAATTTTAGTCGATGAAAATGATAATCAAATAGGAATACAAGATAAGCTATCTGTCCATGTTCAAGGTATTCTACATCGCGCTTTTTCTGTATTTATCTTCAATTCTAAAAACGAACTGCTTCTTCAACAACGATCTAATATTAAATATCATTCTCCGGGACTCTGGACAAATACTTGCTGTAGTCACCCACGACCAGGAGAAAGCACTTTAGATGCCTGTAATAGAAGATTATATGAGGAAATGGGGATGAAGTCCAATTTGCATTTTAGCTTTAGTTTTCTATATAAATTCGAATTTTCAAATGGATTAACTGAGCATGAATTTGATCATGTTTACATTGGTAATACAGATATAGATCCTCAAATAAATCCAAAAGAGGTAAATGATTGGAGATATATTACTTTAGACGATTTAGAAAAAGAAATAAATCTTCATCCTGATTTATATACCCCTTGGTTGAAAATTTGTATGCCACAATTAAAACAATATTTAACATCTAACTAGACAATGATCTATAACATAAAATCAGAACACCTATTACCAATTACAATTGATCAAGCATGGGAATTCTTTTCATCAGCGAAAAATCTTTCTAAGATTACTCCTCCCGAAATGAGTTTTATAATAAAAACAAACCTCGCTGATCGTGAGGTTTATGAAGGTTTATTAATTGATTATACTGTTAAGCCTATTTTAGGGATTCCACTGCCATGGCGGACTGAAATATACAAAGTTGATAAACCCAATCTTTTTGCAGACAGACAGCTAAGAGGGCCTTATAAAATGTGGGAACATACTCATTCTTTTGAGTCAACAATTGATGGCGTTTTAGTAAAAGATAATGTAAATTATGAGCTACCGCTAGGCTTTTTAGGTGATATTGCTCATGCTTTATTTGTTAAAAAGAAAGTAGAAAGTATTTTTAAATTTAGAAAGCAAGCATTGAATAGATTGTTTCCAAAGCAGGAAATTTAAACTTATATTTGAATAGCATCTATTAATAAAAACATAAGCCTTTTTCATCCTATGCAAACAACTGATCAAAATTCTAAAAACAATATTTTAATTACCGGTGCTAGTGGTTTAATTGGGCCAAAATTGATCAGAATATTGTTAGAAAAGGGGCATCAAGTTTCAGTTCTTTCAAGAAATCCACATAAAATTAAAGGTGTTAAAGTTTTTAAATGGGATATTGACAATCAGACTATTGATAATCAGGCTTTTGATGGAGTAGATACGATTATACACCTTGCAGGAGCGGGTATTGCCGAGGAGCGATGGACCAAGGCTCGTAAGCAGCTCATTATTGATAGTAGGGTCTTGTCTACTAAATTGCTTTATAGAGCAATTGAAGAGACTAAAGCACCCATTAAAACGATTATATCTGCCTCAGCAGTAGGTTTTTATGGTGATCGTGCTGATGAAATCTTAACTGAAGATAGCAGTAATGGAACAGGTTTTTTAGCTGATTGCTGCCAACAATGGGAAAATGCAGTACAAGAGGGTGATAAATTTGGTGTAAGATTGGTTAAGTTTAGAATTGGGCTTGTACTTTCCAAGCAGGGTGGAGCCCTAGCCAAACTTGAAACTCCGGTAAGCTTATTTTTAGGTGCTCCACTAGGTTCAGGAAAACAATGGATGCCTTGGATTCACGTGACAGATCTACTTGCATTATTCGAAAAAGCAATCGAAAATCCCAAATTGGAAGGCACATACAATGCTTGTAGTCCGATACCAGTAACAAACTTTGAATTCACTAAAATATTGGCTAAAACGCTATTTCGTCCAGTTTGGCCTATAAAAGTGCCAGAATTTGTTCTTAAAGCCCTTTTAGGTGAAATGAGTCAGGTTATTTTAATTAGTAATCGTACATCATCCCAAAAACTTCTAAACGCCGGATTTAAGTTTCGTTATGCAGGGCTAGATGAAGCCCTTAAAGAAATTTACTCCCATTAATTTTACTGAATTAAATAATTAATGAAAAAGGAAATTAGTGTCTGCTGGTTTAGAAGAGATTTAAGACTTATTGATAACCATGCCTTTTTTCAGGCTTTGAGTGGTAAATATCCAGTTTTACCTATTTTTATCTTTGATCCAGATATTCTTGAAAAACTCAATGATAAAACAGATAAAAGAGTAGCATTCATTCACCATTCATTACTGAAAATGAATGAATCGCTAAATAATCATGGCTCTTCAATTTATGTATTTCATGATCAAGTTGAACAAGCTTTTGAAAAATTGACTAGTCAATTTGATGTAAAAGAAGTTTATGCTAATCATGATTACGAACCATATGCATTTGCCCGAGATTCAAGAATTTCAAATATTTTATCTTCAAAAAACATCTTATTTAAGACTTTTAAAGATCAAGTTATTTTTGAAAAATCGGAGGTGATGAAGTCGGATGGTACCCCTTACACCATTTTTACACCTTATTCTCGTAAATGGAAGGAGAAATTCCAGCAGACTCCATTAATCACTTATCCATCAGAAAATCTACTTTCCAATTTATTAAAAGAGGAAAATAATCCATTCCCATCTTTGCAAGACATTGGATTTGAAGATGTAAAAATTGATTTTCATAGTTTTAATATATCCGAAGAGAGAATAAAAAATTATGAAGAAACCCGAAATTTACCCTCTGTAGAAGGTACTACTCAAATTAGTGTTCAACTACGATTTGGCACCTTAAGTGTGCGTGATTTGGTTAAATTAGGAATTAAATGGAATGAAAAATGGCTAAATGAATTGATTTGGCGCGAGTTTTTCATGATGATCCTATATCATTTCCCAAATGTTGTAACTGAAAGCTTCAAGAAAAAATACGATAAAATTCAGTGGCGAAATAATGAAATTGAATTTGAAAAGTGGTGTAAAGGTGAAACGGGCTACCCAATTGTAGATGCAGGAATGCGCCAATTGAATGAAACTGGTTTAATGCATAATCGTGTTCGTATGATTACGGCAGGTTTTTTATGTAAACATTTACTAATTGATTGGCGTTGGGGAGAGGCTTATTTCGCTCAAAAACTATTGGACTTTGAGCTATCTTCCAATAATGGAAATTGGCAATGGGCTGCAGGTAGTGGTTGCGATTCTGCGCCATATTTCAGGATTTTTAACCCGACTGCGCAAACACTTAAATTTGATCCCAAATTAAAATACATTAAAACTTGGATTAAAGATTTTAGAGTTGATTACTTAAATCCAATTGTGGAACATGAGTTTGGAAGAAAAAGAGCATTAGAGGTTTATAAAAAAGCAGTGAATGAATAAATTTTAATGCCTCAACAAATATTCTATTTCTTTTGTGCAAAATCTCCTAATTTTCTACTGATAAATTTTAACAAAGAAGCCTTTTAAACCGTGAAATTTATTAACTTCGCACTCTATACCAATTTTTTGATTTTTGCGCGAATTTTGAATGTTCAAAAATTTAATTTACAAATCAGAAAGATTAAAACATGGCTGAAGATACAGAAAACGATAATTTAGTGCCACAGAACGATCGAATCATTCCAATAAATATTGAAGAGGAAATGAAGTCTGCCTACATTGATTATTCAATGTCGGTAATTGTTTCACGTGCTCTTCCTGATGTGCGTGACGGACTTAAGCCTGTTCACAGAAGAGTGCTTTATGGTATGTTAGACCTAGGAGTAACAAGTACCAAGCCACACAAGAAATCCGCCCGTATTGTCGGAGATGTACTGGGTAAGTACCATCCACACGGTGATTCTTCAGTATATTTTGCCATGGTTCGTATGGCTCAGGATTGGAGTTTACGTTATCCTATGGTTGACGGACAAGGAAACTTTGGTTCAATCGACGGTGATTCACCAGCAGCAATGCGTTATACTGAGGCACGTTTAAAGAAAATTGCCGAAGAAATGCTAGCTGATATCAATAAGGAAACTGTTGATTTTCAGTTAAACTTTGATGATACCCTTGAAGAACCAACTGTTTTACCATCTCGTATTCCAAATCTCTTAGTAAACGGAGCATCTGGTATTGCAGTAGGTATGGCTACTAATATGCCTCCTCATAATTTAACTGAGGTTGTAAATGCTACTATTTCTTATATTGAAAATAATGATGTTACAGTTGCAGATTTAATGCAGCATGTAAAAGCTCCTGATTTTCCTACAGGAGGTATAATTTACGGTTATACTGGTGTCCAAGAAGCTTTTGAAACTGGACGTGGTAGAATTGTAATGCGTGCAAAGGCCGAAATTGAGGTCTATAAAGGTGATCGTGAACGAATTATCGTGAATGAAATTCCTTATCAAGTAAATAAAGCGAACATGATCGAGCAGACTGCCGGTCTTGTAAACGATAAAAAAATAGAAGGCATTAGTGAGATTAGAGATGAGTCTGACAGAGATGGTATGCGTATCGTTTATGAAATTAAACGTGATGCTAATGCTTCTGTTGTTTTAAATAACTTATTCAAATACACTGCATTACAAACTTCATTCAGTGTAAATAACATTGCCTTGGTTAATGGACGCCCGATGATGTTAAATCTAAAGGACCTAATCAGACATTTTGTTGATCATCGCCATGAAGTAGTAGTCCGTAGAACTAAATTTGATCTTTCTGAAGCTGAAAAAAGAGCGCATATCCTTGAAGGATTATTAATCGCTCTTGATCATCTTGATGAAGTAATTAAATTAATTCGCGCTTCTAATAGTCCCGAAGATGCCCGCACAGGCTTGATGGAAAGCTTTAACCTATCCGATCTTCAAGCGAGAGCTATTTTGGATATGACCTTAAGACGTTTAACAGGACTTGAACGTGATAAGATCAAAGAAGAATATGCGGAGTTAATGAAGACTATTGAGTACTTGAATCTAATCTTAGCAGATGAAGCACTTCGTATGAAAATCATTACAGATGAGCTTGTTGAAATAAGAGATCGTTTTGGGGATGAGCGTCGTACTTCTATTACACATTCTGCTGAAGATATGCGTATGGAAGACTTCATTGTGGATGAAGAGGTAGTAATTACCATTTCACATGAGGGTTACATCAAGCGTACTCCATTAACAGAATACCGCAAGCAGGGTAGAGGTGGTAAAGGATCTATGGGATCTCAATCAAGAGATAAAGATTTTATAGAGCACATGCTGATTGCTACTAATCATAATTACATGCTCTTCTTTACCGAATCTGGAAAATGTTTCTGGCTGAGGGTATTTGAAATTCCGGAAGGAACGAGAACCAGTAAAGGACGTGCTATCCAAAACGTAATTAATATCCCTAAGGAGGAGAATATTAAAGCATATATTAAAGTTGTTAACTTAAAAGATCAAGAATATCTTGAAAACAACTTTATTATCATGTGTACTAAAAAGGGTACCATTAAAAAGACTTCTTTAGAGGCTTATTCCCGTCCAAGAGCAAATGGTATCAATGCCATTAATATCAATGAAGGTGATCAACTTTTAGAAGCTTGTATGACCAATGGTCAGAGTGAGATTGTTATGGCACTTCGCTCAGGAAGAGCTATTCGTTTCAATGAGTCAACTGTTAGACCAATGGGACGTACAGCAACTGGTGTTCGCGGTGTAACTCTTGCTAGTGATAAGGATGAAGTAGTTGGAATGATTGCTATTAATAATCCAGAGGTAACTGTTTTGGTTGTTTCAGAAAATGGTTATGGTAAACGTACAGATATTGAAGATTATCGCGTTACTAATAGAGGTGGTAAAGGTGTTAAAACCATCAATGTTACCGAGAAAACAGGTGAGCTTGTAGCTATTAAGGATGTAACTGATAATGATGATCTTATGATTATCAATAAATCAGGTATCGTAATTAGAATAGGGGTGAGCGACCTTCGTGTAATGGGAAGAGCTACTCAAGGTGTGAGATTAATTACTTTAAAAGGTGATGATTCTATCGCTTCAATAGCTAAAGTTGAGCATGAAGAGGAAGAAGATGAAATTGCTGAAGATGGTACCATTGTAGAAGGGACTACTGAAGCAGAAGATCAGGCTCCTGAAACAGAATAATTTTTGATGAATAAAGTATTCACACTTATAATAAGTTGTTATTTTCTGACCCTTGCTTCTGCAGGGGCTCAGACACTTATTACCAAGGAGGCAATGAATAGTTTTGCTCAATATACTTCTAGCAAAGACATAAAAAAGCTAGAAATTGCAAGAGCAAAGATTGATGAAGCTTATAAAACCAAAGCAGATTCCTTAGATTCGAGGCATAATTTAATCAGAGCTTTAGTATACTCAACACTTGCTCATGTTGATTCAACCCTGAAGTATACTTACAAAAAAGATCCTGTAGATGAGGTTTTATTAGCCATGAAGCATGTTTATGGTTCAAAGGTTGAGAGAGAAAATCGCGACCGGATTAGCTATATCGAAAAACAATTAAAAGAAACTTATCTATTTCGAGCAAATACGGCATTAAAAAATCGTAAACCTGAAGAAGCTTTCAAATATTTCACCATTCTTGATTCAATTGATAAAACAAATATTTCTGTAAGCCATAATTTGGCTCTTTTAGCTCAAGAATTAGGTTATTATCAAAAATCGGTAGCTTATTACGAAAAATTGACTCAAATTAGACCTAGACCAGAATATTTTTTAGTCTTGGCAAATTTATACGAGTTAATAAATGATGAAACCAATATTATTCGTGTTTTAAACGCAGGAGCCGATAATTTTCCTACCAATAGAGATATTATATTTAAGCTTTTAAATACCCTGCAAAACAAAGGCATGTATGGAGAAATAATAAAACATATAGATCAAGCTATTAAATTAGATGAAAATAACATCAATTTGAATTATTTGGCTGGATTTTCGCATGAGATGCTTGGAAATATTTCAAAAGCTGAAGGATATTACAAGTCGATTATAGAAATTAATCCAAATAATTTTGACGCGAATTATGCCTTGGGACTTCTTTATTTAAACTTATACCTTAAAGATAAGAAACAAAACAATATTAGATATGTTGCAAAAACTTATCTAATTAAGGCTAATGAAATTGATCCAAATGAATTAAAATCACTAAATTCACTTGCCATATTTTATAAACATAGTGGTGAGACTACCGAATTACAAAAAATTAACAATAGAATCAATCAACTAAAATTAAATTAGAATATCATGAAAATTAAATCTTTCATTTTAGCAGCTGTATTTTCAGCGTCTTCCTTATTAGTATTCGCACAAAAGGGGGAGCTAGCAAGTGCTAAAAGTAATTATGAGAAATTTGTTTCCTTAAAAGAAGCTAATTCATTAATGCTTGGATTAACAAATATTAATTCAGCTAAAACATCAATTGATAAAGCGGTTGCAAACGAAAAAACTTCGATAGATCCAGCTTCTTGGACTTATAAAGCCATGATTTATGGAGAATTAGCTTTATTAGACACTGTTCCAGCAACCTCGAAGCTATTATTTGATGAAGCTTTAAGTGCACATAAAAAAGCAGTTGAACTAGATAAAGCTGGTGCAAATAAGGCTAATTTAGATAATCTTTTTGGGTCAGTATTTAGTCAATATGAATTAAACCAAGGAGTGAAGGCTTATCAATCAAATAATTTTGAAGGAGCTTATAATGCATTTAATAATGCTTTAACTTATCGTCCTGGAGACACTACTATAACTTATTATACAGGTTTATCAGCTATTAATTCAAAAAATTATAAGGCAGGTATTTCTAAGTATGAAGAGCTAATTAAGACAAATTTTTCTGCTAACCAAGCTATTTATGTTGACTTAGTTAAGTTATATTCAATGGAAGGTGACACAGCTAAGGCTATATCAATTGCTTCTGAAGGAGCAGCAAAATTTAATGATAGTCAATTAGCAACTATGGAGATTGAGTTTAGCTTGATGTCAGGGAAGGAAAAGGAAGTTATTACAAAAATTACTGAACAAGCGAAAAAAAATCCTACAAATAAGACTTATCCTTATTATTTAGGTATTGCCTATAGTACACTAGGTGACAATGTTAAGGCAGAAGAATCTTATGCCAAAGCAGTGGAACTTGATCCTGCTTTTACAGATGCCTATATTAATTTAGGTGGTGTTATATTAAATAAAGGAATTATTTTATTTAATGAAGCTAATAAACTGCCACAGAATAAGCAAAAGGAATATGATGATATGATTAAACAAGCAAATGTTGAATTCGACAGAGCATTACCTTATTTAGATAAAGCAACTTCATTAGATCCAAAATCACGTTTAGCATTAGATAATTTAAAAACTTATTATTTAGTTAAAAGAAATCAAGCTAAAGTTGATGAGATAACAGCAAAGATTGAAGCTTTACAATAAAATAGTATTATTTAGAATGGAACGGCTAAGCAGGGTATAATGCTTAGCCGTTTTTTATTAAGCTAATCTCTATTTAACATAATATTAATTATAAGACAAAATAAAATATTGATAAATCAATTGCTATGCATAAGCCAATAAGATCGAATTTCTAATATTATAATAATTAATAGGAATATTTATAGTTGATATAATGAATTTCAAATTTCTTTAAGGAATTAACATGTATCATTCTTTATAATTTTGAATTTGAAAAACAATATTTCAAAATGCTCATCTAAACCTATTGAATATTTTAATTATTTGCCATTTCATTCTATTTCAGTACATTTGTATATTATATATTTAAAAACAAAACAATGTCAGAAGGTACAGTAAAATTTTTTAATGAAACAAAAGGGTTCGGATTCATCGTTCCTGCAGATGGTAGCGAAGATGTATTCGTACATTCATCTGGTTTAATTGACCAAATTCGTGAAAACGATAAGGTTGAATATGAAGTAGAGCGTGGCAAAAAAGGCCTTAACGCTGTTAATGTGAAAGTTGTTTACTAAATCAACATAAATCATCAACAAAAAAAAGCATGTCGCAAGACATGCTTTTTTTATTTTAATTCTTTTCTAATTAATTAGTTTTTTTTCTAAATGTGCTCAATTCCAATAAATTGAGTACCTTGTAATTATTATATATCTAAATTAATACACAATGCAGTCAGGTACAGTAAAATTTTTCAATGAAACAAAAGGATTCGGATTTATCGTTCCTTCAAATGGTGATGCAGAAGTTTTTGTTCACTCATCAGGTCTAATCGATCGTATTCGTGAAAACGATAGTGTTGAATACGAAGTAGAAAATGGCAAAAAAGGCTTAAATGCCGTTAATGTAAAGGTTGTAGGTTAATTCAAACTACCATATCATTAGTGTAGAAAAGCATATCCCAGGATATGCTTTTCTTGTTTAAAATCATTTTTATTTATTTAAAATGAAGCTCTTTTAATAATGCTAAGCTTCATATTATTATTTTTGCATCGTGTGATTTGCAAGCCCCGAAATGAAACAATCCAGAGAAATAAAGACCTTTATATTTAGTCAATACTTTTCTGATGGCCTAAAGATTACTTTAGGTGTGCTTCTCCCCTCTCTAATTTTCTATCAACTTAACCTATTATCTATAGGAATCACTATTTCTCTAGGTGCTTTTACTGCTAGTATCGCGGATAATCCTGGCCCCATAAACCATAAGAGGAATGGCATGTTATTGTCTATCCTTTTTGTCTTTTTAACCGCAATTTTAACAGGATTAATCAATAAATACCCCATTTTAACAGGAATAGAGATCATTTTACTCTCTTTTTTCTTTTCCATGTTCTCTGTATATGGTAATCGAGCATCTTCCATAGGTACCGCTGCCTTGCTGGTTATGATATTAACCATTGATGAAGATGCTATTAAATTGAGTGGCGTCTGGGGTCATGCCTTATATATTCTATCTGGCGGAATTTGGTATATGATTCTAAGTCTTTCCATCGCTCAAATAAGACCATACAGATTAACGCAGCAAGCCTTAGGTGAATGTATTCGCGATGTTGCAGCATATGTTAAATTAAAGGCTGATTTCTATAATACTAAAAGTGATTTTGATGATAATTATAAAAATCTAATCTCCCAACAGGTTCTTGTTCACGAACATCAGGATTCTTTGCGAGACCTTCTCTTTAAAACTAAATTGATGGTTAAGGAGTCGACTCATGTAGGCCGCTTACTTATTTTAGTTTTTGTAGATATTGTTGACCTTTTTGAGCAAACAATGGCCACTCATTATGATTATCAAGCTATTAGAAATACGTTTGGTAAAACGCAATCACTAAAACAATTTAATAGCATTATCATAAAACTCTCTGAGGAGTTAGAAAATTTAAGTTATTACATTATCAGTAATGAAAAACCTATTAAGCTTCATGATTTTAAACCTGAATTAGAAAAGCTTAAAGCGAGTATCGATAAAGTTGAAGAGTCAGGGACAAATGGTCTTGTACTTAAAAAAATATTAATTAATGTGAGAAACATGATTAATAGACTTGACAAAATCTATTCTTATTTCAATTCAAATTACATTTCAGGCCAAATTGATATTGATTATAGCAAATTTGTATCACATGAAGATTTTGATTTTCAGAAATTAAAAGAAAATTTAAGTCCCAAATCTTCCATTTTCCGTCATTCCGTACGGGTTTCTCTAATGTTTCTGATTGGCTTTTTAGTCTCAAAGCTCTTTCCAATTGGCCACCACAGCTATTGGATTCTTTTAACGCTTTTGGTCATATTAAAACCTGCTTATAGTCTTACTAGAAAAAGAAATATTGAGCGTTTAATCGGGACTTTTATAGGCGGAATTGCAGGAGCTCTTATTTTGATTTATGTAGAGGATCAAACTGTCTTATTTGTCTTTCTACTAATTTTCATGATTGGTACTTATAGCTCACAGCGGTTAAATTATACGGTAAGTGTGTTATTTATGACTCCCTATATCTTGATATTATTTAGCTTTTTGGGCGAAAACAATATAAATATCGCTAAAGAACGTATGATTGATACTTTAATAGGGTCATTTATTGCATTTTTCTCAAGTCTTGTTGTTTTACCAAATTGGGAATATTATCAATTTAAAAATTACATGCGTGAGGTTTTGATAGCAAATTATAAATATTTACATCATGTAGCAGAGGAGTTAGCTGGCAACAAAAATGATGTTATTTCTTATAAACTCGTTCGTAAAGATGTTTATGTGAGCTCGGCAAATCTTGGTAGCGCATTTCAAAGAATGCTTAGCGAACCTAAAAGCAAACAACTGAAAATTAAAGATCATTATAAATTTGTGGTATTGAACCATATGCTGTCGTCATACATCGCAACATTGATTACAAACCTACATCAAGCCAATTCAATAAAGTTAGATTCAGAACATATTAAATTGATCCGTAAGTCTTTATTCAGTTTAAGTGAAGTTATAAAGAAGATAGATTCTCCCGAATTTAAAGAGCTAGAAATTTCATTAATTGAACCTAATCAAGATTTGATTCAAGCAAACGAGTCGAAATTATTAAAAGAGCAATTAGAACTAATTAATAAGCTGATTTTAGATATTTCTAAGTTAAGTCAGACTTGATTTTATGACTCTTTTACCTCATTCAAAACATTATTTATTCTAAATTCAAGCGTTTCAAAGTCAGTATAACCTTTTGCAATGAGATAAAATCCTGTTTCTGATGTTTGCATCAAAACTGTGGGAAATGATTCCACTCTTAATTGTTTAGCTAAAGCAAAATCATAGTAAGCGGCCTCTTTTGCACTTTCTGTTTTCATTTTAGCTTCAAATTCATCTGGATCAATACCGTGATTAACAGCTATATAACGAAAGGTTTCGAATTCATTGGGGTCTCTCCCATCAAAATATAATGCATTTTGAATTTCATGTGCAAACAATACAGATTGGTCTGGGAAATATTGCTTAAATAATGAAAGTGCAATTGATGGTAATTCTGAATTAAGAATCATAGATCCATCTTCTAATACTCTTAAATATGCCTCTCCGAATTTAACACCAGTTGTATTTTCAACTGCATGATAAGCTGTTTTAATGTAGGGCGCAATTTCGTTTATAGATCCAATACGATCTCCCATCATCATTCCACCACTTAAAACCTCAAAATCGAAATCATTTTTATGCATTTCATAGCATTGCTTGAGCACGGGACTAAATCCGTAACACCAGCCACACAAAGCATCATAAACATAAATGATTTTAACAGATTTTTTCATCAACCTCTGAAAAATTAAACTAATTCCGTGTTTTCCTTCGCATTACGACCGTTTTTAAAGGCTTCACGAGGTTTTAATCCTAAAAGCTCAAACATGGCCATGTCGTCGTTAAAAGATGGATTAGGAGTAGTTAATAACTTATCGCCGGCAAAAATTGAGTTTGCACCAGCCATAAAGCAAAATGCTTGGTCGGTAAGGCTCATTTCTGTTCTACCAGCAGATAAACGTACCACAGTTTTAGGCATAATAATTCTAGCGGTGGCAATCATACGTACCATTTCCCAAACAGATACACGTGGTTGATCTTCTAAAGGTGTTCCTTTAACGGGTACTAAAGCGTTCACTGGGACTGATTCAGGATGCTTTGACATGTTCGACAATGTTTTAAGCATAGAAATTCTATCTTCAACAGTTTCTCCTAAGCCAATAATTCCACCACTACAAACTGTTAATTTAGCTTTACGAGCATGCTCAATGGTTTGTAAACGATCATCATAAGTCCGAGTACTAATAATTCGTTTATAATCTTCCTCTGAAGTATCTAAATTATGATTATAGGCATACAGGCCTGCATCAGCCAATCGTTGAGCTTGAGATTCTGTAAGCATGCCCAGCGTGCAACAAACCTCCATGTCTAATGCATTTACCGAACTTACCATCTCTATAACTCGATCAAAATCGCGGTTATCTCTAACTTCGCGCCAAGCTGCACCCATGCAAAGTCTTGAAGCTCCTGCATCTTTTGCTTTTTTAGCGGCTTCGGTTACTTGATCTACCGACATTAATGCTTGAACTTCTAAGTCAGTATGGTATCTAGCCGCTTGAGGGCAATAAGAACAATCTTCAGGGCAACCACCTGTTTTAATGGATAAAAGACTGCTAATTTGAACCTCTGAATAGTCCTTATTTTCACGATGGACACTTGCTGCACGATAAACTAAATCGAGTAGCGGACTATGGTAAATTTCGGATATTTCTTCTTTGGTCCAGTTATTTCTTATTTCAGTCATGGTTTAATTCCTAATAAAACGTTCCGCAAATCTAAAATAAATAAGGGTTAAATTAAAGAAACAATAAATTATAGAATTAAATGACTTGCAAGTCCGAGTAATAATAAAAACCCAAAAACATCGGTAAATGTGGTTATTATAATTGATGAAGCAATAGCTGGATCTACTCCTATTCTCTTTAGAACTAATGGGATCGCTGAACCAGATATTCCAGCAATAATTAGGTTTCCTGTCATGGCTATAAAAATAATCAATCCAAGCATCGGATCTTGATCATAAAATAAAGCAAACAATAACACGATTAACCCGATGGCAGCGCCATTGATTAGTCCTACAGTAAATTCTTTTAAAACAGTCCTATATGCTTGATTATCAGTAAGATCGTTAAGTGAAATACGTCTTACAGTTACTGCAAGTGCTTGTGTAGCAGCATTTCCGCCCATTCCAGCAATAATTACCATGTAGCCCGCTAGTACACCCATACTGGCTATGGTAGAATCGAAATATCGTATAATTGAAGCAGCTAAAAATGCGGTGCCAAGGTTTAAAATAAGCCAAGGCAGCCGACTTTTTACAGCTTCTTTCCAATTACCTGCAAGTTCTTCATCTTCAGATACCCCTGATATTTTCAGGATATCCTCCGTATTTTCCTCTTCCATTACGTCAATTACATCATCAAATGTAATTCGGCCTAGAAGCTGCATATTATCATCTACTACAGGAATACTAGTAAGATTATATTGAGAAATCAATTTTGCTACTTCCTCCTGATCAGTTTCAGCTTTAACATAAACAAAATCGGATATAATTAATTCTTTGATTCTGACATTATTTCGTGCTTTTATAATGTCTTTTAAACTAACAATACCCATTAAGATATTTTGGTCGTTTATAACATTGATAGTATAAAACTCCTCCATTTCTTCAGACTGCTGAATAATCTCTTCCAGCGCATCCTTTTTAATTAAATGCTCATTTATCTTAATAACCTGAGTATTCATTAAACCACCCGCTGTATCCTTCTCATACTTTAATAGCGAGCGGATATTAGAGGCATCTTCTTCATCAAGCTCTTCAAGAATTTCTTGTTGCTGTTCTTCAGGAAGCTGACTAATAATATCTGTAGCATCATCATAGTCTAACTCCTCAACAATTTCAGATCGCCTTTCGGGAAGTAAATTTTCTAAGAGTTTCTCGGGGTGGAATTCGGAATCCATCTCAGAAATAACTTCTGAGGCTAATTCAGCAGGTAAAATACTTATGATACGTTCTCTTGATTCTTGAGAAATACTCTCAAAAAGTATAGCAATTTCGGAGGGATGATATTCAGAAATAAATGCTTTTAAAGCGTCATCATCCCCTTCAAGGGCCTGCTTGATCTTTAAAAGATCCGATTTATCTAGCTCAAAAGACTGCATCCGTTAAAATTAGCAAATTAGGCTGATATTCGGGCATATTTGTAAGAAGCTTTCTTAACATTTCCTTGGAATTAAAATATTAAAGATTACTAATTTTTATTTAACCAGCCTTTACGCCAAAAATAGATCATTTGGCCAATAGCAATGATTAACATCCCTAACATTGTGAATAAATAACCATTTTCTTGATATAATTCAGGCATATTATTTACCAACTCTTTACCAGTTTTGGGATCATGAGCAGCGAAATTCATCCCATACACACCAGCAATAAAGGTCAAAGGAATAAAAATGGATGAAATTATGGTTAAAACTTTCATAATTTCATTCATTCGCTGACTGATTAACGTTAAATTCATGTCTATTAAGCTCGTTGTCAGATCCTTATAGTTTTCAATAAGATCAATTATTTGCATAGTATGATCGTAAGTATCCTTCAGATAAGTTCTTGAAGTTTTAGAAATTAATTTCGATTCACACCTAATCATATCATTTATTTTATCGCGTTCTGGCCATGCTGCCCTACGGATACTAATCATTTCTCTTTTTATGTTTTGAGTTTGAAACATTAAAGATTTATTCGCTCGATGATATAATAACTCTTCAATAGTTTCTAATTCATCTCCCAATTTATAAATGAGGTTGAAATAATTATCCAGAATAATATCTGTTAATGCATACATTAAGTAGGAAGAGCCTAATTTTCTGATATTTCCCTTCCCTCCCTTCAAACGATTTATTACAGGTGAAATATTGTCTGAATAACTTTCTTGAAAACTGATTAATAATTTAGAAAATAAAATAAATGAAACTTGTTCATTCTCAATTTCATGATGTTTATCTACATAAAGCATGCGACTAACGGAGAATAAATAATCATCGTAGTCATCAAGCTTTGGACGTTGCCTACAATCCGCTATATCTTCAATCACTAATTTATTTATGCTGAATTTACTTTCAATAAAACTTAATAAATCAGCATCTCCAATCCCTTTAATGTCTATCCAAAAATGGTAGTCTTTATATTTGTTGAGTAAAAGCTCTAGACTTTGGTTATTACTAACTTCTTCATTGTAAAATTCTTCGGTAGTATAGGCATAGAAGCTTATTTTAGGTTTTAATGCTCCTTCATATAGTTGTATAGAACCCGGACTTATACCTGGTACGGGGATATATTTTCTCTTTTTAAGCCTTATTCTCCTGATTTTTGCCATTATTAAAGATATTTCAAGCTTTGTGGCCCTTGGCTAAACAATAAGTCTAGGATACTCAAGTTAGGCAAAAAACCATTACGATCCTCAAAAACTTGAAAATAAGGCTTGAAATTATCTAAAGAAGTTCTTTTTGGATGAATACTGTCTCTGAAATCTGCAAAATCAGTATAAGTTTTTTCAAATTCATCCGTGTATCTATATTCAATTTTTAATTTCAGGAATTTTAATATTAAATGGAGCATTTCTTCATTATAATCATATAAAAAAGTCCATTTCTTTTCATAAAACATATTGAAATCGTCTTCATAATACTCAAAATAGGCAGAACTTCTATAGGAAGTTTGAAGACCCATCAAATGCAGACGTTGCCACTGAAAATCGTAACTAATACGTACATCCTTCACTTTTGTATGCGATTTTGAACCTTTTATAACAGGAACAGCCAAATCTAATTTTCCATTTGGGGAATGTATGGTTGCTCGATTTCGATAGCTTTGTTTTTGAAAATTTTCAGCATTTTCAAGAATGATATTTTCCTTATGAATTAACATTTTACTGAAATATTCAATTGGAGGAAGATAAAATAAAGGGAAGACTGCGCCTTTTTCCATCGTTTAGATTAAGTTTGTGCAAATATGTAGAATTTATTAGTTAACAGCTATAAAGTAAATTTATCTTTACTAAATTAACTGATATACACGCCGATAAGGTTTAAAATGAAAATAGTTTTTTTTAGAATTCTTACAGTTTTCATGTTTTTGGTATCTATCCTGCCATTTCGCGTGCTTTATTTTCTATCTGACATTTTGTTTTATCCGGTATTTTATCTTGTTAAATATCGTAGAAAAGTGGTTCAATTAAACCTTTTAAAGTCATTTCCTGAGAAAACAAATGACGAACGATATGTAATTGAAAAGAGGTTTTATAAACATTTACTCGACTTAATATTCGAATCCA
The DNA here is from genome assembly GCF_017495225.1 of Daejeonella sp. Classification (GTDB taxonomy): domain Bacteria; phylum Bacteroidota; class Bacteroidia; order Sphingobacteriales; family Sphingobacteriaceae; genus Daejeonella. The sequence goes on along the minus strand of NZ_JAFEIG010000020.1, from coordinate 156,113 downwards.
TTAAAACCATGACTATAAGTCGGGGACAAATTCAAAAACGCTTCATTATCAAAAATTTAGAACAAATTACTAAATATACTGATTCTGGGCAATCAGTGATAGCTGTTTCTGGGCATTATGGAAACTGGGAATGGGGTCCCCTAGCCTCTGCAAATGCCTTAAAATCAAAAGTATTAGTTGTTTATAAACCATTAACAAATAAGCGATTTGGAAACTTACTTAATAATATGAGGGCTAGATTCGGTGCAATAATGATCCCAATGAAGCAAACTTTAAGGAAAATTATCGATTACAAATCGGTACCATCGCTTATTGTTTTGGTAGGTGATCAAACCCCTCCTAGAGAAGAATCTCAATATTTTACTAGTTTTTTAAATCAGCAAACAGCTATCTTTTTGGGTGTTGAGAAAATTGCTACTAAGACGAATTATCCAGTAATTTATTTTAACATAAATAAAATAAAGAGAGGTTATTATGAGTGCCTAATTAAACCTTTAGTTAATATACCCGAATCAACAATAGAGCATGAAATTACAAATATTCACACACAAGAATTAGAAAATATTATTCGAAATAAACCTGAATATTGGCTTTGGTCGCATAAAAGATGGAAATTTAGCCCAGAAAATTTAAAAGTTAATCATGACTAATTTACCGAGCGTAGCAGTTGTTATTTTAAATTGGAATGGAATTGCTTATTTAAAGCAGTTTCTTCCTTCTGTTTGTGCTAGTACTTATCCTAATTTAGAGATTATTGTTGGCGATAATGCCTCTAGTGATGATTCTGTTGATTTTGTTCGTGAAAATTATCCCAATGTAAAGATTATCATTAATGATCAAAATTATGGCTTTGCAGGTGGCTATAATAAGGTTTTAAGTCAATTGAATCATGATTATTTTATATTGCTTAATTCTGACGTTGAGGTCTTACCAAATTGGATAGAGCCTATAATTAGGCTAATGGAATCAGATTCTAGTATTGCCGCTGCTCAACCTAAGATTCTATCTCATTCAAATAAATCATCATTTGAGTATGCAGGTGCTGCCGGAGGATTTATCGATCAATTTGGTTATCCTTTTTGTAGAGGAAGGGTATTCGACACCTTAGAACTTGATAATGGCCAATATAATGAGAGCTCAGAAGTGTTCTGGGCTTCAGGAGCAGCATTCTTTATAAAAAGAGCTAATTGGCTTGAAATGAAAGGCTTAGATGAAGATTTTTTTGCTCATATGGAGGAAATTGATCTTTGCTGGCGCTTGAAGAATGAAGGCTATAAAATTATGTATTGTGCAGATTCACAGGTTTATCATGTGGGTGGTGGGACTTTACAAGCTGAAAATCCTTTCAAAACCTATCTTAACTTCAGAAACAATTTAGTTCTGCTTCAAAAGAATCTTCCTGCAGGCAGAGCAACCCTCATAATTTTTATCAGGTTTTGGCTCGATTTTATTACTTTGATTAAATTTTTAATAGATGGAAAATTTAAGAATGCTTTAGCAATCAATCATGCACATTTTTATTTTATTAAAAACATCTTTAAAAATATTCCTAAAGCACGAAAAATTAAAAAATCTAGATTTAATGCTAAAGGATTATTCAAAGGCAGTATTGTTTGGGAGTATTTTATAAATAAGAAAAGGTACTATTCAAGCTTAAAGAAAACTTTCTAACGCTAAACGGTATCCGTTTAATCCGAAACCCGTTAATACACCCTTGCAGTTTTTGCCAGTAAGTGAAATGTGCCTATATTCTTCTCTAGCATAGATATTTGATATGTGTACCTCTACAACTGGCGTATTTATTCCTGCAATTGCGTCCGAAATAGCAACAGATGTATGGGTATATCCACCAGCATTCAGAATAATTCCATCATAAGAAAATCCGACTTCATGTAATTTATTAATAATTTCTCCTTCTACATTACTTTGAAAATAATCGAGCTCAATGATGCTATATTTGGACTTTAATTCGTCAAAATATGTTTCAAAACTACTGTCACCGTAAATTGATTTCTCACGTACGCCAAGTAAATTTAAATTTGGTCCGTTAATTATCTGTATTTTCATGAATTCTAATTCTTAAAGATTAATCAAACTTAAAAAATATTTTGGACTGGCAATCAGGTCTTCTCGGCTTTAAATCATATTTAAGATTGGAACGTTCCCTATCGGCGAATACAATCGAAGCATATTTACATGATGTAGATAAGCTAAAGCAGTATTTTATAGCTAAATCTGATGAAAAAGATTTAAAAAATATATCAAGTGATGATCTAAAAGATTTTTTAGTTTGGGTGAATGAATTGGGAATGCTTCCTCCTACTCAGGCTAGAGTTTTATCTGGTTTGAAAGCATTTTTCAAGTATTTAGTCCTTGAAAACAATATTAGTACCGATCCCTCTGCACTTTTAGAAAGCCCCAAAACAAGTCGGAAGCTACCTGATACTCTAAATATTGTTGAAATTAATAATCTAATCGAAGCTGTTGACCTTTCAAAACCAGAGGGTATGCGAAATAAGGCCATGTTAGAAATATTATATGGTTGTGGATTACGAGTTTCGGAGCTTACTGGCTTGAAAATTTCAAATCTTTATTTAGATATCGATTTTATCAAAATTTTAGGAAAAGGCAATAAAGAACGCTTGGTACCCATTGGTTCAGATGCTGTTAAATATTTACGTATTTTTATTGATGAAATTCGCGTTCACATAAAGGTAAAACCTGGAAATGAAGATTTTGTATTTTTAAATAATCGAGGAAACCCCATTTCAAGAGTTATGGTTTTTCTTATTATTAAAGATTTAGCCGAAAAGGCCGGAATTAAAAAGAGTATTAGTCCCCATACATTCAGACATTCATTTGCCACACATTTAATTGAGGGTGGAGCCGATTTAAGAGCGGTTCAAGAGATGTTAGGACATGAAAGTATTACAACTACAGAGATTTACACGCACCTTGACCGCGATTATCTGAGAGAAACAATCATTCAGTTTCATCCTAGGAGTTAATCTATTGCTCTTCCTTGAAGTAAACCTTATAATAATTCATGGCTTTATCATCATCGAAGCCTTTCTCAATTAATTCTTTATTTCCGTGAATATAGATGTGAAAATTTTTATCAAGCTTTAAAATACTCTTAAAAATTTTAGCCTGTTTTTTTACTGCAGCACTTGATATATCGAATGGTTGATCTAAACCTGCATCAAACTCTTCATTATATTCCTTACTATAGTTTTTAAAAGATTCGATTGCCTTAGGGTTGCCGATTACCTCTTCCGAAAACTCATCTATGTCAAAGCTATCTTTCTCTTTAAAGTACTTCATTGATTTATTTAATAGATCAATTTTATCAGCCTTTGAGATATCGAATTCATCATCTAATTTATTGGTAATGAACTCTTTACAAACACCAAGTGTGGTATTGGTTTTATTGAAATTGTCATTTCTGATTTTTAACTGCAGAAACTCATCTTTCCAATAAGCTGCATCGGTACGATTAGTTTGATCTATTACAATTACTTTAAAACCTTCATCCTTTTCAGTATTAAAAATTAGGCATCCTTTGTCGAGTTTGGTGATATTTATAGCCTCTTCTTCATAAGAAATAGCAAAACCACCCTCTTCCGGATTGACTTTTAAATAACTTTCTTTGGTTTCAGATTTGAAAATACCAATTGCATCCACTAACTCACCTTCTAACTGAATATCTTTAAATGTGGCGATATAAAGCTCTCCCGACTTGATTTTTGGGTGATTTGAGATATTAAAGAGATGTTTGGTGATTTGTCCGCTAAGCTCATGAAAACTCGCTAAATCTTCAAAAATCTGAGAACTAAAGTGAAAAAGCTCATTTAAATTTAAATCATCGCTTGAATGAGTAAAACGAAATAATTCAAAAGATTTTTCAAAAGGCGATAAAAAATACTGCATTAAAAGTCGCCTAAGCGTCTCATCCTCAATTTGAAGAGTATTATCCGACAAGCTGTAAAATTCATTTAATGCTTTGTTTCCCACTCTGTGGACTGAAATTTTAGCGAGAGTAGCTTCAAAATAGCTTATCATAATTGTTTAATGTTGATTTAAAGTATTTAAAATTAAAGTGAAGCCTTGATCATACGGTCCTTACCATACATATCTTGCCTGATTTCAACAGTTTTAAATCCTTGTTTAGTTAATAATTCACCTGTTTCCTTACCAAGGTTTTTATTAATTTCTAGAAACAAAAATCCGTTTTTATTCAAATGATTTAATGCAAAATCTGCAATGGATACATAAAACTTAAGTGCTTCATTATCAGGAACAAACAATGCGCTATGCGGCTCATGATTTAATACATTTTGATGCATTTCCAATTTCTCGGAATCTGTAACATAAGGAGGATTGCTGATTATTAAATCGTATTGATTATTAATTAACTCTTGACTCGTAGGATTTAAAATATCATCCTCAAGGAACTTGATTTCAGTATTATTGATTTCAGCATTTTGTTTGGCAGTATTTAGGGCTTCTTTAGAGATATCAATTGCTGAAATATCAGCTAAAGGAATATATTTTTTAATTGAAATGGGTATGCATCCACTCCCAGTACCTAAATCGACGATTTTTAAGACTTCAGTTTCACCTTTCATTTCCCGGATGGTAATTAAAGCCCAGTCGACTAATTCTTCGGTTTCTGGTCGTGGGATAAGAACAGAAGGGTTTACTTTAAACTTTAAATCATAAAATTCTGTTTCACCTAAAATATATTGCAGTGGAAGTCCGATTTTTAATTGTTCAAGAATTTCTAATAATTTTTCAAGATCAGCTGCAGGTATTTCCTCGTCTCTCATACTGAGGTATTTCGCTCTTTCAAGCTTAGACGCTGCGTTTATGCTCAACCAAGTGAGGCTTTTTGCTTCTTGGGAATCGTAAATTGTTGATAAAGCATCAATGAATTCTTTCTCGAGTTGTATGAAAGTCATGCCGCAAAGTAAACCAATTAGCTTTAAAATCCATAATTTATAGATTTTAAATCACGAGAATTAAATTGTTTAATTGACCATAATTTCTCTAATTGATGCTATTTTTGTGTCATGGCTCAACACGAGTATTTTATGAATCGTTGCCTTGAACTTGCACTTTTGGGTGCAGGAAAGGTTAGTCCGAATCCAATGGTCGGTTCTGTAATTGTTCATGATGGTAAAATTATTGGTGAAGGTTATCATATGGTCTTTGGCGAGGCACATGCTGAAGTAAATGCTGTTAATGATGTGTTTGATAAGCATGCGAATGCTAAAGATTTGCTTAAAAAATCAACTATTTATGTCAATTTGGAGCCCTGCTCCCACTATGGCAAAACTCCTCCATGTGCTGATTTAATTATTTCTAATGAAATACCTAAAGTTGTAATTGGCTGTAGTGATCCATTTCCGGCTATAAATGGCAAAGGAATTGAAAAATTAAGGTCTGCGGGTATTGAAGTGATTGAAAATATACTTAATGATGAATCCTACAATCTTAATATACGATTTTTTACTCGAATAAGCAAACAAAGACCCTATATCATCTTAAAATGGGCTGAAACTTCAAATGGATATTTTGCACCTTTAGATGGATCTCAAAAATGGATAAGTTCTCCAGAATCTAAACAATTAGTACACCGTTGGAGAGCCGAGGAAGATGCTGTTCTTATTGGTAAAAATACAGCTCTGGCAGATAATCCTAGATTAAATGTGCGTGAATGTGAAGGTAGAAATCCAATCCGTATTATAGTAGACCGTCGATTAGAACTTCCTGCTGAATTAAATATTTTTGACCAAAGTCAGGACACTATTATTTTTAATCAAGAAAAGACAGAGCTAATTGGAAAAATTAAATTCCTAGAGCTTGAAAATTTTGATTATTTGCCCCAATTAATTGCTTATCAACTTTATATAATGGATGTTCAATCATTGATTGTGGAAGGTGGTAAAGAAACATTAGACCTATTTATTAAGGCAGGATTATGGGATGAAGCTAGAGTATTTGTTTCTCCTAATTGTTGGGATGAAGGTGTTTTAGCACCCAAAATCACTAATACTTTGATTGAAACTAAGAATATTGGTCCAGATACCTTAAAAATTTACAAAATATAGCCTGAAATGATTTATATACTCATAAGTGTATGTTTTAGTGTTTTAGTTTCTGTACTACTGAAACTCGCTAAGCGCTATGAAATTGATAATAAACAAGCAATTGCCTGGAATTACTCAATTGCCGGATTTTTAACATGGGTAATTTATAGGCCTGAAATACCAAATTTAACAGAGCGTATTTTCTCTGTTTATATTGCTTTGGGTGTACTTTTACCTTCACTATTTGTTATTTTAGCCTTATCTATAAGATATACGGGTATTGTCAGGACTGATATAGCGCAAAGATTATCCCTTTTCATTCCAGTTTTTTCCGCATTTATCTTGTTTGGGGAAGAACAATCGGCAATAAAAATAATTGGTATTGGAATAGCTTTTCTTGCTATAGTTTTTTCAATTCCATGGCAGAAGAATCAAGGTGAAAAATCTGGAGTTTGGCTCTATCCATTACTTGTTTTTATTGGGATGGGCATCATAGACACCCTATTTAAGCAAATTGCTAAAACAACTGATATTCCCTTTACTTCATCCTTATTTATTGTTTTCATTATTGCATTTTCAATCTCCATCTTTTATCTCCTTTATTTATATTTCTTTAAAAAATTGAGGTTTACTTTAATCAATTTGATTTGTGGTTGGATTCTAGGGATAGCCAATTTTGGGAACATACTTTTTTACCTTAAAGCACATCAAGATTTGGCAAATCAGCCGTCCATTGTATTCTCAAGCATGAATATTGGTGTAATTCTTTTAGGGTCTGCTGTTGGGGTATTTGTCTTCAAAGAGCGCCTTAGTCGCTTAAACTATGCTGGTATCCTACTTGCCTTAATTTCAATTTTAGTTTTATACTTTGCTAAATAAATGATGCTTTTTGATGATACATATAAAACTATAGAAAAGGAAGTCGAAGGCATTTTCAGAGATAAAGGAAGCCGTTTTATTGCCTATTTATATCCCATTAAATCTGAAGAAGAAATAAAGAATATAATTGCTGAGCTCAAAGCTTTGCATCCAAAGGCAAGGCATCACTGTTGGGCAATGAGAATTGGCTCAGATCGAACAGTATTCAGGATAAATGATGATGGTGAGCCTTCCGGGACTGCAGGTAGACCTATTTTAAATACGCTTTTATCCTCTGATTTAACAAACGTTTTAGCTGTTGTTGTTCGCTATTTTGGCGGAACTTTATTGGGTGTACCAGGATTAATAAATGCTTATAAATCTGCAACACAAGATGCTATAAATCAGGCAAATGTTATTGAAAAAACCATTGATCTTATATTTAAACTTGAATTTGGACATTCTGTAATGAATGAAGTGATGAAGATAATTAAAGATGAAGGTTTAAGAATCTTTAATCAGCAATTTGACCTAAATTGTTCCTTAGATATTGAAATTAGGCAATCTCAGGTTAATAAAGTTCTTGGTCGCTTAGAGAAAGTTGAAGGATTAAAGTGGAAAGGATAAAACAGGATTGATAAAGAAAATCACTAAAATATGCTGTAAATTTGTATTTATTCTAGCTCTTTGCCCATGAAAACCATCTCAAATGCCGATTTAATCATAAACCCAGATGGGAGTATCTATCACCTTAATTTATTGCCTGAGGATGTTGCAGATACGGTTATTACTGTTGGCGATCCTGAAAGAGTTTCTGAGGTAAGTAGATATTTTGATCGCATTGAACTGAAAAAGGGTAAGCGTGAATTTATTACTCATACCGGTTATCTAGGTTCAAAACGCATTACTGTAATTTCTACAGGTATTGGTACAGACAATATTGATATTGTAATCAATGAACTTGATGCATTGGTTAATATAGATTTCAGTACTAGAATGGTAAAAGAAGATCTAAAAAGTCTAGATATTATTAGAGTTGGAACTTCTGGAACTGTACAAAATGATATTCCCATGGGAAGTATTCTAGTTTCTGAATATGGTGTAGGGCTAGATGCCTTAATGAATTATTATCTCCATGAACTTAGTGCTGAGGAGCTTTTGTTATCAGATGCTATAAAGTCGCATTTTCATCATTTAAAGGGCATTTCTCCCTATGTTACTAGAGTTGATCCCAGTTTATTAGAAAAAATTGGAAAAGATTTACCTAAGGGACTTACACTTACAGCACCCGGTTTTTACTCACCACAAGGTCGAGAAGTTCGTGCAAAAAGTGCTTTTCCGGGTTTAGTGGATCTTTTTACAAGCTTTTCATTCAACAATCAAAGAATTACAAATTTAGAAATGGAAACTGCGGGTATTTATGCGCTTTCTAAGGCTATGGGCCATAAGGCGATATCTATAAATGCTATCTTGGCGAGTAGAGTTAAATTTGAATTCTCAAGCAATCCAGCTAAAGTAATTGATGAAGCTATTCAGCTGGTTTTAAGTAGATTATAAATTTAAAGATCTCTTATTAAGTCATGAAATTTCTTAATTGCCTTTAACTTATCTTCATTTAGGTTAAAATCAATTTTATTCATTAAATAATCGCTTAAATCAAAATTATCCACTGATTTTAGATCATTTAACACTCGATCTCTCTGTTCAAGTCCGAATTTTAATGCTGCATTAAACTCATCCTTAAAGATTTCTGATATAGGCTTATTTGCAGCCCAAACAGCGAATGCAAAAGGTAAACCAGTAAACTTGAACCATTCCTCTGATAAATCATAATGGAATAAAAATTGATCTTTTTTGCCAAAAGTTCTATCGCCAATTTGAACAAAAGCGTCCGCATTTTCATGTTCTACAAATTCCGGAGTACATTTCCAGTAATTTTTTATAAGAACTCTTGCTAAATTATTAGAAGTGCGAGATTGACTATCCAATTTGAGTGTTTTTATTTCCGAAATTGGCTTATTACTAAAAATAAAAACGGAGTCTACAGCCCCATTAGCCCCAATACAATAATCAGATATGATATGATAATTGGGAATTTGAAGTAATGCTGCTACTGGAACCAATCCTATATCTACTTGATTTTCAATTAGTTTTAATGCACAAACTGAAGGTATATCTAAACTTAATTCAATTTTATCCAATATATCTGAATGCAATAATCCAAAAACAAAGGGTTTGGAATTAGTGTAAGAAACGGCAGATACTTTTAACTTATTCAAAATCAATTAATTAGTCTAAGTGTTTTGTATTATTAAATTCAAGTATATGGAAGTCATTTCCATCAAAACCAATCTTATAAAGCGTGGTATTAGTATGTGGGAAGGTATCCATTTCAGTGAGAGGTTTATTTGTTAAAAGACAAAGAAAAAGTCGCATAGCACGACCATGCATACAGATAAGTATATTTTCATCTTCATTTTCTTCAATTAATTTCTCTAGGACAATTAATTGGCGTTCTTTAACTTCAAGCGGACTTTCGCCACGTTCAAACTTATGATGCAAATTTCCAGCCTTCCAGTGTTCAGTAATTTCATGAAAGTCGGATCTTAATTTTTCAGTGCTTTGTTGACCTTCGTGAATACCCCATCCTAATTCGTCTAAACCAGCAAATTGTACCCATGGGATATGCTTATCAATGAAATTTTGAACAGTCTGATGTGTTCTTTTTAGGGTAGAAGTATATATTTTATCAAATGGTACATCTTTGTATGCTTGATAAAATGCTTCGGCTTGTGCTCTCCCCTTTTCATTTAATTCAGTATCCATTCCACGCCCTTGAACAATACCCATTTTATTCAAGTCCGTTTCGCCATGCCGAATGATATAAATTACCTTTCTCAATTGATAACAGGTAATTGATAATATTTAGGTTTTTCCTCCACAGGGAATTCAAAATCTTTATAATCAGTGATTACATTATATAAAGTATCTCGTTCAACTGGATGTCTACCAATATTTTTGATAAGTTCAACTAATTCTTGGGTACTCATTGCAGGATGCTGTTCTTCTGCACCGGCCATAGAATAAATTTTAGTTGTATCATCTAAAGTTCCATCAATATCATCAACACCAAAATTTAGGGATAATTGAGCCGTACTGCGACTAATCATTGCCCAATAGGCCTTGATATGATCAAAATTATCGAGATAAATACGAGAAATTGCATAATTGCGAAGATCTTCAATAACTGAAACTTCAGGAACATGCGACATTTGATTGTCTTGATTTCTAAACTTTAGAGGAATAAAAGTCTGAAAGCCACCAGTTTTATCTTGAAGTGCACGAAGCTGCTCTAAGTGATCTATACGATGTTCAAATTTCTCAATATGACCATATAACATGGTTGCATTTGAGCGCATACCCAGTTTATGCCATTCTTCATGTATTTGAAGCCACTCCTCGCCAGTACACTTGTCTTTAGCTATAATTTCTCTTATTTCAGGAGCAAAAATTTCGGCGCCACCACCAGGAATGGAATCTAAACCAGCCTCTTTCATTAATTTCATGCCAGTTGCATAATCAACTTTAGCCTTTTTGAAAATATAGTGATATTCAACGGGGGTTAAAGCTTTTACATGAAGATCAGGTCTGTGTTTATGAATCGCAGTGAAAAGTTCGGAGTAGAATTTTAAATCATATTGAGGTAAAACCCCACCAACAATATGAACTTCAGTAACTGGCTGACCATCATAGTTTTTAACTATATCGAGCATCTGCTCCATAGTATATTCCCAACCTTGCGATTTCTCTTTAATTAAAACTGAGTAAGAGCAAAATTTACAATCGTAGATACATAAATTGGTAGGTTCTATATGAAAATTACGATTAAAATAGGTCTTATCACCATGACGCTTTTCGCGAATATAATTGGCTAGTACACCCAAATATCCTAATTCGGCCTTTTCATAGAGTAATACACCTTCATCAAAGGAAATACGTTGGTTAGATTTAACCTTTTCAGCGATAAGTTTTAGCTCAGTAGAAAGGCTTGAATCACCTATTAGCAGTTCTAATTTTGTAGCAGCGTTCATTTTAGTATTTCTACAAAAATACAATATTGTATAAGATTCATTATCATTTGCTTGTAAAAGCCTTAATTATTTAATTATTTTTAATAAAATGATCTTTATTACTGAATAAAATGATTTAATAAGGTCCCATTTTTTAATCTTTAATTATCTTGCTGCATAATTTCTAATGAAAACATAAATTGAATAATATGAAAATCGAAACCATAGCCATACATGCAGGTAATTCAATAGACGAGCATACAAAAGCTGCCATTCAGCCAATTACTTTGTCGACTACCTTTGAGCGTGGTGAAGATGGCGAATATCCGGGTGGATATGTTTATTCACGTGCCGACAATCCCAATAGAAAATCATTAGAAAATGTAATTGGACAATTGGAAGGTGCCGAATCGGCAGCGGCGTTTTCTTCCGGTAATGCTGCTGGTGCAGCTGTTTTTCAAGCTTTAGGACCTGGAGTTCATATAATTGCACCTGATGATATGTATCACGGATTGAGAAATCAATTATTACAAGTTTTTCATGGAATTATCGAAGTTGATTTTATTGATTTATCCGACTTAGAATCTGTAAAAAAAGTAATTAGACATAATACTAAACTCATCTGGATTGAAACACCATCCAATCCCCTGCTTAAAATTTGCGATATCCAATCTCTAGTAAAAATTGCTAAGGATAATGGAATAGTGGTAGTTTGCGATAATACATTTAGTACGCCTATGCTTCAAAGGCCTTTAGAATTAGGATGTGATATGGTTATGCATTCTACTACAAAATATTTAGGAGGTCATAGCGATGTAATTGGTGGAGCATTGGCAACTTTAAAAGACGATGATTTTTGGAAGAAAATTAGAAATGTGCAAGTACTTTCTGGTGCTGTTCCAGCTCCTTTTGACTGCTATATGACTGTGCGTGGGATTAAAACATTACCCTATAGAATGCGTGCTCACACCGAAAATGCTATGCAAATTGCTAATTTTTTAAATGCACATGATGGTGTAGAAAAAGTGTATTATCCTGGTTTATCTGACCACCAAGGACATGAAATAGCTAAGAAGCAGATGAGTTCTTTTGGAGGTATGTTATCATTTTTAGTTAAAGGAGGCTCTGATGAAGCTAGGAAACTAGTTAATTCAGTTAAGATATTTACTCAAGCTACCAGTTTAGGTGGTGTTGAAAGCTTAATAGAACATAGAGCATCTGTTGAGGGTCCAGAGACAAAAACTCCACAAAATTTAATTCGGGTTTCGGTAGGTTTAGAAAATCCATCAGACCTTATAGATGATTTAAAACACGCTTTATCAATGATAGCCTAAAATTAAATTGTTGATAATCAGTATATTACAAACAAAATAAAATTAAATTTGGTTTTTACACGTTTTTGACCATATATTTGAAATATTATTTGGTGGCAACACCAATCTGTCTTCAATAAATTCATTTATTGATTTATACAGAAGTGGCGAGAGATCAGGCTCAATGACCCACTGACAACCCCCCGATCGGTTTCGGGGAAGGTGCCAATTCCTGTCCCGCAAGGGAAACTATAAACAAATAATAAAATGAAAAAAGAAACCAATCAAATTTCTTTATTTCCAAGTCCGGGAAAAAGAATCAGAATTCAAAATCTTGTAAGTTCAACACGTAACATGAATAATTTCATGTATATGCGATGTATGAATTGTTGTTAAGGAAATTTAAGATTCTCTTTTTATTTTCTTAACCCTCTATTAGTCTGAGTTTTACTCACATCTCATTTTTTTCATCATTAAAAAATTAAATAAATTATGTCGTCGCAAAATTTAAAATTTGAAACATTACAGCTACATGCTGGTCAGGAAGTAGATCCAACAACAGGTTCAAGAGCGGTACCAATCTATCAAACAAGCTCTTATGTATTTAAAAGTTCAGAGCACGGAGCTAATCTCTTTGCTTTAAAAGAGTTTGGAAATATTTATACAAGATTAATGAACCCAACCACAGATGTTTTCGAGAAGCGTATTGCTGCACTTGAGGGCGGTGTGGCAGCTTTAGGAGTTGCATCTGGTCAGGCAGCTCAGTTTATCGCATTAAATAACATTTTACAAGCTGGAGATAATTTTGTGACCTCTTCTTATATTTATGGAGGTACATATAATCAGTTTAAAGTCGCATTTAAGCGCCTTGGTATTGAAGCACGCTTTGCGAAGGGTGATGATTCACAAAGTATTGATTCATTAATCGATGAGAAAACTAAAGCAATATATGTGGAAACAATAGGAAATCCGAGTTTTAGCATTCCTGACTTTGAGAAGATTTCTGCAGTAGCTAAAAAGCATGATTTGCCTTTAATCGTTGACAATACATTTGGTGCAGCTGGCTATTTATTTAGACCATTAGATCATGGTGCAAATGTGGTGGTTCAATCTGCTACAAAATGGATTGGCGGACATGGAACAAGCATTGGTGGAGTAATTGTTGACGGTGGAAACTATAATTGGGGAAATGGTAAATTCCCCCAATTTACTGAGCCTTCTGAAGGATATCATGGATTAATTTTTAATGATGTTTTCGGAATTGGCGGACCATTTGGCAATATTCAATTCATAATTCGCGCACGTGTTGAAGGATTACGTGATTTCGGCCCCTCACAGTCTCCATTTAACTCATTCTTACTATTACAGGGAATAGAAACACTTTCTCTACGTGTACAGCGTCATGTTGATAATGCCCTTGAATTAGCAAAATGGTTAGAAAATCATCCGAAAGTAGATAAAGTAGTTTATCCTGGTTTACCAAGCAGTCCGAATCATACATTAGCCAAAAAGTATCTTAAAAATGGTTTTGGTGCTGTTTTATCTTTTGAGATTAAGGGCGGTAAGGAAGCGGCCATTAAATTTGTTGATCATTTGAAATTAATCAGTCACCTTGCTAATGTTGGTGATACTAAAACCTTAATTATTCAGCCTAGTGCTACAACCCATCAACAGTTAAGTGAGGCAGAACAAATTGCTGCTGGCGTAAACCCATCATCATTAAGGGTTTCTGTAGGAATTGAGCATATTGAAGATATTAAGGCAGATATCGAACAAGCATTTGGTTCTTTAAATAATTAATCATGTTTTCACATTCCTGAAAAGTAATTTTCAGGAATGTTATTTTGTTATGAATACAGAAAATAGTTACAAGCATAAAAAGCCTTTTCAGCTTGAAAGTGGCAAAAAGATAAAGGATTTAGAAATTAAGTATCACACTTATGGGACTCTTAATGCTAAAAAAGATAATGTGGTTTGGGTTTGTCATGCTTTAACAGGCAATTCAGATGTATTTGATTGGTGGCGCGGACTTTTTGGTGAAAATCGTCTATTTAATCCTAAAGATCATTTTATAGTCTGCGCAAATATTTTGGGTTCACCTTATGGAACTAGTAATCCACTAAGTTTAAATCCTGCCACGGGTCTACCCTATTATCTTTCATTTCCTGAATTTACTATACGTGATATGGCCGCCGCACATCAATTGCTTGCTGATCATTTAAATCTAAAGGATATTGATTTACTAATTGGTGGTTCTATTGGAGGCCAACAAGCTATGGAATGGGCCATTTCAGAGCCTAAGCGTATAAAAAAGCTTGTTTTAATTTCTACCAATGCACAGCATTCATCTTGGGGTATCGCTTTTAATGAAAGTCAACGATTGGCCATAAGCTCTGATCGTACCTTTTACTCTAATTCGCCAGATGGAGGAAGTAAAGGATTGAAAGTAGCAAGAAGCATTGCATTACTTTCTTACCGGACATATGGCACCTATGTTTCTACACAAATAGAGGTAGACAATGAGAAAACAAAAGATTTTAAGGCTGCATCCTATCAAAATTACCAAGGTGAGAAATTGATAAAACGATTTAATGCCTATAGTTATTGGTATTTAACAAAAGCTATGGATAGTCATAATGTTGGCAGGAAAAGAAGCTCTATTGAAGATGCTCTAAAACAAATTCAAGCTAAAACTTTAGTGGTTGGAATCACAAAGGATGTTTTATTTCCAGTAGAAGAGCAGGTCTTTTTAGCCGAAAAAATCAAAAATTCACGTTTTTTTAATTTGGATTCCTTTTATGGACACGATGGATTTTTAATTGATACAGAGATACTTACACAAGAAATTGGAAATTTTATAAAAAGCGCAGTTACTGAGAATCAATTAGTGAATCTGCATAAAATAGCATAACATGAGTAAAAGGTTAACCATTGGATTATTTGGTTTTGGAGTAGTTGGTCAAGGATTACATGACATTATCAGCACTAAAGATTTAAATATTGAAATTAAAAAAATTGCCATTAAAAATCCTGAAAAGGAACGTAGTCTAGAGAGTGATTTATTTACAACAGATCCAAATGTCATTTTAAATGACTCAAGTATAAATACAATTATCGAATTAATAAATGATGCTGATGCTGCCTATGAAATAGTCACAAAAGCATTAAAAAGTGGCAAAAATGTTGTTTCAGCTAATAAAAAAATGATTGCTGAACATTTAGATGAATTAGTAAATATTCAGAAAGAGTATGGTACTTCTCTACTTTATGAAGGTTCGGTATGTGGAAGTATTCCAATCATTAGAAATTTGGAAGAATATTATGATAATGAATTGCTGCATTCAATAAGTGGCATATTTAATGGTTCATCAAACTTTATACTGTCAAAAATTGCAAATGAAGGATTAGATTATACAGTAGCACTTAAACAAGCTCAAGATCTAGGGTTTGCAGAAAAAGATCCAACCTTAGATGTAGGTGGTTATGATCCGAAGTATAAATTAGTTATAGCTGCGGCACATGCTTATGGTGTTTTTGTAAGACCAGAAGAGGTTTTAAACATTGGTATTCAAAACTTTTCTGCTGCCGACTTACAATTTGCACAAGAGCATCAATTGAAGATTAAATTAGTCCCGACAGCCAAAAAATTAAACGACCAAGAACTAGCACTTTATGTACTTCCAAAACTTGTACCTAAGAGTGATTTTTTATATAATGTTGAGAATGAGTACAATGCAGTTTCGGTAAAGGCCGCTTTTGCAGATCAGCAATTATTTTATGGAAAAGGTGCTGGTGGTCACCCGACCGGTTCTGCAGTACTTTCTGATGTAGCCGCATTAAGATATGATTATAGATACGAGTACAAAAAATTAAACAATGAATCTAAATTAAAACTTCAAAATGACTATATTATTCCCCTGTATATCAGATATATAGATGAGGATTTAATCAATAAAATTCAATTTGAATATATCAGCGAAGATCATAAAAACACTGATTTTAACTACATAATGGGTGGTGTTAAAATCAGTGAATTAATCTTAAATAAAGAAGCTATTTTAAAGGATGGCGCATTTTTAGCTGAGGCAAGTGCACTGATAAACCAATAGAAATACCTTTACCCTTCAATAAGCTTAATTAAAATTTTAATTAAGCTTATTTCATTAAATGCGGTAAAATGGCTTTTTGCCAAATTTCATAGCCAGATCTATTCATGTGAAGTTTATCTGCTAAAAAGATATTTGGTATTGGTGAACCATCGGCTAAAAGCATCTTGTTGTAAACATCAACATAGCCTGTTTTACTTTTCTTTTTAAGAAAACTTTTAATCATAGCATTTGCTCTGACCATTTCAGGCATGTATTTAGCACGACTAGGGCTAGGTTTAATTGAAACAAATAGAATATGAGCTTTTGGCAATCTAGTTCTAATCA
Source organism: Daejeonella sp. (assembly GCF_017495225.1). Taxonomy (GTDB): domain Bacteria; phylum Bacteroidota; class Bacteroidia; order Sphingobacteriales; family Sphingobacteriaceae; genus Daejeonella. The sequence goes on along the minus strand of NZ_JAFEIG010000020.1, from coordinate 139,347 downwards.
TTCCGAATAATTGACTAAAACGAGTTAAAACAGTATCAGCATTTGCGTTTGGAGAGCTTACAAAGTCATTTTCACCACAATAAATTACAACTTGCTTTGGTTGATAAGGATAAATAATATCGGGTGCATAACGAATAAGATCTGTAAGACCTGAACCACCGAATCCTCGGTTTAATATTTTGTAGGCAGGAAAATCATTTTGAACATCCTTCCACATAGTGAAAGAAGAACTACCTACAAATAAAATTGAGCCGCTTTCTGGTCGCACAACTTGATCATTTTTTTTGAAAGCTATGATATCATTATAAAATGGAGGAATGATTTGAGCAAATGAATCATTTGTTATAAAATGACTCATTAAAAAGGCTAATAAAAATATAAAAAATTTTTTCATAAAATAGTATAGTTTAAGATTAAATAACTCGATTAATATCCCAATTTTCAAGATAATCTGCCACTCTTCTGACAAAAGAACCACCTAAAGAACCATCTACAACACGATGATCATAGGAAAGAGAAAGGAACATCATATGCCTGATCGCGATTACATCACCATGTTCAGTTTCTATAACTGCAGGTTTCTTTTTGATAGCTCCAACGGCTAAAATAGCCACTTGTGGTTGGTTAATGATTGGAGTCCCCATTACATTACCAAAAGTACCCACATTGGTTAAAGTGAAGGTCCCTCCTTGTGTTTCATCAGGTTTAAGTTTTGATTGGCGAGCACGATTAGCCAGATCATTAACTGCTTTTGTTATTCCGAATAAATTTAATTGATCTGCATTTTTAATTACTGGAACAATTAAATTACCACTTGGGAGTGCAGCAGCCATTCCGATATTTATATCACGTTTTTTAATAATTTGTGTACCATTTATAGAAATATTGATCATTGGCAAATCTTTGATTGCCTTAGCTACAGCCTCAATAAAAATGGGTGTAAAAGTGATTTTTTCGCCTTCTCTCTTTTCAAAACTGCTTTTTACTCGATCTCTCCATTTTACGAGATTTGTAACATCAGCCTCAACAAATGAGGTTACATGTGCAGAAGTATGCTTTGACATCACCATGTGATCGGCAATGAGCTTACGCATACGGTCCATTTCGATAATCTCATCCCCTCCAGAAACAGAACTTACAGGCGTGACTGATTTCTGGTTTGATATTTCATTAGAAACAGGGGCATTATTTTGTGCTTTGGCAACAACATTACCAGTGCTTTTATTACTTTGGATATATTCTAAAACATCTTGTTTAGTAACACGACCTTCCGAACCAGTCCCAACAATCGAATTTAATTCCTGAATACTAATACCCTCTTCAGCTGCCATGCTTTTAACTAATGGCGAATAAAAGCGTTCTGAAGAACTAAAATCGATAGATTTATAATTATTTGATGCATTTTGTATTACAGGTTCAGGAACAAACGGTGCTTCAGGTATTTGTTCCACCTGGATAACATTTTCTGTTTTTGTTTCCTGGGGGGAATCCTTAATAATTTCAGCATTCGCATCTGTTTCGATTACAGCAATCACAGCACCAACTTGAACAACGTCATCTTCTTTAAAGAGAATTTTAACAAGTTTTCCAGATACAGGGGAAGGTACTTCTGAATCAACTTTATCGGTTGCAATTTCCAATACAGATTCATCAATATCGATGTTATCACCTGGCTGCTTCACCCATTTAATAATGGTAGCTTCGGCAACACTTTCGCCCATCTTAGGAAGTACTAATTCGTATAAAGACATAGTAGATTTTATTTACGATTGGTTTTCTTTTGCAAAATTAGAAATTTTAATTAAGCCTGCTCCTCTTTCAGTAATTTAAAAAGCAAAGTTAAAGCACTTATTGATGCTCTTTCAATATTTTGTGCTCTTTTATTACCAAAAGTGAATTTTTTACACAGAATTTTATTTTTTCCTGCTACGGCAATCCAAACTGTTCCGACTGGCTTTTCAATACTTCCACCATCGGGACCGGCAATTCCGCTTACCGAGATAGAATAATCAGAACGATAATTATTTTTGGCCCCTTGAGCCATTTCTCTGACTGTTTCTTCACTTACAGCACCAAAATTAGTGATGGTTTGATTAGAAACGCCAAGCATGCTGACTTTAAGATTATTTGAATAAGATACAGCTCCACCTAAAAACACTTTACTACTTCCTGCATGTTGTGTAATTAAATGAGAGATATAACCTCCCGTGCAACTTTCGGCAGTTGATAAAGTCAATTGCTTTAATTCCATAAAATCAAGAATTGCCTTTTCAAGGGCAATGTCTCTCTCTATAATCACATATTCGCTAATTTGTTTAACTATTTGATTAGAAAAAGAGCTTAGCTCATTAATTAAAGCAATGGCATCTGTTCCACTACCACTCAATCTTAATCTAACCAGGCCTAATTTAGGCAAATAAGCTAGTTTTATATGTTCAGGAAGTGAATCTTCAATATGAGCAATTTTTTCTGCCAAAATAGATTCGCCAATACCTGCTGTTAAAATTGTATGATGATAAATATTGGGGAGTTTAAAAGTTTCTTTGATTTTAGGAATTACCAAATCTTCCATCATATACATCATTTCAAATGGAACACCTGGCATAGAAACAAAAATTTTGCCATTTTCCTCTACCCACATTCCAGGAGCGGTACCATTTTTATTTAGAAGAATAGTGCAATTTTCGAGTACTTCAGCTTGTTTTTTATTTATTTCAGAAACTTCGACTTTGTATCTGGCAAAAATTTGCTTCACATTTTCAAGGGCATCTTGATCAGTTCTTAGGCCTGTTTGAAAATATTCGGCAAGTGTTTTTTTGGTAATATCATCTTTTGTGGGACCTAAGCCACCAGTTATTAAAATGATATCAGCTCTTAGTGAAGCTTGTTTTAAAGTATCTAAAATATGTTGTCGATCATCAGAGACGGAAGTAATTTGTTTAACCTTTATACCTGCTAGATTTAGTTTTTGAGCCATCCAAGCTGAGTTGGTATCTACAATTTGTCCGATTAAAATTTCGTCACCAATAGTTATAATTTCAGCAATCATATTAAAAATTATTGTAGGCATCGCGACGTTTGCTTAGTTTAAGATCCTGCAAAATAGAAGCTTTAACTCTTAAATCGACACTGTAAAATTTGTAAGTCCCAATTGGCGACCATCTAAAGGATAAATCCCAGCAATGAAGGTCACGGTAGATTGAAAATTGCGTTAAACTAAGTTTATTAGCTTGAAAATCATATCCTGAAGTATATTGCACTTTCCATTTCGGAGTAACATTAAAATCACCAAACACGTTTAATGTATTTGAAACACTCGACTGAAGTCCGCTTTTTGAATAATTAAAACTATAAGCGGCACTTACATTCCAAGGAATATTAAAGTCGACAAAGGCATTTGGATCGCGGCTAATGGCATTTAATTCATCCTGCTGAGATTTCGAGAGATTTTGTTTGCCTTTATCGAGCTCATCTAGGTTTTCACCTCTTTTTTTGGCAGCTTTTGAATTTAGACTAAAATCAGTAGATAGCCCGAAATTTGTTAGTCGAGCAAGCTTACCCGACTCGATGGTATATTTATCTATTCGATTTCCAAGATCATCTAATTTATAGGGGTCTAGTGTCCCATAGAAGTTTATTCCTATTTTTTCCTTGAAAAATGAAGTTCTTCCCGAAAACCCAATGGTAGAAAGTTTGAAGTTTTCAGCTGCAAAATTATAACTTCCCGAAAATGTAAGACTTTGAAGAATTGGAATATTGATTGAATTTTTAGTTGAATCGGCATCAGAGCGAACTTTAGCCTCCACATTATTATCTACGCTAAAGCCAATTCCGGCAACCCTTCCTGAAGATGGTGATCCGAAAACAGCATTTTCATAAATGGAATAACGGGTAACATTTTTAGAGGTATCACCTTGTAAATTTTGAAAATATCCAAAACGACTAGAGCCAAAATCTGGCCTATAGTTAAAGTTAACTGATGGCGTCATGATATGCCTCAAAGCCATTAGATTTCCTTTTTTGAAATTGAATTTACCATAAACTTTAGTAGATAAACCAGTATTTACGCTATAATCATACACTCTACTAAAACCTTGTATAGTATCAGTAACTTGCTTAAAACCAGACGCTACAGGATCTAATCGTTTACGAATAGTTTGTAAATACCACTTTTCACTGTATTGCATTCCCGTGTTAAACTGAAAATACTTCAGAATATTTAAAGATAGATTGATAGGAATATCATGCTGAATTCCATTTCTAAAATCTTTTAAAGACTCCTTCTTAAATAATTTATATTCTTTAGTATTAATTGAGTTACTACCCTGCATGCTGTATCCGAAGCTTAGTCGCTGATACCATTTTTGCTCTCCTGCCCTATCTTTTGTATCAAAAGGGTTTATAGTTGTCATGTTTAAACTAAATCTTGGGAGATCTAAAAAAACTGTTTGTTGTTCAATATCCTGACTATGGGAAATGCTTGAAGAAAAGTTGAAAAGACCATTTGCGAATACCTTTCCATAACTAATACTTGAAGAAAGCGTGTTTCTGGCAATTTCAGTGGGGTTATATGTTCCAGCTGCACCCGTATTAGAAAAGTAAGATCCCGTACCAGCATTCACTGAAGCACTAAATGTTGTTCCTGGATTAGCTAAAGGGCTTTGAGAATGACTCCAAGTAAGGTTAAAATCTTTATTTGGTCTTTTAAAAGACTCAGTCCCCTCGACCCCATTTTTTGTTGAGGCAAAACGGAAATTTAGACTTCCGTCATATTTATAGTTTTTACGATATCGAGCAGCTGTACCTAATTCATATGAACCTTTTGAATAGAGAGTACCTCTAGTTGAAAGATCCCAATAATCATTTAAGCCTAGGTAATAACCTAAATCACGCATAAAAAAACCTCTTGTATCTTCTCCGAATGTTGGAAAAAGCAATCCGCCAGAACGTCGATTTGGTTTTGGGAAAAAGCCAAAAGGCACTCCTAGTGGTAAAGGAATATCTTCAATTACAAGGAATGCTGGTCCGGTAATAATTTGTTTATCTGTTGCAATACCTCTAGTAATATGAATTCCAAAGTGAGGATGAGGTAAATTACAGGTACTATAAATCCCTCTTTTAAAGAATCCCTCATCGTATTGATTTTTTTTAAATTGTGCAGCTTGAAGATAGCCACCTTCAACATCGGTAAAAATGCCAAATGATTTACCTTTTTTTGTTTTATAATTAAAAAATAAGGAATCGGTTGTTAATGGTGGCTCAGCGCCTTGAGTTAAAAGAGGTTTACCTGAATAAACTTTGGTTTTAGGATTAATTAAACCCTTGGCAAATATGGTATTATTTTTTTGGTCAAGTTTGATATAATCAGCTTCCAATTCAAAGTCTTCATATTTTACTTTAGCCTTTCCATACAAAAAGACTATATTGTTATTAATATCTGCTTTTATTGAATCTTCGGCTGAGTATGATACCTTTGAGGTAAAAGCTCCGCCCTGATTTGATTTTTTTGGTATGGTATCAAGTTTTATGGTATCGGTAGACAATCTTGCTGCCTTTACTTCGTTATCGCTTGGTGATGCCGTTTTTTGAGCATAAGCGTTTGTATCTTTGCCTAATACAAAAAATGCAGTGAAAGAAAATAATATAAAAATGAGCCTAATAAATTTCAATTTCGATGATGAATACTATTTTTGCAATAATTGATAATAATATGCCCCCAAAATTAATGAAAAATATACCATTGATCAGATACAAATACGTAATTGTAGTATTCTTGTTTTTAACCACTCAAATTTCTTATGGAAAAAATATAGATCCTAGCCCGTATAAAATAAAAACTATTGTAGTTGATGCTGGCCATGGTGGCACTGACGGGGCCACCAGAGGTGTTTTTTCAAAAGAAAAAGATATTGCTTTGCAAATCGCTTTACGTTTAGGGAAAGCAATTGAAGAAAATTTAAAAGATGTAAAAGTTGTTTATACAAGAACTACAGATGTTTTTATTCCACTTTATGAACGAATTGGGATTGCAAATCGCGTAAAAGCAGATATTTTCATTTCAATACATTGTAATTCTATGCCAATTAAAAGAGTTATTAGTGGTTATAAGAAAGATAGCAGAGGGCGTAAAGTACCAATTTATAAAACTGTTCAAAGTACCTCCACAAAAGGAACTGAGACTTTTGTTTCAGGTTTCGGCAGATTGGATGAGCAAGATGTGGTGATGCGTGAGAACGAGTCAATACTTTTAGAAAAAGATTATAAAGATAATTATGAGGGCTATGATCCGAAAGATCCGGAGAGTATTATTCTTTTATCTTTAATGAAGAACGCTTTTAGAGAGCAAAGTATAAAGTTAGCATCGTTTATTCAAGATGAGTACAGCCAAAGTGGACGTATTGATCGTGGAGTAAAAGAACAAAGTTTAGCTGTGTTGGCAAAAGCTGGAATGCCAGCTGTTTTAACTGAAATTGGATTTGTGTCTAATCCTGAAGAGGAAGAATACATGAATTCTGATCTCGGACAGAATGAGATTGTTACGAATTTATTAAAAGCTATTCAAACGTATAAAAAACAAGCCGAATTCGAATAAACTGGTTAAATTTGCACGATTATTGCTTATTAGCAAACATTAATCAGATTTATATTACGAATAAGAAGATATTGATGAAAATTTCAAATGAAACAAAAGTTGGTGCTTTAACTTCCATAGCTATAGCTACCCTTATTTTAGGTTATAGTTTTTTAAAAGGAAATGACGTTTTTTCAAATGAGAATGAATTTTATGCTCAGTATGACCGTGTTGATGGTTTAGCGGCATCAAAGCCTGTTTTAATTAATGGATATCAAATTGGCAGGGTTTCTAATTTAACATTATTACCCTCCGGTAAAATATTAGTTCAGTTTAAAATTGACTCTGAATATTCAATTCCTAAAAACACTATTGCCCGAATAGAGAGTACTGATTTACTTGGTGGTAAGGCTGTTGTTTTTGAGTTAGGAGACAGCAATAATTTCGCAATTGATGGCGATACATTAAATTCACATGTGCAAACAGATCTTATGGATCAAGTAGAACCTGTTCAGAAAAAGGCAGAGCAAATCATCGCCAGAATGGATTCTGTTCTAACATCTGTTAATAATACCTTGAATCCTGAATTTCAGAAAAATTTCGATCGGAGTTTCGCAAGTATTGCTAGAACACTAGAAACGCTTGAAAAAACTACAAAAACAGTTGACGGACTTGTAAATGATCAAAGTTCAAAAATATCGGGAATCATGTCCAATTTTGAGTCGATAACCGCAAATTTTAAGAATAATAATGCAAAGATTAACAATATCATGAATAACTTAGATAAGGTTAGTGATGATGTTGCAAAGGCTAATTTTACTCAAACAATTGCTGAAGCAAATAAAGCGATTGTTGAACTTCAAACTGTATTAAATAAGGTAAATTCTGGAAATGGTACATTAAGTCAATTGATAAATGACGAGAAAATGTACAATAATTTGAATAATGCTGCTGAAAATTTGGATAAACTAATGATTGATTTAAAGGCTAATCCAAAACGATATGTTTCCTTTTCGGTTTTTGGAGGAAAGAAAAATTAAATTTAGACTAGTCTAAATTTCGAATGTTTTTCCTTCAATAGCTAATTCAGTATTACTGAAAACGCTTTTAGCCTCTATTAAAAGTGGATCTAAATCGCGATATCGAGCTGAAAAGTGACCAATCAGTAACTTTTTAGCATTTGATTTTGTTGCAACTTCTGCAGCTTGTAGGGTAGTTGAATGAAAAGTTTCTTCAGCTCTCGCAAGCATATCATTCATAAATGTAGCTTCATGATACAATAAATCTACATCTTTAATATAATTTAAGTATTTCCAACTACAAATAGTATCAGAGCAATATGCAAATGATTTTGGGATATCAGGCTCAGTAGTTAAATCTTCAGCAGAATGTATGATACCCTTTTTATCTGTAAAACTATGCCCTTTCTTAATTAGGGGTATCATATCAATCGGAATTGAAAGTTCCTCAATTTTAGATTTTATTATCTTTCTTAAGCGTTGTTTTTCTGTAAACTTAAAACCTGTACAAGGGATTCGATGATCAAGAGGAAATGATTCTACTCTTACATCCCAATTCTCGAATAATAATTCGGGAGCTAATGGGTTTGTTGCTGTGAAATTTATGGGAAATTTAAGGATTGTTTGAGAAAGCTTGAATTGAAGATCAATAATTTCAAATAAATCTGCCGGACCGTAAATGTCCATAGCTTTCGTTCTTCCATTTAAATGCAAAGAAGAAAGTAGACCAACAAGACCAAGGTAATGATCACCATGCAGGTGGCTGATAAAAATTTGATCAATCCTATTTGCTTTTAAGCCGAAATGCAATAATTGATTTTGAGTTGCCTCACCACAATCAATTAATATAAACTTCTCATTAACATTTAGAAGCTGAGCAGATGGATTTCTATTAAATATGGGGGTTGAAGAACTGCTACCTAAAATAGTGAGTTCAAATTTCATTTATATTGATTTGAATTAAATTATTTCATTTCTCTTTTTAATTCCTTTTCAATCTCTTCCATAAAGATTAAATCAATTGCTTCATCTACGCTACCTACAATTGTAAGAATATTGTCCAATTGAGATATAGTAATCAATCTCGCAATATTTTCATTAATTTTTGTCAGAATAAAAGAACCTTCTGCATTTTTACACAAACGATGACCAACCAATAAACTACTTAAACCAGACGAATCTGAATACTTAACGTTGGAAAGATCAAGGATAATATTTCTTTGACCTTCAGAATTACAAAGTATAAGCTCTGACTTCAACTTTGGTGAAATTAAGCTATTAAGCTTATTTTCATTTAGTTTAATCAAAACATATTTTTCGTGCTTGTCTACAGTAAATTTCATGATTTTTAAAGATAATTAAACAATTCTTAATTAAACAAATTAATTAAGAAAGTCTGTTCAAAGCCTCAATTATATTATTTTCAACCCTTTTTAGAGTATCTGAATGATCATTTTTTATAAAATCATCCCCTGTAATGTGCTCATATAATTCAATATAGCGTTCTGAAATTGAATAAACAAATTCTGGAGTCATTTCAGGAATTAATTGATCTTCTTTACCTTGAAAACCATTGTCTATTAACCATTTACGTACAAATTCTTTAGAAAGCTGTCTTTGAGGTTCATTTTTTGCTTGACGATCTTCATAGCCTTCTTTATAAAAATATCGTGATGAGTCTGGAGTATGGATTTCATCAATTAAATGAATTTTACCATCTGCTTTTCCAAATTCATATTTTGTATCCACAAGAATTAAACCTAGGTCGGCAACCATTTCTGTACCCCTTTGATATAAAGCTCTTGTATATTTTTCAAGCAGAATATAATCTTGCTCATCTACAATTTTTCTATTAATAATTTCTTCTCTAGAGATATCTTCATCATGCCCAACAGAAGCTTTTGTAGTTGGAGTAATGATAGGCTCTGGTAATTTGTCATTTTCCTTCAATCCATCAGGCAATTCTACCCCACAAACACTTCGCTTACCGCTTTGATACTCTCGCCAAGCATGGCCAGCTAGGTAACCTCTAATAACCATTTCCACCTTAAAGGGTTCACAAATTTTCCCGATTGTAACATTAGGATCAGGAACATCAATTACCCAATTTGGGACTATATCTAGCGTGGACTGTAAAAATTTAGCAGCAATTTGATTCAATACCTGTCCTTTAAAAGGAATGGGTTCAGGTAAAACTACATCGAATGCAGAAATTCTGTCGGTAACCACCATAACAAGGAATTTATCTCCAATGGTGTAAACATCGCGGACTTTCCCTTTGTAGAATTGTGTTTGTCCCGGTAAATTGAAATGTGTTTCTTTAATCGCGCTCATTTAAATATCCTATTGAATTTAACTGTAAAAATCTGAAAAATTATATTAAGCCCGAAATTAATTATTGTATATCTCCATAAGCTTTGAGAATATTCTTAACTAATTTGTGTCGAACAACATCATCACCCGTTAAATAAATAATATCAATGCCTTTAATTTCACCTAAGATTCGTAGTGCTGTATTTAAACCTGATTGTTGTTTTCTTGGCAAATCTATTTGAGTTACATCTCCTGTTACTATAAATTTTGCTGTTGGGCCCATTCTTGTTAAAAACATTTTGAGCTGAAGATCAGTTGCATTTTGTGCTTCATCTAGAATTACGAAACAATTATCGAGAGTTCTACCACGCATGAAAGCTAGTGGAGCAATTTCAATTGTCCTGTTTTCTAAGAAAATTTTAAGTTTTTCAGCAGGAATCATATCATCTAAGGCATCATATAAAGGACGTAGATATGGATCAATCTTTTCTTTTAGATCACCTGGTAAAAAACCAAGATTCTCACCTGCCTCTACCGCTGGCCGAGTTAAGATAATACGTTTAATTTCCTTGTTTTTTAATGCTCTTACGGCCAATGCGACTGCTGTATAGGTTTTTCCGGTGCCCGCTGGACCGATAGCAAAAATGATATCATTTTTACTAATGCTATCCACCATTTTCCGCTGATTTGCGGTTCTTGCTTTGATTACTAAGCCATTGGGACCAAAAACAATAGGTTCGCCCCCACCCTTCGATGCCGATGTTTCGGTCTCTGAACTTATTGAAATATTCATTCCCAGAATTTTCTCAAGATCATTTGTATTTAGAGATTGAAACTGATCGATATGTTTTAAAATTTCATCAAATTTTAACTTAAAAATATTGATTTCGATTTCATCACCTAAGACCTTTACATCATTTCCTCGAGCAACAATTTTAATCTTCGGGAAACTCTTTTTAATAATCTCAAAATACTCATTGTTAGACCCCCAAATAATGACTGGGTTCACATTTTCGACAGTTATAATAAGTTCGTTCAAGTTTTGCTTATTTTTATTTGAGAGGTATTTAATTAGAATTAATTTGAATATTTTTACAAATCTTATCTAAAGCAAGAATAACAATAAATATTCACATTTTAAATGGCAATAATTACTTTAACGACCGATCTCGGACATAAAGATTTTTATCAAGCTGCACTCAAAGGAAGTATCTTGAGTCAACTTGCTACAGCCAACATTGTGGATATTAGTCACGAGGTATCTGCTTTTAATATCCCACAAGCTGCTTTTATCTTAAAAAATGCATTTTATTATTTCCCTAAAGGGACTGTTCACTTAATTGGAATTGATTCTGTTTTTAATGAAAATACTCGTTATTTGGCAATAAAATACCGTGATCATTATTTTGTTGGGTCAGATAATGGCATATTTTCTCTTCTTTTTGAAGAAGATCCAAGCGAAATTGTGGAATTAAATATTATGCAAGATTTAAAGTATCTACATTTTCCATTATCAGATATTTTCCCAAAAGCTGTTAGTCATCTCGCAAAAGGTGGTAAACTTTCTGAAATTGGTATTACAGTTTCTGGGATAGAAGAAAAAATGACTATCCAACCTGTAATTGAGCCTGATATTATTCGTGGAAGCGTAATTTATATAGATTCTTTTCAAAATATAATTACTAATATCACTAAGGAACTATTCACGAGTGTGCAACAAAATCGTGATTTTACCTTGTATTTTAAGCGTAATGAATCTATTTCCCAATTAAGCTGGCATTATAATGAAGTGCCTGAAGGTGAAAAACTTTGCTTATTTGGCATTAGTAACCACTTGGAAATTGCTATTAATAAAGGTAATGCTAGTGGGCTTCTGGGACTTCAGTTAGGAGATATTGTAAGAATTGAATTCAAATCATGATTACTAGAATTGTGAAAATGACATTTAAGCCGGAGGATTTAGAAGAATTCAAGAAGAAATTTTATGAATCTCAAAACTTAATAAAAGCTTTTGATGGTTGTGTGCATTTAGAACTCTTGAATGACCTTCAAGATGAATATACATTTTTCACAATTAGTCATTGGAATAGTGAAGAGGATTTAGAACTGTATAGAAATTCTTATCTCTTTAAAAACATTTGGTCTAAAGTAAAACCACTTTTTGCAAAAAAGGCTGAGGCTTGGAGTTTAACTTCCAAAAAATAACTATTTAATAATATAATCTACAATTAATCAGATAGTTAAATATCAAAATGGTCAAATATTTAACAAAAAGTCCTATTACCAAAATTTTCATAAAACAAGCTTTTACATTTATAAAGTAAAAAAATATCAAAAGCTCTTATCAAAAGGGCAAAGAATATCTAAATATAGCTATTTTTGGCTAGCCAAATTTGGCATTAAAAATCCTTTAAAATAAACATGGCACGTGCTCGATTAAATAGTGGTAACGCTCAAGCGGAAGAACTTCCTAAGGCAAAAATTAATAAGGAAAGTTTAAAGCAAGTAATGCGGTTACTTCTCTATTTAAAACCTTATAGAACAAAGTTTTTTTTGGGACTTGCTTGTCTAATACTGTCGAGTGCTAGTTCCTTTTTATTCCCATTATTGATGGGACGATTAATAGGTTCGGGTGCTCAGGCAGCTCAAGGTGGTAAAATGGTACCCAACGAGATTCTTGACATTTTCCCTACTGAAATAAATACAGTAGCATTAACATTACTTGGAGTCCTATTTATTCAGGCAATTTTCTCATTTTATCGCATAAATTGGTTTGTTGAAGTAGCTGAAAAAGGACTTGCAGATATTAGAAGAGACACCTATCATAAATTGATAACCTTACCAATGAATTTTTTCTCACAAAGAAGAGTTGGTGAACTAAATAGTAGGCTATCGGCCGATTTATCACAAATTCAAGATGCCATAACAACAACTTTGGCTGAAATGATTAGGCAGGTAATCATTTTTACAGGTGGAATTATTTTTCTTGTTTTAGTATCGGGCAAACTAACATTGATGCTTCTTGCTGTTTTACCAATATTGGTAGCCGTAGCTGTGATTTTCGGCCGTTTTATCCGAAAAATTAGCCGACAAGCACAAGATAAATTGGCAGAATCAAATACAATTGTTGAAGAAACTCTGCAGGGGATTTCGAATGTAAAAGCCTTCGTAAATGAGGCATTTGAGGTAGGAAGATACAATAAAAGTATTCGAGAGGTAGTTAAAATTGCCATGCGTGGAGCAAAATTTAGGGGTGTATTTGCTTCATTTATAGTGTTTTGTTTATTTGGAACAATAGTTTCTGTTGTTTGGTACGGCTCTCATCTTGTTCAAATTGGAGAAATTAGTATAGCTAGCATGTTTACCTTCATTTTGCTATCTACCTTTGTGGGAGCAGCAATGGGAAGTTTTCCTGAACTCTATGCAACCATGCAAAAGGCTTTTGGAGCTAGTGAAAGGGTTTTAGAGATTCTGGAAGAAGAGAATGAACCTATTTCAATGAGTGATAAAAATAATGTTGTAATTAATAAAATAACAGGAAATTTAGAGTTTAACAATGTTGTATTCGCTTATCCTTCTAGGAAAGAAATTACTGTTTTAAATGGTGTTTCTTTTCAAGCTAAAATGGGTGAAAAAGTCGCAATTATTGGCCCTAGTGGTGCTGGAAAATCAACAATTGCCGGACTTATACTTCGCTTTTATGAAACCCAAAGTGGACAATTATTATTCGACGGAAAGCCATCAACAGATTTTTCACTAACAGACATCAGGAATCAAGTAGCAATTGTCCCACAAGATGTTTTATTATTTGGTGGCACCATTCGTGAAAATATTGCTTATGGAAGACTGAATGCAAGTGAAGAAGATATTTTAATTGCTGCCCAAAGAGCAAATGCGCATGAATTTATTGAAGGCTTTCCTCAAGGATATGATACTTTAGTTGGAGAAAGAGGTGTTAAGCTATCTGGAGGTCAAAGACAAAGAATTGCAATTGCTAGAGCTCTTTTAAAAGATCCAGCATTGTTAATTCTTGATGAGGCAACATCTTCATTAGACTCAGAATCAGAACGTTTAGTTCAAGAAGCACTTGAAGAATTAATGAAGAATAGAACTTCCATCATTATCGCCCATAGATTATCTACTATTCGTGAAGCAGATAAAATTATTGTTCTTGAAAAAGGAAAAGTTGTTGAAAGTGGAAATCATTCAGAATTAATGAAAAATGAAACTGGATTGTATCGCTATTTGTCTGAGCTACAATTAGATAATCAGGACAATAAAACTGAGTAATACCTAAATTAACTCTGTTTTATATCTAAACACAAAAATAAATATCTATGAATTTAAGCATTTGGGGTGCTGCTAGGCAAGTTACAGGTAGTATGCATCTATTAGAGACAGATGGCTATAAAATCCTGATTGATTGTGGTTTAGATTACGAAAAAGATACTTGGATTGAAGAAAATGAACAATTTCCATTTCAGCCTACTGAAATAAATTTAGTAGTATTAACTCATGCACATATTGATCATTCCGGCAATTTACCTACTCTAGTCCGCTTTGGTTTTGAGGGTCAAATATTATGCACCTCTCCTACAGCAGATTTAACTGAATTACTTCTATTAGACTCCGTCAATATTTTTCTTAATAAACAACGTAAAACTCGTAAGGGAAAAAGAGGATTTACAGCTGGCCCTAAGCCACTATATCTACAAAAACACGTGATGGAAACGGTTGATCGTTTTGTAACGATTGCTTTTAATAAACCGTTTCGTATCAACGGTCAAATAAGTCTTACATTCATTCCTGTGGGACATTTATTGGGTGCCGCAGCTGCTGTTTTTACTATTGAAGAACATGGTATTAAGAAAACAATTGCTTTTAGTGGTGACCTCGGAAGAAAAAATTACCCTGTTTTAAGGGATCCTGAAACATTACCTGAAGTTGATTACCTTGTTTGTGAATCTACTTATGGAGGTAGAATGCATAAAGCCACTCAAAGTGTTGATGAATTATTAACTGAAACTATTCTTGAAACTTGTGTTAAGTCACCCGGCCGACTCATCATACCTGCATTTAGTGTAGGAAGAACTCAAGCTTTGGTATATTCATTGAATAAAATCTTCAAAAAAGGACTTTTACCTAAAATTAAAGTGTTTGTTGATAGTCCCATGGCTACCTACGCCACTGATATTTTTAGAAAACACCATCATTTAGTAAGTGAAGAAGCACAAGAATTTTATAAAAGCTCAGGTGATGAATTTGAGTTTGATAATCTCGAGTACTTACAGGATATGAATGCTAGTAAGGCCATATCTAATTATTATGAACCATGTATAATTATTTCATCGGCGGGAATGCTTGAAGGAGGTCGAATTCAAGATCATTTATATTATAACATCTCCAATTATTATTGCACGATATTATTTATTGGATATTGTTCAAAGGGCACATTAGGGCATCGATTACTTCGCGGAGACCCAATTATCAATTTAAGGCATAGAGAATTATCAGTTTTTGCCACCATAAAACAAACAGACCTTTTTAGTGGTCATGGTGATCATAATGATTTGGTAAACTTTGTAAAGCAACAAGATCCTCAAAAGCTAAAAAAAGTCTTTTTAGTCCATGGAGAAATGAGTTCATTAGAAAGTTTAAGTCAGGCGTTAAACAACGAGCACTACCAAGTAGAAATAGCACAAAGAGGTTTAAAATATCAGCTAGATTAAATCAATTAATTTGATGTATTAACAGACCAACATCGAATTTAGGCTCAAACCAAGTAGATTTAGGTGGCATAACCTCCCCTGCATCAGCTACTTCCATAAGTTGCTGAATACCTGTGGGATATAAAGTAAATGCGATAGCATATTCACCACTATCTACAAGAGTAATTAAATCATTAATAGGTAATAATCCTCCCTTATAGTTTATTCTTGGATCTGTCCTAGGGTTTTTTACCTGGAAAATGGGAGATAAAATATAATCTTGTAGTATGGATACATCTAACTTTGACAGAGGATTACTGCTATTTGTAATTTCATCTTTAGCACTTAATTGGTACCAATTTCCAGCTAAATACATACCAAATACATGATTATTGGTTGGTTGAACCACATTTAATGATTGAGTTATATCAAAATGTTGAGAAATTAAACTAATTACTTCATCTTCTGATAATCCATTAAGATCCTTCAATAATCTATTGAAGCCATAAACCTTTAATTGATCTGTACTCATATAAATTGAGGTAAAGAAATTATATTCTTCATCTCCCTTATGTTTAAGATTTAGTTTTCTTCTTTGAATTCCCAATAAAGAAGTGGCGGCAGCCCTATGGTGACCATCAGCAATATATGTTGAAGATAATTTAGAGAATTCATCAACTAAAATAAACAGGGTTTTCTCATCATCAATTTTCCATAATCGATGTTCTGTACCATCTTTACTAAAACTTATATCGGCCTGATTTTCAGTAACATTACATATAATATTATCAATTAATGATACAGGTTTATAAGTAATTAAAACAGGATTTGCATCAATACCTGTTTGCTGAATATAATCAATTAAAGATTGTTCGCGAGCGGCATTAGTTAATTCATGTTTCTTAACAACATTATTCAGATAATCATCAATTGAGGTAACGGTCCATATTCCAGTTTGGATATTTCCGTCGCGACCTACTTGATAAATATAAATGGAAGGTTTATCATCCTGAATAAAGATGCCTTTATCTAGAAAATCCTCAAAATTCTCATTAATTTTTTTGAATGCAAGCTCATTTTTAGAACCCATCAAGAAAATGTTATCCAATTTAGGAACAAGCATATTCACGTATGAATACGGATTTTCTTGACGGATAATTTTGGCCTCAGAAATACTTAAGTTCTCAAGATTTACTACAACCTTTTCAACGCTTGATTGACTAGGGTGAATTCCTCTAAATGATTTAATTTTAGGCATTATTTGTATTAATATGCTTAATCAAACCATTTAAAGAGGTTTAATTAAGCTTTTATTTTTTAAAAAAATCAATAATTAAATTAGCTAATTCAGTACCAATTCTTTCTTGAGCCTCATTGGTTGAAGCACCAATATGAGGAGTTAAACTAACATTTGGATGTGAAAGTAAATCTTGACGTGGATTAGGCTCATTATCGAAAACATCAAGTCCTGCGAAACCAACTTTCCCAGAATTTAACGCTTCTAATAAAGCATCCTCATCAATTGTACCTCCACGAGAACAATTAACTACCCCTACTCCATCCTTCATCATTGCAAATTCAGATTTCCCTAAAACAGGATTTTCTGCGAATGGAACGTGTAGACTTATAAAATCAGATTCTTTTATTAATTGCTCAATGCTTAGAGCATTTACTGGACAATTTACACGAACATTACCACCTAGTGTTAATTCGAGCTCCTTAGGGATTTCAAATAGATCGTAGGCAAGAACATCCATTCCTAAACCTAGTGCAACCTTGGCTGTTTCACGTCCAATTCGTCCGAAACCAATAATTCCGATTTTCTTACCACGAAGCTCAATACCTTTTGCATAGGCTTTCTTAAGATCATTGAACTTTGAATTACCTTCAACAGGCATTTTACGGTTAGCATCTTGTAAAAAACGAATTCCCGTGAAAAGATGAGCAAATACCAACTCAGCGACAGACAATGAAGATGCTGCAGGAGTATTTACAACCGCAAGGCCCTTTTCTCTAGCATAATCAACATCAATATTATCCATTCCAACACCACCACGGCCTATTAATTTAATATTGGGACAAGCATCAATCAGTTCTTTCCTGACTTTTGTTGCACTACGTACCGTAATGGCATCATAGTTTTTTAAACCTTCTGAAAGTTCAGCTTGTGGAATATGGTTGGTATCGACTTGAAAACCTGCTTTTTCTAATAAATCTTTACCGATTGGATCAATGCCATCATTGGCTAGTATACGAAACATAAATTATTGATTTTTGATGCTATAATTATTAATATTTTAAATTAAACAGAAATGAATTATACTGCCCATCAGCATAAAATCAATCAATTTTTAACGATGCTTTTCAGCAAATTCCTGCATGGCATCAATTAAAGCATGAACACTAGTAATTGGCAATGCATTATACATTGATGCACGGAAGCCACCAACGCTTCTATGACCTTTAATACCGATTATACCACGATCTTCAACAAACTTCAAGAATGGCTTTTCAAGCTCAGAATTCTCCATAACAAAGCAAACATTCATTCTAGAACGATCCTCAATATTACAAGTTCCTTTGAATAGTGGATTTCGATCAATTTCTCTGTAAAGCGCCTCTGCCTTAGCAATATTTTCTTTTTCTATTTCAGCAACGCCACCTTTAGATTTTAACCAACGAAGGTTTAGCATAGCTACGTAAATTGAAAAAACAGGCGGAGTATTATACATTGATCCACCTTCAATCTGAACATTATAATCAAGCATTGAAGGAATTTTACGGTCAATCTTTCCTAAAATCTCATCTTTAACAATGGCAAGAGTTAATCCTGCGGGACCCATATTTTTTTGAGCACCAGCATAAATTAATCCAAATTTAGACACATCAATAACGCGACTAAAAATATCTGAAGACATATCACATACAACGGGAACACTAGTTTCAGGAATAGCCATTAATTCTGTGCCGTAAATGGTATTATTAGAAGTATAATGAAAATATGCTGAATCTTTTGGAATCTCAAAATCCTTTGGAATGAAAGAGAAATTATCGTCCTTCGATGACGCTACAACATTAACATTACCAAAAAGCTTAGCCTCACTTATTGCCTTTGTTGCCCAAACACCTGTATTTAAGTAAGCTGCAGTTTGATCCTCAGCGAGTAAATTCATTGGAACCATAGAAAATTGTAAGCTAGCCCCTCCCTGTAGTAAAACAACAGAATAGCCTTCAGGAACATTCAAAAGCTCTTTTACTAAACGTACCGTCTCATCAACAACCGCTTCAAATTCAGGTGTACGATGAGAAATTTCTAAAATAGATAGACCAGTACCATTAAATTCAAGAACTGCTTGTGAAGCTTGTTTAAAAACCTCCTGAGGTAAAATGCAGGGACCTGCACCAAAGTTATGTGTCATAATGATATATTTATTTACAAAAATAACAGAATTTTTGAAGAGATGTTAGCTTTTTAAGCCTTATTAATATTAGATGACAAATGTTTTATCTGCTTTTAATGATTGCGATTAAACGCAAGTTAAACATCCTAGCACTTAAATAGTTTGGAACGGCATATTGCCTTTCATTTTTATCATTTAACCAAAGATAACTGGTAGTATTCTTAAAATTAAAAAGATTGAATAGTTCAGTGTGAAAACTTAAAGATTGAAAATGTTTTTTAATAAACACTGAACCTCTTTTACTTTCAGGATCTGCAAAATCTTTAGAAAAACCAATATCAACACGTTTATAAGATGGAATTTTGAAACGTTCTGTATGTCGTTGGGCACCTGGCGGACCAATGGGAAGTGAAGATGAGTAGACTATATTTAGATGTACTTTATAGGTCGGGTTTTGAATTAATCGATCTTGAAACATCATTCCAATATTAAATAATTGATCTGTTGGTCGTCTTAAATAACCCGGTTCAATCTTTATATCATTGCCCAATTTATCTTTTGAAAAATAGAAATCATTAAGAATGTTTTCTTCTGTTTTCAAAATGGAAAATCGAAAGGTGGACTCTAAATCTCTAGCAAAATTACCACTTAGACTAAAATCTGCTCCAACTGTATAACCTTTTGCTGTTTGATTCGATAGATATTTAATTTTCAAATCTTCAATCTTGTAAGGCGTTATTTTACTTAAAATTTTACAATATATTTCTGAACTAAACTTTAAACGGGTTCCTAAACCATCAAAATTATAGTCGGCACCAGTAATAAATTGAAGTGATTTTTGTGCTCTAGCATTCAAATTAAGGCTTCCATTATAATTTTTAAGCTCACGATAAAATGGAGCTTGATTATAGGCGCCAAGCGAGAACTTTAATTGTAATTGATCATTTTGTCCGCTTTGGTATTTTAAAGTGAGTCGCGGACTAATCATTTTTTCATTTGAGAAATTATTATAATTAAACCTTACACCTGCTGCAAGCATAAATTTATTACCTAGACTAAGAGTATTTTGAATGAAAGCATTAAATCGATAAATTTTAACATTATTTAGGTCATCTATAACATCAGAGTAAATCCAATTGCCAGCGTTGGGGTAGGAATAAGTACTAGTATCAGTGGCATTAAATTCATCCAGACTATCTTCTATAAGATCAGTTTGAAAACGTGTGCCTATTTCAAGGAATGAATTTTTAATTTGCTTATAAATCTTCAGCTCAGTATTATAATATAAGGATTTTAATTGATTATTGAAAAAAGTATGATTTGAGCCAGCACCTAGTAAACCAGAATTTCTTACTGAATTTAATGAAGAACTACCCCTTTCAATAAAAGAATACCATCCCAAAAGATTAGCATCTTCAATTTCATTAATAGATGCAATCGAGCTGATCCATTTAAAATTTAATGTACTATTAGGATTGTATGAAAAGGTAATTGCACTATTTAAAGCGTCATATTTACTCATTTCTTGGCCAGAATAATTCACCATCAATCTTAAAACATCATCGGAAGTTCCAAATTCAGTAAGCCTTGTTTTGGGATGAATTTGAAATTTTCCTTGATTATACAGAGTAAAAAAAGAGAAATTTAATTTAGAGGTTATGTTATGCTTAAATAAAAATTGATAATCCGAGAAACGAGAAAAATAATCCCCTTCAATATTCTGTCTTTCTAATAAAGTCTGATTATTCTTTATTCTAAACCCTGCCAAAAGAAATCCGTTTTTAAGAGGCCATTTCAGATTTCCTGAATTTAAAAGTAAACCTGCTTGTGCTTCAATTGTTAAGCTATCTGGTTTATTATATTTTACATCTAAAATTGAGGATAGTCTATCACCATATCGTGCTTCAAATCCTCCAGCAGAAAAATATACATTCGAGATGAGATTTGGATTAATAAAACCGAGTCCTTCCTGCTGCCCAGATCTAGTTAGTAAGGGCCTATATATTTCTACATTATTGAGGTAAACTAAATTTTCGTCAAAATTACCACCTCTGACAGAGTATTGTGAACTAAGTTCATTATTTCCAGATACACCAGGTAAATTTTTTATAAAACTTTCAAAACTTCCTGAGGTTTGAGGAATAGCTGAATATTTGGCAAAATTTATACTTTTAAGATCAAAAGAGCTGAATTTTTCAGTGATAAAAACTTCATCAAGAGATTGTATATCAGGACTTAATGTTACATTAAGAACATTATCTTTTGATGGTTCTAATTCTAAATTAATAGTTAGACTTTTATAACCCAGTCTGCTAAAGGTTAATTCAGTTTTTAAAGAAACTCTATTTATTAGGAAAAATCCATCCTTATTCGTCTGACCAATAATTGATTGATTACTTACTTTAATTGTTACAGCACCTAATAATTCGCCCTTTTCAGAATTAACAATACCTTTTACAGTGCCAAAATCTTGAGCTAATAATTTAGTTGGTAAAAATACTAGTGATATAAGTACCAGAAATGAGAATGAAATAAATAAATATCTCCAAACTATATTTTTAGAGAATAGAAATTTAAGAGGATATTGATTTTCATTCTTCAAAATTAATTATCTAATTCCTTTGAGGGATGCAATTTCTAAAACAGGATCTGCAGCAGAAAAAACAGCATTTCCAGCTACAAGAACATCAGCTCCTGCTTCAATTAATTTCAATGCATTTTCATTTGAAACACCACCATCAATTTCAATCAACAAATTTTCATTTCTTCCCGCAGCCATTGCCCTAAGATCCTTAATCTTTTTGTAAGTCCGCTCAATGTATTTTTGACCACCAAATCCGGGATTAACCGACATTAAACAAACAATATCTAAATCTTCAATAACATCCTCTAATTGGCTTACCGAAGTATGCGGATTAACAGCTACCCCTGCCCTACAACCTAAGTCTCTAATTGCACTTAAGGTACGGTGAAGATGCGTACATGCTTCGATGTGTACGGTAATATTTTCGGCTCCTGCCGACTTAAAATCATGTAAATAACGATCCGGATCTACAATCATTAAATGAACATCAAGAGGTTTGGTAGCGTGCTTATGAATTGCTTTAAGTACTGGGAAGCCAAAGGAAATATTAGGTACAAATACCCCATCCATGATGTCGATGTGAAACCAGTCAGCTTCACTACGATTAATCATTTCAATATCTCTCTGTAAATTGGCAAAATCTGCAGATAAAACGGAAGGCGCGATAAGATGTTTCATTTAGTAAAATTACAATTTTGATCGTAAATTGAGTTTATATAAAGTTGATTTTTAATTATTCAGAATAAAATAGGCTAAAAAAGAAAAACCTGTCTGATTTTTCACAGACAGGTTTAGTTATTTAGTGAGAATAAATTATTCTCCAGCAGGTTTACTATCTTCTGGTTTTGGAGGACGCGGGATTAATGCTTTACGAGAAAGCTTTAATTTTCCTTGCTTATCCACTTCTAGAAGTTTAACCTTAACGATATCGCCAACATTAAGAACACCATCCATTGACTCATAGCGTTGCCAATCGATTTCTGAAATATGAAGTAAACCATCTTTTCCTGGCATAATTTCAACAAAAGCACCAAAAGGCATGATTGTTTTCACTTTACCTTCGTACACTTCACCAACTTCCGGTTTAGATGCGATACCTTTAATACGCGCAACAGCTTTATCAATTGCTTCTTTATTATCGGCGAAGATTTGTACAATACCTAAGTTATCTTTTTCTTCGATAGCGATAGTTGCACCAGTCTCACGCTGCATTTCTTGAATAATTTTACCACCTGGGCCTATAACAGCACCGATAAATTCTTTATCAATTTTTAGCGTTACAATTCTTGGAGCATGAGGCTTATAATCTTCACGTGGCTCAGCAATAGTCTTCTTCATTTCATTTAAGATATGAAGACGAGCTTCGTTAGCCTGCTTTAAGGCTGCAGTTAACACTTCCCACTTTAAACCATTGATTTTTAAGTCCATCTGACAAGCAACAATACCTTTTTCAGTACCAGTTACCTTAAAATCCATATCACCTAAGTGATCTTCATCACCTAAAATATCACTTAAAATAGCATATTTTCCAGTTTTTTCATCAGATATTAATCCCATGGCGATACCTGAAACAGGCGCTTTAAGTTTAATACCGGCATCCATTAAGGCAAGAGTACCTGCACAAACAGTAGCCATTGATGAAGAACCATTCGATTCTAAAATATCAGAAACAACACGAATAGTATATGGATTCTCATCTCCTGGCAATACTTTCTTCAATGAACGCATTGCTAAGTTACCATGACCAATTTCACGGCGACCAGTCCCACGGTTAGGACGAGCTTCTCCAGTTGAGAATGGTGGGAAATTATAGTGTAATAAGAATTTTTGGTATCCGTTAAAGAAAGCACCATCAATTAATTGTTCATCAGATTTAGCACCTAGAGTAACAGTAGTTAATGATTGAGTTTCACCACGAGTGAAGATTGCAGATCCGTGAGCGGAAGGTAAGTAGCTAATTTCAGACCAAATAGGACGAACAGTACGAGAATCACGACCATCAAGACGAATTCCTTCATCAAGAATTAAGTTACGGATAGCATCATATTGAACATCATGATAATATTTCTTAGCTAAATAAGTAGTGGTATCATCAACTGATTCACCTAAATCAGCAATAAATTCAGTAACAACCTCAGAAAACTTGGCGCTACGCTCATGCTTTGAAGAATTAGACTTAGCAATAGCATAAACCTTATCATAAGTAGCAGCAAATACCTTTTGCTTTAACTCATCATCATGAATTTCGTGGCTGTAAGTTCTCTTTTCAGTTTTACCAACTAAAACAGCAAGTTCTTTTTGTGCTTGTACCTGGATAGCAATGGCCTTGTGAGCAAATTCAATTGCTTCAACCATATCCTCTTCAGAAACTTCATCACACTCACCTTCCACCATCACGATATCCTTATCAGATCCAGCTACTATTAAATCCATGGTAGCTCTTTCCAAATCACTTAAATAAGGATTGATAACTAGTTTACCATCAATTTTAGCAACACGAACTTCAGAAATTGGTCCGTTGAAAGGAATATCCGAAACAGCTAATGCAGCTGAAGCAGCTAAACCTGCCAAACAATCTGGCATAATATTTTTATCAGCCGAAATTAAAGATATCATTACCTGTACATCAGCATGATAATCTTCTGGGAACATTGGGCGTAAAGCACGATCTACTAAACGTGAAATTAATACCTCATAGTCAGAAAGTCTTGCCTCACGGCGAAGGAAACCACCAGGGATTCTTCCAGTTGCAGCATATTTTTCTTGATAATCAACTGATAATGGTAGAAAATCAGTCCCAGGTTTTGCACCTATACTAGAAACTACAGTAGCTAAAAGCATGGTGTCACCCATTTTTACAACAACTGAACCATCAGCTTGCTTAGCTAATTTACCAGTTTCGATTTCAATCATACGGCCATCGCCTAGATCGAATGTTTTTTTAATTGCGTTATAACTCATTTGTTTTAATTGCGACGTACTTTTCCTCTTTAGAGCACATCTTCTTTTATATTGATTTTATTTTTTTTAAAGTAAAAAGCCATCCCACAAATTGAGGATGGCTTCGCAAAATTTTGCTAAGATTATTTTATAATATCTCTTAACTCTAATGCTTTGATAATGGCACGATACCTATTGATATCTTTTTTGTAAAGATATGCTAATAAGGCACGGCGTTTACCTACAAGTTTCTGAAGAGATAATTGTGTAGAAAAATCCTTCTTGTTTTTTTTCAAATGCCCAGTTAAATGAGCAATTCGAGCGGTAAATAATGCTACTTGTCCTTCTGCAGAACCAGTATCTGTTGCCCCTTTTCCGTGCTTGGCAAAAATATCTGCCTTGTACTCTGTACTTAAATACATTACCTGAATAATATTAAAGCTGTTAATAATTAATTAATTAGGTGCAAAGATAGATGTTTGTTAGGTAATTTCAAAGTGATTAGATATTTTATGTGGGCAAGAGTATATTTTTAAGAAAAGAATAAGAATAAAGGGACAAAGAAAAAAATTAGTGTTAGAAAAAAGTCGAAAGCAATAAAAAAACATCTAACATCTAACGTCTCAAATCTCACATCTCAAATCTCACATTCCATTTCCTAATCCCATTTATTGTTTCGATTTTTACCCCAATGGAAAACGAAATCAAATACAGTCAGTTTACGAGCGAATTTAAGGTTAGACCTGATGATATCGACATGTTTAATCATGTTCATAATAGCACCTATTTTGATTATGTTCTAGCTGCTCGATATGAGCAAATGGAGGAATTTTATAAGATGTCGATGGAAGAATTTCTTAGTCAGGGATTTGGCTGGGTTGTACGTTCTGCCTTCGTAGATTATAAACGACCACTAGGATTAGGCGATCGTTTTTCAGTCCAGACTGGCATTGAAACCATAAACGACAAAGGATGCCGTGTTAAGTTTGAAATAAAAATCCTAAAATCAGGCAAAGTTGCCTGCGATGGTTGGTTTGATTATGTTATGATTGATATCAATACTGGCAGAAGCGTAAAAGTTTCAGAAGAAATGATTCAAAAATATTCGATCTAGACCATTAAACATGATTGTTTAAAGCCATTTCTACCAAATTACCGTAAAATTCACTAATATTTAATCCTGCAGCGCGTACTTGCTGTGGAATAAAACTTTGTGCTGTCTGACCTGGAATGGTATTAATCTCAATAAAATAAAAATTTGAGGTATCTTTCTGTAAGAAATAATCGATTCTGACCATTCCTTTGCAATTCAGTTTAAGGTAAACGTCGGTTACAATTCGCTCCACTCTAGATTTTTCTTCCTCAGTCATTCTGCCTGGCGTAATTTCTTCAGTGGCACCTGGAGTATATTTTGCCTCAAAATCGAA
The DNA here is from genome assembly GCF_017495225.1 of Daejeonella sp. Lineage (GTDB taxonomy): Bacteria > Bacteroidota > Bacteroidia > Sphingobacteriales > Sphingobacteriaceae > Daejeonella. Next base: position 113,384 of record NZ_JAFEIG010000020.1, on the reverse strand, counting down.
GAAATCGTTCGTAGGAATTACTTCTGTAGCTGGTAAAACTTGAATCCCATTTTCATTTTTATATACTCCAATAGAGAACTCTCTACCCTCTACAAATTCCTCAACTAAAACTTGTTGATCTTCATTAAATGCCTTATTTAATGCATCCTTAAGTTCAGAGTCAGATTTTACTTTACTCATCCCAATGCTACTACCACCATTATTAGGCTTAATAAATAAAGGCAAAACTAAATTGTTTAATACTTGCTTTTCTGAAAGCTCCGAATTTTCAAATAACTGAATTGAACGAGCAATGTTTAGTCCGCTAATACCATCAACAATAGCCTTAGAATAGCCCTTGTTCATTGTTAATGAGGAAGTTAACGCATCACAACTTGTATATGGCAATCCGATTAAATCGAAATAACCTTGAAGCTTACCATCCTCGCCAGGAGAACCGTGCAACATGATAAAAGCGACATCGAAATTTATTTTTTCATTATTAATATGAATAGAAAAATCATTTTTATCGACAGGATGTTGGGATGAACTAGCATCCAAATAATACCAAGAATCTTTTAAAACGACTATCTTAAAGACATCATATTTAGATTTATCTAACTGTGATTCAACAAAATCAGCACTTTTAAATGAAACTACTGACTCGCCGGTAAAACCTCCTGTAACTAATGCAATTTTCCTTTTCATAGGTTCAAATATAAATTTTAAAACAATTCAATAATAAAGCTGACTAATATTTATCTTCGATATTGGTTATTTTGAATTATTTTTGAAAGATAATTGTCTATTGAGGCATAAATTGATTATCATTCATCGTTTTATAAACCATAAATAAAACCATCATATAATGAGTAAATTTTTTAGCTACTTACGAACAAAAACATTTCGTAAAAACCTCCTTATTGCTGTTGGATCTATATTAACATTTCTAATTATCTTATTTTATAGTCTGGGTTTTTACACTCATCATGGTGAAGGAATACCAGTCCCGAAGCTAAAAGGCCTAGCCCTAGCCGAAGCCATTGAACTTTTAGAAGAACAGGGCTTAAGATATCAAATAAATGATTCAATCTATTTAATTGATCAGGGTCCAGGTGTTGTTGTAGAACAAGATCCTGACCCAAATACGAATGTAAAATCAAACCGTACCATTTATTTGATTATTACAAAAGATGCTCCCAACATTAAATTCCCTGATATTGAAGGTAAAACATTCCTTGAGGTTCGTTCTATACTTAATAATTATCAATTAAAAGTTGGTGATACCACTTATCGATCTGATGTTGCTAAAGATGTGATATTAGAGGCTCTTTTTAATGGAAATATTCTAAGAAAAGGACAACAGATCCCGAAAGGATCACAAATCAGTTTGGTTCTTGGTGATGGACTTGGGGCAAGTGAAGTAGATATCCCCAATTTATTGGGATTAAGTTTAAGTGAAGCAAGAATGGCTCTTTTAGGCTCTTCCCTAATTTTGGGTAATGTTACTTTTGAAGGTGCTAGTGACACGGTAAATTCTAGAATAATTAATCAATTTCCTGCTATAAATGACACCTTAAACAAGGTTAGCATCGGCACTTCTATTGATGTAGTTCTAAAACGAGGAAATTAATTTGAAAGATATTTCAGCTGTAGAATTTATAGAACGCAATTCTGACTCTTCATCATTTACATTAATTGATGTTAGAGAAGAACTTGAATATCTAACTTTTAATGTTGGAGGCGAAAATATCCCTTTGGGGAAATTATTGAGAGATATTGATGAGCTTGACTATGATAAAGAAATGGAAATTATTGTTTTATGCCAACGTGGCTTGAGAAGTGAAACAGCTAAAAGAGTTCTAATCAATAATGGATTTACAAATGTTAGAAATTTGATTGGGGGATTATTAGCAATCCGAAAATTGAATTTGTAAAAATAAATTAGTCTATAAATAATTAATAATCAGATACATAAATGACTTTTAAATCAAAAATACTTTTAGCACTTAGTGTATTATTAATATTGGCATTAGGTGGAACTGCACTAAACTATTATTTGAAATATTTTAAACCTAACGTTAGCGCAAGTCAAGAATATTTATTCATTAAAACTGGGTCTGATTTTAATGATGTTTACTCAACTATAAAATCTGAAAATATTTTAAGAGATACACTCTCCTTCCTTGAAGCAGCCAAAAACATGGAATATTCGGGTAAAGTTAAGTCAGGTAGGTATCGTTTACAAGAAGGAATGAGCAATAGAGCCTTCATAAACATGCTTAAAGCTGGAAATCAAGAAGCTGTAAAGATATCTTTTCAAAATGTGCGACTTAAACATACCCTAGCCGGAATGGTTTCAAAAAAATTAGAATGTGATTCAGCTTCCATATCAAAATTGCTAGATTCTACTGAATATGTTCAAAAGTTTGGCTTTAACACCGACAATGTGTACACCATGTTCATTCCAAATTCTTATGAAATATACTGGAATACCGATGCTGAAAAGTTTTTAACAAGAATGCATGAAGAGTACACCAAATTTTGGAATGACGAAAGGAAATCAAAAGCTAAAGGAATAAATATGAGTCCGATAGAAGTTAGTATTCTTGCTTCAATTGTGGATGGTGAAGCATTAAATGATAATGAGATGCCTAAAATTGCGGGCCTGTACATGAACAGACTTATCAAGGGAATGCGCTTAGAAGCTGATCCAACAGTGATATTTGCAGCTAATGACTTTACAATTAGAAGAGTATTAAATAAACATTTACGGATTAATTCACCTTATAATACATATTTAAACAAAGGATTACCACCCGGACCAATTTCCATGCCTAGTATAAATGCAATTGATGCTGTTTTAAATTATGAGAAACACGATTATATCTATATGTGTGCAAAAGAGGATTTTTCAGGTTATCATAATTATGCTGCTACCCTATCGCAACACCTAATTAATGCTAAAAAGTTTCAACAAGCTCTAAATGAGCGCAATATCAAAAAATAATGTATATCCATACTACAAAAATACGTGTTCGTTATGCTGATACCGACCAAATGGGTTATATGTACTACGGTAATTATGCCACATTTTTTGAAGTAGGCAGGGTTGAAATGTTACGCAGTTTAGGTATGACCTATAAATCAATGGAAGACTCGGGCATAATTATGCCAGTAAGCGAACTGAAATGCAAATACATTAAACCAGCGCTATATGATGAAGAAATTACTGTCAAAGTAATTATCGAACAAATGCCATCTATAAGAATACATTTTCGTTATGAGTTGTTTAATGAAAAGGAAGAGTTAATTCACCTCGGTGAAACTACCTTGGTATTTGTTGATAAAATAAAGAATAAACCGTGTTTGCCTTCAAGCGAATTTCTAGATAAAATGAAACCATATTTTAATTAATTATTTATGGATTGGTTGCATCGCACTTTATTAAAATTCAGGCCTTATTTTTTGTTCATTGAGTGGACAAAAGTATTGATATTGCCTGGATTTAGTCCGCTGCCATTCTATACCGTTGCCTCTTTTTTCTTCCAAGAGATTGGAAAAGATGAATTAATAAATAAGGCATCTTCCCTTTCTTATAATTTCATGTTGGCTATTTTTCCAGCAATAATCTTTTTATTTACCTTAATTCCTTATGTACCAATAGATAATTTTCAAGATCAATTAATGAGCCTGATTGCCTTAATTTTACCTGCAGAGGCTTATGCGGCGGTAAATACTACTTTGATAGACATCGTAAAAAACCAAAATTCTGGCTTATTATCTTTTGGTTTCGTGTTTGCTTTAATTTTTGCAACTAATGGGGTTCACACATTGATGGTAGCTTTTAATAAATCATCTTTAATTTCTGAGACTAGATCGTGGTTAAGACAGCGATTAGTAGCTGTTTTTTTAACAGTGCTTATTTCTTTCGCTTTAATTTTCGGATTGGTAATTATGACCATCGGTGAATACATTATCGATTTTTTAAAGTCAGAACTTAGATTTAAAGACTCTATTTGGCTATATCTTTTAAACTTTGGTAGGTGGTTAATATTGATTATTATTTATTTTGTGACCATTGCATCATTATATCGCTACGGACCCGCAAATGCTAAGAAATGGAAATTTTTTAGTGCCGGCTCATGGATGGCAACAATTTTAGCGGTATTAACCTTCTGGGGATTCTCCTATTACATTAATAATTTCGGGACTTATAATAAACTTTACGGATCAATTGGAACACTTATCGTATTAATGATTTGGCTATATCTAAATTCCTTAATTATACTGGTAGGTTTTGAGTTAAATGCAAGTATTGATCTTTCAAAGAGAAGTATCAAGATTATAAAACCTCGATTTAATAGTTTTAAATCAGCGCCAGTTGAAGAAAAACTTGATAAAAAGTCCTAATTTATTAGTTTTTTAAACTCTTTCTCATTCATTTTCTGCTAGTTAGAACTATTTTTTAAAAAAAGATATAAATTGATTTGTAGATTACGCTTGAGTTTGTACTTTTGCAGCGGAGAGTTGGCAGAGTGGTCGATTGCGGCAGTCTTGAAAACTGTTGAACTGTTAAAGGTTCCTGGGGTTCGAATCCCTAACTCTCCGCAGAAAATATTAAAACCCTTATCCTATCGATAAGGGTTTTTTTATGCAGCAATTAATAAAAATCGATAAAAAATAAATTCTAAAGATAATAATTTTCTTTTTGGTATAATCTTAGCTTTATCATTCTAAATCGAAGTAATAAACCTATTTCCCACACTTAATTTCCTGTAATAATAAAACAGCGCTGCATTAATTTTAGAAATAAGCTGTGCTAAATAGTTTAGATGAAATTTATTCTGAAGGAATAAAAAATATTTTTTTGAAAATGCATAAAAACAAAAAAACCTCTTACAACAAGCAAGAGGTTTTTTGTTCGATGTACGCCCATTAGGATTCGAACCTAAGACCTACGGTTTAGAAAACCGTTGCTCTATCCAGCTGAGCTATGGGCGCATTCTGCGACAAAAGTATAAAAACATCACAAAAACTCAAACTAATGAGAACAATTTATACAGATATTTTATAATTTTTCTTCAATTTTTACGCATCTCCTTGTAAATCAGGCATCCATCATCACAGATTCTTTCATATCAATCTCATAGAAATTAGTATTTTTGATAAAATAATAAGACATTGGCAAAACTCAACAAGCAATTACACCTCATCTTATATCGCAAGTATGGCAAACACTTGAAATATGTGATGATGTTAATTTGCGTCATTTTCGTCACCCTTTCTCTACCTAAACAAGCTCGATTCAGATTTGAGTACGAAAAAGGTAAAGTTTGGATGCAAAAGGATCTATACTCTCCTTACAGTTTCTCTATTCAAAAAACTTCTGATGAAATTGAAAAAGATAGAGATGATATTTTAAAAACCGTACTTCCTATTTATCAAAAAGACGATCAAGTTATTGATAATGAATTAGATGGCTTTAATTCTGAATTTGAGACTAAATGGAGAAGTAGCGGAATAGCTGAAAACAAAAAGGAAAATTATTACTTAGTTGGAAGTTCTATTTTAAAAGATATTTACAAAAGAGGTCTCATGAGTCCCGTAAAGAAATACCAACGATACGGAGAAAATTATAATTTCAGTCTTATACAAAATAACCTTGCATCCCAATTAAACACAACTGATGCACTTTATATTTCAAATGCACAACGACTTATTAAAGAAAAGATTTCTAGAAATGGAGAAATTGAAAATAAAGAATGGTTAACACAATTAGTCTCAAGTCATTTAAGTCCCAATTATTTATATGATGCCGAGCTGACTGAGAAACTAGAAGAAAATGCGTTGAGCAGTCTATCATTAACCCGAGGAATGGTACAAAAAGGCGAATTGATTGTGGGAAATGGCACTATGGTCAATTCAAGTATTTATCAAAAACTAGAATCATTAAGAACAGCTTACGAAGAGGATGCCAAAGTAAGTGGAAATAGTCAACTTATACTTTTAGGTCAGTTTTTATTGTCTGGTTTGATTATTACACTGTTAATAATTTTCCTTTATTTATTCAGAAAAGACATTTATGTAGATAATAGGCAATTAGCACTCATTCTTCTTGTTATTACTGGGATGTTGGTTACCTTATCATGGGCAATTCGTATAAAAGTCCCAAGTGTGTACTACATTCCTTTTTGTATTGTTCCAATCATCATTAGAATCTTATTTGACACGCGTCTGGCTTTAAATATTCATCTTTTGGTGGTTTTAATAGCCGGATTTTTTGTCCCAAATAGCTTTGAATTTGCTTTCTTGCAGATATCAGCTGGTATGGTAGCAATTTATAGCATCAAGAATCTGATTAAGCGTGAGCAATTTCTTACTTCTGCATTATTAATATTATTGAATTATTTCATTGCCTTTTTGGGTATTTCCTTAATTAGGGATGGTTCATTTGGCGACATTGAGTGGTTAAATTTTTTACCATTCGTGTTTAGTGTTTTACTATCTCTTTTGGCCTATCCTTTAATTTATGCATTTGAGCGGATGTTTGGCATCACCTCGGATGTTACTTTAATGGAATTAACCAATACCAACTCAAAGCTTCTGCGTGATTTGGCATTTAAAGCCCCAGGAACCTTCCAACACTCCCTGCAGGTTGCAAACCTTGCAGAGGCTGCTATCTTTAAAATTGGGGGCAATACATTGCTTGTACGAGCAGGTGCCCTTTACCATGATATTGGGAAAACAGTAAATCCTCATTTTTTTATAGAAAATCAAAATAGAGGCAATAATCCACACGATTCTATTTCTTATGAACAAAGTGCTCAAATCATCATTCAGCATGTAAATAAGGGAGTAGAAATTGCGAGAAAAAATAATATTCCTGAGATGCTGATTGACTTTATCCGTACTCATCATGGAAATACACGTGTAGATTATTTTTACCAATCATTTTTAAAGAACTTCCCAGAAAAGTTTGTTGATGAGAATATTTTTAGATACCCCGGCCCTATTCCATTTTCAAAAGAAACAGCAGTATTAATGCTTGCCGATTCGGTTGAAGCCGCTTCTAGAAGTCTCAAGGATCCCGATGCAATCAGCATCAGTGCTTTAGTAGAACGTATTATTGACTATAAATTAGATCAGGGACAATTAACTAATAGTAACATCACATTGAAAGATATTGAGACTATCAAGCTCATTTTTAAGACTATGTTAATGGGAATTTATCATGTTCGCATCGATTATGAGCTAGATGTTGTTTAATTTTATTGAATAAACAAAATGAATATATCAGATTATCAAGCTGTTAATTCAATTTTTCAATAAATTAAAGAATCATTTAAAAATATTTTTGCTAGGCAGACTGTTTTACTATATTTGCATTCCTCGAAAGAGAATATTGGAGAGATGCCTGAGTGGCCGAAAGGAACAGTTTGCTAAACTGTCGTACTGGTAACGGTACCGAGGGTTCGAATCCCTCTCTCTCCGCCACTATTCAATAAAAAGCCTTTAACAAATCGTTAAAGGCTTTTTTATTGAATTTTATTTTTAATGGTGCAATTAGTGGTGCAATTTTTGAACTTCTACGGTCAAAAACTTATTATTATCTAAATAATAACTGCTTCCTAACTATTTATTTATTAAATAAATTAATTACAATATATCTAATGTTCAGCACTTTAAGAACATCCATACAACTTAGCAAAATTTATCTTGAAAATATTTTCAAATATATTTGTCACAAATAATGAAAAGCCTATATTTGCAGTCCCTTAACAAATGAAACGCTTAGGCAATCACTGTTAAATGTTCGGGGTGTAGCGTAGCCCGGTATCGCGCCTGGTTTGGGACCAGGAGGTCGTAGGTTCGAATCCTGCCACCCCGACCGAACAAAAAAACCCTCTCTAATTTTAGAGAGGGTTTTTTATTTTCTAAATAATTCAATTTTGTTTTCTTCAATTTCTACCTCTTCTAGGAGCCGGCTTTGTACCTGATCTAGGAATTTTATTTCTTGACACCTCCCTAGCTCGTCTTTGAACTATTTTCTTATTTGAGATACTCTTACCCCTATTGTACTTATTATGATTTCTATACAAAAAACCATTATTGTCTAAACATTCTCCTTGTCTTAATTGATATCTTTCTTGATTCTGTAATTGATAAGACCCATCTGGATTTATAACAGTTCCATTATTTAATCTTTGCTGCTCCGTTACACGTGTTTGTATTCCATTTCGATATTGGAACAATTGCCCATCATAATATCTATAGTGGTCTTCTAGGTGGATTCTATCCTGAATTTGTACTTTTTCTTGATCTTGTGCATGCAACAGACCGGATGCTCCTATCGTAAGTAGAAACATAAGAATAATTTTTGCTTTCATCTTTTTTAGTTTAATCCCAAAAATAGATTTGAGAAACAAAAAGTAAAATGATAATAGTCAATGTAAGATTTGACTTTAGATATATTCAAAAATAGCTTTTCAAATTAGAGCCATTTAGTGAATTTCTAATTAAGCAACAATTCGTCCACTAGCAATAAAGCAGGCTGTCCTTTAGCTGGATGCCACATAGGAAGCTTTCTAACAGGTTTTGCTATGATTTTGACATACTTTAAGCTTTGAGGCTTAAAGCTTGCGTAGAGAGCCTTAATCTCCTGCTTACTTTCCTTGTTAGGCATAACAGAAGTTATAGTGGTTAATAAATCCCACTTAGCATTTTGTGTTGCACCATATACTTGAATGCTTGAAGGTGGGAAATAGCCTCCATTAGCCGAAATAAGTGTATTTAAGGCTATATTTTCTATTTTTTGAAGGCCACTAAATTCAAGGATTATTTCCAAATTGTTCTCTTTAAAGCCTAACCAATTATTATTGTTTGAGTCAAAATCACCTAACTGACCATCAATCAATGAGTTAGCACCAGCAGCTTTATGATATTCATTCGGACTATTGATTAATTTTATTCCATCTGGTTTTAAAGCGGTTTTTAAAAATCCATAAGTGATTACATCACTGCTGAGCCATCCATTTTTGAATGCTTTAGCTTTTATAATCGAATTTTTATTAATCTTCAAGGTATTCTTAAATACATTAGAGTTTAAGCTATCTGGCTCTGTACCATCTAATGTGTATTTTATGATTACTCCCTTTCTTGGATGTGTAAGTTCAATGGTTCCTTGTCCGATAAAAACACGAGACTTATTTTTTAAAAATGGAGGAGATAATTTCACGAGCGTTGTTCCATCATCTTTAAATCCGGAAATGATCCTTACTTTCTTCGTCGACTTTTTTAATTGATTTAATTCACTCTCAGAAAGCTTTGTGTTCCAGATTGTTAATTCCTCAAGATTCTTCAAAGCTAATAATGGTTGAACCTGTTTAAGATTAACCGAGGTGCCAGAAAGTGATAATATTTTCAATGAAGGCAATTTCATTAAATCATTTAAACTACTTCCTGATATATCGGTAAAATTCAAATCTAGTTTTCTTAAAGATTTGAATTTGGCAATTTTCTTCAAGTCGGCATCTTTAACAGGCATTTTACTCAAGCTTAATCCTACAATTTGCTCCTCAATTACCGATAATTCATCTAATGATTTGGCATTATAACCTGATTTCCCGAAAAAGCTCACATTTAAGGCAGCAGAACCTTGAGAAATGGGACTTACCACTCTATAAAAAGTATTTAATTTCTGAATAGTTTTTTCATCGGCATGGTTAAAATCGAATTGTTCTTCTTTAATTTCAGCAGGTTTTAACCTCGAAGCTGCCAACATTCTTAGCGAGTCACTTGGCTTTAAATCAATTACTTTTTTACTGAACGATGCCTGATCTTTAATCCACAAATAAAGAATTTGAGTTTCTTCTTCAGTTAATTGTGGCTTACCTGCTGGCGGCATGTGCTTTTTGTCGCTTGATGGTAAATGTACACGTTGTAATAATAAACTTAGATTAGGATATCCAGCCACCAAAAGTTTGCCTGTTTTACCTCCCTTTAGGATAGACATCTCATCTGTAAGCTTTAAATTCCCTTTTAATTTTTGATCATTATGACAACTGATACATTTTTCTTGAAAAATAGGTTGAATGACATGATCATAAACTTTTGCTTGTTCAAGCGGGACAAGTTCAGGCTTTGTGATTGGTTCAAGAACAAAATTGTCGCCATGTGTAAGCACAGCACCAAAATGGCCTGCTATAATTAAGCTAAGTATTAAAATTATTGATCCAATTCTGGCATGAATAACTGAATACCACTTAAAATCTCTTAATTTAAAGAGAATGGATGCTAATAAAAGTGTGCCTAATGCAAACCACTTATGATAATCTAAGGTTTCTCCCTCATAACCTTCTTCAGTGGATAAAATCAAGCCCATCAAGACTGTTATTCCCGTAGAAAGTATCCCTGCAACAAATACGTAGGAACTTAGTAATTGATAAAAAAGTGTTTTTGTGTTCTCTGATTGAAATCTAAAAAACTCAAGTAATGATGCCAAAAGTAGCAGTACAATTGGGAAATGCAAAAGTATTGGATGCATTCTACCTAGCACTTGTAACCATTGTGGAATCTGTAATTGGGACTCAAAAATTGTAATAAAAATGATTAAGGTATTTAAACCAAATATCAGACTTAGTACAAATGCAGGAAGTTTGATTCTCATTTAAAATGAATTGAACAAAGATTAAACTCTTTTGAATTTGTAAGGATAAACTTTTCCAGATGCCCATTGAGCTACATACAGATTCTCATCATTATCAACACATACATCATGAGGGTGAAACAATATCTTTTCCGCCTGCGACATTGTTTGAAGCTTTCCATCTTTATAAATTGGTTCTGTTCCTCCAATATTTGATACCACTTTATTGTTTTTATCAAGAATAGTTACAAAGCCTGAACCTTCTTTATCTAGGTTTGGTGAACGAAGAACTGCAGCATAGAGGTGGTCATTTTTAATAACTGGACGGCATACACAAGCTCCTGGCAGACTAATTATTTCTTGGAGTTTTCCTTCCATAGAATATCTTTTAAAGCAATTACGAGTGCGGTCGGTAACTAAAAGACTTGGTTTTTCATATCTAGTATCAACAACAATTCCATGAGCATTGTCCAAATATTCATCTCCTTGTCCCCTACCACCAAAGTGCCCCTTTAGTTTACCATCATTTCCATAATGTAAGATGTATTGAGCTCCATAACCATCAGCGATGAAAAAATCACCGTTTGCATGTACTGCTACTTCGGTTGGGACAAATTCTTTTGCATTTTTATAGATTCCAGCCTCTAGCGGGACATCAATTGTAAGAACGATTTTTCCATCCATTGTGGTTTTATAGACCTGATGTTTATCAGTATCTGTGATGTATAAATATTCAGTTCCATTTTCATTAGAAAGTGTTAAACCATGCCCTCCAGGAAAATCATGCCCCCAAGCATCTAAAAGCTTGCCAGATGTATTATAAATGAGGATATTGTTTTTAGTTTCGTTAGTCAATAAAATTATCCGACCCTTTTTATCCTGAACCATTTCATGGCAATCCTTCACAGGAAATTTCATTGAATCTAAATTGCCCCATTTAGTATCTAGGGTATATTTCATGTTATTATGGCCATAAACTGGACCTTTATCGATTGCAAAAAGATCTTTTGCGATAAAAAAACTGGCAGTTACAGCACTACTATTCTGAATGAATTTTCTTCTATCCATAAAATTATTTATAAAATATTAAGCTAAAATGTCATTAATTACTTTCCCTGAAACGTCGGTAAGACGATATCTTCTTCCTAAATGTTTAAAAATCAACTTTTCATGATTCAATCCGAGTTGATTTAATATAGTTGCTTGAAAATCATGCACATGCACAGGATTTTTAACAATATTATATCCTAATTCATCAGTCTCGCCATAAGAAATTCCTGGTTTTATACCGCCACCGGCCATCCAAATACTAAAACAGCGTGGATGGTGATCACGACCATAATTTTCGGCAGTCCATGAACCTTGACTGTAATTAGTACGACCAAATTCACCACCCCAAATGACTAATGTTTCATCTAAAAGTCCCCTTTGCTTTAAATCCGTTATTAAAGCCGCAGATGCCTGATCAACCTCTTTAGCTTGAGAAGCAATATCAGAAGGTAAATTCCCATGATGATCCCAACCTTGGTGGTATAACTGAACAAAACGAACACCATTTTCCGAAAGTTTTCTTGCCAATAAACAGTTTGCGGCAAAGGTTCCTGGTGTCATAGAATCCGAACCGTAAAGCTTGATGATATCATCAGGTTCTTTAGAAAGATCCATAATTTCTGGAACTGCAGTCTGCATGCGATAGGCCATCTCATACTGCTGAATTTTGGTGCTTATTTCAGGATCACCAAACTCTTCATAGGAAATTTGATTCAATTGAGATAACTGATCTAAGAACTTTCTTCGTTCATATTTATTCATTCCATCAGGATCTCTTAAATAAAGTACCGGATCATCTCCACTACTAAATTGTACTCCCTGATGAATAGAATCGAGAAAACCACTCGACCATAATTTGGAATAAACACCCTGATTATTGCCTTGTTTACCCTTAGAAAGTAAAACGGTAAATGAAGGAAGGTTCTTATTTTCACTGCCTAAACCATAGCTTAACCAAGAACCCATACTTGGCCTATTACCTTGCTGTGCCCCTGTTTGGAAAAATGTTAGTGCTGGATCATGGTTTATGGCCTCGGTATGCATGGAGCGAATCACACAAATATCATCAACTACCTTGGCTGTATATGGAAGTAAATCACTAATCCAGTTTCTAGACTCCCCATACTGTTTAAAATCAGCAAATGAACCTACCATTGGAAAGGCTGCTTGATTTGCTGTCATTCCTGTTAGCCTTTGGTTACCTCTAATGGATGCAGGAAGATCCTGACCCATCATCTCTCTTAACTTAGGCTTATAATCAAAAAGTTCTAATTGTGAAGGGGCACCATTTTGAAAAAGATAGATTACGCGTTTTGCCTTTGGTGCAAAATGTGGGATACCCGCTGCAAATCCTGATTCAGAGGAGCTGCCACTAAAAAGGTCTGGAACAAGTAATGAACCCAAAGCAGCACTTCCAAGACCTAAACTGAGTCGTGAAAGAAAACGTCGTCTATTAAAATTTAAACCATGTTCTAAAAAATCTTTTTCCATCAGGATTTAGTTATAGTTTCTTCCAAATTATACAGTGCTGTAATTACCTGCATCATGGCAGCAACACTCGTTTTATTCATTTTTGTTGGCATGGGGTACTCTCCTACGGCAAGTATTTTTTCAGCTCTACTTTGCTCTTTTTTGAAAGTGCTTAATTGATTATTATAATAGCTACTCAATAATTTAACTTCCTTTTCGGTTGGTTTTCGGCAGACAATCAATCTGAATGCTTTAATTACTTTATCCTCAACCTGATTTTTTTCAGAATCTAGTTTACTCGCTAAAACACGGGCCGCTTCAAGCACTGTTGGATCATTCATCATGATTAAAGCCTGAAGTGGTGTATTGGTTTTTAAACGACCAACTTCACATTGATCCCTATTGCTAGCATCAAAAATACCCATTACTGGTGGAGGCACTGTTCGTTTAATGAAGGTGTACATTCCTCTTCGATACAAATCAGTTCCGTGATCCTGTTTATAGGTTCTTAAAATTCCGCGGCCTGAAGTTGCGTTCTCCCATAATCCATTGGGCTGATAAGGTTTTACGCTTGGTCCGCCAATAGTTTTTACAAGAAGTCCACTACTTGATAAAACTAAATCACGCACAAATTCAGCTTTAATTCTATATCGAGGTGCTCTCGACAAATAAATGTTTTCTGGATCCGACTCTAATTTTGATTTTGAGATTACTGCCGATTGTTGATATGTGGCAGAACTTACCATTTTTTTAAGTAGCCGTTTGATATCCCAACCATTTTCCATGAAATCTACTGCTAGCCAATCGAGTAGTTCAGGGTGCGATGGTAATTCACCTTGCATACCCATATCACCAGCAGTTTTTACGAGACCACGACCAAAAATTTCCTGCCAAAGTTGGTTTACGAAAACCCTGGCTGTTAGTGGATTTCTTTTGTCAAATAACCATTTAGACAATCCCAATCTGTTTTTCGGCAGATTCTTATCAAAAGCTAAAATAGAATTAGGCGTACCTGGAAAAACCTCTTTATCAGGCGCATCATAGGCACCACGTTTTAAAGTATAGGTTTTTCTAAGAGTGTCTCTATCTGCCATTACAGATACGATCAATTTATTCGTGTCCTGCTTATTTATAAACTTAAGAATACTTTTAACTTCCTCATTACTAATTTCGATCAAAGGATTTTTAGCATAAGTTTCTGGTCCGCCAACATCAGACTCCAAACCAACTTCCTTAACATTATTAAAAAATGCATAAAGTTGGAAATATTCCTTTTGAGAAAATGGGTCATATTTATGGTCGTGACATTGAGCACATTCCATTGTAACACCAATTAGAGCCTTAGAAAATGTGTTTGTGCGATCAATCACATATTGAACTCGATATTCTTCATCTACAACACCACCCTCTTCAGTAATTTTATGATTCCGATTAAAACCTGTAGCGAGAATTTGTTCTTTTGTTGCATTGGGAATAAGATCTCCCGCTATTTGCATGGTTATAAATTGATCATAAGGTAAATTTTTATTGAAAGAATGAATAACCCAATCCCGCCAAGGCCAAGCAGAGCGATAATTATCATCTTGATACCCATGAGAATCGGCATAACGGGCTACATCAAGCCATTGTAGAGCCATTTTTTCACCATAAGCGGGACTTTTCAATAATTGATCAATAAGCTTTTCATAGGCATCAGGATTATTATCCGCCAAGAATTTATTCATCAAATCGATGCTTGGTGGCAGACCAGTTAAATCAAGACTTAAACGCTTCAATAAATGTTCTTTTTCGGCTATTTGATTCGGTTCTAAACCCTTTTGATCCATTTTATTTAAAACGAAATAATCAATTTCATTCTTTGTCCATTTCGAGTCGCTTACTTTAGGAAGTTTAGCTTTTTTAGGTCTAACAAATGACCAATGAGTCTCATATTTAGCACCTTGCTTAATCCATTTTTCAATTAATTTGATTTCACGAGAATTTAATTTCAGGTTAGAATTTAATGGCGGCATCAATAAAGCCGTGTCTTTGGTGGTTATTCTTAAAAAGGCTTCCGATAAATCAGGCTTACCAGCAACAAGAGCGTGACTTCCATGACTTTCCTTAAGCGCTTTAAATGCGTCTTCTTCAATATCTAAACGAAGTCCAGCTTCCCTTTTATTTGGATCAGGACCATGGCAAGCAAAGCATTTATCCGACAAAATCGGTCTTATATCGAAATTATAACTTATTTGATCTGGAATTGGCTCTTCATCAGTAAAATTCTCATGGATATAATTACATGATTGGACACCATAAAGAATTGCAATTACAACTAAAAGATAAAGTATGACCCTCTTTTTCATGAAAAGACTAAGTATTTAAAACGATTTTACATCTATATCAAATACAAGATACTGAGACATTTGAATTTTCTAAAATAATTGAAACATATTTTTTAAAAAATGTAAAGAAATGATTTATAATCCATTAGTAAGTCAGTGAGGTGCTAATGAAATCTATTTACCAAAACGTTTGATGACTTCTTTTTCTAGCCATTCTCTATGAGCTGGATGGGCAATACTTATTAAAGCTTCAGCTCTTTGTTTTAGATTTTTCCCGAATAAATTAGTTATTCCATACTCAGTAACCACATAATGAACATGTGCCCTCGTAGTGACTACTCCTGCACCTTCTTTCAAAAAAGGTACAATTTTCGACTGACCGTTCTTAGTGGTTGATGCTAAAGCAATAATGGGTTTACCACCTTCCGATAAGGCAGCTCCCCTCATAAAATCTATTTGTCCGCCAACCCCCGAATATTGGTAAGTACCAATAGAGTCAGAACATACTTGACCGGTAAGATCAATTTCTATTGCAGAATTAATGGCCACTGCCTTAGGATTTGAACGGATAATTTTAGTATCATTAACATAGTCAATCTCTAAAAATACTACTTGAGGATTGTCATCAATAAAATCATATAATTTACGTGTTCCAATAGCAAATCCAGTAGCAATTTTCCCTCGATGTTTTTTCTTAAACTTATTGGTAATAACACCGCGCTCAACTAGTGGAATGATACCATCAGAAAACATTTCTGTATGAATACCTAAATCTTTATGATTAGTTAGAAATGAAAGAACTGAGTCTGGTATAGCCCCAATCCCCATTTGTAAAGTGGAACCGTCCTCGATAATTTCAGCACAATTTCTTCCAATTGTCATAGTAGTGTCATCCATCTGACTTGAATAAGAAACTTCAGGCAAAGGGTCATTAACTTGAACAAAAGAGTGAATTTCATTAATATGTATAATTCCATCACCAAGCGTACGTGGCATTTGATTATTGACCTGAGCAATAATGTATTTTGCATGTTTAACTGCCGAACGAGCAATGTCCACGGAAGTGCCTAAAGAGCAGAACCCGTGTTTATCTGGCGGAGAAACATGAATTAATGCTACATCAAGAGTCAGAATATTTTTGTCAAATAGCAATGGTATTTCACTTAAGAAAATAGGGATATAATCACCGCTATCACTGTTTACTATGCTGCGTACATTTTGAGAGACAAAGAGCGCATTGATTTTAAAACTCTTTGCAAAATCAGGATGATCAAAAATATTGTCGCCAAGTGTAGAAATACTAACTAATTCAACATCTTTTAACTCGCCAGAACGAGCAATAAGCGATTTTAACAAAGTTATTGGTGTTGCTGCACTTCCATGGACAAACACGCGGTGCCCATTTTTAACATTTTTAATGGCTTCTTCGGCAGATTGATAGTTGATATCCATTATTACAATTTAAATTAAAACATCACTCAATATACAGAATAGCATTTTATTCTTTTTATATTTTAATTTATTTGGGAATGGTGTCCTTTTTAGCCTTCTCTTTTTCAAGACGTTTAAAATAACCTCTTAAAAGAAATGAGTGTTTTAAAGCTTCCATACTTTGGTTAAAGCCATCCGTTCCCATTTGGATATTATCAAGACTTGTATTCAGTTTCTTAACCATTAAGGTATCTTTTAGCAAAGAGTTTACAGGACCTTTACCAGAATTAATATCTTTTTGTAGATCTGAAACAACAGTATGAAGTTGTAAGCTTACCAAATTTAAATTATGAGATGATTTATTCAAATTGGATACTAAAACGGTATCATTCAAAAGCATACCCAAAGAACCATTGCCATTGCGTAATTCATTAAGAATTAATTGGAATTCATTACTAATTGCAGCAGCTTTAAGCGTAGCTAATTGAATATTTCTTGCCGATTTTTTAATATCATTCGGAAGTTGATCATCACTCAACAAATCCCAAATAGCAGAACTATTATTAATCCGTTCCACCGTTGTTTTTAATCCTGAAACTATAATGGATACATCATTATTAGTGGTGGAAAGCGTATTTAATATTTTTTCTGTGTCAATAGGTTTCTTACTCTTTAGGAGATCGCCATTTTTAGCAATGCTAGCGTTTAAATTTCCTGGAACTATATTCACAACTTTATTTCCAACTAAACCGTCTGTTCCAATAGCTGTTATTGCATCCTTACGAATAATCTGCTCCATTTCAGTATCTATAATCATAGTCACCTCTACGGTTGTATCATTTAAAATCTCTAATTTTTTAACAGTCCCAGCTTGAATACCAGCATAACGAACATTATTTCCTGGTATTAATCCATTTACATTTTCAAACCTAGTTTTTAAAAGATAATTTGATCCAAAGAGACTCCTATTTCTCCCGATCATATATAAAAGGAGAATTAGGAATAATAAACCTACCAATACAAAAAATCCGAGCTTTGTATTATTAATTAGTTGCTTCTTCATTTATTAATCAAAAAACTGTTTTATGATAGAATCTGTTGATTTCAATAAATTCTTATAAGTATCTGTAGCATAACACTTTCCATCAATTAAAATAGCCACCCTATTACTTGCTAACCTTACACAATTCATGTCGTGTGATATAATTAAGGAACTCGTATTATATTTTTTTTGAATAAGAAGCATTAGCTGAATAATCTCTTTTGCTGTAATTGTATCCAAACCGGTTGTAGGCTCATCATAAAGTATAATTTCAGGTTTTAAAATCAAAGTGCGTGCTAAGGCGATCCTTTTTCGCATCCCTCCAGATAATTCAGCAGGCATCATATCTATTGTATGAGCAAGTCCTACATCTTCTAACGCAGCAAGCACTACCCTATCATTATCCTTTTTTGAAATACCCAATGAATGCCTTCTAAGTGGGAATTCAAGGTTTTCTCTAACAGTCATTGAATCGTATAAGGCATTACTTTGAAACATAAATCCAACTTTTGATCTAATCTTGTCCAATTCATCATGATTTAAATCGGGTACATTTTCACCAAAAACATAAATGCTACCACTATCTGGTTTCAATAATCCAATAATGCATTTTATTAGAACAGATTTTCCAGATCCCGATTTACCTAAAACAACAAGGCTTTCACCACGCTTTAATTCCAAATTAAATTCATCAAGTACCTGATTTTCTCCGAATGATTTGCATAAATCATTTATTTTTAGTACATTATCATTAGTAAACTCAGTCGTTTTCTTGTCGGTCATAAAATTATAATCCCCAAATATTTGTCACCTGAACTGCAAGTAAATCAATGATAAAAATCATGACAGAGGAAACAACCACGGCTGAATTTGCAGATCTACCCACTCCTTCTGTACCTTTTGTGCTAGTATAACCCTTATAGGAACCAATTAAACCAACCGCAAATCCAAAAAAGAAACTTTTTATAAAGGCGGGCAGCACATCACCAAAGACTAGATTATCAAAAACCTGACTCCAAAACAGATTAAAGCTTGTATTGCTATGAATATTTACTCCTAAATATGCACCATACAGGGAAATAGCATCGCCTAGCATAACCAAAATGGGC
This sequence comes from Daejeonella sp., assembly GCF_017495225.1. Taxonomy (GTDB): domain Bacteria; phylum Bacteroidota; class Bacteroidia; order Sphingobacteriales; family Sphingobacteriaceae; genus Daejeonella. The sequence continues at coordinate 94,331 of NZ_JAFEIG010000020.1, read as the reverse complement.
AACATGAAGGTACAGGCTAAAACACGAGTAACCACTAAATACATAAAGGGGTTCGTTCCACTAACTTCCATGGCATCAATTTGTTCTGTTACCTTCATTGATCCAAGTTCAGCACCAATACTACTTCCTATTTTACCGGCAAATATTAATGCTGTGATTACCGGTCCCACCTCTCTAACAATTGCTATCGCAACGATTGCTGGCAATTGTGATTCGACACCATAATCAGCCATTGATGGTCTTAATTGCATCGTCAAAACAATTCCCATGATAAATGCAGTTAGTCCGATAAGTGGTAACGATTTATAACCTATAACATAACATTGCTTTAAAAATTCAGAGAATTCATAAGGTGGCTTAAAGCCATAAGTGAAAAATCGAGAGTTAAAACGAAATAATTCGCCGCAAACATCTAAAAATGATTTAAGATCTGATTGGATAGACATATGGCTTATAATCGGAATGTTTAGTGATCTAATTAGGTTTTATATAAATGATTAACAATTAAATGGGATAATTGTTATTTATTGACATCAGATCTTTAATTTTAGATAGTTTTAATAATTGGATATAAAATCATAGAATTCAAGCTTTCAATAAAAACAAGATATTCACTTCAAAAAAATATAAAGTGTTTTTTCTAAAACAATCAAATCTACAATCATGCTAAAAATCACGGAACAAGAATCAAATTATAGGCACTTGGAAAAAATGTCGGTTGAAGAAATCACTAAGAATATTAATAAAGAAGATCAGTCTGTTGCCTTAGCCATTGAGCATGCCTTACCAGCAATAAACGACTTAATTAATACCATAGTCGATAAAATATCTACTGGCGGCCGATTGTTTTATGTTGGAGCTGGTAGTGGAGGACGATTATCTGTATTGGATACCATAGAATTGCCTACAACATTTGGCGTTTCAAATGATTTGTTTAATGTAATTCTTGCTGGTGGTAAAGAACATTTAATTGAAGCACCTGAGGAAAAAGAAGATGATATAAATTCAGCTTGGGAGATGCTGGTTCAGCATAAAGTAAACGTGAAGGATATTGTGATTGGGATTTCAGCTAGCGGCACTACACCATTTGTTTTATCAGCTTTAAAAGAATGCAGGAAAAATAATATTAGTGCTGGGTGTATTGTAAGCAATCCAAATTCTACAATTGCAGAGCAATCGGATTATATCGTAGAGCTTATCACCGGACCAGAATTTATTAGTGGAAGTACAAGAATGAAATGTGGGACGGCACAAAAAATGATATTCGATATGATAAGCACTTCAACAATGATTAAACTAGGTCGCGTTCAGGATAATAAAATGGTGAATGTAAAACTTATCAATGATAAGATTATTGATCGCGCAGTAAAGATGTTAATGGGCAACACAGGAATAACTGATTATGCTAAAGCAAAAGAATTATTGTTAAAAGAAGGAAGTGTTAAAAAAGCTGAGGATAGCTGGAAAAACAATAATAAGAGCACTGAATAAAAAAAGGGCCGAATATAAATATTCGACCCTACATCTACCTATGAAAAACATGCCCTTTGGGAGGGCATAAACCTATACACAATTGGTGTGCCAAAAAAAATACGTGCCAAGATCCTTAAAAAGAGATATAAATATTTAATATTTCCCCACATTGTAGAATTTACTACTCACAGTGTAGAAATTATTGCTCAATAAATTGTAAAATCAAATAAAGCAATGACCTATTGTTTTGAAAGATACAAACGATTTAATGTTTTTGATTAAGAAATAAAGATTATTAGAGATTTCTAAGAAATGGAATATCATCTGAGAAGAATTCAGATTCCAGTGCATAAAAAAATCCCCTTCCGTTATGAAAGGGGATTTCTAATATTTACGGGTGGCTGATGGGGCTCGAACCCACGACCCTCGGCACCACAAACCAATACTCTAACCAACTGAGCTACAGCCACCGTTTATTTCTGCAAAACTAAGCATTTAAGCATAGATTGCAAATTTTTTTATCTTAATTTTCTAAGCTGATTATCAGAATGATACGATATAATTATTAATTAATTGATTATTAAACAATTCCAAGCTCCTATTGTCATAAACAAAACATTATAGGATTAACATCAAGCTATACATCCAATTTTGTTAAATTTGTATTATATTAATTAAGGCTAAAATGGAAAAGGAAGAATTGATTGAACTTCAGGTTAGCGGAATGCATTGTAATAATTGTGCTCTTTCTGTGCATAAATTACTTGAAAAGAAGGGCTTACATGATATATACGTAGATTTCGCAAATGATGAAGTAAAGTATAAGACTAATGATCCAAACTCTACTCCTTCCATTATAAAAGAGATTGAGGGACTTGGCTACAAGGTAAGTGAAGATACTGCACCAATCATAGAAAAAGCATATGAGAAAGTCGAGAACAAATTCTATTTCTCATTAATATTTACCATACCACTATTTTCGCACATGTTTTTGCCATTCCATTGGCTTCATAACCCCTTGGTGCAACTGGCATTATGTACACCTGTTTATTTATTAGGATTTTTCCATTTTGGCAAAAGCGCCTTTCATTCCCTAAAAAACGGCATTCCTAATATGGATGTACTTATTTTTATAGGCTCAAGTGCAGCTTTTATTTACAGTATAGTTGGCACAGTTCAGAATTTAGGTCCCGATTACTTGTTTTACGAAACAGCTGCTACCATTATTTCACTCGTATTATTAGGTAATGTTTTGGAAAAGCGCTCGGTTTCTCAAACCACTTCTGCCGTTCGTGATCTCATGCTTTTCCAAGAGGTAAAAGCAAACAAAATGGAAAACGGTGAAATTATTGAAATTCATTCCTCTGAAATAAAACCCGGCGACATTTTAGTAATTAATACAGGCGATAAAATTCCAGTCGATGGAGAGATAATTTGGGGTGAAGCATCAGTTAATGAAGCTATGTTAACGGGTGAAAGTCTGCCAGTCGAAAAATCAAAATACGACCAAGCAATTGGAGGTACAATGATTGAAAAAGGCAGCATCCATGTTTTAGTTACCAAAACAGGGAAGCATACAGTACTTTCTCAAATTATTGACTTAATGAAAAAAGCACAAGCTGCAAAACCTAATATCCAGAAATTGGGCGATAAGGTTGCAGCCATATTTGTCCCAATAGTTGTTGGAATAGCTGTTCTAACTTTTTTTATAGCTTTTTATGCTTTTGATATTAGTTTTCAAAAGTCAATGCTTAATGCCATTGCTGTCTTAGTGATTTCTTGTCCCTGTGCCATGGGACTAGCCACTCCTACCGCGGTAATGGTCGGATTAGGTCGTGCAGCAAAAAGCGGAATCTTAATTAAAGGTGGTCATACAATTGAAGAAATAGCGAAATTAAAATTTATGGTTTTTGATAAAACCGGGACTCTAACTACTGGAAATTTTAAAATTAAATCGCTCGAATGTATTTCCATTTCCCAACAAAAAGCAGAATCAATCATTTTTGGAATTGAAGCCTATTCAAACCACCCCATTGCGCGATCTTTAGTGAAAGAATTAAGTTCAAAATCACCTGAAAAAATCATCTTCACAAAGGTAAATGAAGAAAAAGGTTTAGGTATGTCGGCTACAGATACTGAAGGAAATTCTTATCAATTTGGATCTAAACAAATTCTTTTGCCTGAAGAAGATTCAAGTAATTATAGTCTATTTCTTAAAATCAACAATATTTTAGTCGCTAAAATTGCCATTGAAGATGAAATTAAGCCAGAGGCGGCCAATTTAATTAGTGCACTAAGAAGATTAGGAATAAAACCAATTTTGTTAAGTGGAGATCAGAAAGAAAAATGTGATGCATTAGCCGCAGATTTAGGAATTGAGGAAGTATATGCTGAAACCATGCCTCACCAAAAATTAGAAATTATTGACGGAATTAAAAAAAGAGGAAAAACAGCAATGGTTGGCGACGGAATAAATGATGCCCCTGCCCTAACCAGTTCTGATGTTGGAATTTCGATGAGTGATTCAAGCTCTATTGCTATTCAATCGGCAGAGGTTGTTTTACTTCAAAACGACCTTTTGGCAATTAATAAAATGTTAAAAATAGGAAAACACACCCTCTTAACAATAAAGCAGAACCTTTTTTGGGCCTTTTTCTACAATGTAGTTGCAATTCCAATAGCGGCTGTAGGATTACTAAATCCTATGGTTGGAGCATTAGCTATGGCATTTTCAGATGTAATTGTAATAGGTAATTCTATCCGATTAAAAACAAAATCCTTATAATTGTGCCTTTAAGCCGGATTAATGATTGAGATATATACAGATGGTGCTTCAAGTGGTAATCCTGGTCCCGGTGGCTATGGAGTAATTCTCCGTTCTGGAAAACACTACAAGGAACTTTCAGCAGGATATCGCAAAACTACTAATAACAGAATGGAGCTTCTCGCTGTAATTACTGGTTTAGAAAGTATAAAAGTTGCTGGCCAACAAATAATGGTTTATTCCGATTCTAAATATATTATTGATTCAGTTGAAAAAAAATGGGTTTTTGGCTGGGTAAGAATAGGTTTTAAGGGCAAGAAAAATAAAGATCTTTGGCTTCGTTTTTTAGATGTCTATAAATTACATCAAGTAAAATTCACTTGGGTGAAAGGGCATAATGGCCATCCAGAAAATGAAAGGTGTGATGAATTAGCTGTTCAGGCGGCTCAACAAAGAAATCTCTTAGTTGATACTTTTTTTGAAAAAGAAGAGCTAAAACTAAATATTTAATCTAATCCGCCAATAACCCCTGTTTTGTACAATAATTCATTTAATTTTTCGTCAGATTGATCTTTAGTGTATTGAGACATTAAAGATTCAGCTTTATGCACCATATTTTCAGATCCAATAAAAATGGCTGAACGTTGATGCAAAGAGTGCACATCTTTCTCTAGGATTCGATTAAAACCATCTGTAGCGCGGCCACCAGCTTGTTCAATTATGAAAGCCATCGGATTACATTCATAAACTAGTCTGAGTTTACCATTAGGTGCACTAGAAGTTGTAGGATAAATAAATATACCCCCTTTTATCATATTTCGATGAATATCTGCTACCATTGAGCCTATATATCGAGAGGTAAATGGTCTAGAACTTGTGGGATCTTCCACCTGGCAATATTTCAAATATTTTTTAACTCCTTCAGGAAAATGGACATAATTACCCTCATTAATCGAATAAATGGTCCCATCTTTTGGAATTCTCATTTTAGGATGTGAAAGGCAAAATTCGCCAATTGATGGATCTAAGGTGAATCCGTTAACACCTTTACCTGTAGTATAAACGAGCATAGTTGAGGATCCATAAATAACATATCCTGCTGCAACTTGTTCGGTGCCCTTTTGAAGAACATCATCTATCGTAGCTCTACCCGTTGAGGATTTACGTCTATAAATCGAGAAAATAGTCCCAACAGCAACATTAACATCAATATTGGATGATCCATCTAGAGGGTCTATTGCCACTATATATTTGGCATCTTTTGAGACTTCACCATCGATATAAACAAATTCATCATTCTCTTCAGAGGCAACAATACAACATTCACCACCGCTTTGAAGTGCAGATATAAACTGCTCATTAGCAAATACATCCAGTTTTTTTTGAGACTCTCCCTGAATATTCATTGTGCCCGCTTCGCCTAAAATATCCATTAATCCGGCTTTATTCACTTCGCGATTAACAATCTTAGAAGCAATACCAATATCGCGTAAGAGACGAGATAATTCACCCTTAGCATAAGGGAATTCACTTTGATTTTCAATTATAAATTGACCTAATGTTAAAACTCCCTGCATAGTGATTATTTTTAAATTACCGATTACCCAATTCTATAACTTCTAAATCATGTATTTTCTTCTCGCTGATATTAAATCGAAGGAGCGTGCGGACTTTATGCCAGCCATGCTTGCCAGCTGCTCCCGGATTTAAATGCAGACTTCCTATTTTTTTATCATAAATCACCTTCAAAATGTGAGAATGGCCAGAAATAAATATACTTGGAGGATTATTATAAATTTCCTCACGAATACGAACATCATATTTTCCAGGATAGCCACCAATATGAGTCATGAAAACAGACATTTCTTCACAATTAAACCTTAATTTTTCAGGATAAACAGAACGTAAGTCACTTCCATCAATATTCCCATAAACTCCCCTTAATGGTTTAAAAGAACTTAACTGATCGGCAAGCTCTAAACTACCGAAGTCTCCAGCATGCCAAATTTCATCGCATTTATCGAAATGTTTAAATACAGCATCATCTAAATAACTATGTGTATCTGATATTAAACCTATCTTCATCATATCATTCGTCCTAAAAAATGGTGAAAAAATCTTTTAGAAGGTTTTGGTATTCTGAAGAATAAATACCTTGCGCCTCATAGATAACAAATTTATTAAGATTTAGTTCTGTAGGATTTAAACCAATTTTCAATATTTTCCTATGTGGTTTTGAATCATCAAAAGATTGAATCATGATAATTTCATTTAAGTGTAAATTGGTATTTTTTTCAACTAATTTTTCAATCAAAATAGATGTTTCAATTGGCAAAATCATTACTAAACATCCATTCGGACCTAGTTTTATTACTGAATGATCAAGTAAATTTTCAAAAAAATCTTGAGAGGTATGTCTAGCTATTTCTTTGGTAAAATCTTCAGATTTTAAAGAGTTTATAAAAAAAGGTGGATTAGAGATTATCAGATCATAGCTTTCATTTGTACTTGAAAAGAAGTCTTCAATTGATGAATGAATAGATGTTAGTCGGCTTGCAAATGGAGATTCTTTAAAATTTATTCCTGCTCTTTTTGCTGCATTTTCATCAATTTCAACAGCATCAATACTAGCAGTTTCAAATCTTTGAGCTAACATTAATGAAATCAGTCCAGTACCTGTCCCAATATCAAGTATTCTTTGCGGATTTTTAGCTTGTACAAGAGCTGCAAGAAGAACACCATCCGTATTGACTTTCATTGCACAATCAGATTGATCGATTTTAAACTCTTTAAAATGAAAAATATTATTCATTAGATTTCGTAAAGTTCAATGGGTAATCCATCAGGATCAGCGAAAAAAACAAATCTTTTTCCAGTATGCTCATCTATTCTTATTGACTCAGTAAAAATACCCTTTAATTTCAATTCGTTTACAGCATCTTGCAAATCATCAACTTCAAATGCTAAATGCCTTAATCCTTGGGCTTCGGGAAAGGATAGTCGAGCTGGTGCATTTGGAAATGAGAATAACTCAATTAAATAATTGCCATTCAAAGCCAAATCTAATTTATATGATTGTCTTTCTGTTCTGTAGACCTCTTGTATGATTTGTAAACCTAAAATTTCAGTATAAAAGTGCTTTGAAAATTGGTAGTTTGAACAAATTATAGCCACATGGTGCAGACGATTTAATTTTATCATGTTTAATTGCTAAAATATTGCCTAATTAAATTAATAATAAGCTTTGTTTTGCCACAATTTAATAAATATGCGTGAAAAATGATTCATTTAATTTTCTTTTTATTTCTAGAATTGATGCTCTATGAAAAAATATTGAAAGAAAATAATACAATTGCGCCTTTAAACTTGGTCAATCAATATGATTTATTGCAATAATTAGCAATAAATTCATTAATTTGAAAAGAGTTTTAATAAAAACACAACAAAAAACATTATTTATTTTCAATTATTAGGTCAATAATTTTAATAAATCATTAAAAAACATAAATAATGATCCCAATTATTTATAAATTAGATAAAAAATGAATTTTATTTTCAAATTTTAGTTAAAATTTTAGAAAATATGATTTAATTCTTTTAATTTTATAGAATTAATTTCAAAATAAGCTAAAAAATGTCCACTTTAAGATTTCAAGCACTTAACTCAGTACTTTCAAGGTCAATACCTGAAGTAAAAATGCCTTCTTCAAAATTATCTGATTTTTACGGTTGCAATGTCTTCGATCAGAAGAAAATGAAAGATAATTTATCTAAAGAGGCTTTCAACAGCATCGTTGAATCTATTAATTCTGGAACTCCAATTGATCGGGGTATTTCAGAACAAGTAGCTTCAGCTATGAAATCCTGGGCGATGTCAAAGGGTGCAAGTCATTATACCCATTGGTTTCAGCCCTTAACAGGTACTACTGCAGAAAAGCATGATTCTTTTTTTGAACCAGGATCTGATGGTCAGGGATTAGAGAAATTTTCAGGAGAAGCTCTTTCACAGCAAGAGCCTGATGCATCAAGTTTCCCTAATGGTGGTATCAGAAGTACATTTGAGGCAAGAGGTTACACAGCATGGGATCCATCATCTCCTGCGTTTATTATTGGTACTACATTATGTATTCCGACTGTATTTGTATCCTATACAGGTGAAGCATTAGACTATAAAGCTCCTCTTTTGAAAGCAATTAGTTTAATGGATAAAGCTGCTGTTTCTGTCGCACAATATTTTGACAAAAACATAGATAAGATTAATAGTTCATTAGGTATCGAACAAGAATATTTCTTAGTTGACTTAGCCTTATTTAACGCAAGACCAGATTTATATTTAACGGGAAGAGCACTTTTCGGACATATGTCTGCGAAAAATCAACAACTCGATGATCATTATTTTGGATCAATACCAGAGCGTGTATTAGCTTATATGCAGGATTTTGAAGCTGAGGCTATCAAACTTGGTATTCCCTTAAAAACTCGTCATAATGAGGTAGCACCATCGCAATTTGAGTGTGCTCCATTATATGAAGAAATGAATCTTGCTATCGACCATAATTCATTGCTAATGGATTTAATGGATAAGGTAGCTCGAAGACATAATTTTAAAGTGCTTTTACATGAGAAACCTTATGCTGGTATTAATGGTTCTGGAAAGCATAATAACTGGTCGCTGATAACAAATACAGGTAAAAACTTGCTTTCTCCTGGTAAGACACCTAAAAACAATTTGATGTTCCTTACATTCTTTGTAAATACTATCAGAGCTGTTTTTGAATATTCAGATCTTTTACGTGCTTCAATAGCTTCTGTTAATAATGATCATAGATTAGGTGCAAACGAAGCACCTCCTGCCATTATTTCAATGTTTTTAGGCTCTCAGTTGAACGATCTATTGGATGAGATTGAATCATCGAGGGTAACAAATAAGATGAAGCAGGAGCCTTCATTATGGACCAACATTCCTAAAATACCTCAAATTTTATTGGATAATACAGATCGTAATCGTACTTCTCCATTAGCTTTCACTGGTAATAAGTTTGAGTTACGTGCGGTAGGTTCTTCAGCGAATTCAGCCAATCCAATGACCATCCTAAACACAATTGTAGCTAGTCAGTTAAACAAGTTCAAAGTTGAGGTTGACAAATTGATTAAGAAGGGTGAGAAAAAGGATGTCGCAATCATGACTGTCATTAAACGTTATATCAAAGAATCAAAAGCTATACGTTTTGAAGGTAATGGTTATAGTGATGAGTGGGCTGAAGAAGCAAAAAAGAGAGGTTTATCAAATATCAAAACCACTCCTAAAGCATTAGACGTTCTATTAGATCCTAAAACAGATAAATTATTTGAAGAAACAGGAATATTCAGCAAACGTGAGTCGCATGCACGCCATGAGATACTTTTAGAAAGCTATTTCAAAAAACTTCAAATCGAAGCTAGAGTAATGGGTGATTTAGTTGATAACGTAATAATTCCTACAGCTATTAACTATCAAACCACTTTGATTGAAAATGTTAAAGGCCTAAAAGAAATTGGTTTAAGTGAAGATACTTATGCTGCGCAGCTTGAAATTATAAAGAAAATTTCTGGACACGTTAATTTTATTAGAACAGCTAACCTAGAAATGGTTAATGAGCGTAAAAAAGCTAACAATATCGAAGATATTAGAGATAAATCAATCGCTTATGATGAAAAAGTAAAATCTTACTTTGACCCAATCAGATATCATGTAGATAAATTAGAACAATTAGTTGATGATTCTAAATGGCCATTACCTAAATTCAGAGAATTATTGTTCCTTAAGTAATCGATTTAAAAGTTAATAAAAAATAAGAAAGTCCTCAAAATGGGGACTTTCTTATTTTAGACCAAGCTGTTTTCTATTCATTAGAAAAACATTATAAAATACCTGAACTAGCAAATGAAAAGCTAAATTTGTAGAGGTTTTAAATAATTAAGAATACAATTACTATTTTTGAAGGAATGTCAGATCTTAAATACAACCAGCGCGGCGTTTCAGCTGATAAAGAGGATGTGCACAATGCCATCAAAAACATCGATAAAGGAATTTTCCCTAAAGCTTTTTGTAAAATCATACCAGATATATTAGGATCTGATGAGGCTTATTGCAACATCATGCACGCCGATGGTGCAGGTACAAAATCTTCCTTAGCCTATATTTATTGGAAAGAAACAGGCGACATCTCTGTATGGAAAGGAATTGCTCAAGATGCTATCATTATGAACCTTGATGATTTACTATGTGTAGGTGCCACAGATAACATTATACTTTCATCAACTATTGGACGAAATAAGAACTTAATACCAGGCGAAGTTATTGCTGAGCTTATTAATGGCACAGAAGAAATATTGGCTGAATTAAGAGAGCTTGGCATAGGAATTTATTCTACTGGTGGCGAAACTGCAGATGTTGGAGATATCGTTAGAACGATAATTGTAGATTCTACCGTAACCTGCAGAATGAAACGAGCTGATATCATTAGTAATGAGAAAATTAGTCCCGGTGATGTCATTGTAGGATTATCATCATCAGGTAAAGCAAGTTATGAAAGTGAATATAATGGAGGAATGGGCTCTAATGGATTAACATCTGCAAGACATGATGTTTTTCATAAATACATTGCAGAAAAATACCCAGAGAGCTACGACCCTGCAGTTCCTTATGAATTGATATTTTCGGGAAGTAAAAATTTGAAGGATTTAATTTCAATACCAGCAAGCAATTATAATAATGAATTAAGCATTACAGCTGGAAAACTGGTCCTATCTCCTACTCGTACCTATGCGCCAATAATTAAGAAAATTCTAGATCAATATCGTGATAAAATTCATGGTATGGTACATTGTAGTGGTGGTGCACAGACCAAGGTGCTTCATTTCATCAATAATTTGCATATCATTAAAGATAATATGATTCCAGTACCACCTCTTTTTAGTCTTATTCAGGAGCAATCTGGGACTGATTGGCGTGAGATGTATAAAGTTTTTAATATGGGTCACAGAATGGAATTTTATGTACCTGAAGAAATTGCCGAATCAATTATGGAAATTTCAAAAGGTTTTAATGTGGATGCCCAAATTATTGGCCGAGTTGAAAAATTTGAAGGAAAACAAGTCACAATCAAATCGCCATACGGAGAGTTTATTTACCAATAACATTCTCCAGTCTCAGTAATTTTATTGCACAAAAAAGCCTTTTTGAATAATCAAAAAGGCTTTTTTTATAATTTCTATAATTCTTTATTGAGAATTAATTCATTATTAATTTATTTTTAGGAACCGGTAATTTGTTTGTTTTAATATCAAGTTCATCGATAATATTCTTTGCTCCACCTAAAACTTCGATACACCAAAGAACAAAGCGAATATCAACTGAGATGGTACGCTTATATTGCTTATCAAAAGCGATATCACCGCTCATTGCCTCCCAATTACCATCAAAAGCTATACCTATTAACTCACCATTTCCATTTAATACTGGGGAACCTGAATTACCACCAGTAATATCATTATTACTAATAAATGCTACAGGAAGAGTACCATTTTCTACATACCGACCGAAATTTCGATTTTCATAAGCCTCTAGCAATGATTTAGGAAGGTCGAATTCATCATCACCTGGTTGATATTTGGCAACCATTCCATCAATAGTTGTATTAATATCATAGGTAATTCCATCTTTGGGACTATAATTCTGAATAGCACCATAGCTAATACGCATTGTAGAATTTGCATCAGGATATGTTAAAACACCTTTATTTTTTTCTAATAGCGCTTTTAAATACAAATTATCCAAACGATTTTTCTCTACTTGAAAATCAGCTAAAACAGTCCCGAAGTTATTTTTAATATATTCTTGTGGAACTAAATTTTTAGCATACTGATAAGCTGGATCAGCTTCTAAAACATCTGAACTTGGGTTAAGTAAAAACTGACGTAGTTTTTCAGGGTTCACTAGCTTACTATTTTCCCATAAATTATTTACAAAGCTATTGAAACTTTCAGCGGGACTAGCATTAGGAAAATCAATTAGAATTTGTGAAATGAATTTAGGGTGCTGAGATTTAGGAACATCCTGATAGAATGATGTTAGAATCTGAGCTAAAATTTTCTTGTCGGCAATTTCAGAATAGGTATTTTGATAATTATCTACCAATGAATTAAAGTTTTGCTTCGTTTGAGTTTGAAATGCAGCATCTTCTTTACGAGTATTCATTGCTTTGAGCATACTAGCCACTTGATTTATATTACGTACAAATGAAGAGGCTAATAATCCTTCATTTACATAGGTAATGTGAACAGCAAAAGGCTCATAGGCTTTATAGGCCTTATTATATGAATCCATTAGCTGTGAATTAACTGGAGAAGCAGCAGACCATTGCGTAAATTCAACTTCTTGCTTTACTTTTTCGTCAGCAATTTTTAAGCGTTTTAATTGTTCTGTCTGACCGATAAAGTATTTCCAGTAATTAGCAATATTTGCATAAAGAGAAGATAATTTAAGTCTAGTATCAACACTTTTATCCATTTCCTCTTTCCAAGCTTTTAAACGTATATCACGAAGTTTTACAGTAGTGGGATTTGTTTTCTCTATTGCTAAGTTAACACCATGAGATGTTAAATAACGATCTGTGCGTCCAGGAAAACCATAAACCATAGAAAAATCACCATTTTTAACTCCTTTTATAGAAATGGGTAAAGATTTTTTAGGTGTATAAGGCTTATTATTTACAGAGTATGCGGCAGATTTATTATTTGCATCTGCATAAACACGAAACACTGAAAAATCACCCGTATGGCGAGGCCATTCCCAATTATCAGTATCACCACCAAACTTGCCAATCGACTGTTGAGGAGTACCTACTAAACGAATATCATTGAATCTTTCATAAACAAACAATAGGTATTGATTTGCTTTATAAACATCTCTCACATCAGCTTCGTAACTTGTAGCAGCAATTGCATCACTTGTAATTTTCTTAGTTGCTTCAACTATTTTAGCTGCTTTATCTTTGTCACTTACTCCGGCAATAGCTGCCATAACTTGGGGAGTAACATCTTCCATGCGGACAAGAAATCTTACAAAAAGTCCTTTAATTGGTTTTTCTTCTTGATAAGATTTAGCATAAAAACCATTATCCAAAATATTATTTTCGGGGCTTGAGTTAGATGCTATAGCATCATAACCACAATGGTGATTAGTAAAAACCAATCCGTTTTTCGAAACAATTTCACCCGTACAAAAACCTCCAAAAGAAACAATAGCATCCTTAATGCTTGCTTTATTTACACTGTAAAGATCTTCAGGAGTTAATTTAAAACCCTGCTTCTTCATTTGTTCATAGTTCTTTCCAATGAGCATTGGAAGCCACATTCCTTCGTCGGCTTTTAAAGGCGGGGCTAAAAACAGTAAAATGGCCATCAGTAGTACTGATGTATATTTAAGTCTCTTCATAATTATGGTTTATTATATTGGTTATACAAATGTAAGCTCTAGAATGTTAATATAAAATATCAGGAAAAAATTGGGCAAAAAAAAACCCGCTTCGTATGGAAGCGGGCTTTTAGTAATTATATACTATTGGAAATTGTAACGAATACCAAATTGCATGTAATATGTTGATGAAATGGTTTGAGAAGTACCAAAAGTACTTTTCACTATATCACCATTGGCAGCGGCCATTCTAAATATAGGTTTTGTAGTTGAAGAAATAAGGTCCACATTGCGAGGAACTAAAATTTCTCTATTATTTACAAAATTGACATTACCCCAATTTTTATTTAACAAATTACCTAAATTAAATACATCCATTGTAAATTGTACTGAATTTTTAGCACCATTTACATCTTTGAAGATTTCTTGAGTTAATCTAAAATCAACTTGATTTCTCCAAGGTGAAGTTCCTCCATTACGTTCAGCATAAGAGCCTCTATTTTTACTCAAATACTTATCTTGTTGAATGTAAGATTCAAATAAATCACTTTGCTCTTGAGCAGTATAACCAGCCGCTCTATAACCAGAAGTATTAGCTGGAATTGCCTGGAATGATGAGGCTGGCATTTCACCTGCCTTAGGAATATAAATCAAATCATTACTTTGACCATCTCTATTAAAGTCGGAAGAATAAGTATAAGAAAATCTTCCCTGTTGAGATCCTTCATAAAATAAAGAGATTGAAGTTGCTAAATTATCAAAGTATTCTCTCTTGTAAGAAAGTGATGCAATTACTCGATCAGGATTTAAATTACTAGAATAACTTAAAGTAGGAGAATTTGCATTACTGAATGTTTGTGGAATAGACCATAAATTCAACAATTGATCTCCACTTCCATCACCAAAGTTACGTTGATCCGTTTTGGTATATGCAGCCATAACAGATAAGCCTTTTGAAAATTGCTTAGTCAATTGAGCTGTTAACATCCAGTTATAACCTCCTTTAGTATTAGTCATTTTAACAACATTTAACGCAGAAGTACCTGTTGAAGAAGGAATTCCAGCAGAAGTGATATTTACAACTTGTCTCAAATTAGTAGAGTTTCCATAAAATGGTCTACTATCAGGATAACCTGTAAAATTGAATACTGTTGGATCTTTTAAGTTTACGTTTTGAGCGGTTGCAGCATATAAATCTTTTCCATAGATACCTTCTATGGTACCAACCATACCCCAAGGTAATTTTACGTCAACACCTAAGCTAGATTTCCAAGTTTGAGGGAATCTTAAATCTTTTGACATCGCACTAATGGTTCCAGGGATACTAGTTCCTGCTGCTCCTTTAGTAGAAGTAAGGTTTGGTGCTGTACTCGGATTAAAAAATGGAGTTGATGAACCAGAGTAAGTTTGAGTAAACTGTAATAATCCAGCATCACCAGATTGAGAAACTATCCATACAAATGGAACGCGTCCTGTAAAAATACCTGTACCTCCTCGTACTTGTAATGAACGATCACCTTTCACATCCCAGTTAAAACCGAAACGAGGAGAATAATTCATTCTAGCTGCTGGAAGCTCTCCAGTATTAACCTTTTGTCCATTAGCAAAAGTTTGAGCTGCAACCAAAGGATGAGTTCTAATCTCATCAACACCTGGATATGTAGCTTGTTCAAATCTAATTCCAGCAGTTAATTTTAATGCGTCGGAAACTGCAAACTCATCTTGCAAATAAGCTGAGTATTGTGAAAATTTAAATGATGGGAAAGCTTGTGAGCCATCAGCAGTTAACGGATAAGTAACTGAATATTGTAATGGACGTGCTCCACCTACAAAATCAGACCATGATTTGAAAGTATAAAATCCGGCACCATAACGTTGAAAACCGTTCTTTGTAGTACTAAATTCAGCTTGCAATCCTAAAGTTAAATTATGCTTACCTAGAGCCAAACCTAATTCGTCGCTAAAAGTGTAACTTTTCACATCTCTTAGGTTACCATAAGTAAAAGCTTCATAACCAAAAGTAGTTAAAACATTTCCTGCGCTTGTAGCTGATTGCGTACCATCTAAAATATCAACCATTGGGAATGGTGAACTATCAGTAGTTCTAGGATCATTTTGATGAGAGTAAGTAGCACGCAATGTGTTAGTTAGTTTACTACCAAAGTTAGAGTTCAACTCAGCAGTAGAACTGTATAAGTTAGCTGCTTGATAATAATTTGTATTCTGAAAAGGTAAACCAGCATTATTATTCAAACCAGATCTAACATTTCCATAAGTTAAGTTACCGGTAATAGCTGAACCAGAAACTGAAGTGCTTGGTGAGTTCGGTGTCTGACTTTCTACTTGATTGTAGCGAACACTTAAACGATGATTTTTGGAAATATTCCAATCTAAGCGAGCAAATAATTTGTCATTATTACTGATATTATTAAAGTTTTCATAAATACCAGTTTTATAACCATAGGTATCAAGTAAATATGAACTCACGGAATTCATAAAATCTGCAGTAGTTCTTGTAACTGTAGAAATTGAACCATAAGGCCGTTGTGGAGTAGCTGCAATTCTAGGAGAACCAGGAGCTGTAGTTTTTTTAAATTCCGCATTGACAAAAAAGAACAATTTATCTTTAACGATTGGTCCACCAAAACTAGCGCCAAAGTTTTTCTCATCAAATTTTTGTAAAGTTGGGATAGTATAATTGCCAATTTTTTTACCTTGCTGGTCATCACCGCGCATGGTGTAAAAAGCATTACCGAAAAATTTATTTCCCCCAGAACGAGTAACCGCATTCACCGCACCTCCTGTAAAACCAGACTGACGAATATCATAAGGAGTAACATTGATAGAAATTTGTTCTAACGCATCGATAGAAATTGGAGAACCATTTGCAGGAATGTTTGAACCTATACCAAATTGATTATTAAAATTCGCTCCATCTACAGAAAAATTATTTGAACGATAATTTCCACCACCAATGCTAGTTCCATTTGCTTGTGGTGTTAGACGAGTAATATCATTTACACTACGAGAAATAGTAGGTAATGATTGAATTTGAGCACGACCAATATTTGTAGTGGCTCCAGTTCTATTAGCATTAAGAACCGAATTAGGATCTTGTGCAGTAATCACAACTTCTTGAAGTTGATTACCTGATTCCTTTAATGTGACGTTTAAAACAAATGGCTCACCTAAATTAAGTATAACATTACTAAAGGACTCCGATTGATATCCAACGTAAGTTACTTGAATAAGATAAGGACCACCCACACGCATGTTAAGGATGTTAAATCTTCCATCAACGCCGGAAGATGAACCGTAAACAGTCCCAGTAGGCTGATGTGTAGCCTTAATAGTTGCACCAATAAGTGATTCCTTTGAATCACGAATAGTACCCGATAAACTACTTGTTGTTACCTGTGCTGATGCATCAAACACAAAGGATAACACAACAAGTGTTAGGAGTAGAATTTTCTTCATAAAGTTGATTTTAAATGGTTGGTTATTTTAATCGCCGCAAATATACAGACCTTTTATCAATCACAACAATTTCAATGTTAAGTAATTATTAAATCTTTCGAATAGTTATCGACATTTTAATCTTTTCAACATTTATAACAAGACTTTATAAATATTTTCAAGCCCTTGAGTATTTTATTAGATTTGCATTAATTTTCAATTGTACTACAATTAATATATATGAATTACGACATCATTATTATCGGAAGTGGACCAGGTGGTTACGTAGCAGCTATAAGAGCAGCTCAATTAGGCCTTAAAGTTGCCATTGTTGAACGTGAATCTCTGGGTGGAATATGTCTAAATTGGGGTTGTATTCCCACAAAAGCATTATTAAAAAGTGCAAACGTTTTCGAATATATAACACATGCGGCTGATTATGGAATCAAAGTTCAAGGTTCTGAGGCTGATTTCGGAGCAATCATAAAAAGAAGTCGCGCTGTTGCCGAAGGGATGAGCAAAGGTGTTCAATTCTTGATGAAAAAGAATAAAATCGATGTCATCATGGGCACAGGTAAAATAAAGAAAGGTGGAAAAGTGGAAGTTCTTGGTGCTGATGGCTCAACTAAAGAATATACCGCTAAATATACTATTTTGGCAACTGGAGGTCGTTCACGTGAATTACCAAACTTAAAACAAGATGGTAAAAAAGTGATTGGATACCGTCAAGCAATGGCATTAGCTGAACAACCTAAATCGATGGTTGTTGTAGGATCTGGTGCAATTGGAGTAGAATTTGCTTATTTTTATAATGCTCTTGGTACTAAAGTTACAATCGTTGAATACCTTGATAATATCGTTCCTGTTGAAGATGAAGATATCTCAAAACAATTGGTGAGAAGCTTCAAAAAATCTGGAATTAATATAATGACTGGAACCAATGTGGAGTCGGTTGATACAAGCGGTAAAACATGCAAAGTAACCGTTAAGAATGCTGTCGGGACAGAAGTTATAGAATGTGATGTTGTTCTTTCGGCTGTTGGTGTTAGTACCAATTTAGAAAATTTAGGATTAGAAGAAGTTGGTATAACAGTAGATAAAGGTCGTGTTCAAGTTGATGATTTCTATAAGACCAATATAGAAGGTGTTTACGCCATTGGAGATATTGTTAAAGGACAAGCTCTTGCGCATGTTGCTTCTGCTGAAGGAATTATTTGTGTTGAAAAGATTGCTGGACATCATCCTGAGCCTTTAAATTACAATAATATTCCTGGATGTACTTATTGCTCTCCAGAAATTGCTTCTGTTGGATACACCGAAAAAGCAGCAAAAGAAGCTGGTTATGAAATTAAAGTAGGAAAATTCCCATTCTCTGCATCCGGAAAAGCAAGTGCTGCAGGTGCTAAAGATGGTTTTGTGAAAGTGATTTTTGATGCTAAATATGGTGAATTCCTCGGCGCTCACATGATTGGAACCAATGTTACTGAAATGATTGCTGAAGTAGTTGTAGCTAGAAAATTAGAAACTACTGGCATGGATATCGTTAAAACGGTACACCCTCACCCTACCATGAGTGAAGCAATTATGGAAGCTGCAGCTGATGCATATGGTGAAGTAATTCACTTGTAAAATATTATTAATGAAGTTATTTACGATCGAAACAGGCTTTTTTAAATTAGATGGAGGTGCTATGTTCGGCGTAGTACCAAAATCTATTTGGCAAAAGACTAATCCCGCAGATGAATTAAATCTGTGTACTTGGGCCATGAGATGCCTTCTAGTACAAGATGGCGATCGATTAATACTTATTGATAATGGCATCGGAAATAAGCAAGATGAGCGCTTTTTAAAACATTATTACTTACATGGCGATGATACTCTTGAAAAATCTTTAGCAAAAAATGGATTTTCAAAAGATGATATTACTGATGTTTTTTTAACCCATTTGCACTTTGATCATTGCGGCGGATCTATCGATAAACTTGAAGATGGCACTTTAGTCCCAGCCTTTAAAAATGCCACATACTGGAGCAATTCTAATCATTGGCAATGGGCCATCGAACCAAACGATCGTGAAAAAGCTTCTTTCCTAAAAGAAAACTTATTGCCTATACAAGAAAGTGGAAAATTAAAATTCATTGACTGTGTTGATGGAATTAATTTTACCGATAATATTAAAATCCGGTTTGCATTTGGCCATACCGATTCTATGATGTTGCCACAGATTTCATATCATGGCAAAACCATTTTGTACATGGCTGATTTACTGCCTTCTATCGGGCATATTCCCCTTCCATACGTGATGGCCTACGATATGTTTCCTCTCAAAACTTTAAAGGAAAAGAAAGAATTTCTTGCAGAAGCGGTAAAAAATGATTATATTCTTTTCTTAGAGCATGATCCAATTAATGAATGCTGTACTCTACAAGAAACAGAAAAAGGTATTCGAGTAAAAGACACTTTCAAACTTACTCAAGTTTAATATTGACTTAAATAAAAAAAGCAATCCAATCGGATTGCTTTTTTTATAATTGAAAATTACAATGATTTAAACTACAGTAATCTGAGGTTTTGTCCCAGTAATCACATCAATTTCATCCATTATCTCCTGATTTAATAAAGGTAAAATTTCCATTGCGGTTAAATTTTCTTTTAGCTGACTAACTTTTGTTGCTCCTAAAATGACAGTACTTACATTAGGATTTTTAAGACACCAAGCAATAGCCAATTTAGCAAGAGTGGTATTTAATTTATCAGCTACTCCTTTTAAAAGCTTAACTTTTCTAATATTATCTTCAACCAATAGCCTGTTTTTAAGCCATTCCAGACTCTCAATACTAAAGCGTGTATCTTTAGGATCAGCATCATTATATTTTCCTGAGAGTAAACCAGAAGCTAGCGGACTCCAAATAGTGGTGCCCATTCCGAAATCTCTAAATAATAATAAAAATTCATTTTCAATTTTTTCACGCCAAAGCATATTGTACTGAGGCTGCTCCATTACGGGTGGCACTAAATGATTTTTCTCGGCAAAATAATGTGCTTGCATAATTTCTAAAGCACTCCATTCCGATGTTCCCCAATAAAGTGCTTTTCCTGACTGAATTAATTGATGCATTGCCCATACAGTTTCTTCTATGGGTGTTTCCTTATCCGGGCGATGACAATAAATTAAATCTACATAATCTAATTGAAGTCGTTTCAGTGCATTATGTGTCCCTTCAAAAATATGTTTCTTTGAAAGTCCAATCATATTGGGCTTCTTTTCTTCTGCTCCAAAAAATATCTTGCTAGAAACTATATAAGAGCTACGATCCCAATTTTTCTTTTTCAGAATATTACCCATTACAATCTCTGACTTCCCACCTGCATAACCTTCTGCATTATCAAAGAAGTTAACACCCCCTTCATAAGCCACATCCATCAACTCTTCGGCCACCTTATCTTCAATCTGATTACCAAAAGTTAACCAACTTCCAAGAGAAAGTGCACTAACTCTTAAACCAGATTTTCCTAATCGTCTGTATTCCATAATATTATAAATATAACCTGTTAATTTATTTTTCTTTCTAAGATAGCAAATTGCCCATCAAAAAAAGATTTATCGATTCTAATGCTAAAAAATATCGCAATGCTCTGTAATATTTCTTAAATTGTGCCCCTAAATAAAATTCAAATTCGCACAAAGCGAAAATAGTAAAATGCAACTTACCCAACTGGAAATCAAAGGTTTTAAAAGTTTTGGTGATAAAATCACTATTAACTTTAACGAAGGCGTTACAGCAATTGTAGGCCCTAATGGTTGCGGAAAATCGAATGTTGTTGATGCCATACGCTGGGTTTTAGGCGAACAAAGTACCAGAATGCTACGTTCCGAAAAGATGGAAAACATCATTTTTAATGGAACAAAAAATCGTAAAGCATCCAATTTAGCAGAGGTTTCTTTAACCTTCGACAATACAAAAAACATCCTACCAACAGATTTTACAAAAGTTACCATAACTAGAAAACTTTATCGATCAGGCGAAAGTGAGTATCGATTAAATGATGTTGCTTGTCGTTTAAAAGATATCACAGACCTCTTTCTTGATACAGGAATTGGCTCAGACTCCTACTCTATCATTGAGCTTAAAATGATAGATGAGATCATTGCCAATAAAGACAATTCAAGACGTGCTTTGTTTGAGGAAGCTTCGGGAATCTCTAAATATAAGTTACGAAAAAAACAGACATTTAACAAATTAAAAGATACAGAAGCTGATTTAAGTCGCGTTGAAGATTTACTTTTTGAAATCGAAAAAAACCTCAAAACACTTGAAAATCAAGCAAAAAAGGCTGAGCGTTATTTCAAACTGAAAGAGCAATACAAAAATTTAAGCATCCTTCTAGCCTCTTTTCGTATTATCGGATTTAGGGAATCGCTTTCAAGACTTGAAGATAAAGAACAGGAACATGCTTTAGGCAATTCAGGAATTAGCACAGCAATAAGCAATTTGGAAGCCTTATTGCAACAACAAAAACTTGATAATTTAAAACTTGAAAAAAATCTTTCTGTACAGCAAAAAGCTAGTAACGATTTTATTGCTAAAATCAGAAACTACGAAAGCGACAAAAAATTAAAAAACGAGCAATTACGCTTTTTAGAAGATAAAAAGACTCGCCTAAGCGATGAGTTAGAGAAAGACAAAAACCAGCTTAACCACGTCTTTTACAATCAAAAACGATTGAATGAAGAACATCTTCAAGAAAGTGAAATCCTTAATAAATTACAAAGTTCTTTAGCGACTCAGCAATTAGAAATAAACGGACTTAGAGAGAACCAACAAAAATCAAAAGCGCAATTAGATTCTTATACAAAAGAAAATACTGACCTTCAAAATCAGGTTTATAAGCTTGAAAAAGACATTGCCATCCTAAATATTCAAAAGGAAGCACTTTTTCAGGAAGCTAACCGAAATATGGAGGACACTATTTCTAAAGAAACTGAACTCAATGAATTTAATAAAGTAATTAATGAAATTGGTGGTAATTTAGAGATCAAGCAAAAAGAATATAATAATAAAAAAGAGCTTGAGGACGAGCTTAACCGTCAAATTCAGCGAAGCACAGAAAAATTAAAAGAATTAAAGGAGACTTTAAACCAGGAAAGCCGTAAGCTCGATTCCAAGCAAAACGAGTATAATTTAACTAAATCAATGGTTGATAATCTGGAAGGTTTTCCGGAATCTATTCGTTTCTTGAAGAAAAATGCTGGCTGGGCAAAACAAGCTCCCCTATTTTCAGATATTTTATTCTGTCGTGAAGAGTATAGAATAGCTATTGAAAACTACTTGGAACCTGTAATGAACCATTATGTTGTTGAAACACAGGCGGAGGCTATTCAGGCCATTCAATTACTCAACGATTCTTCTAGAGGACGAGCAAACTTTTTTATTTTAGATGCGCTAAGTAAAAAAACCAAGTCAAATTCTGAAAAATTAAGCGGAACGAATTTAATATCAGCACTTGATATAATCGATACCGACTCTAAGTATCGCCCGCTTTGTGAAATCCTTTTAAACAACGTATATCTTCTAGAAACTGGTGATGAACAAGAAATTAAATCTGCTCTACCGGAAGAACAATTTGTAATTCTCAGTAAATCAGGGATGTTCTCAAAAAACAGAATTGGCATGTCTGGTGGTTCTGTAGGTTTATTTGAAGGGAAAAGAATTGGGCGTGCTAAAAATCTGGAAAAGCTTTCAAAAGAAATTAGTAGCACAGAAGCCAGCTTGACTAAGTTAAAGTCGGAAATTGAAATTGAAGAAGAAAATCTTAAAAATCAGAGTGAATCATCTCAAAAAGATACAATTAACCTCCTTCAAATTGAGATTAATAAACTAAGTAATGAGTTTACTTCTGTAAAAACAAAACAAGAACAATACCTAGCATTTATTGAAAATAGTCTAAATAGAAAGCAAGACATTGAACAAAAAATTTCAAGTATAAGTGCTGAATTATTGACTTCTGAGCCACTTTTGGCTGAATTAAAAATCAAAAAGAGCGATAAAGAGGTCCAATTAATACAATTCCAACAAGAATACAATGAACTTACCGAACTATTAAGCAATAAGTCAGGTTTGTTTAATCAGGAAAATATCCGTTTTCATCAACAGCAAAATAAAGTATCGAGCATTGAGAAGGATCTGGAATACAGAGAAAGTCAGCAAAAATCACTCGAAACTAAAATAGAAAGTAATACGAGCGAGCTTGAAAAAACCAATTTAAGCATAAAAGAATCATTACAACATGCAGATCATTCTGATGAAGATTTAATTGCGATGTATGCTCAAAAAGAAGAGTTTGAAATTGCCTTGAGAGACTCAGAGCAAGAGTTTTATGCTTCTAGAGGTAAAATTACTGAGATTGAAGAAAACATTAGTACGCTCCGTAAAAACAAAGAATCAGCTGATTTAATAAGTAATGAGTTAAAAGATCAAAAAACAGCTATAAAACTTGAATTGAACGCATTAAAAGAACGTTTATCTGTCGAGTTTTCAATTGATATTGCTGAACTTTTGGATGACGAGATCAATCAAGCGCAGGAGACTGAAAATGAACAAGAACTTCGTGAAAAAACTGAAAAATTAAAGAAACAACTTGATGAATATGGCGCTATCAATCCGATGGCGATGGAAGCATACCAAGAGATGAATGAGCGCTATACATTCATTCAATCGCAGAAAAAGGATCTTTCAGAAGCAAAAGCCTCACTTTTACAGACTATCAAAGAAATTGATGATACTGCAAAGGAAAAGTTCATGGAAGCATTTACGAGCGTTAGAACACATTTTATTGAGGTTTTCCGTTCATTATTCAATCAAGAAGATAGTTGCGATTTAATTTTAGCGGATCCAACAAATCCATTAGAATCTGATATCGATATCATAGCAAGACCAAAAGGTAAAAGACCATTATCGATCAATCAATTATCAGGAGGAGAAAAAACGCTAACCGCGACTGCAATTTTATTCTCCCTATATTTATTGAAACCTGCCCCATTCTGTATTTTTGATGAGGTGGATGCTCCTCTTGATGATACAAATATTGATAAGTTCAATAATATCATCCGTGAATTCTCTGATCGCTCTCAATTCATCATTGTATCCCATAATAAGCGTACTATTGCAAGTACTGACATAATTTATGGTGTTACAATGGCAGAACAAGGTGTTTCAAAAGTTGTTGCTGTAGATATGCGTGAGGTTGCTTAAGTTTGGGTTCTATTTAAAAAATTGATATGAAAAAAGTTCTTTTAATCATTGCTTTACTTTTAGGGTTTAAATCTCAGGCTCAGCAAATAAATCGAGTTGACTTATTAAAAGACATTGAGATTTTAGCATCTGATAAATATGAGGGACGAAAAACTGGAACTTCTGGAAACCATGCTGCGGCAGAATATATCATTGATCGATTTAAGAAAATAGGTCTTAACTCCATTAATGAGGATTTTAAGCATAATTTTAGTTTTAAAAACCGAAAATCAGAGCAAGTAAATGGGACTAATTTAATTGCTTATATCAAAGGTAAAACAGAAGATATAATCGTTATTTCAGCACACTATGATCATGTAGGCATCAATAATTCAAAGATTTATTATGGTGCTGATGACAATGCCTCTGGTGTATCTGCTTTATTAAGTATTGCTGAATATTTTAAAAAGCATAAACCACAAAGTACAATTTATTTTATAGCCTTTGATGCAGAAGAAATGGGTCTGCAAGGAGCATATGCATTTTTAAAAGATCCAAAGACCAATAAAAAGGCCATTAAATTAAATATTAATATGGATATGGTTTCCCATAATGACAAATCTGAATTATATGCAGCAGGGACCTATAAAACACCAGTTTTAAAAGAAATTATAAAGGATGCAGATAAAAATACTGGAATAAGTATAATTTTTGGCCACGATATTCCTGGTAGCGGGAAAGATGATTGGACCATGCAAAGTGATCAAGGTCCTTTTGCAAAAGAAAATATACCCTTTATTTATTTTGGCGTTGAAGATCATAAAGATTACCACCAAGCAACCGATACCTTTCAAAATATCAATCAGGATTTTTTCTACTCAGCAGCAACAGCAATTTTAAAAAGTATAATTAAACTAGATAAAGATCTTCAAAGGATAAAATAAATTCCCCTACTCCTTAATTCAAAATTCTTATCTTTGAGATGCAAGCCGTTCTATCGCCGTGATGAAAGTCAAGGAGGAAAGTCCGGGCAACATAGAGCATCCTGCTTCCTAACAGGAAGGCATCATGAAAATGGTGACGGAAAGTGCCACAGAAAATATACTTCCTGCTTCGGTAGGTAAAGGTGAAAATGTGAGGTAAGAGCTCACGGTAACTTATGGTGACATAAGTTGCGGTAAACCCCAGGAGTTGAAAGACCAAATAGGTTCCGGAAGCGAAACTGCTCGTTTCCTTTGCTGCAAAACAGCAAAATCCGGAATGGGTAGGTCGTTAGATCATGTAAGCAATTTCATGGCTAGATAAATGATAGAATTTCCGATTTATCGGAAAACAGAACCCGGCTTACAGGCTTGCATTTTTTGAAAAATCATTTATTAATTTATAGTTACAATAATTTAATTTTAATTAATTATCGTAACGATCTTTAAATTAATTCTCGAAAATATATGGCAAAAATTCTAATCATAGATGATGAAAGGTCAATACGTAATACTTTACGTGAGATTTTAGAATATGAACAATATCAGGTCGACGACATTGATAATGGTTCTGATGCACTGATTCTTATCGCTAAAAACGAATATGACTTGATTCTTTGCGATATAAAAATGAATAAGATGGATGGTATGGAGGTTCTGATAGAGGGACTAAAAATACAACCAGACTTGCCTTTTATCATGATTTCTGGACATGGCACCGTAGAAACTGCTATTGAATCCAGTAAAAAAGGAGCCTATGACTTTATAACCAAACCACCCGATTTAAATAGATTGCTATTAACGGTTAGAAATGCCTTAGAACGCAAAAACTTAGTGATAGAAACCAAGGTATTAAAGCGTAAGGCTAGTCGCACACGTGAGATGCTTGGTAAATCAACCGCTATTCAAAAAATTAAAGATACTATTGACCGTGTTGCCCCTACTGATGCGCGTGTATTAATAACCGGTGCTAATGGCAGTGGAAAAGAATTGGTTGCGCGTTGGCTACACGAAAAATCGAACCGTGCAGATTCTGTATTAGTTGAAGTTAATTGTGCTGCCATCCCTTCAGAATTAATTGAAAGCGAGCTATTTGGTCATGAAAAAGGATCTTTTACCTCAGCCATTAAACAAAGAATTGGAAAATTTGAGCAAGCCAATGGTGGGACATTATTTTTAGATGAAATTGGTGACATGAGTCTCTCTGCTCAAGCAAAAGTATTACGTGCACTTCAAGAAAATAAAGTAACGCGTGTAGGTGGTGAAAAAGAAATTGATGTTGATGTACGTGTGATAGCTGCAACCAATAAAGATCTCCAAAAAGAAATTGACGCAGGCAACTTCAGAATGGACCTTTATCATAGACTAAGTGTGATCTTAATTCATGTACCAAATTTAACAGAACGCAAGGAGGACATTCCTCTAATTGCACAAAACTTTTGTACCGAAATTTGCAATGACTATGGCATGCCCCTTAAAGCGATCAGTGGAGAAGCTATGGATGCATTAAAAAACATGGCATGGACTGGTAATATTAGAGAGTTAAGGAATATGATTGAGCGTCTTATCATTTTGAGTGATAAAGTAATAACTGATAAGGATGTTATAGCTTTTGCTAATCCGAATTCTATAAGCTCTACATCCGTAAGCACAAAAAATAATCATTCCTTAAATTTTGACAGTTTTACAAATTTTCAGGAATACAAAGATTATGTAGAACGCGATTTTATTAAATATAAATTGGAGAAAAATAATTGGAATGTATCAAAAACAGCCGATGAAATCGACATCCAAAGAAGCCATTTATATAGTAAAATTGATAAATACAGCTTAAAACGTGAAGAATAAAACGCTATATTTTTTTTAATTTATAGCGTTTTAATTTCTGCAACTAATTTCTGAAGTACATCTTTTGCATCTCCAAATAGCATGGATGACTTAGGTTGGAAAAATAGTTCATTTTCTATCCCTGCATAGCCTGGATTCATGCTTCTCTTATTAATAATTACCAATTTGGCTAACTCTACATCTAAAACCGGCATACCATAAATTGGTGATGCAGGATCTGTTTTGGCAGCAGGATTAACAACATCATTTGCGCCTAAAACAAGGACAACATCTGTTTGAGGAAAAACATCATTAGCATCTTCCATTTCCAAAAGACTTGAATAGTCTACATCAGCTTCTGCAAGCAATACATTCATGTGTCCTGGCATTCTACCCGCTACTGGGTGGATAGCGTAGTTTACTTCAACTCCTTTATCGCTTAGCAATTTTTCCAGTTCATGGCATACGTGCTGAGCCTGAGCAACAGCTAATCCATAACCTGGCACAATCATTACCTTTTTAGCATAAGCCATTACAACTGCCGAATCGCTGATGCTAATCTCTTTATAGGCACCCTGATCTTTAGAAGCAGCACTAGATTTTGATCCCCCGAATGAACCAATTAAAACATTACTTAGAGGCCTATTCATGGCCTTACACATTAAAATAGTTAATATAGTACCTGCAGAACCTACCAAAATACCTCCAGTAAGCATAACGGGATTATCATATAAAAATCCCCCAAATGCTGCTGCAACACCTGTAAATGAGTTTAACAAAGAAATAACAACTGGCATATCTGCACCGCCAATAGGTAGCACGAAGAATAAACCATAAATTATAGACAAGGCAAATACTACATAAAATAAGGTTTGAATTTGTAAATCACCTGAATAAATTGAGTATCCTGAAAGACAAATAATGACACCAAAAATTAACAAATTCATGATATGCTGCCCCTGGAAAGAAAAATCTTTAATCCTTCCATTTAACTTAGCCCAAGCCACCATACTCCCTGCAAAAGAAATAGTACCAATAATCAATCCCGCAAAAATGATTAATAAAATACCAGAATCAGAGACCTCACCGTCTTTCATTAAAGAATAAATATGATCAAATTCTAGAATGGAAATTAAAGCTGCACAAGCACCTCCCATCCCATTAAATAAACTAACCATTTCGGGCATGGCAGTCATTTTAACCCTTTTTGCAGCTAGTGTACCTAAAACTGACCCAATAATTAAAGCGGCAAAAATCCATGGATAATTTTGCAGTTTATGACCATCCTCTTCATAAAGAAAAATAGTCGCAAAGATTGATATTGCCATTCCTGCTGCAGCAATAAGGTTACCTCTTCTTGCACTTTCCGGGTGACTCAACATTTTTAATCCGATGATAAATGTTACTGATCCGATTAAGTAACAAATGACAAGTATGTTTAATTCCATGTAATATTTTTATAAATGATTTTTCAAAAGGTAATGTTTACTTATTTTTTCTTTTTAAACATTTCCAACATTCTATCGGTTACAACAAAACCACCAACAACGTTTAAGGTTCCTAAAATAACAGCTAAAAAGCCCAATATAAGTGCGGTTAAATTATCACTTTGAACTTTGCCCATTACAATAATAGCCCCGATAATAACAACCCCATGAATTGCGTTAGCACCACTCATTAAAGGAGTATGAAGCACACTTGGTACCCTACCTATCACTTCAATACCTAGGAAAACACTTAAAAGAACGATATAAATCATATCCTGATGAAGAGTAAGCCAATTTAACATAGTTTCCATTTCTAATATATCTTAAAATTCATATCTATTTGTTTAACAATAATTTATGTAAAATATATAAAGTAATACTTTATATATCTGCTATTTCTTTAACTCGATTATTACAAATCTCACCATTGTGAGTAATGCAGGTACCTTTAACTAAATCATCTTCAAAATTTAAGTTTAGTGAAGCATCTGCTCCAATAACTAATTGTAAGAAATTTAAAATATTCTTACCGTAAAGCTTACTCGCATCGGATGGCATGGTGGCTGGTAAATTTGAGTTACCAATAATAGTTACATTCTTATATCTTATTGTCTTACGATCTTTCGTTTGAGAAGTATTACCACCTGTAGCGGAGGCTAAATCAATGATTAAAGAGCCGGATTTCATATTATCCAAAATAGCATCTGGCAATAAAATTGGAGCTTTTTTACCAGGAATTTGAGCAGTAGTAATAATAACATCAGCTTTAGAAGCTACATCAGCAATTCTTTCTCTTTGTTTTTGAAGATATTCTTCTGTTTGAACAACTGCATATCCACCAGCGTTGGAAGAATCAAGAGCACCTTCAACTTCAATAAATTTAGCTCCTAAACTCATCACCTCCTCTTTTACGGCGGGTCTAGTATCAAATACTTCAACAACGGCACCCAAACGTTTTGCTGTAGCAATCGCTTGTAATCCTGCAACACCAGCACCCAAAATCATTACTTTCGCTGGTGCGATACTTCCTGCAGCGGTCATAAACATTGGAAAATATTTAGGCAATTGCATAGCTGCTAACAAAACCGCCTTATAACCAGCAATATTTGCTTGAGAACTCAAAATATCCATACTCTGCGCTCTGGTAGTTCGAGGCAACATATCCATGCTAAAAGTTGTTAAACCCTTTTGAGCCCACTCTTGCATTAAATTTAAATTAGCTAGGGGACTAAAAACTCCTAAAATAATGGCGTTTTTCTTAATACTTTTTAAATCTTCATTCGACAAAGAATTAATAGTCAAAAGAACATCAGCATTTTTTAAAATTTCTTCTCTTGTACTCAATTCGGCACCCTGTTCTTTGTATAAATTATCAGGTGCAAAAGCTAAAATACCACAATCGTGCTCCACTAAAACTTGAATATTTTGCTTGGTAAGCACTTTTATGTGTTCTGGAATTAAAGAAACTCTAGTTTCAATTGATGGTTCACGTAAGATTCCAATTATCATAGAATAGGCTGTAAATGAGTAATTTCTACAAAATACTTAAAATAATTAAAGAATAAAAAAGAAAGATATTTTAAATGAAAATGCTGGCTTTAACGCATCATAAATTACAATCATATTTAAAAGAACTAAAGCAAAATTTGCTTACAAAAAACTATATTTGCATTTCAGATGAAGCACATAAGAAATTTTTGCATAATTGCTCATATAGATCACGGTAAAAGCACCTTAGCCGACCGTCTTCTGGAGTACACTAACACGATAACTCAACGTGAATCTCAGGCTCAATTGCTTGACGACATGGATTTAGAACGTGAACGTGGTATTACTATCAAAAGTCATGCTATCCAAATGGATTATATTCAGGATGGACAGCCCTATGTTTTAAATTTAATTGATACACCTGGGCACGTAGATTTTTCCTATGAAGTTTCTCGTTCCATTGCTGCATGCGAAGGTGCACTATTAATTGTAGATGCTTCACAAGGTATTCAGGCTCAGACCATTTCAAATCTATATCTTGCGCTAGAGCATGATTTAGAAATTATACCAATTCTTAATAAAATGGACCTTCCTGGAGCGATGCCTGAGGAGGTTAAAGATCAGATTATTGAATTAATTGGTTGTAAGCGTGAGGAAATTATTCCTGCTTCGGGAAAAACCGGTTTGGGAGTTGACAATATATTAAAAGCTATTGTAGAACGTATTCCAGCGCCAAAAGGAAATCCTGATGGTGAATTACAAGCTTTAATTTTCGACTCAGTATTTAACTCATTTCGAGGTATTATCGCCTATTTTAAAGTCCTAAATGGGGAAATCCGTAAAGGAGATAAAGTAAAATTTGTAGCAACGGATAAAGATTATATTGCTGAGGAAGTTGGTACTCTAAAATTAACTCAGAAACCAAAGGATGTAATAAAAACAGGTGATGTAGGTTATATCATTTCTGGTATCAAAGAGGCTCGTGAAGTTAAAGTTGGTGATACCATAACTCATAAAGAAAGACCAAGCAAAGAACCAATTAAAGGTTTTGAAGAAGTTAAACCAATGGTTTTTGCCGGGATTTACCCTGTTGATACGGATGAGTACGAGGAATTGCGTGAAAGCATGCACAAATTGCAGCTAAACGATGCTTCAATCGTATTTGAACCTGAATCTTCGGCAGCATTAGGTTTTGGATTTCGTTGTGGATTCTTGGGAATGCTTCACATGGAGATCATTCAAGAACGCCTTGAACGTGAATTCGATATGACGGTTATCACTACCGTTCCAAACGTTTCATATAAAGCATTTACATCTAAAGGTGTAGAAATTGATGTTCATAATCCTTCCGATCTTCCTGACCCTAGTAAACTAGATCATGTTGAAGAACCTTATATCAAGGCTAATATCATCACTAAATCAGAATTTGTTGGTTCAATCATGTCGCTTTGTATTCAAAAAAGAGGCACTATCATCAACCAATCTTATCTTACCTCCGATCGTGTTGAGCTAATTTTTGAAATGCCAATGGGCGAAATTGTATTCGACTTCTACGATCGATTAAAAACAATTTCTAAAGGATATGCCTCTTTTGATTATCATCAAATTGGATATCGTCAGTCGGATCTAGTTAGACTAGATATTTTATTAAATAGTGAACCTGTAGATGCATTATCTTCTCTAATTCACCGAACTAACTCCTATAATTTTGGAAAGAAAATCTGTGAGAAATTAAGAGAACTAATACCAAGACAGCAGTTCGAAATTATCGTTCAAGCCTCAATTGGAGCTAAAATCATTGCTCGTGAGACCGTTAAAGCCTTGCGTAAAGATGTAACAGCTAAATGTTATGGAGGTGATATTTCAAGAAAAAGAAAACTCCTTGAAAAGCAAAAGAAGGGTAAAAAACGTATGCGTCAGGTAGGAAATGTGGAAATTCCACAAACTGCATTTATGGCGGTATTGAAACTTGATTAATTCAAAAATTCGCTTTTCGCGATTAGCGAAAGGCGAATTGTAATTCTAAAATAATACCCAAATTAATAGTCGATGCAATTACTAGACGGAAAGTTTGTCTCAGAAAAATTAAAACAAGAGATAGCTGTTGAAGCTGCCACAATCTTAGAAAAAACAGGTAGAAAACCTCATCTAGTAGCTATTTTAGTTGGACATGATGGAGGCTCAGAAACCTACGTAGCCAGTAAAATAAAGAATTGCGAAAAAGTGGGATTTAATTCTACCTTATATCGCTATGAAAATACTATTACCGAAGAAGAGCTCCTTAAAAAGATAGACGAAGTAAATCAAGATCCAAATACTGATGGAATTTTGGTACAACTTCCACTTCCTAAGCATATTTCTGCTGATAAAGTAACAGAGAAAATTTCACCAGAAAAGGATGTTGATGGCTTTCACCCGGTAAATCTTGGTCGGATGCAAAGAAACCTTCCCTCATTCCTACCGGCAACACCTTACGGCATTTTACTGATGCTTCAGGAATATGGAATAGATACCGCTGGAAAACACTGCGTAGTTATTGGCAGAAGTAATATTGTTGGATCTCCAATGAGCATTTTAATGGCTCGCAACACTAATCCTGGGAACTGTACAGTAACCATTTGCCATAGTCGCACACCCGATATTAAAAAATTCAGTTTAGATGCTGATATTCTTATTGTTGCCATTGGGAAAAAGAATTTTGTTACCGCCGATATGGTAAAAAATGGAGCAATTGTTATCGACGTAGGTATGAATCGTGAGGTATCAACTGAAACTAAATCAGGTTTCAAATTATATGGCGATGTAGATTTTGAAAATGTAGCTCCAAAAACATCTTGGATTACTCCAGTTCCTGGCGGTGTAGGATTAATGACTATTGTAGGTTTACTAAAAAATACGCTTGCATCAGCTAAAAAGGAGATTTATTGATTTTTATTGCCAAAATTTCCACCAAGGCTTTTTAATTCCAATATAAAGTCCATCCTTTCTCATATCCAAAGGATAGGTATCTACATAATTTCTTTGTCCCTCAGCTCCCCTACCTGTCTGTAAATCAAATTCTTGTCGGTGGTACGGACAAACAATCTTACCTTTAGAACACCAACCATTACTGAGTTGTGCACCAGCATGAGGGCAGCTATTCTGCACAGCAAAAAGATTACCTTCTGTGCGTACTAGGCATATTTTCTTGCCAGAAACATTCACTTTTGAGATGAAATCTTCCTTGCTTAATTTATCTATAGAAACAATTTTAATCCAATTCATAGGTTAAAAATATGTCAATTTTATTTCTCTATGTGCTTTCAACAAGCTTAAGATTGTAAAATAAGTATATTTGTATTCTAATTTACAAAATGGCACATCAAATTCCGCCTGACGGCACATTATTACCTTTAATGGAAGAGTTTTACACGATTCAAGGTGAAGGATTTCATTCTGGGAAAGCTGCTTATTTTATTCGTTTAGGCGGTTGCGATGTAGGATGCCATTGGTGTGATGTAAAAGAAAGTTGGGATGCGGAACTTCATCCCCTAACTTCTGCCGATCAAATTGTTGAGAACGCCGAAAAATATCCAGGAAAGGCTGTAGTAGTTACTGGTGGTGAACCCTTGATTTATAATTTAGATTATCTAACTGCTGAACTCCAAAAAAAAGGCATAAAAACTTTTATTGAAACCTCTGGAGCATATCCGCTTTCAGGATCATGGGATTGGATTTGTTTATCACCCAAAAAATTTAAATCGCCTAGACCAGATATTTTACCTTTGGCAGGAGAATTAAAAGTGATTGTCTTTAATAAAAGTGATTTTTTGTGGGCCGAAGAGCATGCAGCTCATGTATCAGACAGATGTAAATTATATTTACAACCTGAATGGTCAAAAAGTGCTGAAATAACCCCTTTAATTATTGATTATGTGATGCAAAATCCCAAATGGGAAGTATCGCTGCAAACACATAAATATCTAAATATTCCATAAATTGACTATTTTCATATAATTGTAATTAATAAAAGGAGTTCATTAACACAATGATTTTTTTGTTTTTTATCTTAAAAAGAAAATAAATAAGGCCAATGTTTAATAGATTCATTTTTATTATTTGCTTTTTACCCCTAGGACTTTTTGCGCAAAAGTCAAGCACTTCAACTGTAAAACAGGCTCAAAAATCCTATAATCAGGCTGTTAGCTATTTAACAAATAATCAAATAGATTTAGCAATTATTGATTTTAAAAAAGCAATTGATTTAGATAATAGATTTTTAGCCGCTTATCAACAACTAGGAGATATCCAAAGAAAATCTGGGAATTACGCAGAGGCTCGTATCAATTATACTAAAATACTTGAAATCGATTCCGAATTTTACCCACTCACCCATTTTTATTTAGCAGAATCTGAGCTAAATACTGGAGATTACTCCAAAGCCATAACACACTTTGAAAGCTATTTGGGCTTTCCCGAAATATCTGCTACCAGCATAGAAAAGACAGGAAAATATTTATTGGACTGTCAATTCAGTTTGAAGGGTATTGAAAAACCAGTTCCATTTGAGCCCAAAAACATCGGGCAAGCAATTAATACCGCAGAGGATGAATATCTTCCTGTTGTTACAGCAGATGAAGAAACTATCATATTTACACGCCAGGCAAATAGAAATGAGGATTTTTATACCAGTAAGAGGGCAAATGAAATATGGGAAAAAGCAACTTATTTAAGTAATAATATAAACAGCCCAGATTATAATGAAGGAGCGCAAAACATATCTCCTGATGGAAAATACCTATTTTTTACAGCATGTAACCGACCAGAAGGTTTAGGAAGATGTGATATTTATCTTTCAAAAAAAGAGGGCAATAATTGGAGTGAACCCTTTAATATTGGAGAACCAATAAATACCTCTGGATGGGAATCACAGCCGTCAATTAGTGCCGATGGCAAAACTTTATATTTTGTAAGCACTCGCAAAGGAGGTTTTGGAGGATATGATATTTGGAGTGCAGAGTTAAATGCTGATGGTAGTTGGAATTCGCCAGTAAACTTAGGACCAAATATCAATACTAAATATGATGAAACTTCGCCATTTATTCATTCTGATGATGAAAGTCTCTATTTTTCATCAAACGGCTGGCCAGGTTTTGGTAATAAAGACTTATTTATAAGTAGGAAAATCCAAAACACGGAAAACAAAACTGATTGGACAAGACCAGTAAATTTAGGCTATCCAATAAATACACATAGTGAAGAAAGTGGCTTGAGTATAAGCCACGACGGAGAAAAAGCCTTTTTTTCAAGCAAGAAAGAAGGTGGTTTTGGAAAATTAGACATTTATTATTTTGAACTTCCTAAAGAACTAAGACCTAGAAATGTAAGCTATGTAAAGGGTATGGTATTTGATAAAATTAATAATCTTAAACTCAATGCACATATTCAGATAAACGATTTAAGTACAGGAAAGATGGTTTTTGACGATTTTACTGAATTGGAGGATGGTAAATTCTTAGCTAGCCTTGTGAATGGTAAAAACTACGGATTAACGGTTAGAAGAGAGGGATATTTATTTTATTCGCATAATTTTTTACTCGATAATATGGAAAAAAACGAGGCATTTCTGCTTGAGATCCCCTTACAAAAAATCGAAATCGGCAAGATTGTAGTCCTTAATAATATATTTTTTAATACTAATAAATTTGATCTATTACCTGAATCAAAAATTGAACTCGAACAAATAGTTCAGTTTTTAAATGAAAATCCCACTTTAAATATTGAAATTGGCGGCCATACCGATAATATTGGAGATGATGAAACTAACCTAACGCTATCTAAAAACAGAGCTAAAACGGTCTTTGAATATCTAATTAATCAAAACATTAGGGCAAATAGATTAAGCTTTAAGGGCTTTGGGGAGACTAATCCAATTTCCGACAATAAAACGGAAGACGGACGTAAACTGAATAGAAGAACTGAATTTAAAATCACAAATAAATAAATATGAATCAAAACTACCAAAACCATGCACGCCTAGTTACAGGCTTTCACAAAGTATTAGGACCTTTATTACTCCTAGGATTTATAGGATCACTTTTTAATCTTTATAAATCATTTGGAAATGACACATTTTATTCGGCAAGTTTAATTACTCTACTTTTTCTTTGCGGTATTTTTCTATTTTGGTACACACGCTCTTTTCCGCTTAAAGCACAAGATAGAGCAATCCGTAGTGAAGAGAATTTCAGATATTACCTATTAACAGGAAAAGGACTACCAAGTGAATTGAGTATGGGACAAATTGTAGCATTAAGATTTGCACCAGACGAAGAATTTCCTGGCTTAGTTGAAAAGGCAGTTTCAGAAAAACTAGATTCAAAATCGATTAAACAAGCTATAAAAAACTGGAAACCAGATTATTATAGAGTTTAAAAAAATAGCCCCCTTAAATTAAGGAGGCTAAAATTAGAATCAGGAAATAGCTTTCCTGATTCTAATTAATTTAATCATCAAATCTTCGAGTAAGTCAAGATGAAGCATATTAGCTCCATCAGATTTTGCGTTAGCTGGATCGGGATGAGTTTCAATGAATAAACCATCAGAACCCACTGCAATAGCCGCCTTTGCAATTGTTTCAATAAGCGCTGGCTTACCTCCTGTAACTCCACTTGCTTGATTTGGTTGTTGCAGAGAATGTGTACAATCCATAACTACAGGAACACCAAAACTTCTCATTTCAGGAATCCCTCTGTAATCAACAATTATATCTTGATACCCAAATGTATTTCCACGATCTGTTAAAATCACATTAGGATTTCCTGATTCTTGAATTTTCTCTACTGCAAATTTCATTGAACCTGCAGAAAGGAATTGACCTTTTTTAACATTGATTGTTTTCCCAGTTTTAGCTGCAGCAACCAATAAATCGGTTTGGCGGCATAAGAAAGCAGGAATTTGTAAAACATCAACATATTCGGCTGCAATGGCTGCTTCGTGACTTTCGTGAATGTCTGTAACTGTAGGAATACCAAACTCTTTACTAACTTTATTAAGTATTTGAAGTGCTTTTTCGTCTCCAATTCCTGTAAATGAGTCCAATCTTGAACGATTTGCCTTACGGTAAGAACCCTTAAATATTAAAGGAATTTCAAGCTTATCACTTATTTTTACAATTTTTTCAGCGATTTTGAGAGCAATTTCTTCACCTTCAATAACGCAAGGTCCGGCCATTAAGAAAAAATTTCCAGACTCAGTATGTTTAATTTGGGGAATATTGGTAATCATTAATTTCCTAGTTCAGATAAAAATTTAATACGCATTAATTGTAATTCTTCGCGAGTATAATCTTCGGGGCCGAGCTCTTTAAGTGCATCTTCGATAGAATCAGTTTCTGTTGATCTAAAGTAATCAAACACTTCCTCTTGCCTATCTTCTTCAAGCATTTCGTCGATATAATAGTTAAGATTAAGTTTCGTACCCGAATTAACGATAGTTTCAAGCTCCTTTAAAATGTCATCGAATGAAATACCTTTAGCTGAAGCAATATCCTCCAAAGATATTTGGCGGTCAATATTTTGAATGATAGAAACCTTTAAAGCTGATTTATTAGCAGCACTTTTTATGATTAAATCTACTGGGCGATCGATATCATTATCATCCACATACTTTTTAATCAGATCTATGAAAGGAGTTCCGAATTTCATGGCCTTTCCAGATCCAACACCCTGAATTTGCTTTAATTCATCAATTGAAACAGGGTAATGAGTACACATCTCATCCAGTGAAGGATCTTGAAAAATTACAAAAGGAGGTAAATTCTTTTGTTTGGCGATTTTTTTTCTCAAATCCTTCAACATTTGAAGCAATTGAGTGTCTAATGCACCTCCTTGATGATGAGATTCTTCAACTTCATCTTCGGCCACATCCATTAAATAATTAAGAATAAACTTAAGAGAATGAGGATTTTCAATAAATGAAATCCCAGACTTAGTTAATTTAAGAAGTCCGTAATTATCAATATCCTTAAATACAAAATTATTCAAGACCATTTGACGCATCAAAGATTTCCATAGGATTTCGCCATCTTCTTTGCCGGAGCCAAACACAGGCAATTTACTATGCTCATAGGAGCTAATTTGAGGTGTTTCAATACCCAACATGATATTAATAATATGTTGATCATCAAATTTCTCTCCTAAATCTTTAATAAGAGCCAAGGCTTTAATTAAAGGAGCCTCTGCATCGAAATAAGTCTTAGGGTGGCGACAATTATCACACATATTATCACATCCCGTTTCATTAAAATTTTCACCAAAATAATGAAGAATTTGTTTTCGCCTGCAGACAGATGATTCGGCATAATCAATAACCTCTTTCAATATCTGAGTACCTATTTCTCTTTCAGAAACAGGCTTATCTTTCATGAATTTGGTTAGTTTTTCAATATCTTTTTCAGAATAAAAAGCAACACAAATACCTTCACCACCATCACGTCCTGCACGACCTGTTTCCTGATAATAGCCCTCCATACTTTTTGGAATATCATGATGAATAACATATCGAACATCTGGTTTATCTATTCCCATACCAAAAGCTATGGTTGCTACAATAACATCCACATCTTCCATCAGGAAATTATCTTGGGTCTCTGCACGCGTCTTAGGATCAAGTCCCGCATGATATGGCAAAGCCTTAATTCCATTCAGTTTTAGCGCTTCAGCCACTTCTTCTACCTTTTTACGACTCAAGCAATAAACTATTCCAGATTTTCCTGAATTTTGCTTAGCATACCTTACAATCTCTTTAATTGCGTTACGCTTAGCACGTACTTCGTAAAATAAATTAGGTCGATTAAAGGATGATTTGAAAAGCACTGCATTATTCATTTGCAGATTCTTTTGAATATCTTGTTGTACTTTAGGAGTAGCTGTTGCAGTAAGCGCAATAATTGGAATATTTTCCCCAATATTATCAATCACCTGTCTAATTCTTCGATATTCAGGTCTAAAATCATGCCCCCATTCAGAAATACAATGTGCTTCATCAACTGCAACAAAAGAAATCGAAATACCTCTTAAAAAATCAATATTTTCTTGCTTCGTTAAAGATTCTGGAGCAACGTATAATAATTTAGTCTCACCACTGGATACATCTTCCTTTACCTTAGTAATTTCAGACTTATTAAGTGAGGAATTTAAGAAGTGAGCAATACTGTCAGTCCCACCAAATGCCCTTAACTGATCCACTTGATTTTTCATCAAAGCGATCAATGGTGAAATAACTATGGCAGTCCCCTCACTCATTAAAGCTGGCAATTGATAACAAATGGATTTCCCTCCACCTGTTGGCATAATTACAAAAGTATCTTTCTTTTGAAGTATACTGGTTATAATGGCTTCCTGATCACCTTTAAAGTTATCAAAGCCAAAAAAATTCTGTAAATTATCGAATAACGATTTGTTTATTTCCATTATTTAACTGGAAAAAATTGAAAATAGGTCATAATAATATTCAAAATAACATATTTTTGCGGTAAATTATATAATTATTAAAAAAAAATCATTTGAAAAATAAGATTGAAATATTAGAAATAGCACGAAAGACGCTTCAAATTGAAGCGGAAGGCATAAATCGAATTTCAACACAATTGAACGATGATTTTTCAGAAATAGTACATCAAATTTTGTACCTAAAAGCCAGAGTGATATTAACTGGCATTGGAAAAAGTGCAATAATAGCGCAAAAAATTGTCGCTACATTTAATTCTACAGGTACACCAGCTATATTCATGCACGCTGCAGACGCCATACACGGCGATTTGGGCATGATTCAACAAAATGATTTAGTAATTTGTATTTCAAAAAGTGGCAATACCCCCGAAATTAAGGTTTTAGTGCCATTATTGAAACAAGGAGGAAATAAACTTGTCGCAATGGCAGGTGACAAAAACTCATTTTTAGCTAAAGAAGCTGATTGGTTGCTGGATACTTCTGTTGATATTGAAGCATGCCCTCATAATTTAGCTCCTACAACCAGTACCACTGCACAATTGGCTATGGGTGACGCTTTGGCAGTTTGTTTACTTGAATGTCGCGAATTTAGCAGTTCCGATTTTGCTAAATACCATCCTGGAGGGTCTTTAGGAAAACGGTTATATTTAACAGTTGGAACATTGGCCTCACAAAATGAGAAACCATTTGTTAATTCATCTGCAACTGTAAAAGAGGTGATTATAGAAATTACGAGAAATAGACTTGGTGCTGTAGCCGTTGTAGATGAGGGGATATTAAGAGGAATTATTACTGATGGTGATATTCGTAGAATGTTGAATAATAATCTAAATATTGATGGTTTAACGGCAGCTAACATCATGACAAAATCTCCAAAATATATAGATAAGAACGAACTTGCCATTAACGCACTTGAAATTCTTCGCGTTAACAATATCTCTCAAATACTTGTAGGTTCTGAAAGCAAGTTTGAGGGATTCATACACCTTCATGATCTTTTGAAAGAAGGAATAATTTAAGATTTAGAGCAAATATGAAAAATCATTACGTCCTAATAATGGCAGGTGGCATTGGAAGTAGATTCTGGCCATTAAGTCGTACTTCTCATCCCAAACAATTTATTGATATTTTGGGAACAGGAAAAACACTTATACAGCAAACGTTTGAACGATTTTTAAATATTGTTCCAAAAGAGAATATATTCATTTTAACGAATGAAAACTATATAAATCTTGTGATAGACCAACTTCCTGGTATTGATCAATCACAAATCCTTGCAGAGCCAATTATGCGCAATACAGCTCCTTGTATTGCTTATGGAAGTCATAAAATTCGGAGAATAAACCCGGATGCTGCAATTGTAGTGTCACCTTCCGACCATTTAATTTTGGATCCTGAAGAATTTACTCGCTGTATTAAAAAATCATTAGACACAGCATTAAATAACGACTGTTTAATTACCCTTGGAATAAAACCATCAAGGCCAGACACAGGTTATGGCTATATTCAATACAATAATTCTAAAATTGGCGAAGATTTTTTCAAAGTAAAAACCTTTACAGAAAAGCCAAATTTAG
This sequence comes from Daejeonella sp., assembly GCF_017495225.1. Taxonomy (GTDB): domain Bacteria; phylum Bacteroidota; class Bacteroidia; order Sphingobacteriales; family Sphingobacteriaceae; genus Daejeonella. The sequence continues at coordinate 53,099 of NZ_JAFEIG010000020.1, read as the reverse complement.
AAATCGCTAAAACATTTGTCCAAAGTGGCGATTTTCTATGGAATGCAGGCATTTTTGTTTGGTCTGTTAAAAATATTCTAAATTCCTTCGAAGCTCATCTCCCAGAGATGAACGATATTTTTAAAGAAGGAGAAAATATGTACAATACCACTAAAGAATCCGAATTTGTACAATCAGCATTTTCACAGTGTACAAATATTTCGATTGATTATGGAATCATGGAGAAAGCTGACAATGTGTATGTTTTACCAGCTGAATTTGGCTGGTCTGATCTTGGTACATGGGCATCAATTTATGATTTATCTGAAAAGGATTATGTTGGAAATGCTGTAATACCTTCCGAAAGGGTAATCATGTACGACTCTTCAAATTGTATGGTCAATGTTTCTAAAGACAAACTACTCGTACTTCAAGGACTTCATGATTTTATTGTGGTAGAAGAAAATAACACCATTTTAATTTGTCCTAGAGATAAAGAGCAAGAAATCAAGCAAATAGTTGCTGATGTAAAGCAGAGATTTGGTACTGAATTTATTTAGTAGCTAGCTTTTGCCTAACAGCTTCATACAATAGAATACCAGCTGAGACTGACACGTTTAGTGATTCAATTTCACCAAACATAGGAATCTTAGCAAGATGGTCTGAAATACGGATTAAATCAGTTGAAATACCATTTTCTTCTGAGCCCATAATGATGGTTGTTGGAACGGTATAATCAGGCTGGTAAAGAAAGTCGTTAGTTTTTTCAGTACACGCAACTAATTGTAAACCAGATTCTTGTAAAAATTTGGCTGTTTTAAAAAGACTTTCATGCCTACATACAGGTATTTTATAGAGAGCACCTGCAGAGGTTTTAATTGCATCTGGGTTAATTTGAGCTGAGCCTTTAGCAGGGACTATAATTGCATGAACACCCGCACATTCAGCTGTTCTAGCGATAGCTCCAAAATTTCGAACATCTGTAATACCATCAAGTATCAAGATCAAAGGAACTTCTCCCCTTTCATAAATCAAGGGAATTATATTTTCTATTTTATCATAACTAATTGGAGATATAAAAGCTATTGCACCCTGATGGTTTTTAGTCGTTAAGCGATTTAATTTTTCAACTGGAACCAATTGAAAACCAATTTCTTGATCTTTCAGCAAGGCACGCAATTCAAGAATAATCCCACCGGTTAGTCCTCTTTGTAAGAACAAATTCTCTATTTCTTTACCACTTTTAATAGCCTCAATAATAGCACGAATTCCAAATACCATTTGATTAGACTCATGGACTTCATGCTCACGTTTTCTTTTAAAAGGGCTACCGTTCATTTTATGATTTTATTTATTGGCGAAGGTAGATATAATTTCCATTTTCAAATAAAATTGTATGATAATTAGCACGTAGTTTTGGTTTATTAACATGATAAAAAATTATTAACACTTGATTTAATCCACTATAAAGGCAGTTTTTTAAAGATATTAACATATTTTTTTGTTTTAATGTTTATAAAATAGTCGAATTTTTCGATCAATTAACAAGAAATAAATCGTTCAATATTTTTGTGTGAAAAACTTAAACAATTGGACTCTATTTTTTATCTACTTTTGTTGTTATGAGTTTAGGTCAGGAACAAGAATACAATAAAGGCACAAAGGGAACATTTTCTGCTGATCGCAGAAATAAATTGACTACTATGGCTAGTGGATTAGGCAAACTTCCACCACAAGCAATAGATCTAGAAGAAGCAGTTCTAGGTGCACTAATGTTGGAAAAAGATGCTTTATCAGCTGTAATTGACATTTTAAATCCGGCAGTATTTTACAAGGATAGTCATCAAAAAATCTTTGAAGCTATTCAGTTTTTGTTTCAAAAGTCATCACCCATTGATATCCTAACTGTTACAGCTCAATTAAGACAACAGGGTGATTTAGAAATGATTGGAGGTGCGTATTATATCACCGAGCTTACCAATCGCGTAGCATCAGCAGCAAACATTGAATATCATGCCCGAATAATTTCGCAAAAATTTATTCAGCGTGAACTAATTCGAATTTCTACAGAAATTATCAGTAAGTCGTATGAAGATACAACCGATATTTTCGATCTTTTGGATCATGCAGAGAAAAATTTATTTGATATAGCACAAAACAATTTGCGTAGAGATTCTAGGAAAATGGATGAAATCATCCGTGAATCATTGGATAATCTCGAAAAAATAAAAGATAAAGTTGATGGATTAACTGGTGTTGCTTCTGGTTTTACTGCACTCGATAGAATAACCTCTGGATGGCAGCCCTCTGATCTTGTAATTATAGCAGCAAGACCAGCAATGGGTAAAACAGCTTTTGTTTTGAGTTGTGCTCGAAATGCGGCTGTTCAGTTTAATAAGCCTGTGGTGTTCTTTTCACTGGAGATGTCATCAGTTCAGCTTGTTAATCGTCTTATTTCTGGAGAAACAGAAATTGAACAAGAAAAAATTAGAAAAGGTCATTTAGCTGAATGGGAATGGCAGCAACTTCATTCCAAAATCGGCAAATTAACAGAAGCTCCCCTATTTATAGATGATACACCAGCCTTAAATATTTTTGAATTTAGAGCTAAATGTAGGCGTTTGAAGGCTCAATACGATATTCAAATGATTATCATCGATTATTTACAATTGATGCATGGGAAAAGCGATGGAAAAGGTGGCAACCGTGAACAAGAAATAGGTAGTATTTCAAGAGCATTAAAATCTGTAGCTAAGGAATTAAACGTACCTGTTATTGCTCTATCTCAATTAAGTCGTGCAGTAGAAAACCGTCCTGGAGGAAGTAAAAAGCCAATGTTGTCGGATTTGAGGGAATCTGGATCAATTGAACAAGATGCTGATATGGTATTATTCCTTTACCGACCAGAGTATTATGGTTTAACAGAAGATGAAGAAGGTCGATCAACCATCGGAATAGGTGAAGTTATTATTGCAAAACATAGAAATGGAGAGACAGGTACAGTACCACTTCGATTTGTTGGTAAATTCGTTAAATTCCTTGATTTAGAAGAAGATTTTAGTAATCCTGCAGGAAATAATCCTAACCCATTTGCTGGAATTTCACCTTCAGACGATTTTGAAAAACCCAACAACTTCATTATACGACCTTCCAGAATGGATGATATGGATGACGAACAACCATTTTAAAGTTTATTGATTTATCGAATTACCTAGATAAAAAAACCTATAATTACACCAAATAGAATAATAAATGGAGTTTTTATCTTAGTGAATTGAAGTAATAAGAAAGTAAGTATTACTATCACCATCGATATTAAATCAACACCTACTGGCTTTAATAAAAGAAAAAACGCTGCAATCATAAAACCAACAGATACAGCATTAATACCTGATAATGAATTTTTAATACGTGTAATCTTCTTTAAATCATTCCAAAAAGGGACAATAAAAAGAATCAAAATTAATCCAGGTAAATTTATTCCTAAAACAGCAATCACACTGCCCATAATTTGTCCGTAAATACTATAACCTGCATTTTTCAAAGTCATCCCACCAACAAAAGAAGTAAAAGAGAAGGTAGGACCAGGTAAAGCTTGTTGAAAAGCATAACCAGATAAAAATTGATTAGAATCTAAATAAGACTTCATCTCAACAAATTCTGTATACATAAACGGTACCAGTACTTGTCCCCCACCAAAAATCATTATTCCATTCCGATAGAAGTTTTCAAACAAACGAATTGGCAAACTGAAGGGAGATGTCCTATTTATTAGAGCACCCAAAGCGGCAAAAAATAATAGGACACCTACAAAATAGGCTATCTTTTTCGGATTAATATTTGAAAACAACTTTAATCTGAGCTTATTCTCCTCTGCGGCTGATTGAATGGTAGAAGAAACTATTCCACCTACTAAAATTAAAATTGGAAAAGCATAAGCATTTCTTAAAATTAAAGTAGCAAATAAAGAACCTAATGCTAACCAAATGGCTATTTGTGATTTTAAAACCGCTTGAGCAAATGAAAATGCTGCATAACCTACAATTCCAACTGCTATAGGTTGAATATATTCCAAAACTTTATCGAATTTTTCCTTTTGGCCTAATATCGTATAACTTAAAACCGCTAAACACATCAATGCAGTTGATGGAATTATCCAAATAAAAAAAGTAAAAATAGCCATTGGCAATCCCCCTACTTTAAAAGCAATTCCAATTAGGGTTTGGGTAGAAGAAGGGCCAGGAAGTATTTGTGTTAAAGCATTCAGTTCAAGAAGTTCAGTTTCAGAAATATATTGCCTTTTCCTTACAAAATTTTTAAGCATCAAGCCCAAATGTGCTTGCGCACCGCCAAAAGCAGTAAGTGTAAACCAAACTACATCATAAATAAATATCAATTGGCGTTTGGTCCACATTTTATTTAATCGTCTTCATAATCTAAACCTACAGCCGAATTGTAAACTGCTTGTAACTCTGAAAAAGCGTGATTATCACCTGCTTTTCTAGCAATTTGCATGCCTTTTTGATAAATAAGAATAGCTTCAGGCTTCTTTTCTAAACGTTCATACAATTTTCCAGCATGATAATAAGTACCTACATAATCAGGATGTTGTGTCATTAAATCATCATAATAAAATAATGCTTTCTCTAAATCATTCTGACTCATGTATTCAGTTGCTAATGCATACTTTAAAAAAGGGTCCGTAGGCTCATTTTCAAGAAAAGTCAAAAGCTTTTGTAAACGTATATGATGCATTTTATTATATCTTTTTTAAGTAGATTTGTAAAAAGAGAAATCTATATGAAAATATTAGTTTGTATAAGTAACGTTCCCGATACAACAGCAAAAATAAGTTTTAGCGGTGATAATACACAATTCAATACGACAGGTGTTCAATATATATTAAACCCATATGATGAAATTGCTTTAGCAAGAGCGATTGAATTGACCGAAAACGGTAAAGGGACTGTAACAGTAATTCATGTTGGAGATATTAACTCAGAACCAACAATCAGAAAAGCACTAGCTATTGGTGCTGATGATGCAGTTCGTGTAAATTCGGCTCCTAGAGACGCTTATTTTGTTTCTTCTCAAATAGCGCATTATGCAAAAGAAAAAGGATTTGATTTAATCTTAACTGGTCGTGAATCAATAGACTATAATGGTTCACAAATTGCTGCCATGTTAGGAGAATTATTAAACATTCCTTCCATCTCGATTGTTAAAAAAATAGATATTGATGGTAGCAAAGCGAATGTAGTTCGAGAAATTGAAGGTGGTAAAGAAATTTTAAATGTTTCCTTGCCATTTGTAGCTAGCTGTGCTGAGGGAGTGGCAGAGCCTAAAATCCCAAATATGCGTGGCATAATGTCGGCCAGAACAAAAACACTTGATGTGATAGAAGCTGTATCGGTAGATGAATTAGTTAAATTCACCTCCTATTCAGTTCCAGCTCCAAGAGGCTCAGTTACCATGCTTTTAGATAATGAAGTAGAGAAATTAGTTAATCTTTTACATACAGAAGCAAAAGTTATTTAATAAACAGATCATCGATTTTAACCCCCTTTAAAAGGGCCAAATTTATAAATATGTCGGTTTTAGTATACGTTGAGAATGCAGGTGGTAAATTTAAGAAATCCACATTTGAAGTAGTTTCATATGCTGCGGCAGTGTCAAAGCAGCTAAACACAGATTTAATAGCAATTTCCATTGGAAATGTTGAACAATCTGATTTAAGTAATATTGGCAATTATGGTGCTAAAAAGATATTAAATGTCAGCAATGATCAATTAAAAACTTTTGTAAACCAAGCTTATGCATCAATAATAGCAGAAGCAGCAAAAAAAGAAAGTGCAAGTGTTGTAATTTTATCGAATTCGTTCACTGGAAAAGGTCTTTCGCCACGTGTTGCGGTAAAATTGGGCGCGGGACTTGTTGATGCAGCAGTAGAGCTTCCAAAAATTGAAAATAATGTCTTCACCGTTAAAAGAACAGCATTTTCTGGGAAAGCTTTTGCAACAGTTGAATTAACGTCAGCAATAAAAGTGATTGCATTAAATCCAAATTCTTATCAGATTAATGAAAGTAACGATGTAGCTGTAGTCGAAAATTTTGCTCCTGAATTGAACGATTCAGATTTCGGAACTATGGTTTCTGAAATTGTGAGAGCTAGTGATAAAATTGCTCTACCTGATGCCGAATTAGTCGTTTCAGCTGGTCGTGGTATGAAAGGACCAGAAAATTGGGCTATGATTGAAGAGCTTGCAAAAACACTTGGAGCAGCAACAGCATGCTCAAAACCTATTTCTGATGCTGGTTGGAGACCTCACGAAGAGCATGTTGGTCAAACAGGAATAGCCGTAAGTCCGAATTTATACATTGCCATTGGGATTTCTGGTGCCATTCAACATCTAGCAGGTGTTAGCTCATCAAAAACTATTGTTGTGATAAATAAAGATCCAGAAGCACCATTTTTCAAAGTGGCTGATTATGGTATTGTTGGTGATGCATTTGATGTAGTTCCCAAATTAATAGATGCTGTTAAAGCTTATAAAGCGCATTCTTAAAACATTTTTTAGTTTTAATTCATTACAATTCAGTCTTTATTTATGAAGAAGATTAAACTAGATATTGTAGGCTTATCTTACAGTCAGACTCAATCTGGTGCATATGCATTAGTATTAGGAGAAGTGCATGGACGAAGAAGATTACCTATAATAATAGGAAGTTTCGAAGCCCAAGCAATAGCCATCGAAATTGAAAAAATGACTCCTAGTAGACCTTTAACTCACGATCTTTTCAAATCATTGGCTGAAAACTATCATTTAAACATCCAAGAAATAATTATTTATAACCTTGTAGACGGGATATTTTACGCTAAATTAATCTGTTCAGATGGCAAAAAAACAAGTGAGATTGATGCTAGAACTTCTGATGCAATAGCTTTAGCTGTACGTTTTGACTGTCCAATTTATACCTATGAGTTTATTTTAGCTAGTGCAGGAATTGTAATTGAAGGCAATGATTTCGTTTTTCTTGAAAATATAGAAACACCTAAAGAAGAAAAAGTAGCCGGCACCGCTTTAAATTACAGTGCTCTATCTGAAGATGAATTAAAAACTAAATTGAAGAATGCACTTGCAGAAGAAGCTTATGAAAAGGCTGCAAGCATACGTGATGAACTTTCAAGAAGAAAATCTTCATGAATTTTCGAATAATTCATTATTTATAAATCTTATTCCTAAATTTCACGATTAATTCATTTTATTCATTCTATGGAAAGATTTACAGGTCTTATTGGCGTTTTTTTAATTTTTGGTATCGCTTTTTTAATGTCTAATAACAGAAAAGCGATAAATTATAGGTTAGTTCTTTCTGGAATAGCTATACAATTATCACTTGCAATTTTCATCCTTAAAGTTCCAGTAGGAAAAGCAATCTTCGCTTGGCTGGGTACTGCAGTGACTAAAATCCTTAATTTCTCACAAAAAGGTGCTGAATTTGTATTTGGCCCCCTAGTTAATTCGGTTAACATGGGTAAAGCTTTTGGAGCTGGAAATGAGTTTATCTTTTTCTTCAATATTATCCCTACCATAATATTTGTTGCGGTTTTAGTGAGTGTAGCTTATTATTTGGGAATTATGCAACGGATTGTAAAATTCATTGCTATGATTGTTTATAAGCTTATGGGCGTGTCTGGATCTGAAGCCTTATCAAACGTTGCAAGTGCCTTTGTTGGGCAAGTAGAAGCTCAAATCATGATAAAACCTTATTTAAAAGGTATGACTATGTCTGAACTTTTAGCATCTATGACCGGAAGCATGGCATGTATTGCGGGTGGGGTTATGGCAGTATATATCGCAATGGGTGTACCAGCTGAATATTTAATTGCTGCAAGTTTAATGGCTGCTCCGGCTGCTCTTGTTATATCTAAAATCGTTTGGCCTGAAACTGAGATTTCAGAAACAAAAGGAAGAGTATCTCTAGAAATTAAAAAAACAAATGCGAATCTAGTAGATGCAATTTCTCATGGGGCAAGTGATGGATTAAAGGTTGGTTTAAATGTAGTAGCCATGCTTATTGGGTTTATTGCAATAATTGCTTTGGTCGATTTTGTTTTAGGAAAAATAGGCTTGGGATTAAGTAGTTTAGGCCTTTCACTTTCATTTATAGGAATTAATTTACAGACGCTTAGTCTAAATCAAATTTTAGGATCTTTATTCTCAGTTTTTGCTTATGCAATGGGAGTTCCAGGAAAAGATATCCAGGTAGCTGGTTCTTTAATGGGGACTAAAATGGTAATCAATGAATTTGTTGCCTACCTCGATTTAGTAAAAATCAAGGAAACCCTTGATCAGAAAACAATATTAATAACCAGTTTCGCATTATGCGGTTTTGCTAATTTTAGTTCAATTGCTATACAAGTTGGAGGTATCGGAGAACTTTCTCCAGAAAGAAGAACAGACCTTGCTAAACTAGGTATGAGAGCATTAATTTGTGGTACACTTGCCTCCTACTTATCAGCAACAATAGCTGGTATTTTAATGTAAATATTATTTTATTCAAATATTTAGGCAAAAAAAATCCGGTGAAAATTTTCACCGGATTTTTTTATTTTTAATAATTAGCGCTTTGATAAATCAACATATTCGCGAACAACCTCACCAGTGAATATCTGTCTAGGACGTCCAATTGGCTCTTTGTTTTCACGCATTTCTTTCCACTGTGCAATCCATCCCGGTAAACGGCCTAGAGCGAAAAGTACTGTAAACATATCAGTAGGGAAACCTAAAGCACGATAAATAATACCAGAATAGAAATCAACATTTGGATATAGTTTACGCTCCACAAAATATGGATCATTTAGAGCTGCTTCCTCTAACTTCTTAGCAATATCTAAAACTGGATCATTGATGCCTAATTTATCAAGAATATCATCACAAGCCTTTTTAATGATTTTGGCACGTGGATCAAAGTTCTTATAAACACGGTGTCCGAATCCCATCAAACGGAAACTATCATTTTTATCTTTTGCTTTATTTATCCACTTATCGGTATCGCCACCATCATTTTTAATTTGCTCAAGCATCTCAATAACTGCTTGATTAGCACCACCATGTAATGGTCCCCAAAGTGCTGAAATACCCGCTGATATGGATGCATATAAATTACATTCTGATGAACCAACAATACGAACCGTTGAGGTAGAACAATTTTGTTCATGGTCTGCATGCAGTATGAATAAAACATTCATCGCTTTAACAATAACTGGGTCAATTATAATTTCCTCTGTACGCTGACCGAAAGTCATGTTTAAGAAATTACTCACATAATCAAGCTTATTTTGAGGATAGATAATTGGATGACCTAAAGACTTCTTGTAAATCCATGAAACAACAGTAGTCATTTTGGCTAGAAGCTTTATTATTGTTAAATTTTGCTCTTCAGCTGTTTGCTTAGAATTTAAAGATTCTGGATAAAAAGATGATAATGAGCAAATCAAAGAAGACAACTGACCCATAGGGTGAGATTTCGATGGAAAACCATCAAAAAACTTTTTCATATCTTCATGAACCAGAGTATGTCTCGAAATATCCGATTGAAAAGAATCTAACTGACTTTGAGTTGGAAGATTGCCATAAATTAATAAATAAGCCACCTCAAGGAAAGTAGATTTTTCAGCTAATTCTTCAATTCCATAGCCTCTATACTTTAATATTCCCTCTTCACCATCTAGGTAGGTGATAGCACTTTTAGTGGCGCCTGTATTCTTATAACCAGAGTCTAAAGTTATAAAACCGCTAACATCTCTAAGTTTAGAGATATCAATAGCTTTTTCACCTTCAGTACCTGTTATTATTGGTAGTTCGTAAGTTTTTTCTCCTATTTTTAAGGATGCTGTTTCCGACATAATGATTAATATGGTTATTAGACAAAACTAATAAATAAGCTCATTTTAGAGCACATTTTAGTGAAATGAATTGCAATATTTTTGTTAAAAATGAGATTTTATCAATTTTCAACAGAGAAATTACAATAAATGATGTTAAAACAAAGATTTGCCTGAATAAAATTTATTTAAGACTATTTTTTTTCAATGGTTTCCTTTACTTCACCGCAATTAAGCATCTCATCACCATAATACGGATTTTTAATTTCAGTTTCAGAGGCTAACCAGTATCCACCCTCTCCTTCATTTGCCATCGGACAAAACTGAACGAACATACTACCAGAAGTAATTTCCGATTTTTTAAATAACTCAATTAATTCGTTACTTAATGAAGTGAAGATAACTCTTTGCTTAGACAATGAGATTTCATTAGCGATATCATTAGCCAATTTGGCTGTACTTTCTGAACCAGTAATTTTAGCTAAGGTACCTACAAGCAATTTAGCTGAGGTGCGAGTTTGAACTGAATCAGACAATATTAAAACATCCTTTAATTGTAAATATTGATCATAAGCCATATCAACATTTGAGTCTTTCAATTCAATTTCAATTGGTGTTGAGACACTTACAGAATCTGTTGCTGCTGCAGTTTCAGTTTTTTGTTCTGTTTGGTTACAAGCTGCAAAAGCAAAAATTAAAGATAATGCAGGTAAAAATAATTTCATCTTATTCATGATTAATAATTTGGTTACTCAAATATCAAAAATTTAAGGCAATTTGAGCTATAAAAATATCGTTAAATCGTCATAATTTCTCATTCTGCTTATTAATTGTATTGATATAAAGTGCTTCAACCTTTTTTCGGGCCCAATCTGTCTTTCTAAAAAATTTTAAGCTTGAGTTAATACTTGGATTATCAATAAAGCAATTAATCCTAATTAGAGAAGCTAAGTTTTCCCATCCATAATGTTCCACTAAAAAAATCAAAATGGATTCTAAGGTTTTGCCATGTAATGGGTCTTTACTCATATTCAACAAAGTTAATTCTTAAACCTAAATTCAGGTATTGATGATAAAAAAAATTATGGTAGCTATTTTTGATAGATTTGTAAATAATTAAATCAAAATGAAGTATAAATTAGGCGAATTTGTTCGCTTTGTAAATGAAAAACGTGAAGGGATTATCACTCGAATAATTGATGAAGATACCATTGCCGTTACCGATGATGACGGCTTTGAAATACCCGTTCTTGCAAGTCAGGTAACTCGTGTTCATGGGAAAAGTGATGTAGTTGATATTGAAGAAATTAAAAAGGAAGGCTTAAATCAAAGCGATAAATTTATCTCAACTGGTTTATTTCTTGCCATTACAGATGATAAACGCGTTGGCTCAGTAGTATATTTTAATCTTGTAAATACTAGTTCATGGGAAATATTATTCACTTTAAACACAGAAAAAAACCAAGAATATAAAGGAGAATGCTCTGGAATATTGAAAAGCAATTCAAGCATTCAAATTTTTTCAGCGTCTTTAAACGAACTAGATTTATGGCCCAAATTTCATATCCAATGCCTATTTTACAGTAATGGAAAGCATGAATTTCAAAAGCCCCTACTCTATTCTGATAAATTCAAGGCAAAAGATTTTTCAGGAGTAAAAAAGCATCAAAGTATATTGGCTAAAGACGCATGGATTATTCAATTAGATCCTCAAACTCCATTAATTGATCCTCAAAAACTGAAAGAAAGTTTTTTTAAAGGAAGTGATGAAAAAATTGAAATCCAAAATCCAGGCAAAGAAATTGATCTTCATATCGAAAAACTAAGAGATGATTTTCACTTTTTAAGCAATTCTGAAATATTAAACATTCAGACAGATCACTTTAAAAAGTGTTTAGATGCTGCCATTGTACATAAACTACAATCAATAATTTTTATTCACGGGACTGGTAATGGAACTTTAAGGACAGAGCTGCACAAGTTTATTTCTAAACATCCCCAAGTAAAAACCTACATGGATGCTAGAAAAGAAAAATTTGGTTATGGCGCAACTGAGGTATTTTTTAAATAATAAAAACCTTGTTTTTGAAGGTTTTTAATGCTTTAAAACGATTTAAATCAAAATTCACTACCTTTGCACGCTATTTAAGAGACTGACGATTCTTATTTTTAAAAATTTCTATTCATTCAAATACAAGCCGACGTTCCGAATATTATGTTCAACCCTGAAATTGAAAAAAGAAAAACATTTGCAATTATTTCTCACCCAGATGCTGGTAAAACTACATTAACAGAGAAATTCTTGCTGTTTGGAGGTGCAATTAATACTGCTGGGACAGTAAAACGGAACAAGGCCAATCAGAGTAGCACCTCAGATTTCATGGAGATTGAGAAGCAGAGAGGAATTTCTGTTGCTACCTCAGTTATGGGATTTGAATATAATGGGAAAAGAATTAATATTTTAGATACACCGGGTCACAAGGACTTTGCAGAGGATACTTACCGAACTTTATCTGCCGTTGATAGTGTTATTTTAGTTGTAGATAGTGTTAAGGGGGTTGAGGAACAAACACAAAAACTGATGGATGTTTGTCGCATGCGGAACACTCCTGTGATCATTTTCATCAACAAACTTGACCGTGAAGGTAAAGATACCTTTGATCTACTTGATGAACTTGAAAACAACTTAAACATTAGTGTATGCCCTCTTTCATGGCCTATTGGACAAGGCCATAATTTTAAAGGCGTATATAATATTTATGAGAAGCAACTGAATCTGTTTAAACCAGATAAATCTAAAATAACGGAACCAGTTATTCAGGTAAACGATCTGAACGACCCCCTACTCAATAAATTTCTTCAAGAAAAAGAATTAAAAACACTCCAAGATGACCTAGAATTAGTAGATGGAGTTTATGGAAAATTAGATAATGAGCTTTATTTGGAAGGCTTATTAGCTCCGGTATTTTTTGGTAGTGCCATCAATAATTTCGGAATAAGAGAGCTTCTCGATACCTTCGTTTCTATAGCTCCCAGCCCTAAAAGCCGTGAAGCTAATGAACGTATGGTTTTAGCAAACGAAAAAAACTTCACTGGTTTTGTTTTTAAAATACATGCTAACTTAGACCCTAATCATCGCGATCGGATTGCCTTTTTAAGAATATGTTCAGGAAAATTTGAACGCAATAAATTCTATTATCACACCCGATTAGATAAAAAACTAAAATTTTCAAATCCTGTAGATTTTATGGCTAATGAAAAAAGTCTCGTTGAAGAGGCATGGCCAGGTGATGTGGTAGGTTTATATGACAGTGGTAACTTTAAAATTGGCGATACACTTACAGAAGGTGAAAACCTACAATTTAAAGGAATCCCAAGCTTCTCACCCGAAATATTTAAAGAAGTTGAAAATAGAGATCCCCTAAAATCTAAACAATTAGAAAAAGGACTTCAGCAGCTTACCGAAGAAGGTGTAGCCCAGCTTTTTGTACAACAGCCAGGAAATCGTAAAATTATTGGAACAGTTGGTGAACTTCAGTATGAAGTTATTGTATTCAGACTTCAACATGAATATGGTGCCAAATGTGCATTCAGGCCATTAACCTTCAGAAAATCAAGCTGGTTAACTTCAAAAGACAAGAAAAATATTAACGAAATCATTCAACGTAGACATCATCATATAGCTACTGATAAAGATGGTAATCCTGTATTTCTGGCTGATAATGATTGGACATTAAACCTTGCTAAACGCGATTTCCCTGATGTTGAATTCCATACTACCTCTGAGTTTAATAGGAAAAAAGACTCTGTAGAATAAACCTTCTTTTGTTTCTTTTTTATAATAAAAATTTAATTTATAATTAAATTATTATTGTTATAATAAAATACCGATTTATAGATAATCACAAATATTTTATTATAGAATAAAGGTAAACAGTGTGTCATTCTGACATATATTTTATTTTGGAATAAGTATTGAGATAATACCCCCGTTAACCAAAATAATTAAAAAGATGCAAGAAAAAGGAACCATTTCGATTCACACTGAGAACATTTTTCCAATCATTAAGAAATTTTTATACTCTGATAACGAGATCTTCCTGAGAGAGCTGGTTGCAAACGCAGTGGATGCCACTCAAAAAATAAAGCGCCTCTCCTCTCTTGGTGAATATAATGGAGATCTTGGAGATTTAAGAGTTTCTGTAGCATTCGACGAAAAGAAAAAAACCATCACCATTTCAGATAATGGATTGGGGATGACTGCCGAAGAAATTAAGAAATATATTAATCAGGTGGCCTTTTCGGGTGCGACTGAATTTGTCGAGAAATTTAAGGATGCAAAAGATGCCAATGAGATCATTGGAAAATTCGGACTCGGATTTTACTCCGCTTTTATGGTTGCAGATCAAGTAGAGATTCAAACATTATCATTTAAAGATGCTTCTGAACCTGCGCGTTGGGTTTGTGATGGAAGCACTGAATTTGAGATTAGTCCCGGTAGCCGTACAAGCAGAGGTACTGATATTATTCTTCACATTAATAAAGAATCCAAAGAGTTTTTAGACAAGGCAAAGCTTGCTGAAATTCTCGATAAATACTGTAAATTTTTACCTATTCCAGTTCAATTTGGTACTAAATCTGAATCTATTCCCGATGGTGAAGATAAAGATGGAAAGCCTCAATATAAATCTGTAGAAGTTGATAATATTATCAATAATACTAGCCCTATATGGACAAAATCGCCTTCAGAGCTAAAAGATGAAGATTATTTAGCTTTTTACAAGGAATTATATCCATTTTCTGAAGATCCATTGTTTTGGATCCATTTGAACGTTGACTATCCTTTCAATTTAACTGGAGTTTTATACTTCCCGAAAGTTAAAAATGAATTCGAAATTCAGAGAAACAAAATCAAGTTATTCTCAAGACAAGTATTCATTACCGATGAGGTGAAAGATGTTGTCCCTGAATTTTTAATGCTATTACATGGCATTATCGACTCACCAGATATCCCATTAAACGTATCTAGAAGCTTTTTACAAGCAGACAGTGCCGTTAAAAAGATAAATAGCTATATCACCAAAAAAGTTGCTGATAAACTTGCTTCACTATTCAAGAACGACCGTAAGTCATACGAAGAAAAGTGGAATGATATCGGTTTATTCGTAAAATATGGCATGATTAGCGAAGAGAAATTTTATGAAAAAGGAAAAGATTTCGTTTTATTAGGCAATACCCAAAATAAGTATTTCACTTTAGATGAATACAAAGAAAAGGTTAAGTCTGCACAAACAGATAAAGATGAAAATCTAGTCTATTTATATGCTACAGATGCAGATAAACAAGACACATTCATACAGTCAGCGAATAAAAAGGGTTATGATGTTTTATTAATGAACTCTCCTATCGACACTCATTTTATAAGTCAGATGGAGCAAAAACTCGAAAAAACATCTTTAAAACGTGTTGATGCTGATGTGGCTGATAAAATTATTGCAAAGGAGGACAATACTGTACATGTACTTAACGATGATGAAAAAGGCATCGTGAAATCAATCTTTGAAAAAGCTATCACAAAGCCAAACATGCGCGTTGAAATTGAAAGCTTAAATCCAGATGAACTTCCCGTAATTGTAACCATGGATGAGTTTATGCGTCGCATGAAAGACATGTCGAAAATGGGTGGTGGAATGGGCTTTTATGGTACTCTTCCTGATAATTACAATGTAGCTATCAATGGAAATCACAAGCTTATTGGAAAAATTCTTCAAAGCACAGATGAATCTGAACAATTACAACTTGCTAAACAAGCCTTCGATTTAGCTTTATTATCTCAAGGAATGTTAACTGGTTCTGAACTAACTGAATTTGTAAATAGAAGTGTTAGTTTAATCTAAAAAATATATTCTTTTTTTCAAAAATACCCTCCTATTAATCAGGAGGGTATTTTTTTTTGACCTAAATTTTTGATTAAAAATATTAATACTAAATACTATTTTAGTGGAATGGAATTACTCTCTACTCTCCTCACAAACTATCATGTATTTGAAGAAAAGCGAATAAATGACCGTTTTTTTAAGCATGATCTCATTATTGATTTGTTGAAATCATTAAATCACAATTTTAGTATTGAAGAGGTAGGACATTCTACACTGGGAAGGTCAATAAACCTAGTAAAATGGGGAAAAGGTCCTAAAAAAGTGTTTTTATGGAGCCAAATGCATGGAGATGAAGCTACAGCAACAATGGCTCTTTTTGATTTAATGAACATTTTGGAGTTAAATGGCGAGTTCAAAGAAATAAATGAATTATTAAATAAAAAATGTACGCTCTACATTTTACCCATGCTAAATCCCGATGGTGCTGAATCATTTACAAGAAGAAATGCCATGGAAATAGACATTAATCGCGATTTCCATAAACAGCAGAGTCCAGAAGCACAAATTTTACGTCAGTTAAGAGACAAAATCAACCCTGAATTTGGTTTTAACCTACATGATCAGAGTATATTATGGTCGGCGGCAGAAACCGGAAATCCAGCCACAATCTCTGTACTAGCCCCAGCTTATAATCGCGAATTAAGCATAAATTCCGTCCGGGAAAAAGCAATGAAAGTTATTTCCCATATGCATAAGGATATTAAAAATGATATCCCGAATCATATTGCCCGATTTGATGATGAATATGAGCCCAGAGCCTTTGGAGATAATTTTCAAGCTGCAGGAACGAGTACAATATTAATTGAAGCAGGCGGGTATAAAAATGACTCTGAAAAGCAATTTATTCGTAAGATTTATCTAAAATCTATCCTTTCGGGATTAATTAGTATCGCGGACGAATCTTATAATTCTGAAATATTAGATAATTATTTTTCGATTCCTGAGAATAAAAAAAGACATTTTCAATTCTTATTAAAGAATTGCAAACTTCAACGCAATGGGGAAATCTATACGGCTGATATTGGCATCATAGCTCAAGAAAAGATCAATCCAGATCTAAAATCAGTATCATACAACTATTTATTAGGCGATTTAGGCGATTTAACTGGATTTTATGCTTATCAAGAACTAAATTGTGAATCTTATAAAATAACTGAAATTAAAGAATTAAGGATAGATGAACCTGCCGATATAATCGTTCAGGATGCAAATAACATTATACTGACCATAGAAAATGGAAGATTAACAAATTTAAATGAATAGATTCGGCAATATTTTAATTTATTAAATATATTATAAATCATAACAGGCTCAAAATATGGCTTTAAACTACATCTGGATTGGTTTTTTTGTAATTGCGTTTATAGTAGCATTAGTCAAACTCATCGTATTTGGCGATACAAGCATTTTCAATAATGTGGTGAATGGGATGTTTGATAGCGCAAAAACTGGTGCAGAAATTTCTATAGGATTGATTGGAATCATGACCTTTTGGCTTGGAATCATGAAAATTGGTGAAAAAGCGGGCATGATTACACTTTTTGCTCGAGGTGTAAATCCATTTTTTAGTCGATTATTCCCTGAAGTACCTAAAAACCATCCAGCAAATGGTTCTATAATCATGAACTTTTCGGCCAATATGTTGGGCTTAGATAATGCAGCCACACCTGTAGGATTAAAAGCAATGCAGGAATTGCAAGATATTAATCCTAAAAAAGATACTGCAAGTAATGCTCAAATCATGTTTCTTGTTTTGAACACAGCCGGCATTACCTTAATACCAACTGGTGTTATTGCTCTGAGAATGGCTAATGGAGCGGCAAATCCAGCAGATGTCTTTATTCCTTGTCTCATTGGGACTTTCATTTCATTCCTTGCAGGCATGATTGCTGTTGCTATCTATCAGAAAATCAATCTGTTTCAGCTACCCATTCTTGTTTTTTTCGGCGGTTTCATAGCAATCATGTCGGGATTATATTTCTGGCTCGGTTCACTCCCACCTGATCAAATTCAGGTTTATGCCGGACTCATGGGAGGAATCATCATATTTTCAATTATTACACTTTTTATCGTTTATGGGGCATCAAAAAAAGTAAATGTATATGAGTCATTTATTGATGGTGCCAAAGAAGGATTCAGTACTTCAATCATGATAGTCCCATTTTTAATTGCCATTTTAGTCGCCATAAGTGCCTTTAGAACAACCGGTTGTATGGATTATATCGTAAACGGTATAGGCTCTTTGGTTGCATTATTCGGTTTAGATACCTCATTCGTCCCGGCTTTACCTGTCGGATTAATGAAAACTCTTAGCGGCGGAGGTGCAAGAGGATTAATGGTAGATGTGATGAAAACCTATGGCGCCGATTCCTTTCAAGGAAGATTATCAAGTATAATCCAAGGTAGTTCAGAAACAACTTTCTATGTTTTAGCAGTTTATTTTGGTTCTGTGGGAATTAAAAAACCAAGATATGCTATTATTTGTGGTTTAATTGCTGATTTCGTGGGACTTATAGCTGCAATATTTCTTGCATATATATTCTTTGGACACACAATTAAATAAATTAACTGTAAAGATATTTAAGGATTTTCCAATTATGGTTTTTCAATTCGAATCATATTGGAATAACCACGTGCAATAAGACGCTTTTTAGATGGTAACCAAATTTCACATTGTAAATTTATTATTTGGCGACCTAATTTCACAACGCTTGTTTGAGCTTCTATGATATCCCCTTCCATAGCGGGTGCAAAATAATCGATATAATTATTAATTGTGGTAAATGGATGGCTCAAGTCCATACTAAAAATAGTTGCCCCAATTATATCATCGATAATCCCAGCTGATACACCACCATGCAGCATTCCCATGGGATTTGTCATATCCTTCCGGATGGTAAACTCACATTTTAAAGAGCCATAAGAAACCTCCTTAATGATAGGTTTTAACCAGTGTGAAAATGGCGAGGGACTGTCGAAAGTCTTTTTGTCAATAAACTGTTTCATTTGGTCTAAACGACTGTTAGTCTTTTCCATATCATTAAAAATTAGTTGAAAACATTAATTATAGTACATGTTCAGATTCAAGTTCATTCTCCGAATTCACATTCTTTTTAGAAAAAATAAGTCCAAACATCATGATAAGTCCCGAACCTAATATCACAAAAGACAATACTCCCTCATTAAATTTATCTGTAGTAAGATGAGAAGGAATACTGTAAAAAAGAATGATGGTAATCAAACCACGAGGAGCAATAAAAAGTTCTGGAAAAATATTGGTTTTAGAAATAAAACGTAAAAACAGATATCTGATAATAAGAATCATTAGGATTACAAGACTACCTGTTAGCATAACTGGCTCCAAAACAATTAAAGAAATATCAATACTAAAGCCAAATAATAGGAAAAAGAAGGTTCTTATCAGAAAGGCTAACTCGGCAGTCATAGTTTTAAGCTCTATGTTTACCTCCAAAAGCTTTTCTGGCTGAAGATATTTCTTTAACCAACCTTGCAAATAAGGCTCAGCATTATTTAGCACTAAGCCGAAAACTAGAATAAAAAACAAGGAAGGAAGATGCAATTGTTTAGATAAAGAATATACAAGAATCAATATTGACAAGATTAAAAAAACCTTGATGTGACCCTTAAGATATTTAAACAAAAGAAGTACTAAAACTGTACAAACTACTGATATTAAGCTTATTAATGCTAAGTTTCCAAAAAAAGTACCAACTGTTAATATCGAAAGTAACTCCTCAGAAATTACATAATTAAAGAGCATAATGCCAATGATATCCGAAAAACTCGATTCATAAATGATGAAATCCTTTTTGTTGGGCTCCAGTTTATTGACACTAGGAATAGCGATGGCACTACTTATTACACCCATTGCAACGGCATAAGGCAATGATTGCTTAAAGGACATATCTAAAGTGTATCCCAAAATTAAAGCAATGGCCACAGTGGTTGAAAATAGCATTAAAGTTGCGGCAAGTAGCGACCTTTTGATTATTTGTCGTTTGTCTGTAGTGATTTTAAGATCCAAAGAACCCTCTAAGACTATCAGAATCAATCCCATTACGCCCAAAATTTCAAGGACCGTTCTTGATACAGGGAAGTCAAATTGAATAAAATCTGCTCCAATTTTGAATAAAATTCCTGATACAATTAAAAGTATAACAGATGGAATCTTTAATCGATCAGCGATAATATTGAAAAAATAGGATATAATCACTAGGACTGAAAGAGCGATTAAAACATAATAGGTATCAAAAATCATACTTTCAATGGTTTATTATTTTACAAAAATAGCTAAACAGATTGATGAATCTAGATTTTATACACAGTCAAGGATAATTCGCTTAATACAGTTTCATTCATTTGAAATAGTTAAATTTGATTATACATATTAATGATGAAAATAAACTCTTCGAACTATCTTTTCGTTCTTTTATTCTTTTTTATTTTAAATCCGCTTTATGCATTAGAACATCATGATTTTGCGAATGATTTGCCGAAAGGTAAAGACAAAAAAAGAAACAAGGGCTTAAAAATTTGTGTGATTTCAGATTTAAACTCTAGTTATGGATCTACAAATTATGCTGATGAGGTCAAATCTGTTATCGGGAAGTTAAATGAGATAAAACCCGACCTCATTTTATGCGCTGGAGATATGGTAGCAGGGCAAAAAACATCATTAACAGAAAATAACATCAATTCCATGTGGAATAGTTTTAAGAGTACTGTTCTTAACCCAATCAATAATCTTAAAATTCCTTTTGGATTCACTGTTGGAAACCATGATGCCTCTCCTTCCTACCTTTTAGATCGTACATTATCACAAAAATTTTGGCTAGAAAATAAAAATGCAACTGGATTAAATTTCGTTGATTCAAGTAATTACCCATTCTATTATTCTTATGTTAAAGACGGGGTTTATTTTATAAGTTGGGACACTGCTGGTGCAAGAATGGATCCAGAGCTATATCAATGGATGGAAGAACAATTAACTGCCAAGCAAGCACAAAAAGCAAAGTTGAGAATTTTAATTGGGCATTTACCGCTTTACGCGATTGTAGATAGCAAAAATAAGGTTGGTGAAGTAAATGAAGATCCTGAGAAGGCTTTGAACTTTTTCAAAAAGCATGGTATCGACTTATATATTAGTGGTCACCAGCATGCCTTCTATCCTGCCATAAAAGAAGGTATTCGTTTTTTAAATGCGGGTTGTATTGGCGATGGACCAAGAAAATTGATTGCTAACCCAGCTGAGGCTGTAAAAACCTATACAATAATAAATATTCCGAAGCGCAAATCCCTAAATTTTACTTATAAAACTTTCGACGCTAAACATAATCTTGAAATTGATGTTAAAAGTTTACCTGATTCTATAGCAGGATTTAATGGAATCTCAATTAAAGACATTAAATAATATGCTAGCATAGTATTATTTATCAATCATCATTAATTGTTAAAATGGAAATCAGCATCAAAATATTTTATTTGTAAAGAGTAATAAATCAGTCAAAAATAAGTTCGATTGTACGGCCTTGCCCTTAAATTCTTAACTTGCACCAACCAATTATTAAAGCCAAAATGAAAGAAGTATATATCATATCAGCAGCGAGAACACCAATCGGTAGTTTCGGTGGTGTTTTATCATCACTTAGTGCAAGTCAGCTAGGAGCTACGGCAATTAAATCTGCTGTTGAACGTGCGGGAATTGACCCTGGGCAGATTCAAGAAGTATTTATGGGAAATGTTTTATCAGCAAACTTAGGCCAAGCACCTGCTACGCAAGCTGCAAAATTTGCCGGTTTACCTGATGTTCCTGCAACAACAATCAATAAAGTTTGTGCTTCGGGTACAAAAGCAATTATGCTAGCCGCTCAAAGTATAGCTTTAGGTCAAAATGATATTGTAGTTGCTGGCGGAATGGAAAGCATGAGCAATGTGCCCTACTACCTTGATAAAGCAAGAAATGGTTATCGTTTAGGAGATGGGAAAATTATTGACGGATTAGTAAAGGATGGCCTTTGGGATGTTTATAACGACTATCACATGGGTTCGGCAGCTGAATTATGTGCTACAGATTGTAAAATTAGTCGCGAAGACCAAGACGCCTACGCTATTGAATCTTACAAAAGATCACAAGCAGCTCAATCGGCAGGTAAATTTAAAAATGAAATTGCAGCCGTTGAAATTAAGGATAGAAAAGGTGAAATAACTCTAATTTCGGAGGACGAAGAAGTCCATTCAGTAAAATTCGATAAAATTCCTTCACTAAAAGCAGTATTTAAAAAAGATGGAACGGTTACCGCAGCAAATGCCTCCACATTAAATGATGGTGCAGCGGCATTAGTTTTAATGAGTAAGGAAAAAGCAGAGCAGCTAGGTATAAAACCATTAGCACGCATTATTTCCTATGCTGATGCACAACAAGCCCCTGAATGGTTTACAACAAGTCCCTCAAAAGCCATCCCAATTGCTTTACAACGTGCAGGATTAAAAACTGATGATGTTGATTATTTTGAAATAAATGAAGCTTTTTCGGTGGTTTCTTTAGCAAATAATCAGATTTTAAAGCTAGAACCATCTAAAGTAAATATAAACGGTGGAGCCGTTTCTATGGGCCATCCACTCGGTGCATCTGGCGCAAGAATAGTTGTTACACTAATCAATGTGCTGCAACAAAACAATGCGAAAATAGGCTTAGCAGCAATTTGTAATGGTGGTGGCGGTGCGAGTGCACTAATCATTGAGAACCTTCAATAATATTAAATGAAGCAATTAACACTAGTATTTGGCCTTCTACTTTTAATAATCACAAAAGTAGATGGCCAATCTTTAGATAAATCCAACAGAGAAAAATTAATTGTATTTCAAGATAGTTTGAAAGAAATTAGTTTCAAAATGATTAATGATAGCATTGAGCCTCAGCGTTATAATGCAAGCTATAAACTAATTAAAACATTAGTAACTGCACTAAAAACTCCTTATTCATTTAATTTCACATTTGATTCCTTAAAAACCATTTCTATTCAAAATTCTCCAGATCAAAAATTTAGGGTATTTACTTGGCACGTTATGAATAATGATGGTAGTTACCGTTTTTATGGTACCATTCAAATGAATACAAGCCAAGGCGGGCTTGAGATGTTCCCTCTAGTCGATTATAGCCCTACATTAAAGAATCCTTCAGACAGCACTTATACGAACAGTAGATGGTATGGCGCACAGTATTATAAGATTATTCCTGTGTTAAAAGATGTTGAAAGTCCGTATTATATGCTACTTGGCTGGAAAGGAAACACAGTAAAATCAACAAAAAAAGTCATTGAAGTATTGCATTTTAAGGATGGAAAAGCCTATTTCGGGAAGCCAGTTTTCGATGGAGATCCAGATAATCTGAATAAAAAACGAATTATTTTCGAATACGATAGAAGAGCAACAATGCTTTTAAATTATGAGAGTGCTGAGAATCGAATTATTTTTGATCATTTAGCTCCCCCCGACCCTAATTTAAAAGGCAAATTCGAGCTTTATGGCCCAGATTTTTCTTATGATGGATTTAAGTTTCTAAATGGGAGATGGAAATTCATTTCTGAATTAGAATTAAAAAACGATTCTACAGATCAGGATGAGAACTTTAACGATCCTAAAAAGATGAAAGGTTTATGATTAATTAGACCATTTTATTAAGGCGACACCATTTGCATTAATAAAGCAGAAACATAAGCTCCATAAGTCCCTAAAACATATCCGAAAACCGCCAATAACACTCCTATTGGAGCTAATGAAGGATGAAAAGCACTAGCTATTACCGGAGCTGATGCTGGTCCGCCAACATTTGCCATACTACCAGTAGCAAGGAAAAAAAACGGTGTTTTAGTTAATTTAGCGACAATAATTAATACAATTGCATGAATTAAGATCCAAATCATTCCAACAATTAATAAGCCTGGATTCTTAAAAATAGCCATAATATTCATTTGCATACCTATAGATGCAATTAACACGTATAAGAATACGCTCGCTAAGCGAGAAGCCCCTACACCCTCTAAATTTCTAAGTTTAGTGAGCGATAATAGCATCCCTAATGTTGTTGCAATGATAATAATCCAGAAAAAACCAGATGTAAGGCTCAAAGTACTTAGCTGAGGAGCATTAATTGTAATCCATGGTGCAATAATATCTGCACCAAAATGTGCAATACCCGTAATTCCAAAACCTACTGCAAGTATTTTGAGGAGATCATCCATTTTAGGGATTTTCATAATACTGAGTTGATAGGCTTCAATTTTATCTTTAATCTCAGTAACCGATTGATCATCAGCTTTTAAAAAGCTATTTATTTCCTTATTTCTACCAGCTGCATAGAGTAAAAGAGCCATCCAAACATATCCTACAAAAACATCTAGGGCAACCATAGCTGAAAAAAGATCTGTGCTCGGTTTAAAAACCTCAAACATTGCTGCTTGGTTAGGTCCACCACCTATCCATGCCCCAGCAATAGTGCTTAATCCGCGCCAAACAGCATCAGCGCCTTCTCCACCCACAACTTCAGGAGCAAACAAAGAAACTAAATAAACCGAGATTGGTCCGCCAATAATAATGCTAAATGTTCCAACAAGAAACATTAAACCCGCTTTTTTTCTTAATTTCCAAATTTCTTTTAAATCGAGACTTAAAGTAAAAAGCACTAAACTTGCAGGTAAAAGATACCTAGATGCAATCGTATAAAGCTTTGACTCTGAACCAGATATAACACCCGTAGAATTTAATAATCCTGGCAAGAAATAACATAATAAAATTGGCGGGACAAATTTATATAGATTCTTAAAAATAATGTGATTACTTTGTGAAGTCCAAAATACAAATCCAAGAATACTCATTAGTATTCCAAGAACAACAGCGTCATTAGTAATTAGGGCAGTTTGATCAATCATTTTAATTTTTTAAGAATATATTTAGCATCAATTTTAGTAAAATTTAATTATAATTGAACTTTTTAATCGATAAACATTAAAAAAATAAAACAAAATTACCAATTATCAAATTATATGGAATTACAACAAAAACAATTAATTGGCCATCCACTAGGTCTTTTTATTTTATTCTTCACAGAAATGTGGGAACGATTCAGTTATTATGGAATGCGTGTACTGTTTGTTTTATACCTTACAGCTTCACTCGCTGATGGAGGTCAAGCTTGGAGCAGAGCTGATGCAAGCATGCTTTATGGTTGGTACACTGGTTTAGTTTATATTACACCTATCATTGGCGGACTAATAGCTGATAAGTTATGGGGCTATAAAAAAGCGATTCTTATTGGAGGCCTTTTAATGACTATAGGACATGTTGTTTTAGCAATTGATGCGATTCCAGCATTTTATTTAGGTTGTGCGTTTTTAATATTAGGTAATGGTTTCTTTAAACCAAATATTTCATCTATGGTAGGACAATTATACCCTGATGGAAGCCAATTAAAGGATTCTGCATATACTATTTTCTACATGGGAATTAACACTGGAGCTTTTCTTGGAATTTTACTATGTGGTTATATCGGTGAATCAGTGGGATGGCATTATGGTTTTGGTTTAGCCGGAATTTTTATGCTTTTAGGCTTAGTTCAATTTTGGTTTGCTCGTAAATTCTTTGGTGAAATAGGTGAAAGACCATTGAAAAAAACTGAAGATGACAAATTAGTTGTTTCAAATGAACCCCTTTCCAAAGTTGATCGCGATCGTTTAATTGTGATTGGTGTATTCTCATTTTTCACTATTTTCTTTTGGCTTGCTTTTGAACAAGCTGGATCATCCATGAATTTATACGCGAGAGATTATACAGATAGAACTTTGAGTCCCGGACTTGCAGCAAATGCATTTAAAATCATAAATACTATCATTACAATTGTTCCTTTGGCAGTTTTAACATGGCTTTGGATAAATATGGCATCCAAAATTGGAAGAAGCTATCAAATGACTGTTTTGGCAATGGGATTAAGTGTTTTAACAATATGGGGACTTGCTATATGGATGCTTGACAGACAATTTAATGATCAGGCCTTAGAAATCCCCGCTTCATGGTTTCAAACCTTAAACTCATTATTTATTATCTTGTTAGCACCCGTTTTTTCAGCATTATGGATAAAACTTTCATCGAGTAAATTTAGTCCCTCAGGACCAGTAAAATTTGCCTTAGGTTTAATTCTAGTTGCAGTTGGTTTTGGAGCATTGGTTTTTGGTTCATTAGCGATACCAAATGGTGCTAAATTAGCTCAAGTAAGCATAATTTGGCTGTGTTTAGCCTATTTATTTCATACTATGGGCGAACTTTGTGTTTCTCCTGTAGGTTTATCCTACATCAGTAAATTATCTCCTAAAAAATATGTAGGATTAATGTTTGGTATTTGGTTTGGAGCAACCGCATTAGCAAATTATTTAGGAGGATTTATGGCTAGTTTCATGGATTCTATAGCTGAAGAATCATCTATGTCAGGCTTCTTCACAATCTTTGTTGTAGCAACAGGTGTTGCTGGTTTAGTTTTAATTTTGCTAAAGAACCTTTTGAAGAAAAAAATGCATGGAATTGAATAAAAAACTAGTTATTATATCATTTTTAATGAGTTTTTATGTCCAATAGTCTAGTCATAATTCCCACTTATAACGAGAAAGAGAACATCGAGAATATTATTCGGAAGGTGTTCTCTCTTCCTGATGTTTTTCACGTTTTGATTGTTGATGATGGATCGCCTGATGGAACCGCTGATATTGTTAAAAAACTGCAAGAAGAATATCAGGGTTTACTTCATATTGAAGAACGTAAGGGCAAACTTGGCTTAGGTACCGCTTATATACATGGCTTCAAATGGGCTCTTGAGCGTCATTATGACTATATTTTTGAGATGGATGCTGATTTTTCGCATAATCCAGATGATCTCATAAAATTAAAAAATGCCTGTATTGATGGTGCTGATTTAGCTATTGGATCGAGATACATTAAAGGAGTAAATGTTGTAAACTGGCCAATGAGCAGAGTTTTAATGTCTTATTTTGCATCAGTTTATGTCAGATTTATCACAAGAATATCTATTCAAGATGCTACTGCCGGATTTAAATGTTATAAGCGCATCGTTTTAGAAACTATTCCGCTTCATAAAATTAAATTTATTGGCTATGCCTTTCAAATTGAAATGAAATTTACTGCCATAAAATATGGTTTTGAGGTGGTTGAAGTACCCATTATTTTCACAGATAGAACGGAAGGGACTTCAAAAATGAGCACTAAAATATTTAGAGAGGCCTTTTTAGGGGTAATTCAGATTAAATTGAATAGCTTTTTCAGAAATTATTCTAGAAAGATAGATTCTTGATACTAAAAATCAATTTTTATCTTTATACCTAATATTTATCATCTCCAAAATGAATGAAAACTTAGATCCCGCAGAAGAAAATCTTTCACCCATAGAAAGGGAGATTGAAAAAGTTTTGCGTCCTCAAGTTTTTGAAGATTTTACCGGCCAGCATAAAATTTTAGAGAATTTACGAATTTTTGTTCAAGCAGCTAAACTTAGAGGAGAAGCATTAGACCATGTTTTATTACATGGCCCTCCAGGATTAGGAAAAACTACCCTATCCCATATCATTGCCAATGAAATGGGAGTTAATATTCGAATAACTTCTGGACCCGTTTTAGATAAACCAGGAGATCTTGCCGGATTATTAACCAATTTGGAAGAAGGCGATATTCTTTTCATAGATGAAATACATCGTTTAAGTCCGCTAGTTGAAGAATATCTGTATTCTGCTATGGAGGACTTCAAGATAGATATCATGCTTGAGACGGGCCCTAATGCACGCTCTGTACAAATTTCATTAAATCCATTCACTTTGGTGGGGGCTACTACCCGTTCAGGATTACTTACAGCACCTCTAAGGGCCCGATTCGGTATAAATAGTCGCTTAGAGTATTATGATGCTAAACTTTTAACAAGTATTGTTCTAAGATCGGCAGATATTCTCAAAACAGAAATATCTGAAGAGGGAGCCTTTGAAATTGCGCGAAGAAGTCGCGGAACACCTCGTATTGCCAATGCTCTTTTAAGAAGAACACGCGATTTTGCTCAAATTAAAGGTACAGGTTCAATCGATACTGAAATAGCTAAATATGCCTTAAACGCTTTAAATGTGGATGAACATGGTCTAGATGAGATGGATAATAAAATCTTAATGACCATCATCGATAAATTTAAGGGTGGTCCTGTGGGATTAAAAACCATTGCTACAGCTGTTGGTGAAGAAGAAGGCACTATTGAGGAAGTTTACGAGCCATTCCTAATCCAAGAAGGTTATATCATGCGGACTTCCAGAGGTAGAGAATGTACGGATATCGCTTATAAACATCTAGGAAGAATAAAATCTGGCCAGACGGGGAAGTTGTTTTGAGATGTGAGACACTAGATGTGAGATGTGAGACATTGGATGTGAGATATGAGACATTAGTTAGCAAACATTAAAAACCAGAACTTGAAAGACAAATACATATTCAAATCTGACAGACTTGGTTTTCGGAACTGGACAATGGAAGACTTGACCGAATTTAGTAAAATGAATACGGATTCAGATGTAATGGAACATTTCCCCAAAACTCTGACAAATCAAGATACAGCCAAATTGATTGAACGACTTCAAAGTCATTATGAAAAGAATGGTTACACCTATTTTGCAAATGAAATAGTTAAAACAGGAGAATTTATTGGATTTAGTGGTTTGGCATTTCAGGAATATAAAACCGAATTTAGCCCAGCTACTGATATTGGTTGGCGCTTGAAAAAATCTGCTTGGGGGAAAGGTTATGCAACAGAAGGAGCAAAAAGATGTATTGAATTTGCATTTAGTAAAATAGGGATTGATAAGGTTTTCGCAATTTGTACTGTTAAAAACAATTAATCAGAGAACGTTATGAAAAAAATTGGAATGATAAGAAAAGGTGAATTCAATCACCCAGAATTAAGAGAATTTCCTGAATTTAAAAAATGTGTTTGGTACGAAATAAACAAAGAATAATAACCAGTTCAACAAGAGTTTGGCAAGATTGCGAATTTTGTAATAAATTCACGTTTCGCAAGAAATTTTATCTTAAACAGAAAATAATCAGTTCCGCAGTTTGCAACCTCGCCAAGCGTAGAAACCTTATAAGCAAGCCTAAAAGACGACCGTGCAACCGTAAGACGGACAACAAAACGACTAGACTTTTGATTTCCAAACTAACTTTCGTGCGACAAAAACTCGGTTGAAAATTCCGCTGTACCTAGATACCGACCAGACTAATTTGCCGACACTAAAGCCAACGCAAGATTTTAAAAATTTCCCCACCGCACATTTAATAAAATAAATTTAGCCTACCCACATTGGTACATTTGGGGTTTGCCTCAACACAACTCGACACACAAACAAATCCCAAAAGAGCCAATTACCCACCGAACCAGGATGATTTTCCTCGTATTTTAAAGTTTTCTTGAAAAAAACTTGAAACTGTGAACATAATTTAATTATCTTTGAAGAGTGAATATTCACTTACTTAAAATATAAACGAGATGAACGCTAAAAACAACTTTGCAATAGGCTTCCTGATAATGAGGCTTTTTATCGCTACGGCTTTCTCCTAATATATTAAAAAGACTTTGTACCAGGTAAAGAAGAATGGGTAAACTCATACAGCATAGGAAAACATTTCGAAAGCAGATTGGCTCACGTTCACGGTAACTTGTTTGCCTTTCTAAACATCCTAATTGGCTATTTGCTTTTACATTTCAGAGACAAATTACAAAACGTGAAAACTATTTCTTGGTTGGCACTTACAGGCTTATTAATGCCAATAGGAATATTAACAGAAGTGTATTTTGGCTTACCTCCTGCTTTAGTATTGATCGGTGCAATTGCAATGACCGCATCTGTAGTTTGGTTAGGAATTGCCTTTTTGAAAATGAACTCGATAAACAAATAATATGACTGCAACAATTTCAGATAGACAGCTCGAAATCATTGAAGCAGCAGGAAAAATATTGACTGCTTCGGGAATAAGTGGGCTAACAATTAAGAACTTGGCTAAGGAAATGAAATTTTCTGAAAGTGCCATTTACAGACACTTTACAAGCAAGGAAGAAATCATAATTGCCTTGCTTGAGTATCTTGCTCAAAGTATGGATGAGCGCTATACTAATGCAATTAACAGTGAACAATCGCCCGAAGAAAAATTTATAACGCTGTTTCAAAACCAATTTTCATTCTTTAAAAAGCATCCGCATTTTGTAGTGGCAGTATTCTCTGACGGATTGATGGAAGAAAGTGAACGTATCAATGAAACCATTTTAAAAATTATGAAGGTTAAAATGAAGCACTTGATGCCTATCATAAATGAAGGTCAACAAAAAAACTTTTTCACTAATTCCATTACATCTCATGAGTTAATTCATATCGTGATGGGAACTTTCCGATTACAAATGTATAAATGGAGGGTTGCGAACTTTCAGTTTGATATAAAAAGCAACGGTGACAATATGATTCAGGCTGTATTAACCTTAATTAAATCGAAGTGAAAAATTTAAACGAATTAGACAAACAGGATAGTGATGTATCAGCCATTGAACTATTTAAAGGCGGAATTGGGATAGTTACCGCGATTAATATTAAAAGAAATGGCACTTTGAAGCAACACATCACCAAAACCCCAGCTTTACTAATTTGCGTATCGGGAACGATTAACTATGAGGATGAAAATGAGCAACAATTCAAATTGGAACAAGGCGATTTTGTAAATATTTTACCAAATGTTAAACACTGGCTTTATGCTACTGTTTCTTCTCAACTAGTTTTAATTAAGTAAAAAAAAAAATGACCAATGAAGTTAGTAAACATTCACAAACAAACAGTATTCCTACTATTTTTTTTAATAGGAGTTTATTCATCTCAAGCTCAAGTCAGCACTTTGCAGCAATGTATTGACACAGCACAGATTTATAACAAAAACCTGCAAATGAGCAGAAACAATATGGCTATTGGTGAGCAAAAAAAGAATGAAGCCAAAGCCAATTTAATACCGAAAGTAACAGCCAATGCGGATTACAAGTATTTTACCAATTTGCCATACCAGTTAATGCCATTATCAACATTTAATCCGACAGCTCCAGAAGGTCAGTTTAAAGAAGCTCAATTTGGCGTTCCACACAACATAAATGCAAACTTGCAATTGTCAATGCCTTTGTATAATCCGCAAGTTTACGGAGCAATTCAAACAACTAAAATTGCATCGGAATTAACTGAATTACAATACCTAAAAACTGAAGAGCAAATCTTTTTTGAAATTTCCAATCTGTATTACAATGCACAAATTTTACATAATCAATTGGCATTTATCGACAGCAACTTTGTAAATGCTGAAAGACTTCTAAAAAATATGCAACTACTCAACGAACAATTGCTTGCCAAAGGAACTGATGTAAGCAAGGTGAAATTACAAGTTGCACAATTAACTACACAAAAATTAAGCATAAAAAGTAAATACGAGCAAGTTTTAAATGCGCTGAAATTCAATATGGGTATTTCAATCGAGCAAAATCTACAAATTGAGCCAAACATTCAATATCAAACCGCAAATGAATATACACCTTCGTCAATTTTAGATATTCGTATCATAAAAACTCAAAACCGCTTATTGTTGAGTGAATTAAGCACATTAAACAAATCAAGGTTTTTACCTTCAATAAATCTTATTGGAATGTATGGAACAACAGGTTTTGGATATGACAAGCTACCGAATGATTTTCTAAAATTCTATCCAATTGGTTTTGCCGGTATTCAACTCTCTTATCCACTATTTAACGGAACGGTTACACAACGAAAAATTAATCAGAAAAGATTTGAACTTCATAATAATGAACTTCAATTTGGATTATTTACCGAACAAAATAATATGCAGGTTCAAAATTCAAAAATGCAAAAAGAAGTCGCTAAAAAAACGGTAGAAACAACAACAGAACAAATCCAATTGGCTCAAACAATTTATGATCAAACGATACTTCAACAGAAACTAGGAACAGCAAGTTTAACAGATGTTTTGCTTGCAGACAACGCTTTACGTGAAGCACAACAAACATATCTGACTGCTGTAATTGATTATCTAAAAGCAGATTTAGAACTAAAAAAACTCACAGGAAATATTTCAACAACTAAATAATTGTCACAATGAACACAAAATCATCAATCCTAAAAAAAGCACTCTACGTCATCATTCCGTTGGCGATAATTGCCATTGTGGTAATTAAGTTGAAAAACAACAAAGAAATTACGCAGAGTAAAGTGTATCAATACGATAAAGAACAAGTAAAATATGTTCAGGTAGATACCTTGCAAATTAAAAATGTGAATACCGAAATTTCTTATTCTGGAACATTTGAACCTAATAAGGAAACTAAAATAAGTGCCGAAATACAAGGAAAGATAAATGATGTTTTAGTTGATTTAGGAAGCTATGTGAAAAAAGGTCAATCATTAATTCAGTTGGATAATTCATTATTGAAATTGCAACTGCAAACCATAGAAGTGCAAATTGAAGGTTTGGTAGCAGATATAAACCGTTATACGATTTTAGCTAAAGCAGATGCAATCCAAGGCGTTCAATTAGAAAAGGCGGAGTTAGGTTTGAAATCTGCAAAAGTTCAGAAAGCAACTTTGTTGGAGCAGCTAAACAAAACCACTATTAAAGCACCTTTTAGCGGAGTAGTTACTGCAAAGCTTAGTGAAGAAGGAGCTTTTGCTGCACCGGGCGTTCCATTGCTCCAAATAACAGACATTACAACTTTAAAATTCACCGTAAATGTTGCCGAAAAAGATTTAAGCCAGTTCAAATTAAATCAAAGCTATTCTCTTTCGGCAGATGCTTATTCTGAAATTTTATTGACTGGAAAAACTACTATGATTGGCAGTAAAGCTAATATGGGTAGTAGTTTTCCTGTTCAGTTTACGGTAAATAACACAACCGACTTAAAAATAAAATCTGGGATGTTTGGTAATGTTTTACTCAAAAGCGAAACGTCTGGAAAGGGAATTGTAATTCCGACTTCTGCCATACAAGGCACTGAAAACCAACCGCAAGTTTACATAGTGAAAAATGGCAAAGCCCTTTTGCAAAACATCACTATATCAAATAAAATAAAGAACAAAGCAGTTGTTTCAAATGGATTAAATGTAGGTGATGTAATTGTAACAAATGGCTTCATAAATCTTTTTGAAGGTGCTAATGTAACGGTTAAATAAAATCAGCGAAAAATGAATATTACAGAAATATCAATCAAACGTCCTTCGCTGATTATAGTGCTTTTCAGCGTATTTACTTTATTAGGTTTTATTGGGTATAAAAATTTAAGCTATGAATTAATGCCCGACTTTAATCAGCCAGTAGTTGTAATCAAAACAGTTTATCCAGGTGCTGAACCCAATGAAGTAGAAACATCCGTTTCACGAAAAATAGAAGATGCTTTATCCAATTTGGAAGGTGTAGATTACTTGGTGACAAAGTCATTACCTAATGCTTCTATCATCATAGCCAATCTAAAATATGGGACAGATTTGGATAAGTCAATGCAAGATGCACAACGCTACATTGACAACATTCGCAAAGATTTACCACAGGATATTTTAAGTCCTGTAATGAGCAAAGTTTCGCCAAATGATTTGCCGATAATGTCTATCAGTGCAACAAGTAATTTGTCTGCGACCGAGTTTTATCAAAAAATGAAAGATGATTATCTGCCGCAAATTCAACAAATAAAAGGTGTAGCAGAGATTACTGTTTTAGGTGGAGAAGAAAGAGAAATACAAGTAAAAATAAATCAGGACAAGCTGAAATTGTATAAAATTTCAATGGTTCAGGTTGTTGAAGCAATTAACCGTTCTGGCTTAGACTTACCTGCTGGAAAGGTGCAAACCGATAAAGAAAGTAATTCAGTTCGTTTAACTGGAAAATTTACATCGTTAGAAGACATTAAAAAAGTACAAGTTGCAATGCCTGTTTTAGGAAGTCCAGTTTATGTAAAAGATATAGCAGATATTATTGATGGCATAAAAGAAACGACTTCTATTAGTCGATACAATGGAAAGGATGGTATTGGTTTACTGTTGAAAAAACAAGGCGATGCAAATGCTGTTGATGTTTCAAAAGCAGTTCGGGAGAAATTTAAATCTATCGAACAACAAAATGCCAGTTCGGGTGTGAAATTTATTATTGCAGACGATAGCACCGACAACACGATTGCAGCCGTAAACTCCGTTGTTTTTGACTTGATTTTAGCGGTTCTGTTGGTATCGTTGGTAATGCTTTTATTTCTACGAAGTTTTAGAAATTCCTTAATCGTTTTGGTAGCTATTCCAACATCTTTAGTTACTGCATTCGCTGTGATGTGGCTTTTGGGTTACACCTTAAATTTAATGACCTTGCTTGCAATGTCTTTAATCATTGGTATTTTGGTAGATGATGCTACCGTAGTTTTAGAAAACATTCAAAAGCACTTAGATAAAGGGAAAGACAAAAGATCTGCTGCAATGGATGGCAGAATGGAAATTGGCTTTGCTGCTTTATCCATCACCTTAGTTGACGTTGTGGTTTTTTTACCTATTCTTTTTCTACAAGTGTTTGTTGCTGATATGCTCAAGCAGTTTTCGGTTGTTGTAGTAACTTCTACTCTCACCAGTTTATTGGTTGGTTTTACTTTAACGCCTTGGATGGCTTCACGTATTGGTAAGAAAGAAGATTTACAACCAACCAATTTCTTCAATCGATTTCTACTTTGGTTTGAAATTCAGTTAGAAAACTTTAATGAATGGTATGGTCGCAGATTAGAATGGGTATTGAGCCATAAATTAGCTTTTACAGGTATCGTTATTGTGCTTTTTGCAATGACTTTAGGCATTATGAAACAAGGTATTATTGGTAAAGAATTAATTTCAACAGGCGACCAAGGTAAATTTAGAATGGCATTAGAATTTGATAAGTCCACATCTATACATCAAAACAATTTAATTGCTCAAAAGATTGAAACATACATTATTCAACAACCCGAAGTAGCAACGGTGTTCAGCAATATTGGC
Source organism: Daejeonella sp. (assembly GCF_017495225.1). GTDB lineage: Bacteria > Bacteroidota > Bacteroidia > Sphingobacteriales > Sphingobacteriaceae > Daejeonella. Next base: position 18,147 of record NZ_JAFEIG010000020.1, on the reverse strand, counting down.
GGACCAAGCACGGGCATTGGAAGTTTGGGTGTAGGTTCAGCAAATAAAACTGAATTTACAATTCAACTAAAATCCAAAAAGGAATTGGATAATTTACCTACCGAAACATTTATGAAAAATCTTCGGGAAGAACTAAAGTCAAAATTTCCGAGTATCAATTATTCAATGGCAGCATTGGGTTTAATTCCACGTTCAGCACCAATTGAAATTACGTTAAGCGGTAGCAATTTAGATTTAGTGATGAAAACAGGCGATGAATTGAAAACGGTAATTGAAAAAATTCCAGGAGCTGATAATGTTCGTTTATCTGTTGAAGCAGGAAGTCCCGAATACAAAATTATTCCCGACAAAGATAAAATGCAACGATTAGGTTTAACAACCGCTTATGTTGGATTGAACCTAAGAACTGCATTTACAGGTAATGAAGATGCAACGCTTACTGAGAACGGAACAGAATATCCTGTAAGAATTTGGTTAGATGAATTTAACCGACAAAACTTTGAAGATGTTCAACAACTTTCGATCATTAACCCAATGGGAATACCAGTTGAAGTTTCACAGTTTGCAAGCGTAGAGCAAGACAATTCTCCGTCATTGTTAGAACGAAAAGACCGACAACCAGCAGTTACTTTAACAGCAGACGCATTAGGCAGACCATCAGGAACTGTAGCAGACGATGTAGTAGCATATCTCAAAGAAAATCCATTGCCAAACGGAATACAGATGACTTGGGGTAGCGACATCAAAAGACAGAATGATAGTTTTGGAGCATTAGGTTCTGTTTTACTCATTTCTTTTTTGCTCATTTACCTGATTATGGTAGCACTGTATGACAGTTTTGTTTATCCATTTGTAGTTTTGTTTTCTATTCCAGTAGCAGCAATTGGGGCGTTTTTCGCATTGAATTTGTCGTTAAGCAATTTGAGTTTATTCGCCTTATTGGGTTTAATTATGCTAATGGGCTTAGTAGTAAAAAACGCCATTTTAATTGTCGATTTTACCAATCAATTAAAAGCAGAAGGCAAACATTTCAAAGAAGCATTAATCATTGCGGGAAAAGGTCGTATGCGACCAATCCTAATGACAACGCTTTCAATGGTTGTTGGTATGCTCCCCATTGCAATGGCAACAGGAACAGCAGCCGAATGGAAAAATGGACTGGCATGGGTAATCATTGGCGGACTTCTATCATCTTTAATTTTGACTGTGTTTTTAGTGCCTATGGTCTATTATTTAGTGGACACAGCAAAAGAGAAATTAAACAGAAGAAAATAACTATCACACAGGTGTAAGCACATTTGCAAGTCGCACGAGACAACGCACAGACCAAAAATTGCAAAAGAGCTTACACCTTTAACACCCAAAGAAAAATAATTTTGTAAAATTCCCTTCGCTTCTAAAATTTTTAAAACCGCTACCCACAGCCGACACAAACAGACCCAATCTTAACTCGACAACAACACCGAAACTCACAGTGGACAAGAACTTTACAACTTCGACAGACAGAAGGCCAGCTTGTAACATTATATATGCGATAATTTACCCAAGCGGTCGTACTAAGCATATACTAAACGATATGATACACTAGATTGGAGATTGGATTTCCGTCTCACGTCTCACGTCTCACATCTAATATCTCATGGTACATCTCTAAAAAAGAAAAACCAGACAATTAACAATAAGATAAACATTATCGCAATTATCCAGATTAATGTAAATCCAACACCTTTATCATCCTCCTCATTTAAAGCACTTGGTGAGGGTCCTGGATTTTTTTTATGTTTTTCATAATCGTGTTCAGCGGGGTGCGCTATACTCTTTTCTTCATTATTTACATCCAATTTATTATTTTCCATCATCTTTGGCATTTAGTGAAAAGCTGAATTTATTAGATAACAATCGTCACAATTAAAAGTTTTTATTTGCTTTAAGCTACCTTTGTATCAAATGAAAAGCAATAGCACAAAATATAGCCAACTAATTAAAGCCGAAGCAATGCGCTTGGGTTTTATGGCTTGTGGTATTTCAAAAGCTGTTTTTCTAGAGGAAGAGGCCCCTCGATTGGAAAAATGGCTCCAAAATAATCATCACGGCGAAATGAACTATATGGAAAATCATTTCGACAAACGCCTTGATCCTCGCAAATTAGTTGATGGTGCTAAATCCGTGGTCTCCTTAGCATTAAACTATTATACTGAAGAAAAACAGCAAGATCCTAATGCTCCCAGAATCAGTAAATATGCCTATGGGGATGATTATCATGATGTAATAAAGGAAAAGCTAACCGCCTTATTAGAGTTCATCCGGCAAGAAATTGGGGTTGTTAATGGCCGTTCATTTGTTGATTCGGCGCCTGTTCTCGATAAAGTTTGGGCAAAAAAAGCTGGTTTAGGATGGATTGGCAAAAACACTAACCTGATTAATAAAAAATCAGGTTCTTTCTTTTTTTTAGCCGAATTAATAATCGACTTAGAATTAGATTATGAAGAAGAATCGAGCAAAGATCATTGCGGAACATGCACCAAATGTATAGATTCCTGTCCTACCGATGCAATAATTGCTCCTTATGTAGTAGATGGTAGTCGATGTATTTCATATTTAAGCATCGAATTAAAAAATGAAATTCCTAAAGAATTTAAAGGCAAAATGGATAATTGGATGTTCGGATGCGATATCTGCCAGGATGTTTGTCCTTGGAATAAATTCTCTATCCTCCACTCAGAACCAAGATTCCAACCTAAAGAAGAATTACTCAACCTAAGTCAAAGAGATTGGCAAGAGATCACTGAAGATACATTCAAGAAAGTCTTTAAGAATTCGGCTGTAAAAAGAACAAAATTTAGTGGCTTAAAACGAAATATTGATTTTCTTTATTCAATAAAATAAATAAGGAAAAATGAAAAACATTCTTATTATCCTCCTATTCTTAACTTCTTCATTCAGTTATGGTCAGATTTTAAAAATTAAAAATCGATCTATCAACGCATTAAGTGGTTCTGAATTCTCTAAAAGTATTCGTGATACAAATCTTAGTTTAGATAAACGGGAAGAAATTATATTTAAAGAAGTTAAATCGGGAAACATTCCCAATTTTTATCGTCAATTAGTTGAAATCAGAGACACAATTTTAATCGACAATGTTCAGCAAAGTATAAAATATTATGTTTTACCTGATTTCCTTGCCATCGGTAGCGATCAAGATTATTTCTATTGTCCAATGCGACCTCAATTAGCTCAAAAAATAGCAAAATACTTAAAATGTAGTCTGCCAACACGTAAAATATCAGATAAAATTTATCAATCTGCACAAGTGAAATTAAGCCCACAACCGATTCCCCCTTCTAAAGAAATGATAACAGTTCCAGTTTTTGAAAAGCATAATTTGATGGTTCAAGAACAAAGGAAAAATAGCTTAGAAAAGTTCCCAAACGGGCATTTAGTTACAGGAAATAAAAAGGACGTGGTAATTTCTAATAAAATTTTTAACGACAAAGGCTCACTAAGAGTGGTAATTTACGGCTGGCATAAATCAGATGGGAGGCCAATACAACCCCTTTATAACGGACATTCAACAATACATGTCGATTATAGTCATGGCATAAGACTAGTTCAAAATAAAGTTTTGCTAAATGATAAAAGGTCTACTGTTCAAAAAATTCTTAAGTCGGAAGAATTATATGAATTATTAAGTGATGAAGGCAGAATTGAAAAGCCCTTTTACCCTATTAAATTATAATACATAAGCCATTGTTAATCAGGTATTTATATACTAGATCCTAAACAATTACTTACCAAATTTCATTTTTAGTTGGTCTAGCATATCATTATTGATAGGCTTAATTTCTTCTTTTACTTTATTTGGATTAACTGGAGAAGATTTTGCATTTAGGGATTGTTTTTCATTTTTCAATTGCTCCTTTTTTGCATTCATTCGGTTCCATATTTTTTCAAGACAACGCTTAGTATAAAGTGGGAAATCTCCATTTAACATCCAATTATAATAGCTTGGTTCGGCTTGAAAAACCTCTTCTACAGGTCTGCCTTTATGTTTTCCAAAGTTAATTACTTCAAGGCCATCCTCATTATAAACCAATCTAGCAGCAAAATCGACTGGTTTATTTAGGTTTGTAAATTTATGTAATGCCTCAATATTATTTTGAACAGGTTTAGATTTTTCTCCCTTTTTATCTTCCCATTCCACATTTTCATATTTGGCAATTTGAGCTTTTAAAACTTCATAAGTTGCTTTGATATCAGCTTCGGCAGAATGAGCGTTTTCAATATTTTTACCACAATAAAATAAATAAGCGGCTTTTAGCGTACGCTGTTCCATTTGGTGGAAAATATTTTGAACATCAACAAATTTTCTATTTTCAATATCAAAATCTATCCCATTGCGTAGAAATTCCTCCATTAAAACAGGAATATCAAAGCGATTTGAATTATAACCTGCTAAATCACAATCATCTAAAAAACGTGCAAGCTCCTCACCTACCTGCTTAAAAGTAGGTTCATGCTTAATATCTTCATCATAAATACCATGTACCAAGGATGATTCAAGCGGAATAGGTATTCCTGGATTAATACGTAGTGTTTTTATTTCTTCTGTACCATCAGGCATTGCTTTCAATATAGATATTTCCACAATACGGTCGGAAGCCACATTTACACCTGTAGTTTCAAGATCAAAAAAAGCAAGAGGACGTTTTAAATTTAATTTCATACGATTAACTAAAGATTATTATTCCTACCAATATTCCAATAATCATGATAAAATACATGAGAATTTCGGTTGTGGCAAAGCGTTTATATTTCATCCAGAATGTGTAATCGCCTGTGTTTTTGCTCATAGAATCCGGTGATGTAATTTTGTAAAATTACAGAATAAATTAGAGAGTTTAGGGAATATTAGAAAAAGGAACAAGGAACCAAGAGTAAGGATAAAGAACAAATGTTATTATTTATCTATTTTCTCACATCAAATATATCACATCTTTTGTCTCACATCTAAAAATTGTCTGAACTATGATTTATTTGATTTGGATGATTTCGGAGATTCTTGGATAATTATCAAATATCTATTGTCTCATATCTCACATCTAATATCTCATATCTACCTACTAATTACTACCTACTAAATACTAAGACTTCAACACCCTTTGAATCTCATCCAATTTCATCAAAGCTTCTACTGGAGTAAGGGTATTTACCTCAAGATTATTTAGCATATCTCTAATTTTGACCAAAATTGGATCGTCGATAGAGAACATTTGTAATTGATAAGCCTGTTTCTGAACTTTTTTGAGACTATCTTTGATATCTTCACCACCGGTACGCTCTTGTTCTAATCGTTTTAGTATCTCATTTGCCCTGGAAACTAATTTAGGAGGCATTCCAGCCATTTTAGCGACATGAATACCAAAACTATGCTCACTGCCACCTGGGACGAGCTTACGTAAGAAAATGACCTTGTTAGAGAGTTCTTTTACAGAAACATTGAAATTCTTGATTCGTGGGAAAGTGTTCGTTAGCTCATTTAGCTCATGATAATGGGTGGCAAACAAGGTCTTAGCTTGTGCAGTGGGATGATTATGTAAAAATTCAGCAATTGACCATGCAATTGAAATACCGTCGTAGGTGCTTGTCCCGCGACCAATTTCATCCATTAAAATCAGACTTCTTGGCGATAAATTATTTAAAATACTAGCTGTTTCGTTCATCTCAACCATGAAAGTTGATTCGCCAGTAGTTAAATTATCTGATGCACCAACACGGGTAAAAATTTTATCTACAATACCAATTTGAGCTTCCTTAGCAGGTACAAAACAGCCCATTTGAGCCATTAAAACAATTAATCCAGTTTGTCTTAACAAAGCAGATTTACCCGACATATTGGGACCCGTAATGATAATAATCTGTTGCGTATCACTATCCAAAAACACATCGTTTGTGATATACTCCTCTCCTAGTGGAAGATTTTTCTCTATTACCGGATGTCTGCCCCCTTTAATATCAATGATAGTACTATTATCAATTATTGGCTTGACATAATAATTTTTAATAGCCAATGTGGCAAAATTTAAAAGAACGTCAAGCTGCGCAACTAATTGAGCATTAAGCTGTATTGGTTTTATATACTCCGATAAAGCATAAGTAAGCTCATTATATAAACGAGTCTCGAGTACTAAAATCTTTTCTTCAGCACCAAGAATTTGTTCTTCATACTCTTTTAATTCGGGGGTAATATAGCGTTCAGCATTTACAAGCGTTTGCTTTCGTAACCATTCAGTTGGAACTTTATCCTTGTGGGTATGAGTTACTTCCAAATAATAGCCAAAAACATTATTAAAGGCTACTTTTAGTGAAGGAATACCCGTTATTTCTGCCTCACGTTTTTGAATTTCTAATAAATAACCCTTTCCACCAAAAGCAATTTTCCTTAGTCGATCGAGCTCTTCATCCACCCCATCGGCAATCACATTACCTTTGATAATAAGAACCGGAGGATCAGGATTGAGCTCAGTTTCTATTTTTTCGCGAATAAGTAAGCATGGATTTAACTGCTCTGCAATACTTTTTAAAGCATAATTATCAGCGTTTTGGCAGAGCTCTTTCAGATTAAAAATGGCATAAAGAGCTCTTTTAAGCTGCATAACCTCCCTAGGATTAGCCTTTTGGAGACCAATTTTTGAAATTAATCGCTCTAAATCACCAATCTGCTTTAACTCATGCAGTAATTTTTCGCGCAAATCGTCATCATTCATCAAAAACTCAACCACATCCAATCGCTCTTGAATAGGTTTCAGTTCTTTCAGCGGCATAATTATCCAACGACGTAGCAATCGAGCCCCCATTGGTGAACAAGTTTGATCTAGAACATCAACCAAACTGACTGCGTTTTCATTTGAAGAACCAATTAATTCTAAATTTCGAATTGTGAATCGGTCGAGCCACATATAACGATCTTCCTCAATTCTAGCAATCGAGGAAACATGTTGAAGGTTACGATGCTCGGTCTCATTTAAATAATGTAGCGCTACTCCAGCTGCAGTTATTGCTAGCGGAAATTTATCAATTCCGAAGCCTTTAAGCGACTTTACTTCAAAGTGCTTCAATAAAAATTCAGTAGCATAATCGCCACTATAAGCCCAATCATCAAGGTGGTAGGTATAAAATCGATCACCAAAAGTCTCGATAAAATCACGCTGCCTACTTTTCTGGAAAATTACTTCACTAGGTTTAAAACTTTGTAAAAGCTTGTCAATATAATCGGCATTACCTTGCGCGACTAAAAATTCGCCAGTAGAGATATCTATAAAAGCAATTCCGAAAGAATTTTTCTCAAAATAAAGCGACGCCAAATAATTATTGGTGTTCTGCTGAATAATATTATCACTGTAAGAAACACCAGGAGTAACAAGTTCAGTCACACCCCGTTTTACAATAGTTTTGGTTGTTTTAGGATCCTCTAATTGATCACAAATAGCCACTCTTTGACCTGCTCTAACCAATTTTGGAAGATATGTCTCAAGTGAATGATGTGGAAAACCAGCTAATTCGGTATGAGTACCCGACCCATTCCCACGTTTAGTGAGTACAATTCCGAGGATACCAGACGCTTTTACAGCATCTTCACCAAATGTTTCATAAAAATCTCCCACACGGAATAGTAGCAATGCACCAGGGTATTTGGCCTTGATGGCATTGTATTGCTTCATTAAAGGAGTTTCCTTCTGTTCAACCTTCTTCGACAAATCTTTTATTTTTAAAAGAATAAAGTTAATGGATTAAAAGGTTTTTAGAAGATTTGTGAGAAAATTTTAAAATATTTTTGGCAAGAAAATAAATTTAAATCCTAATAATCTTAAAGAACATTCACAAAACCCTCACAAAAATCTATCTTTGAATGTGCTAAATAATACCCTTAAAATTTATAAAAATGCCTTTTCGGGACTAAGCAAAGAGAATTGGTATTTATCTCTTGTGATGCTTATAAACCGTAGCGGGACTATGGTTGTGCCTTTTCTTACCATTTATTGCACTCAGAAATTAAACTTTAGCATTGTACAAGCAGGTACAATAATGGCATTATTCGGACTAGGTTCTGTGTTTGGGGCATTTATAGGTGGAAAAATTACAGATAAGCTTGGTTTTTACTATTTACAAGTTGGAGCCTTAATTAGTGGAGGATTCATGTTTATTACCCTCGCTTTTTTAGAAACTTTTGTAAGCTTAGCCATAGGAACTTTTATTTTAAGCATGTGCAACGAAGGTTTCCGACCTGCAAACTCCTCAGCAGTAGCATTTTATAGTACTGAAAAGACCCGTACAAGATCTTATTCATTAAATCGGATAGCTATTAATTTAGGTTGGTCCTTTGGTGGCGCAATGGGTGGTTTTTTTGCATCTATTGATTATCATTTATTGTTTTTTGTAGATGGTTTTACTAATATTCTTGCTGCTCTAATTCTCATAAAACTATTACCTGCAGTTAAAAAGGTAAAGAATGAAGACAAATCTATTGAAAGAAAAATCACTAAATCAGCTTATCGCGATAAGCCTTATTTAGCATTCATTCTTTTAAGCACTTTATTTGCATCCTGTTTTTTCCAATTATTTACCCTTCAACCCGTATTTTATAAAACAGAATGGCATTTAAGTGAAATATTTATTGGCGGATTAATGGCCTTAAATGGTTTATTAATTGTGGGATTTGAGATGCTTTTGATCAATAAAATTGAAGGTAAGAAACCCAGTTTGTATTTTATCGGACTAGGCACAATAATCACCGGTTTTTCTTTTGCAATATTGGATATCCTTCCCGCTTTAGCACTTGTTGCAATCCTTTCAACGATTATTATTTCATTTGGAGAAATGTTTGCCATGCCATTTATGAATACCTTTTGGACAAGCAGATCGAATGATAGTAATCGCGGTGAATATGCTGGACTTTATACCATTTCATGGTCTGTAGCGCAAATAATCGGACCTCTTTACGGTTCATTTTTAGTCGAATTTGGTGGTTATTCGCTATATTGGTGGACAATTAGCGGAATCTGCATGCTCACAGCAAGTGGATTTTTCTTGTTAAATTATTTAACAGGAAAGAAATAATATTTATTTTAATTAAATACTATCAATTCGATATCGAGTCTGATGGCTATAAATTTTACCTGGGCGAAGTATAGTTGAAGGGAAATTAGCTAGGTGAACTGCATTGCAATGATGCTGAGTTTCGAAACAAAAAGCCGTTAAAGGTTCATAAATTTGACCATTTTTTCCAGAATTAATACCTAGATGATTTCCTGTATAAAAATGAACCGTTGGCTCATCCGTAAAGACCTCCAATTTAATCCCGCTTTTTTCTGAATAAGCTGAAGCGGCATATCCCAAAGTCCCATATTCTTTATCTATAACAAAAGATTGATCGTATCCTAAATTAGAGTCCCAATTTTGTCTAATTGGTTTAGAAACATTAAAATCAAATTTTGTGTCTTTAACCGCTAAAATTTCGCCATTGGCAACATAATCATCATGTTGACCTAAAAAATTAGAAGCTGATATTTGAACAAAGTGATCATCAATTCTTCCCGAACCATTCAAATTAAAATAATCGTGATGAGTTAAATTAATAGCAGTTGCTTTATCAGTGCTAGCTTCGGTTGAAATAATTAATTCATTGTTGTTAGTTAGAGAAAAACTAATATAAACAAGCAAATTACCTGGATAACCTTCTTCCAAATCTTTACTCAAATAAGAGAATTTAAGTAATTGATCATTATAATCTACAAGCTTCCAAACCTTTCTATCAAAACCTTCAAAGCCACCATGAAGCTGATGAGGAGGTAAATTGGGACTAATCGGGAAAGTTTGCCCATCAATTAATATTTGTGAATTTTCTACCCTATTTGCATAGCGACCAATTATTGCACCTAGGTAGGTCATAGTTTTTAAATACTCTGGATCTAAATATTGTTCCATTTCATCAAAACCTAAAACAATATCAATTAATTTTCCGTCGCGCGGGACTTTAAAAGATTGAATTATAGCTCCCAAATTACTGATACATACCTCTAGCCCATTACTATTTGTAAGGGTAAACAGAAAAACATCATCACCATGATGTTGAAACAAAGGTTGAGATTTATGTATTTTCATTTTGTGTTTGGGGTATTTATTTAATGCATCAAAATAAGGCAAAAATGAATAATAATAAAAAATAAGGCTGATTTAATTCAAAGAAGCTATTTTTGAAGATGCGAAAATTAAAAACGGAAGAATTAGGCCGTGTAGGTATTGATGACTTTAAAAAACAAGAGAAATTACCTTTAGTAGTAATTTTAGACAATGTGCGTAGTATGCACAATATTGGATCTATATTTCGCACTTCTGATGGTTTTGCTATCGAGAAAATATACCTATGTGGAATTACAGCGCAACCACCACACCGAGAAATTGAAAAGACTGCTTTAGGTGCTACGCAATCTATCGAATGGATATATTTTGAGGATGTTTGCGATGCTATAAATACCTTAAAATCAGATGGATATAAGATAATTGCTATCGAGCAAGCTGAAAACAGTACGCTATTAAATCACTATCAACCTGAGATATCTGATAAGTATGCATTAATTTTTGGAAATGAGGTAAATGGTGTAAGTGATGAAGCGATGCAAATGATTGATACATGCATCGAAATACCACAATTTGGAACCAAACACTCCTTTAATATTGTAGTTTCTGCAGGAATTGTATTATGGGATTTTTTCGCGAAATTGAAATTATGACAATAAAAATGCCCTGATTTAAAAAAATTATAAATCAGGGCGAAATTTAACCTTAAAATTAAACATTTACATATTCATTGATTCGATCTTTACTTGGAAGATTACTTTTACCCATAAGAAATTCATCCGCTTTACGTGCAGCTTCCCTACCTTCAGAAATTGCCCAAACAACCAATGATTGTCCCCTACGCATATCTCCAGCAGCAAAAACCTTCTGAATATTAGTCTGATATTGACCTTCCACCGCCTTCACATTCCCACGATTATCAAGCTCTAAACCCGAGTTTTGTATAAGTCCCTGATGCTGAGCATGTAAAAAGCCCATTGCTAGTAAAACCAACTGACAAGGAATCTCTCTTTCAGAGCCTTCCACTTCATCAAATTTAATTGGACGGCCTAAAGGATCAAGCTCCCAGCTCACATCTGAAACTAAAATTGCCCTTAAATTACCCTGTGAATCACCCAAAAATTCTTTGGTATTAATCCCCCAAAAGCGCTCACAACCTTCCTCATGCGAGCTTGTAGTTTTAAGCAACATGGGATAGCTTGGCCAAGGCATGTTTTCATTCCTTTGTTTCGGGGGTTGAACCATCAATTCAAACTGTTTTACTGAATTTGCATGTTGTCTGTTGGATGTCCCCACACAATCAGAACCAGTATCACCACCACCAATAACAACCACATCTCTCCCTTTGGCATGAATTCTTTCTCCGGGAATAGCAAGGTTACTTACTTCCTTATTTTGCTGTTTTAGGAAGTCCATAGCAAAGTGAATACCCTTTAAATCGCGCCCAGGAATAGTTAAATTTCTAGGAATAGTTGACCCAGCGGCCATAATTACAGCATCATGACGATCAATAAATGCTTTCATATCATCCTTTACACCTACTTCAGTATTGCAAATAAATTGAATTCCCTCCTGCTTCATAATTTCAATACGGCGGTCAATAACCGACTTTTCGAGTTTAAAATCAGGAATCCCATATCTCAATAAACCACCCGGTTGATCATCACGTTCATAAACAGTTACGCTATGTCCAGCTTTATTCATTTGAGCTGCGGCAGCCAAACCAGCTGGTCCAGAGCCAATAATTGCTACCCTTTTATCTGTTTTAAGGATTGGCGAATTGGGCTTCACAAAACCCTTCGAAAAGGCTATTTCAATGATATGCCTTTCAATCTCTTCAATTGCAACTGCAGGTTTATTAATACCTAAAACACATGCAGATTCGCAAGGAGCGGGACAAATTCTACCAGTAAACTCAGGAAAGTTGTTGGTAGATGAAAGAATGAGATAAGCATCTTCCCACTTTCCTTGATATACAGCATCATTAAACTCAGGAATAACATTGCCGAGTGGGCAACCCGAATGGCAAAAAGGAACACCACAATTCATGCATCGGGCAGCTTGTTGATTCAATTTTTCAGGCTCAAACTCCTGCACAAATTCATTATAATTTTCCAAACGCTCTTGAGGGGCATTTTTTTGAGGAAGCTCCCTATCAAATTCTAAAAATCCTGTAACTTTTCCCATTATCCTGCTGATTGTTGTAATTGTTGATTATTTAAAACTCGCTTGTATTCAGTCGGGAATACTTTTATAAATGATGAAGAAGCATTTTCCCAGTCCTCAAGAATATACTTAGCGACCTGACTTTGAGTGAGTAAAACATGTTTTTTGAGTAAATTTTGAATCTCCACTTCATCATTTGGAGTAAGTGGATCTAGTTCTACCATTTCGGTATTGCAGTTTTCAGCAAAAGTATGCTCTGGATCATAAACCCAAGCAATGCCTCCGCTCATACCTGCGGCAAAGTTTCGGCCTGTTTTACCTAAAATTAATGCTCTTCCACCTGTCATGTATTCACAACCATGATCACCTACACCTTCAACTACTGCGGTAGCCCCCGAGTTTCTAACGGCAAAACGTTCACCAGCTTGCCCCCTTACAAATAATTCGCCGGAGGTGGCACCATACAGGGCAACATTTCCAATAATGATATTGTCCTGAGATAGAATTTTACTGTTTTGAGCAGGATAAATCACTAATTGAGCACCTGAAAGCCCCTTTCCAACATAATCATTCGCTTCACCTGTAAGTTCAAAAGAAATCCCTTTTGTACAAAAAGCACCAAAACTTTGTCCAGCAGACCCCTTAAACTTAAAATTAACCGTATTTTGAGGTAATCCTGCAGATTGATACTTTTTAGTAATTTCATTTGAAAGAAGAGTACCGGTTGTACGATCCGTATTTTTGATGTCGAATTCAGCAAAAACAGGTTCTTTGCTATCAATAGCTTTATTTGCATGAGCTAATAATTTCCAATCAAGCACATGATCTAAATTATGATCTTGTTTTTCGCTATTGTAGAGTGTCATACCTGAAGGATTATCCATAGAGTATAGAATAGCCGACAAATCGATATTTTTAACTTTCCAATGATCCACATCATCACGCATTTTAAGGAATTGAACCCTTCCAACCATATCATTTATGGTTCTAAATCCGAGTTCGGCCATTATTTCACGTAACTCTTCAGCAATAAACCTAAATAGATTAACGATATGCTCAGGCTTACCAGAGAACAGCTTTCTTAATTCAGGATCTTGGGTAGCAACACCTACGGGACAAGTATTTAAATGGCATTTACGCATCATTATACAACCCCCTGCAACAAGTGCAGCGGTAGCAACTCCCCACTCTTCAGCACCCAAAAGAGTAGCAATAGCTATGTCTTTACCCGTTTTCAACTGACCGTCGGTTTGAAGAACTACTCTACTTCTTAATTTATTTTTAACAAGCGTTTGTTGCGCCTCTGCCAGTCCAAGCTCCCATGGTAAACCCGCATGTTTAATAGAAGTTAAAGGCGAAGCACCCGTACCTCCATCGTATCCTGCAATCAGAATTACATCAGCATGAGCCTTAGCTACACCGGCAGCAATGGTACCAACACCTGCCTTTGAGACCAGTTTAACACTGATTCGAGCATCACGATTTGCATTTTTAAGGTCGAAAATTAGCTGAGCTAAATCCTCAATAGAGTAAATATCGTGATGAGGAGGTGGAGAAATCAGTCCCACACCAGGAGTAGCATGTCTTACTTTCGCAATCCATTCATCTACTTTATCGCCTGGTAACTGTCCTCCTTCACCCGGTTTAGCTCCCTGAGCCATTTTTATCTGTAGTTCATCCGCATTGGTTAAATAATTGGCTGTTACGCCAAACCTTCCAGATGCAATTTGCTTAATTGAAGAGCGCATAGAACTACCATCGGCCATTGGTTCATATCTCAATTCATCCTCTCCACCTTCACCGGTATTGCTTTTTGCGCCAATACTATTCATGGCTATAGCAAGTGTGCTATGAGCTTCGTGGGATATTGAGCCAAAAGACATCGCACCTGTCGCAAAACGCTTTAAAATAGCTTCTACGGGCTCTACCTCATCCAATGGCACTGGCTGGCGGTGATGTGCAAAGTCTAGAAGCCCACGAATGGTGTACAAGGCATCCGTTTGTTTATTAATATGCTTGGCGTAATTTTTATAAATTTCGTAGTTATTAGTCCTGGTAGCATGTTGCAATAAATGAATCGTTTCAGGATTAAAAAGATGAGCTTCCCCTTTTCTTTTCCATTGATAAACACCTCCTTCAGGCAATAATTTAGCTTCCACACCAGAGCGTCTGAAGCCTAAATAATGCTTACGTAAAGCTTCTTCGGCAAGATCGTCAAGACCCATTCCACTGATTCTTGAAACAGCACCAGTAAAATATTGATCGATAACATCTTGATTTAAACCAATAATCTCAAAAATTTGAGCTCCATGATACGATTGAAGAGTAGATATTCCCATTTTAGAGAATATTTTCAATAGACCATCATTAATTGACTTTGTATAATTTTTATATAAAGCCTTCAAGTCCAGCTGAGTATCTATCTTTTCATCTGTTTTTAGTTTACGTATTGTTGCTAAAGCAAGGTAAGGGTTGACTGCTGTAGCACCGAATGCAATTAGACAAGCGAAATGATGCACTTCCCATACATCTCCAGCTTCAACCATAATTCCAACGGCACCACGTAAACCCTTTTTAATTAGGTGGTGATGAACGGCAGAAACGGCAAGTAAAGAAGGAATTGGGGCATGCTCAGAGTCGATGGCACGATCTGATAGGATTAAGACCTCAAAACCATCGTGAACTGCATCTTCAGCATATCGGCACAAACGTTCCAGACCTCTTTGAAGAGATCCTGCATGCCCATCAGCTTTAAAATAAGTCTGTAAAGTTTTAGCTTGAAAAGAACCTGTATCAATACTTCTAATTTTTTCAAGTTCTGTATTATTTAATACAGGATGAGGTAATGCTACACAATGACAATGCATTTTATCCTCATCAAGGATATTGCCATTATTACCCATAAATCCGGCTAAGCTCATCACCAATCGTTCTCTAATAGGATCAATGGGCGGATTTGTAACTTGCGCAAATAATTGTTTAAAGTAATTGGATAAATGCTGCGGACGATCAGAAAATACGGCTAAAGGTGTGTCTGTCCCCATTGAACCCACAGCCTCTTTACCCGTTAGCGCCATTGGCAATATTAAAGTTTCTATATCTTCACGAGAAAAACCAAAAACCTGTTGATATTTAAAAGTAGATTCATTTGATAATTGCGTAAAGGCTACTCGAGGCTCATCAAGATCTTCCAACCTGATTTTATAATTTTCAAGCCAAGTACCATAAGGTTGTTGTGAGGTAATTACTTTCTTAATTTCATCATCTTCAATTATTTGACCTTTGATGGTATCTACAACGAGCATTTTACCGGGTTGCAAACGACCTTTTTTTATCACTTTTGATTCATCAACCGGCAAAACTCCAGCTTCGGAAGCTACAATAATTTGATCATCACTTGTGATTACAAATCGTTGAGGTCTTAGGCCATTACGATCAAGGGTTGCCCCTATTAGATGACCATCAGTAAAAGCGATTGCTGCTGGTCCATCCCAAGGCTCAATTAATGTGGCATGGTATTCATAAAATGCTTTGGTAGCAGGATCCATCTGTTCATTGCCATCCCAAGCCTCGGGAATAAGCATCATCATGACATGAGGCAAAGATCTACCGCAGTGGAAAAGCAATTCAATGACATTGTCTAAACAAGCTGAGTCCGATTGATTATTATCAATTACAGGCAAGAGCATATCCATTTCATCTTTTGAGAAAAAAGGAGATGCAAAAGAGCGAATACCCGAATAAAACCAATTTAAATTACCTTTCAAGGTGTTTATTTCTCCATTATGCGCTATAAACCGGAAAGGTTGAGCAAGGCGCCAAGATGGGAAGGTATTGGTAGAAAATCGGGAATGAATCATCCCAAAGGCAGAAGTTAATTGTACTTCATTTAAATCCGGGAAATAAATTCGTACCTGACTACTAGTAAATTCACCCTTGTAGATGATAATATTTTGAGATAGAGAAACGATATAGAATTGTTGCTCGGCACCTAAAACAGTTTCTCTAACAGTTTTAGTTATATGATTTTTAAGGACATATAATTTACGTTCAAAATCAGCGGGAGTATGAATATTTGCAGGTTTAGCAATAAAAATTTGCTCAATATCAGGCTCAGAAGAAAAGGCTGCTTCGCCAATAATTCCTGCATTAACAGGCACTTTACGATATCCCAATATGCTGAGGCCTAATTTTTCGGCCGACTTAGCAATAGCCCTACGACAAGCCTCTTTAATGGTAGCCTTTTTAGGAAGGAATAACATACCCACACCATAATCACCTTCCTTATCTAGATGAATATTGATTTTTAGAGCTTCTTGTTTTAGAAAATCGTGAGGAATCTGAATTAAGATTCCTGCACCATCACCAGAATCAGGATCACAACCGCAAGCACCACGGTGTTCCATATTTTCTAAAATAGTTAGTGCATCACTTACAATCTGGTGAGATTTACGCCCTTTAATATTAGCGATGAAACCAACCCCACAAGCATCATGCTCCATTGATGAGTTGTATAAACCTTGAGTTTGCTCGTCTTTATTTGTCATTAATATTTATTGATTTATTTTTTTCCTAAAATAGGCAAAAAACAACAAAATTGCTTAATTGACAATGATTTTTATAATTAAGTTAAAATAATATTATACAAAATCAATATTTTTATGATTTTAATAATGAATAAATATATTTTTTATAAATATTGTATTTCAACTATCTAATTTTAAGCTTAGGAGCAATATTTCCAATTTTTTATTACTTTTGTGACGGGCAAGTCTTTTACGACCAGCTCCCTTTGAACTCCCCCAGGGTGGGAACGCAGCAAGGGTAGAAGGTTGTAGCGGTGCGATAAAAGGTGCTTGCCCATTTTTTTTTTAATTGGGCGATTGTCTATGAATTTTAACATCCATTTTCAGGATTACAATTCAAATCTTTTTTTTCTTAAAAAGCCAAATCCTTATCGATTATTAGTTTTGAAATTTAATTCATGCAGGTATGCATGTATTGGATTTTATTTTTCAAAAATCAGTTTTTGTCTCTAAAAAATATAGAATAAATTTACATCAAACAACACATACAATTCACAACAGCAAATAATAAAACAAATTGAAATGAAGTTCTTTATAGACACTGCAAACCTAGCCCAAATTAAGGAAGCTCAGGCATTAGGAATATTAGATGGAGTAACAACAAATCCTAGCCTTATGGCTAAAGAGGGCATTACTGGCGACCAGAATGTTATTAATCATTATAAAGCTATTTGTGCTTTAGTTGATGGTGATGTGAGTGCGGAGGTTATTTCAACCGACTTTGAAAACATGGTTAAGGAGGGAGAAATTTTGGCTGCCTTAGATCCTAAAATTGTGGTAAAAGTTCCAATGATTGCAGAGGGAATTAAAGCCATAAAATACTTTAGTTCGAAGGGTATTAAAACCAATTGCACCTTAGTTTTCTCGTCTGGGCAAGCTCTTTTAGCTGCAAAAGTAGGTGCAACTTATGTTTCTCCATTTATTGGACGTCTTGATGATGTTTCAACAGATGGTTTAACATTAATTGAAGACATTCGTTTAATTTATGATAATTACGGATTTGATACACAAATCTTGGCTGCCTCTGTTCGTCATCCAATGCACATTATGAATTGTGCTAAGATAGGTGCTGACGTAATTACTGGTCCGCTTTCAGCAATGATAGCTTTATCAAAACATCCATTAACCGATATTGGTTTAGCACAGTTTCTTGCAGATCATGCGAAAGCTGCTGGTAAATAATTAGGAATAATTTAAAAAAGAAAAGAGGCTGTATCATAAATCATGATCAGCCTCTTTTTATTTTCAGGGAATAACTTTC
>NZ_JAFEIG010000005.1 GCF_017495225.1 Daejeonella sp. | reverse complement strand
AGCCACCGGGTAACAGATGTCGCATGTCTAACCAACTAATTACTAACCAACTAACTACTACCCATCTAACTACTAACCAACTAACCAACTAAATTGTCTGAACTGTGATTTATTTGATTTGTGTGATTACGGAGATTAGAAAAAGGATTAAGGAGCAAGGAACAAAGAGTAAAGACAAAAGAAATCACATGAGTATTTCAGATGTTGTTAGCCTGGCTTCGGGTACCTCAGCCACCGGGTAACAGATGTCGCATGTCTAACCAACTAATTACTAACCAACTAACCAACTAGTTAGAGCAAGGAATAAGGAGCAAGGAATAAGGACAAAAAGCTGATAACTCTATTTTTGAGGTTAATAAATGGCTTGGAGGGCTTGGCTTCGAGTACCTCAGCCACCGATAACAGATGTCGCCAGCCTGATAACTGACAACTAAATTGTCTGAACTGTGATTTATTTGATTGATGTGATTACGGAGAGGATTGTTGCAAACTAAAAGTATCGGGCTTCGAGAACCTCAGCCACCGGATAAAAAATGTCGCAGGCCTGATAAAGACAACTGATAACTGCCAACTGATTTACGTCAACTGCTCAGAAAGCAACTTCATTTCAATCTGCGGAGAATGTCTTTCATAGAGGATTGCATAAACTGCTCTACAGATAGGCATGTTTACCTTGTATGTCTTATTTATCTGATGCAGGCAATACACTGCATAATAACCTTCCGCAATCATGTTCATCTCCAGTTGAGCAGAAGTCACGGTATAGCCCTTCCCTATCATGTTTCCGAAGGTACGATTACGACTGAACTGAGAATAGGCCGTTACGAGTAAATCGCCAAGGTAAGCCGATTCTTTAATATCTCGATCAATGGGGTGTATCGCATTTACGAAACTTTCAATTTCACGTACGGCGTTTGAAATCAAAACGGCCTGGAAATTATCACCATAGCCTATTCCGCGACAAATGCCACTAGCTACAGCATAAATATTCTTCAATACTGCGGCATATTCAGTCCCGAAAATATCATCCGATACATTTGTTTTAATATAGCGTGTATTTAACATGGATGAGAAATGAGAGGCCAACTCCGTATCTTGAGATGCAATGGTAAGATAAGATAATTTTTCAAGCGCTACTTCCTCTGCGTGACAAGGACCGCTAATCACTATAATATCACTAAATGGAATATGATAATGTTGGTTCATAAATTCACCAATAATCATATTCTCATCGGGAACAATCCCTTTAATGGCAGAAATGATTTTTTTGCCTTTGAGGTCTTCGGGACTAATATCCTTTAGGGTATCTTTCAAGAATGCTGCCGGCACATTTAATAAAATGAAATCGCATGCGGCGATAATATCCTTGAGGTTTGAGCTGAGATTGCTATCTGGGACTTTTATCTCAACAGAGCTGAGGTAATGAGGATTATGATTGTATTGGCGAATATGCTCAATAGCTTCCTCATTACGCATCCACCAGAAAATCTCCTTTTCGATAAGATTATCCGACAAAATCTTTATGATGGCGGTCGCCCAACTACCTCCCCCTACTACAGCTATCTTTTTGTGAATATGCGTCATAATAAAAAATCCCGATAGATTAATTGATGTAAATACAATTAATCGACCGGGACAAGTTAAGAAAATCTTAGAAATTAGTCTTTCTTTTCGCCTGTAAAAAGCTTTTCCTTATCAACTTTTTCAACTACCACACTATCTTTCAAGGTTTTGGAAATGGCAGTAAAAGGAAGAGAAACCACCTCTTCACCACCCTTTAATCCAGATTTAATCAAAATATAAGTATCATCTTGGATTCCTGTAGTTACTAAAACCTGTTTAACTTTACCTGCATTATAAACAAAAACATATTCTTTAACAGGTTCAGCATCTTTTAATTTATCTTTTTCATCTTTGGCTGAAGCTGGCTTAACTTCACCTTCAGATTCATTAATTTCCTTTTTCTTCTCACGGGTGGTTACCGATTGAATAGGGACAGCGATACCAGTATATTGTTCTGTTTGAATATCTACTGTTGCTGACAATCCCGGACGGAATGGAGATGGATTAGCTGAATCAGAACGTACTAATTTAGCATATGATTCAGGTAAAATACGCACCTTAACGGTAAAGTTAGTAACCTGATCAGTTGATGTACCCACAATGCTTGAAGAGCTAGCAATTTCAGTAACTTCACCTTTAAATTTTTGATTTTGAAATGCATCTACCTCAATATCAGCTAAATCACCGATAGAAACGCGATTGATATCACTCTCATTAACATCCACACTAACTTCCATTGAACTAAGATTTGAAATTCTCATTATTTCAGTCCCAGCCATTTGAGAAGTTCCCAAAATACGATCTCCCAATTCAATTGAAAGTTTTGAAATGACACCATCAACAGGCGCAAAAATTGAAGTCTTGGCTAAATTAGCACCAGCTTCTTTTACTACTGCATTAGATTGATCTACTCCGAATTTAGAAGCCACTACATTTTGACGTACCGACTCCAAATTAGCTTTGGAACTTTCAAATTCTGCCTTTACCGCATCAAATTCTGCTGCCGATAAAACTTTTTTAGCAAAAAGCTCTTGATTTCTCTTGTATTTAGCTGAAACATTGGCAAAATTAGCCTCCGCCTGTTTTAGTTGCTGTTGAGTGCTTGCTAAAGATGCCTTCTGACTATTTAAAGAGGCTACAGCACGGTCAAAGCCAGACTGAAGAACATCTGGACGAACCCTACATAATAATTGACCTTTTTTTACTACGTCGCCCTCTTTAACATGAAGTTCAACTACTTCACCTGAAACTTCCGCACTTAACTTCACTTCAATTTCTGGTTGAACTTTACCGCTTGCTGAAACCGTTTCTACAATTGTGCGCTTCTCTGCTTTCTCAACGGCAACCTGAGTTACCTCACTCTTACCAAACCAGCCGAGTTTATTTCCGGCTACTGCCACTACTAGAAGTATTCCTGCTCCAATGAGCACATATTTTAATGTATTGTTTTTCTTTGCCATGTTTTGATTATAAGGAAAAAGGAGTTTTAATTAAAATGTTAAGGGGTTACCCAGATAAAAATCAATGACTTTACTTCTAAAAATAAAATCATATTGTGCCTGTATCTGGTCGAATTGTGCTTTATTTAAGTTTGTTTGAGCCTGATTATAATCCAAAGAGTTTACCAAACCAACCGAATAACGTTGTTCAATCACGTTAAATGCTTCTTTCGATGATTCAAAGGCTGTTAATGTTGAATAATAGCGTTTTTCGGCTGCTCTTAGATCATATACAGCCTGATTGATAACTTTATTAAGGTTATTTTTTGCTAATTGTTCATTTACCAAAGAGTTTTGGAAATTAATTTTTGCTCTTCTCACGGATGAACGTGCTGCCATACCATTAAAAATGGGAATACTTAAGCCAAATCCGATAAATTGATTAAAGTTATCTTTAATCTGAGTACTAAACCCATTATTTCCAAAAGAACCATTTGAATATCGAGTTCCGAAACCTGATTGCAGATTTAATGAAGGATAGTAATTGCCTTTGGCGATATCAATTCCCTTTTCAGAAGCCTGTCTTCTCAATTCAGCTAAACGAATATCAGGGAAGCTAGAAGCAGCAGATTTAAAAACATCTGATGCGGAATATGCAGAATTAAGCTTCGACATATCTTCCATTTTCGGCTTTTCAACAACAAAAACTGAAGATGGATCAAGTTCCAATAGCTGCGCAAGATTTAAAAAAGCAAGATCAACCTGATTTTGAGCATTGGTAACATTAAGCTCTGCAGTAGCAAGTTGAGATTTAGCTTGGGATAAATCGGCAAGAGTTTTTGACCCAACATCAAAAAACTTTTGTTCAATATCTAATTGTTGTTTCGAAATAGCAAGTTGTTGCTGTGCAGCGATTAAAATATCTTGTGAATTAAGCACAGAAAGATAGCTTGTTACAACGTTCAAAACTAAATCATTCTTTATTTTTTGAGTATTACTCTTATCAGCATCTAGCTGCAATTTGTTCTGAGAAATCTGGTTAATTTTCTGAAATCCTTGAAAAAGAGCTGTTCCGGATGATAAATTCCCACTAGTTGAGGTGATTGCCTGATTAACAAACTGATTGGTTAATGGGTCAATACTTCTACCAAAATTGAAATTTAAACCCGTATTCGCATTTAAGGTTGGAAGTAGAGCTAATTTTGATTGCTGCAGATTTTCTTCAGAAATGGCCTCTGTAAATTGAGCTTGTTTAATTTGAAGATTATTCTCAATCACAAGCTCAGTGGCACGTTTTAAGGTTAAAAGCTCCTGGGCTGATAATGACATAGCAGAAAAAAATATTCCCAAAAAGCTAAGGAGAACATATTTAAAAAAGCACTGATGTTTTATGTGTTTCATATATTAATTAACAGAATTGACTCATTTATAAATCCGTGTAAAAATACTACCATTTAATTAGCTAACATATTTATCTTCGTAATAAATTATTAAGCATTTGTATTTATCCTATTCCCCTTTATGGTTGCAGTGGTTTTATCCTACATTAACCTGGCATAAAAGCAGGGAAGAAAATATCATTTTTCTCACTTTTGACGACGGACCTATACCAGTTGTTACACCATTTGTATTAAATACACTTAAAAAGTTTCAAGCAAAGGCTACTTTTTTTTGTATTGGAGAAAACATCGATAAATATCCAGAGGTTTTTTCGGATGTTATTGAGTCAGGTCATGCCGTGGGAAATCATACCTACAACCACCTTAAAGGATGGAATACTAAAGATAATGATTATTTAGATAATATCCAAAAATGCACACTACATACAGGTATAAGGCTTTTTAGACCCCCTTATGGTAGAATTACAAAATCTCAAATTAAGGCATTAAAAATCCAAAATCCTGAAATAGAGATTGTAATGTGGGATGTTTTGAGTGGCGATTTTGACCAATCAATAACAGCCGAAAAATGCATAGAAAATGTTTTGAAAAATGTTAAAAATGGGTCGATTATTGTTTTTCATGACAGTTTAAAAGCTTTTGAGCGCCTTGAGAAAAGTTTACCTATCATTCTCGAAATATTAACTAAGCAGGGATATAGTTTCAAAACACTCCTTTAGCAATTTCTTCATACAAACAATCAACAAATTTGATACATTCAAAGAATGACTTTAATGAATATATAGCGCATTTTAATGATTAAAATCATTTTTTTGAATTTTAAGTTTCGTAATTTTGCATCCAGATAATAGAGATTTCCTCTAAGAGATGAGCAGAACGGTTAGTTTATTTTTGATTTTGGCCCTTGGTTTTCAATGTCTTAGCAAACTAAGTTTAATTGCTTATTACAATATTAACATCGAGTATATTATCCAAGAACTTTGTGAGAATAAAGATAAACCGCAACTTAATTGTAAGGGGAAATGTTATCTCAAAAAGAAACTGAATGAAGCAAACAAAAGTGAAGAACAGGCTGCGGGTTCGTTAAAGCGTTTAGAGCTTCCAGTCTTTATTTGTAATTCATTCGATTTTAAAATCATTCAATACTCTGATATCACGATTTTACCTAATTACTTGAAAGACCTATATTCTCTTTCATTAAGTGAATTCATTTTCCATCCCCCTTGTGTAAAGGCATAATTCCTTATTCAGCAATTTTTGCTGATTTTTCTCAATTACAATTTTATAAAATTTCCAGGCCTAAAAGCTAGGGACTGCTATTGCTATATATTTTGCACTGCGGATCTTTTGGGCCACAATTATCAATTAGAAACACATCATGAAAAAAATATATTTTTATTTTATCACTATTGCACTTATTATCACTTCATCTTGTAAAAAAGACAATAATTTAGAGATTGAAGATCCGAAAAGTTCACTGATTAAAATTTCTGAATCATATGCTATAGGTTCATCTGCAAAGGTTGAATTATGGTCCAAAACAGAACTTAGCACAGGTTACCAGAATTTATTTATTGCTCTTTATGATTCTATATCCAATAAATCCATAAGCACGGCAGAGGTTCAAATTATGCCAATGATGGACATGAACATGAATGGGATGAAGATGAGTCATTCTTCACCTTTCGAGAATCCAGCAAGTATCAATGCTACTAATTCTTTATTTCCATGTGCTGCAGTGTTCACTATGCCTAGCAATGGAGCAAATGGAGTATGGAAAATGAAAGTATTGGTAAAAAAAGAAGGTAGTAGTAAAAATGGATTAGCAGAATTACCATTAACAGTTAAGCAATCCAATCCAGAACGAGTAAAGACTATCACAGCAGCAGATGGCAGCAAAATAACGATAGCCTATATTTTACCTACTAATCCTAAAGTTGGCATAAATGATTTTGAGATAAGCGTTAACCGTAGACAAGATATGATGACATTTCCTGGCGACGATAGCTATACAATTACCATGACGCCAGAAATGCCAAGCATGGGACATGGTTCACCGAATAATGTAAACCCTGTGCACATCAAAAATGGCCGTTATAAGGGAAAAGTGAATTTCACTATGACTGGAGATTGGAGAATACACCTTGATCTTAAAAAAGACAATAAGACGGTAAGTACATTTTTTGATCTCTTATTCTAATTTTATGAAAAGCTCATTTAAAGCATTTTTAGGAGTCAATATTCTTATACTTTTAAGCACTTCTTTAGTAGCACAAGAGATAAAAGATAGTATATATAAACGGCTAATTTTAAAAGAAGTTTATATACAAAGTCAAGTACAAAGCAAGCATCCAACATCAGGCTTTTATCAATCATCTGGTTTGGCTAATACCGAGGATATACTTTCCAAAATAGAAGGAATCAGCCTAATTAGAAGGGGGCCTATTGGAATGGAACCCGCTTTAAGAGCATTTAGTGGTGGCCAGGTAAATATGGTGATTGATGGGATGAAAATTTTTGGTGCATGTACAGACAAGATGGATCCGGTTACGATTTATACAGAACCTGTAAATCTGAAAAGTATTGACATTAAATATGCTGGAGATGGCATGGCTATGGGTTCCTCTGTTGGAGGAACCCTTAACCTAAAACTTGCGGAAGCTGAACTAAATTCTAACAGAATCCTTAATGGAACAGTTTCAAGCGGATACTATTCGGCCGCAAAGTCATTATTAAATACCATGACTTTAGAATATAGTTCTGAAAAATGGGGAATTAGGGGAAGTGGGGTATACAGAAAAGCCGACAATTACAGAAATGGATTGGGTCAGGTAGTAGCCTTTTCGCAGTATGAAAAGACTAATGCTAATATTTCAGGGAAATATAAAATTAATGCAAAAAGTACTCTCAAGGCCGACTTGCTAGTTGATGATGGTTGGAACATTGGTTATCCAGCACTCCCGATGGATGTTGGCTATGCAAGAGCTAGAATTGCAGCACTTACATACCAAATTAACACACCCGAAAAACTAATTCAGAGTTTGGAGGCAAAAGCATACCTAAATAGTATTAAACACGCTATGGATGATACTAATCGTCCGCTTGTACCAATTCATATGGATATGCCAGGAGAAAGTAATACTCAGGGAGTATTTATTGATGCAAAACTTAAGAATCTAAACAAGCATCAGTTAAACATAAAAATTGATAGTTATCACAACAGAGTTAAAGCAGACATGACAATGTATCCAGAAAATAGTGCTGCAATGTACATGTTAACATGGCCAGAGAATCATCAAACCGTAACAGGAATATATGCAAATGATAGATTTAGTATTAACAAAAACAATTGGATTGATCTTAAAGTCAGACTAGATGTAGCTCAGTCTAAAATAACTGGAGAAATGGGAATTAATCAATTTGCTATTTTGGGTTACGATGTTTCTAAAGCATCTACGCGTATGTTGAAGAATATAAGTGTAGGCTATACCAAATACCTAAATAGTCAATTTACTTTATACGGAAATATTGGATATAGCGAAAGATTACCAACAAGTTCTGAACGTTATGGATTTTATCTTTTCAATAGAATGGATAACCACGACTATATTGGTAAGCCTAATTTAAGTAACGAGCAAGCTTTCAATACCGAATTAAATCTGCTTTTTTCAGAGAGAAATTTTTCATTCAAATTGAGTGGATTTAATACTTATCTACGAAACTATATTATGGGAAAAAATATGGATGGATTAAGTGTGATGACAATAGGTGCTGATGGGGTTAGAGGATATGAAAATATAAAATCTGCTAGTATTAGCGGTATAGAAAGCAATCTGAACTACTTTTTTAATGATAAGAATATAGTAATTAATAATACCCTAAAATGGATTTATGCTCATGATAATAACAAAAAGCCTTTGCCACTAATACCTCCACTAAAATCGATTACTAGTCTCCGATTTGTCCGAAATATGTTTTTTATTCAAGCTGAAAACGAATTTGCCTTAGCACAAACCAGAATTAATGAAGAATTTGGTGAAAGAGCATCAAAGGCCTATACTATTCAAAATCTTAGAGCTACTTACAACTTTAATATCCAAAAATATAAACTTCAATTTTCGGCAGGTGCTGAAAACATATTTGATGTTTCATATTTTGAGCATTTAGACTGGGCTAGTATACCTAGACCAGGCAGAAATATTTATGGGATGCTTAGTATGAAATTTTAAATAAGATGAATTATGGATGAGAAAATTTAGAAAACTGATCTCTATCATTTTTATCTTTTCCATTTAGATTATTTTTGCGTCATGATTATTTACAAACAATTTTCTTTTGATTCAGCTCATTTTTTACCCCAGGTACCTGAAGGACATAAATGCGGCAACATGCATGGGCACACCTATTTACTAACTGTATACATCGAAGGCCAACCTGAGGAACATAGTGGATGGATTATTGATTATGGAGATCTAAAAAAGGCTATTAAACCTATTATTGATCAATTAGATCATCATTTATTGAATGAAATCCCGGGACTTGAAAACCCAACAAGCGAAAATCTTTCCATCTGGCTCTGGAACAAAATCAAACCATTAGTACTAGGGTTAAAAAAGATTGAGCTGAAAGAAACTCCAAGTTCTGGAGTAATTTATGAGGGATTTTGATTCCATAAAATATAAAATCAAGCCCAATTTAAATTCATGAAAGGCTATTTTCGTATTACATAAAATATTTTTCACTCAGTTTAGGTAAATATTTTAACAAAATCGAATCTTTTTTTGGCAAATAGCATATTTATTACAGATTCAATAGGCATTCCTCTTCATTTTTCAGGTCGTTTTACGTAACTTCGCTGGCAGTTAAATTAGAATTAATTAAAATCAAGCAAATAACATGGCATTTGATTTAGACATGATCAAAAAAGTTTACAACAACTACGGCCCTCGTATTGAGGCTGCACGTAAGGTAGTTGGTAAACCACTTACATTAACAGAGAAGATTTTATACGCCCATCTTTGGGAAGGTAATGCCACTCAGGCTCATGAGCGTGGTGTTACTTATGTAGATTTCGCACCAGACAGAGTAGCAATGCAAGATGCAACAGCCCAAATGGCTTTATTGCAATTCATGCAAGCAGGAAGACCAACAGTTGCTGTTCCTTCTACTGTACATTGCGATCATTTAATACAAGCGAAAGTTGGAGCTGATTCAGATCTTGAAACGGCCAACACTCAAAATAAAGAAGTATATGATTTCCTTGCTTCCGTATCAAATAAATATGGTATTGGTTTTTGGAAGCCAGGAGCAGGTATTATTCACCAGGTAGTTTTAGAAAATTATGCATTCCCAGGTGGAATGATGATTGGTACTGACTCTCACACTCCAAATGCAGGTGGATTAGGAATGATTGCCATTGGTGTTGGTGGTGCAGATGCATGCGACGTGATGGCAGGTTTAGCTTGGGAGCTTAAATTCCCTAAACTTATCGGAGTTAAACTTACTGGAAAATTATCTGGTTGGGCATCGGCAAAAGATGTTATCCTAAAAGTTGCAGGCATACTTACTGTAAAAGGTGGTACTGGCGCAATTGTTGAATATTTTGGAGAAGGTGCTAGATCACTTTCTGCAACTGGAAAAGGTACAATTTGTAATATGGGCGCTGAAATTGGAGCTACTACTTCAGTTTTCGGGTATGATGATAAAATTGCTACCTACTTAAAAGGTACTGAGCGTGCAGAAATTGCAAGCCTAGCTGATCAAATTAAAGAACATCTTACAGGTGATGATGAAGTGTATGCAAATCCGCATAACTACTTTGATCAAGTTATTGAAATAGACCTTTCTACATTAGAACCACATATCAATGGTCCTTTTACTCCAGATATGGCATGGCCAATTTCAAAATTTGCTGCCGCTGTTAAAGAAAATGGTTGGCCACAAACACTAGAAGTAGGTTTAATAGGTTCATGTACAAACTCTTCATACGAAGATATTTCAAGAGCTGCATCTGTTGCAGAACAAGCAGTAAATAAAAAACTAGTCTCTAAAGCTGAGTTTACCATTACTCCTGGTTCAGAATTAGTTAGATATACTGTTGAACGCGATGGTTTCTTAAATACTTTTGAAAGCATGGGTGGAGTGGTTTTGGCAAATGCCTGCGGACCATGTATCGGGCAATGGGCTCGTCATAGCGATGATCCTACTCGTAAAAACTCAATCATCACTTCATTCAATAGAAACTTCAAATCGAGAAATGATGGTAACCCAAATACACATGCATTCGTAGCTTCACCAGAAATTGTGACAGCAATGACCATTGCAGGTGATTTAGCATTCAATCCACTTACTGATTCACTTACAAATTCTGCAGGTGAACAAGTAAAGCTTGATGAACCACAGGGACTAGAAATGCCTGTAAAAGGATTTGCGGTGGAAGATGCTGGATATCAGGCACCAGCGGAAGATGGAAGTAAAGTTACTGTGCTAGTTGATGAAAAATCATCACGCCTTCAGTTACTTGATCCTTTCAAAGCTTGGGAAGGAACTGATGTTAAAGGCCTAAAACTTTTAATCAAAGCAAAAGGAAAATGTACTACTGACCATATTTCTATGGCTGGTCCGTGGTTGAAATTTAGAGGACACCTAGATAATATTTCTAATAATATGCTAATTGGTGCTACTAATTTCTTCAATGATAAAGCAGATACTGTTAAAAATCAGCTTACTGGAGAATATGGTGCAGTTCCAGCTACTGCTCGTGCATACAAAGCGGCAGGTATAGGAAGTATTGTTGTTGGAGATGAGAATTATGGTGAAGGTTCATCACGTGAGCATGCTGCAATGGAGCCAAGACATCTTGGTGTGCGTGCAATTCTTGTGAAATCATTTGCTCGTATTCACGAAACAAACCTTAAAAAACAAGGTATGCTTGCCTTAACTTTTGCAGATGCAAATGATTATGACAAAATTCGTGAAGATGATGTTATCGATATCGTAGGCTTAAATGACTTCACTCCAGGAAAGCCATTAAATATCGTTCTAAATCACATCGATGGAACATTGGATACATTCCCTGTTAACCACACTTATAATGAACAACAAATTGAGTGGTTCAAGGCTGGTGGTGCATTGAATATCATCCGAATGAATCAATAGATTTAAAATAACATCTTTTTAAAAGCTTAAAGCGAGATTTTTATAATTTAGCTTTAAGCTTTTTTAATTTAAAGGCTTTTATACATTTAATTTAAAATTTCCATCATGTCAAAAATCATTCTTATTACTGGGGCATCAACGGGTATCGGACTAGAAACTGCAATACAGCTTGCCGAGCAAGGGCATAAGGTTTATGCCACAATGAGAAGGCTTGAAAAAAGCACACTACTCAAAGAAAGTGCTGAAAAAAGAAAGGTCAATCTTAGTATTTTACAACTTGATGTGCTTGATGATCAAAGCATTGCAAATTGCATTTCAGAAATTATTGAAAGTGATGGAAGAATTGATGTTCTTATCAACAATGCTGGCGCAGGATTTATTAGAACAATGGAACAAGCCAGTATGGATGAGATTAAGCATGTGATGGATGTTAATTTTTATGGTCCGATAAGATGTAGTAAGGCTGTTTTACCATTTATGAGGAAGCAGAAAAGTGGCCATATCATTAATATCTCCTCTGTGGGAGGTTTGGTTGGACAGCCGGTTAATGAGATCTATTGTGCAGCTAAATTTGCGCTTGAGGGACTTACTGAAAGTCTCGCCACCTATTTAGAGCCCTACTTCGGAATACACATTTCCTTAATTGAGCCAGGAGGGGTAATTACTGAATTTGGCAATAGCTTAACCAATTACTTCAATAGTACAGGTGGAATATTAGATGATGATTACAAACCTCTAATTGAAAACTATATGAGTTATAGAGCAACTTTTACAGATGAAGTAAAGGAAAAAGCATTCCAAAAGCCGGCACAAATTGCTGAACTAATTATTAAATGCATGAATGATCCGCATCCTAAAGTCAGATATATGAGCTCTGAAGGTGTAGCTGCATTCACTAAAGTTAAAACTAGTCTCGACCCTGATGGCGAAATCTTAAAAACACAAGTAAGAAAAGGGGTACTTAATAAGTAGAATCCTACAATCTCCTAATCATCTATAAATTAAAGTCTTCCGATATTTATTTCGGGAGATTTTTATAAATTTGCAATTAAGATGATTAAAAAAATAAGTTTTAGGTTAATTATTTTTCTTGCATTTTTCTGGTTTAAGACGGGGTTGGCTCAAGCGGTTAACGACAGTTTTGACAAGGCTATAACTTTAACAGACCCAACAAAATGCTCATCTGAGGGTACTTATTCAAACATTGGGGCAACAGACGAAAAGAAATTCGAAAAACCGGCCAATTGGTCAACAACAGAGTCTGGGAATGATGTATGGTTCAAATTTACAGCTATAGCAAAGGACTTAAACATTACCGTAACTGGAGATAATACAGGTGGCGGAACCACTGGAGGAACACTTAAGAAACCACATATTGCACTTTATACCATTGATGTTACAGGTACGAGCTTTGCATACAGCACAATAATTGGAGGATACTTACCAGGATCTTCTGTATCAACCTTCAAAAAAGGAGGACTTGTTATAGGCAAAGAATATTACATTAGAGTTAGTGCGGCAGATAAAAATGTTGGAACATTCAAGTTGTGTATCAACAATTATTTTGCACCAATTTTAGCAGGTCAAGACTTTGAAACTGCATCATTTTTATGCGATAAAGGATCATTTACTGAACATAATGTTTTAGGTTCGGGACTAGATAATATGGAATCTTTTGGTTCATGTTTAGGTTGGGAATCAAATACAGCTTGGTATAAATGGGTTGCGGCGAATGATGGGACATTAACAATGGACATTACCCCTATTTTCAATTCAGATGATATCGATTGGGTATTGTATGATTTGGGGCCCTCTGGTGATTTCAGTAATAAAACCCTATTAAGATGTGCAACAGGACATGGTGTAAGCAATAGTGGCTGCCCAACTGAACCTCTTTATTATAAAACAGGCATGAATTTAACTTCAACCGATACCGTTGAAACTTCGGGATGTGGCTTGGGCGGGCAAGATGGATATTTAAAATATGTTGACCTAAAAGCTGGCCATACCTATGCCTTATTAGTTGATAATTACTCGACTGGGAATAATGGCTTTAAAATTGAATTTGGAGGGACTAGCGAATTTGAGGGACCAGTAGCAAAGATTAATTTAATAACAACAGAGCTATGTTTAAACAATCCAAATTTTATTTTCACAAGTACCGGTTCAGAAAAATATGAAAAATTAGAATGGTATTTCGGTGAGGGAGCAAGTATCTCGTCATCAACAGACCCCAACCCTCCACCAATCACTTACTCAAGTCCCGGATACAAAACCGTGTTGCTCCGAGCATTTAACGATAAAGATTGTTCATCAAATATCACGCAATCATTTTATGTGTACCCAAAACCAGAAATACCTGTAATAAATGGCTTAAAATCAAGTTATTGCATCGGCGAAAATATTATTCTTAGTACGCCTTCTCAAACAGATGCTACTTATTCCTGGACTGGTCCGAATGGTTTTACATCAAATTTAAATGAAATCAATATTCTAATTGATGATCCAAATAAAGTGGGCACCTATTCATTAAGTATAAGCAAAAATGGCTGTGTATCTGATATAAAATCAGTAACTATACCCCCAATTGATGCCTTGCCAATTGCAGATTTTAGCAATACTATAAACAACTTATGTGAATCTACACAAAGCTATACATTCACTAATAATTCGACGGGTTACAGCAAATTACTTTGGAATTTCGGCCCTGATGCAAGTATCGCAACATCAACAGATACAAATCCACCAGCCGTTAGTTATTCTAGTCCCGGAATTAAAACAGTAAGTCTGCAAGTATTCAATACTAATGATTGTTTTGTGAGTATTAGTAAATCATTGATGGTAAACACAAAACCAGAATCACCAATAATAAATGGCTTAAAATCAGGTTATTGTATTGGAGATAACATCGTCCTAAGTACGCCTTTACAAACTGATGTAACTTACTCATGGACTGGTCCAAACGGATTTACATCCACTTTAAATGAAATAAGTGTTCTCATTGATAATCCAGATAAAGTTGGGGTTTATAGTCTTAAAATAAGCAAAAACGGTTGTACTTCAGATATTAAATCGGTAACAGTCCCCCCAATAGAAGTATTAGCAATTGCCGACTTTATCCATAGCATTTCAAACCAA
Organism: Daejeonella sp.; assembly: GCF_017495225.1. Classification (GTDB taxonomy): domain Bacteria; phylum Bacteroidota; class Bacteroidia; order Sphingobacteriales; family Sphingobacteriaceae; genus Daejeonella. The sequence goes on along the minus strand of NZ_JAFEIG010000005.1, from coordinate 141,357 downwards.
TGTGAATCCACGCAAAGCTATACTTTCACCAATAATTCAACGTCTTATACTAAAGTACTGTGGAATTTTGGTGCTGATGCAAGTATAGCAACATCAACAGATACAAATCCGCCAGCAGTTAGTTATTCAAGTCCCGGAATCAAAACGGTTAGTCTGCAAGTATTTAACAATAATGATTGTTTTGTAAGTATAAATAAATCAATTAGCGTAAACTTAAAACCAGAATTACCAATAATAAATGGTTTAAAATCAGAGTATTGTACTGGAGACAACATCATCCTGAGTACGCCTTTGCAAACTGATGTTACATACTCATGGACTGGTCCAAATGGATTTACATCCACCTTAAACGAAATAAATATCCTAATTGACAATCCAAATAAAGCTGGCGTTTATAATCTTAAAATAATTAAAAACGGATGTACTTCAGATGTAAGTTCAGTAACTGTTGCCCCTATCGGTCAAAATCCAAAGGCATCTTTTATCACAACTAGCAATAATTTATGCAGCGCAACTCAAAGTTTTACATTTACAAATAGTTCAAGCAACTTCACAAGTTTACGTTGGGATTTTGGAGATGGCGCAAGTATTGCACCAGGCAGTAATAATCTTATTAATACAGTCACCTATTCCACTCCAGGTCCGAAAACCATTAAGCTAGAAGCGATTGGTAGTTCAGGTTGCAGCAACATCTTTAGTCAAGATATTAAAGTTACTATCAGCCCTACAATTCCGGTAATTACCATTATTAAACCAGAATTATGTGAAATAGCATTTATAAAACTCAGCACTCCTCACCAAGATGATGCAATTTATCAATGGACTGGCCCTAATGGTTTTACTTCAAATTTAAGGGAACCAGAAATCCCAGCAAATAATCCCCTGGTAGCCGGGACATATAGCCTAAGCATTAGTAGAGGAACCTGCGTAAGTCCTACGGTAAACGTTAATGTTGAAGCAATATATACGAAACCAATTGCTGAATTCAGGACAGATCCTCAAATGCCATTCAATTTAATTGCTCCATTCGAAGTTCAATTCTTTAATGAATGCAAAGATGCAGACTCATTTTTATGGGATTTTGGAGACGGGAGTACCTCAACAGAGATGAACCCAATACATAAGTATCTTACAAATGAAAATTTCATAGTAACACTTACTGCATTTAAAAACTCTACTTGTACCAGTTCTATTAGCAAAGGAATTAATAGGATTTCTGATGGCTATCCAATGCTTATCCCAAATACCTTTACCCCAAATAATGATGGTATTAACGATGTATTTTCGGTAAGTCTATTAACTGTTTTTAGCTATAAAATTCAAATATTTAATCGTTATGGTGTACCTTTATTTTTCTCAGATGATATTAATAATCATTGGGATGGAACTTTTAATGGTAAACCTCTGCCAGTTGGTACCTATTACTATTTAATTAATGCAATTGATTTAAATGGCAATAATATTCAAAAAGCAGGTTCAGTAACGATATTGAAATAATGAAGATTACCCTTCTAACTATTGGCAAAACAGAAGATAAGTACTTATTAGAGGGTATTGATATTTATCTAAAACGCCTTAAACATTATATCCCATTTCGGATTTTGGAAATTCCGGAATTGAAAAACACAAAAAGTTTATCAAGGGATCAGCAAAAAAACAAAGAAGCTGAATTGCTTTTTAAAAACATCCAAAGTACCGACTACGTTATTTTACTTGACGAAAACGGGGCAGAATTCACATCAAAAAAATTTTCAGTATATTTAAATAAGAAAATGGTTGGCGGTCAACAGCACTTAGTTTTCATTATTGGGGGTCCTTACGGATTTAGTGATGAAGTGTATGCGAGAGGCAATGATAAAATATCCCTATCACAAATGACTTTCTCACATCAAATGATTCGCTTGTTCTTCGCCGAACAATTATATCGTGCTTACACCATTTTGAAGGGAGAGCCTTATCACCACGATTAAAAACTATATGTCGGATTATAAGAGAAAATATCTTTTCAAGTACATAAATCCAAGTAATGAAAAGAAGAATTTTTGGATTTTTGTATTAATAGGCCTTGCATTAGGTGCTGCAATTATCTACTTTTTTTAACACAAAAAAATAGGGCAGAAAATAAATAAGTTTCTGCCCTATCAATATTATTGATATTATTTAGACTTTTGGTGCAAGTCTTGTAGCACTTTTACCTGCAGCTTTTGTAGCTCTAGGCTTTTCTTTAGCCACTGGCTCAGGCTTCTTTGTTACATTCCCACTAGCTACTGCACCTTCAGAAATAGGCTCAGGTGCTGCCTCTTCAAATAAAGGCATGTCCTTTATCGTATTAAACCAGCTAATAATCTTTTTCATATCTGATGCGTAAACACGCTCTTGATCATGATCTGGAGCAACTTCTAAGAAGAAAGAACGCAAAGCCTTACCATCCGCAGATTTTGGATCAGGAATGCTCTTAACGTCCTTCATTTTAGAAAAAATATCGCTCAACTTTAGATCATTAGTATCACCAAAAACAGTAATATCTTCTAAAGAGGCCATCTTTGCAGTACTCATGTTGACCACAATTTTATTCTTTAGTTCATCTAGTGTTTCTAAGATAAAGCCAGATTTGTTTTGGCCAATCAATTTGAATAAACCCGGTTTACCCGAAACGGAAACTAGTCCTCTTAAATTCATATTTTTTTTAGATTTGAGAAATGAGATGTGAGATGTGAGATTTTTAGAAAGTAATAATACTCATATCTCACATCTCAAATCTAACCTCTATTCTTCAATTATTTCTATTCCCAATATTTTATCACCCTGACGGATATCATCTACCACATCAACATTTTCAATTACCTTACCGAAACAAGTATGATTACGATCAAGGTGAGCAGTATTTGTACGGCTATGGCAGATAAAAAACTGCGAACCGCCAGTATTTCTTCCTGCGTGTGCCATAGAAAGAACGCCTCTATCATGGAATTGATTTTCGCCACTAAGCTCACAGTCAATACTATAACCCGGTCCGCCAGCGCCTGTACCCGTAGGATCTCCTCCCTGAATAACAAAATCACTAATCACTCGATGGAAGGTCACACCATCATAATATCCTTGCTTTGCTAATTTCAAAAAATTTGCCACTGTATTAGGCGCATCTTTATCATAAAATTGCACGGTCATGTCACCTTTTTCAGTTTTTATAATTGCTTTACTCATAATTCAATTCTTATAATAAACAACAAAGTTAATTATTTAGATCAATTGCTAAAATTCTATAAATATCTTCTTCTTTTTATACCTTTAATAAGGCCTAAACAAATATAAAATCATGCAAAAAGTCTGCTTGACACTGCTTTTTTCCCTTTTTCTTTCCATTTGTAATGCTGCCTCCATTCTAATTCCGATGGATGAAGAACAAAAAAATCATTTAAAAGCCTACGGAATTACGTACTGGGCATTAAAAAATGGAACAGAAACCGATTGGCTCTTAAATTATAGAGGCGGGAGTTTTTTGGTCAAATATTCACAAACAATGGAAAGTGAATGTAAAATTCGTGGTATTTCTTATGAAGTGTTAAGCGATGGCAAAGTAAATCTTATTTTAAATGAGATTACTGACTCATCAGTTAACATGGATATCGTAAAACTCGAAAAGGCACCAAAAATTGCCGTTTATTCTCCAAAAAACAAATTGCCTTGGGATGATGCCGTAACCATGGTCCTCAGTTATGCCGAAATACCCTACGACATTATTTATGACGATGAGGTTCTAAAAGGCACATTGCCTAAATATGATTGGCTACACCTCCATCATGAGGATTTTACAGGTCAGTACAATCGCTTTTGGACTGCCTTTAGAAATGCAAGCTGGTATTTGGAAGATGTGAAGCTACAAGAAGCTACAGCAAAAAGAAATGGTTTCAAGAAAGTTTCTGAAATGAAACTTGAAGTAGCACGAAATATCCGAAGTTTCTGTGCGGGTGGTGGCTTTATGTTTGCTATGTGTTCGGGACCAGAAACCATTGACATTGCTTTAGCGGCTAATGGTGTAGATATTATTGATCGGGTATTTGACGGCGATCCTGCCGATGCTAATGCCCAATCTAAACTTGATTTTAATCAAACTTTTGCCTTCCAAAATTTCAATCTCGACCTAAATCCGGGAAGTAATGAGTTTTCTACAATTGATGCTACCCCCACTAGATCTCAATCTCTAAATAGAACAAACGACTTTTTCACACTTTTCGATTTTTCTGCAAAATGGGATATTGTACCAGCTATGCTCACGCAAAACCACGACAAGGTGATTAAAGGATTTATGGGTCAGACAACGGCATTTAGACGAAATGTGATCAAACCTAATGTATTAGTGATGGGTGAAACTAAAACAAGTGGCGAAGGGAGATATATTCATGGTGAATTGGGCCAAGGCCAATGGACTTTCTACGGTGGTCATGATCCAGAAGATTATCAGCATATCGTTGGCGATCCACCAACAGATTTAAACCTGCATCCTAATTCGCCAGGCTACCGACTCATACTCAACAATGTGTTATTTCCAGCAGCAAAGAAGAAGAAGCAGAAAACGTGATATTAGTTGACAGTTATCAGTTGGCAGTTATCAGACATACGTCAACTGGATATTGTTAACAGTAAACTTTGTAAGATTACCGGTGGCTGAGGTTCTCGAAGCAAGGTTCTCGAAGCCAATAAAATTAAAAAAGATTAAATTATTTTGTTGCTAAATTTTGTCCTTAGTCCTTGCTCTTTGTTCCTTGCTCCTTATCCCCTTAATTATAAAATTTCCAACTAACGCCAAATTTCAATAATTTATCTTGCATAGGATATCCCCTAACGGTATAATATCCCCTAGATAACATACCTTGATTCACATAGTCGTACTTCAAAAACAAATTTGCACGCTTAAGAGTAGCACGAATAAAAAGATCTACTACGGGATAGGTTGAATATTCTAAGGCTGCATTGTCATTATAAAACTGTCCCACATTAATTGCATAAGCAGGTGCCTTAAATGGTGTGTTAAAGCGTAGATCAAAGCCAATATTTGTGGTTAATACCTTAAAAAATTTAGTTGCGTAAAAAAAGCTATTGTAAGAATAAATCTCTGGAGTTCGTAAAATATCCTGAAAATCAGTCTTTTGATACACTAGATAATTATTAAGATTAAACCTTCCCATTTTAAAGTCTTTGGCAAGAGTGATCTTAATCAAATTAATATTAGTTCCACTTTGCTCTGGTGATATTTGCTTAGCACTAGATGTTTCTTTAAAGTATAAATAGTTATTTACAAAGAAATATTCAGCTTTGGCAATAAATTTATATTTAGGATTTTCGTACAGGAAAGAAAGGTTAGTGATTTTTGAACGATCAAAGTTTCTATCCCAACTATGATACTGATAATTAACACGTTCAAACATTTGTTCGGGCGACTTATTTTGCAGGTAGGCCCCTAAAATTATCCTTCCAACAGATTTACTTAACAAGAAACTAGAATTAGCTTCATATAAAAAATCTCCAGCATGTTTACCTTGCGCTACCTGATTTAAATCTGCTTCTAAAATCACCTTATCACTAAAACGGTAAGCGAGAGCAGCCTTCAGACTGGTATTCGTGAAATTTTCTTTGTAAGCAAGCTGCTCATAACGATAAATATCGTTTTGAAGTCCTAGGTCCAATTTCAACTCATTTTTAATAAAGCTCAATGCCCTTCCCCTAAGGTAAAAACTATAGTTAAACTCATTTCTAAGGTTCGAGACTTTGGTAGAATCATTGGTTTCAGTAAATGATTGGGAAGGCAAGGTTGGGAATGCTCCATAAACATCTTCCTCATTTCGGTAAAATTTGTAGCGATCTTTGGAATAGGTCAGAGCATGAGAAAAGCGCTGCGTAGGCAATATTTTAGCAGAAGCTTCTGTATCAGGAATGCTATCCATCCTACCGATATAATAAAATTGTTTAAAGAAAAATTGGGTTTGACGCCATGTTTGCATCGGCCGATTCGCCCCAAGTGCCTTTAAACGAACAGGAACCGCTATTTTATCAATTGGATCATCCCTAAATAAAGAATCATTCGTAGTTGAGCCATTTTCGCCAGCTTTGATGGTATTAAAAATAACATCACTTACAATATTATACCTTTTATTTGGCGATTCATACCAAGCAAATAAAGCCGCATTGAGATGGTCGGCCTTTTGATTGACATAAAACCCCTCAGCAGTTAAACGATTATACATAGCACCTACATTTAAATTAGGCTTCACATTTTGTGTATGAATAACTTTAAATGTTTGTTCTTGAATTCTGCCATTTACATAATAAAGTTCTGTGAACGGTGTTTTTGCTCTAAAAAATTTAATAGAATCCTGAGTAAGTTTATAGGCATCAAGAGAATGGAATCCGGCATCAAAACCAATTACTTTGCTCGGATTAAAAAGCATTTCTCGGTAGGCAATACCAGCACTTCCCAAACCAATAGTGGGCTTATCAAACTTGTAAATGGGACTATAATTTTGAAAGTTATTTACCGTAGTATCTATTGGGCGGGTTTGAGTACCTTCTTTTAAAATCTTAAGATTGGTGTACCTAATATATTTAGAAGTATAAATAATTGAGTCTTGTTGCATTTCCTCACTGTTTTGAGCACCACTTCCACCACCTCTGTTCATTACAGAACCTATACCTTCACCCCCAGCACGGATTGTCCTTTGCGCAAAACCCTCATTAACAATGAGATAATTCAGTAAAAAAAATATAAAAATTAAGCGTTTAATCATTCCATTTCGAGAATAAGATCTTTTAAAATCTTGGTCATTTTCGGTTCTGCCTCTTGTGCTGTTTTAATTATTTCATCCAATGACACTACTGTTAATGTTTCTGGAAAGCCTTCATCAGTAAGCACAGAAATAGCAAAAACAGGCAATGACATATGATTTGCAACAATTACCTCAGGTACTGTACTCATTCCCACGGCATCAGCACCAATATTTCGTAAAAAGCGATATTCTGCTCTAGTTTCGAGATTTGGACCATTTACTGAAACATAAACACCAGTATGGCAAGTAATATTATTTTTCTTGGCGATATCTAAAGCACGTACAATTAGCTCTTTATTGTATGGCTCACTCATATCCGGAAAACGGGGACCAAGATCATCATCATTTCGACCACGTAAAGGATTGTCTGTCTGCATATTAATATGATCTTCGATGATCATTAAATCACCCTTTTTAAATGCTGGATTTAATGCACCACTCGCATTTGAGACAAACAATTTTATAATTCCTAGCAGCTTCATTACCCGAACCGGAAAGGTTATTTGCTTCATGTCATAGCCTTCATAATAATGTAAACGCCCTTGCATAGCAACAACTTTCTTGCCGCCAAGAATTCCAAATATTAATTTCCCCGAATGAAACTCAAGGGTAGAAATAGGGAAGTTTGGGATATTAGAATACATTAATTGATGGTGTATTTCAATATCTTCTACAAGTCCTCCTAAACCGGTCCCTAAAATTATTCCAATTTCCGGCTCAAAACCATCAATTTTACGCTTAATATAGTCTACTGTCGACTGCAGATTCTGTTGCATAGTTTATAATTAAATTATTGAACGAAGTTTTTTCAGGCTCTTCAAAATCCGCCTCAATAGGTAGATAAAAGATAGGAATACCTTTAAGCTGTTCATTAAACTGTTTAGAGTTTAAACGTTGTGCATCCTTTTCAGTGGTAATAATTATGTTATTACCGGTTTCAAGCTGAACATATTCGCGTACAAGTTTAGCAATATTTTTATCAGTAAAATTATGATGATCAGAATACTCGTGATGAATTAGCTTAGATTCATAGCCCTCTAACATTTCTAGCAGAGGTTTCGGATTGGCTATGCCTGATAATAAAATAATGTTAAATGAACTATTTAAAGAGCTCAATGGCCTTGAAAGGTGCTCTTCATAAACAGATTTCAAATTACCATATTTTAAAAATGAAAAAAATAAAGCTTGATTAGGATTAAGATCTAATTTACCTGCTATCAGCTGCTTTTGCGATTCATCAATAGTTTTAGGACTTTTAGTGATCACCACAATATCGGCTCTTTTCTTTTGCGACATTGGCTCCCTCAAATTACCTGCTGGCAACAAAAACTGACTGGATTGGAAAGATGAAAATTCAAACAATAAAATACTTAATCCTGGCTTTACTGCGCGATGCTGGAATGCATCATCTAGAATTACAACGTCATTTTCCCATTCTATTTGTTCAATAGCGTCCACCCGTTTTTCACATACTACAACACTAATACCTTCAAATTTTTTCTTGATTTGTAGTGGTTCATCGCCAACCAAACTAACATCATCGCACTCATCAACAAAACGAAAACCACTTGTTTTCCTGCCATATCCCCTACTTACCATTGCTAAGGTGAAATCCCACTTTAGAAGATTAATGAGGTACTCAGTCATGGGACTTTTACCAGATCCCCCTACGGCAAGGTTTCCAACAGAAATTACGGGTATTTTAAATTTAATCGACTTAAATAATCCGAAATCATAAGCCAAATTCCGAAGCATGACCCCAAAACCATAAAGAATTGAGAATGGAAATAAGAGCAATCGGACTAGTTTCATTTATTAAAATTTTTACAAAAATACATATTTGATTTCAAGCTTATATTTATTGATGTTTGAATAATTAAATTAATCATCATGATAAGAAAGTCACTTAGCCTCCTGAGCATTATTTTTCTACTTGTTTTTAGTGCTTTTGCACAAACTAAAAACGACAAAAAACTAACATTAAAACTGCAAAAACTCGTCGAAGGTTTTAATGGCGATGTAGGAATATACGTCCAAAACTTAAAAACAGGTAAATTTGCAGAAATAAATGCCGATACAATTTTCCCCACTGCCAGCATGATTAAAGTCCCAATCATGATTGGAGTTTTCGATAAAATCGAGAAAAAAGAATTGAGCTATCATCAAAATCTAATCTATCGGGATAGCCTACTTTACGCCGGTGAAGACATTCTTGGTTCCTTTAAAGATGGTGAAAAGGTACAATTAAGCAAGGTTCAAATGCTTAGTATCACCACAAGCGACAATACAGGAAGTCTTTGGTTACAAAAACTGGTTGGCGGGGCAAATATCAATAAATGGCTTTCCGACAATGGCTTTGAAAATATTCGCATCAACTCAAGAACTCCAGGAAGAGAAGCTTTTCAAAAACGTTATGGCTGGGGACAAACGAGTCCGAAAGAAATGGCTCTTCTCATAAAAAAAATCCGAGATGGGCTGGCAATTAGTCCCGCAGCAAGCGAACGCATGTACAGAAATTTGATTCGCATTTATTGGGATGGAGAGGCACTTTCACAAATTCCACCTTATGTTCAGGCCGCATCTAAGCAAGGTGCAGTAAATCGTTCTCGCTCAGAAGTAGTACTTGTGAATGCCTCTCATGGCGATTATGTGTTCTGTATTGCTACTAAGAATCAGAAAGATGAAAGCTGGACTACAGACAATGAAGGTTATCAACTCATTCGTAAGCTCTCAAAATTATTGTGGAATTATTATGAACCACAATCAGATTGGGAACCTGCAAAAGGCTTAGAAATTTACGATAATTAATTTAAAATAAAAATAATATCTAAAATATTAAATAATATTCATTTTTAGAAAACAAAATAAATTGATGCTTTTATAAAATCAGCTTGTTTTCGTTATATTTTGGCTTATTTCAGCCTAACATTTCGATCAAAGCCTTATCTTTGCACTAACTAAGAATACCAATTATGCTAAAAGGATTTTTCAACGTACCTCAGCCTGTTAATGAGACAATTTTAAATTATGGACCAGGAAGTAAAGAAAGAGCTTTATTAAAAGAAGCACTTGCTGATGCCCGTTCTAAGACAATCGACATACCCATGTATATCGATGGTAAAGAGATTAGAACTGATAAAAAAGTCAATATTTACCCACCCCACGATCACCAGCATTTGTTGGGTACTTATAGTCAGGGGACCAAAGAACACGTTTCTGAAGCTATAAATGCAGCTTTAAAGGCGAAGAGTGCTTGGGAAAATTTAGCTTGGGAGCAGCGTGCTGCTATTTTCTTAAAAGCTGCTGATTTAATCGCAGGTCCTTATCGTTATAAACTGAATGCAGCTACCATGTTGGGGCAGTCGAAAAATGCTTTTCAAGCAGAAATTGATGCAGCATGTGAGCTGATTGATTTCTTGCGTTTCAATGTGAAATACATGACTGAAATATACCAGCAACAACCTCCGGTATCACCACGAGGAAGCTGGAACAGATTGGAACAAAGAGCACTTGAAGGCTTTGTATTTGCTTTAACCCCATTTAACTTTACTGCAATTGCAGGTAATTTACCTACTTCAGCGGCTATGATGGGTAATGTTGTGGTTTGGAAACCGTCAAATACTCAAATTTATTCGGCAAATGTTTTAATGGAAATTTTCCGTGAAGCAGGTTTACCAGATGGCGTTATCAACCTAGTTTATGTTTCAGGTCCTGATGCAGGTGAGGTTATTTTCAATCACCCCGACTTTGCTGGAATTCATTTTACAGGTTCTACATCAGTTTTCCAAGATATTTGGAAGACCATTGGTAATAATATTCATAAGTACAAAACATATCCACGCATTGTTGGAGAAACTGGAGGTAAAGACTTTATTTTAGTCCACGGCTCAGCTGATGTTGAAGCTTCAAGCACTGCCATTTTACGTGGTGCATTCGAATATCAGGGACAAAAATGTTCTGCCGCATCGAGAGTGTACATTGCAGCATCCGTTTGGCCTGCAATCAAACAATTATTACTTCGTGATCTTGCTACCCTTAAAATGGGGCCTACTGAAGATTTCGGTAATTTTGTAAATGCAGTAATTGATGAAAAATCCTTTGATAAGCTTAGCGGATTTATAGATCGTGCAAAAAGCGATAAAAACGTTGAAATTCTTTCTGGTGGTAATTATGATAAATCAAAAGGATACTTTATTGAACCAACAATCATACTCACAAAAGATCCAAATTATGTAACCATGTGTGAAGAATTGTTCGGTCCGGTACTAACAATTTTTGTTTACGAGGATAAAGATTTCGAAAAAACACTCGAAATTATAGACAATACCTCTATTTACGCCTTAACTGGGGCGGTTTTAGCACAAGATCGTTACGCTCTAGCAACTGCTACACAAGCCTTGAGAAATTCGGCTGGAAACTTTTACATCAATGATAAATGTACTGGTGCAGTTGTTGGTCAGCAGCCATTTGGAGGAGCTAGAGGTTCAGGAACCAATGACAAGGCGGGCTCCATGATTAATCTGTTAAGATGGGTTTCACCTAGAACAATTAAGGAAACTTTTGACCCACCGAAAGATTATAGATATCCGTTTTTGGAGAAAGAGTAAGGGAGGGCGTCAGTTAACCGTTGTCAGTTGTCAGACAAGCGACATCTGGAAGATTGGTTGACAGTTAACCGTTGTCAGTTGTCAGACAAGCGACATCTGGAAGATTAGTTGACAGTTAACCGTTGTCAGTTGTCAGACAAGCGACATCTGAGAACGCTATTGTTAGTTTAACCAATGGGAATAAAAAACTTTGTTCACGCCAGCCTGATAACTGATAACAGACAACTGATAACAGATAACTGTCAACTAATATTGTCTGAACTGTGATTTTTTTTGATTGATGTGATTGCAGAGAGGCTTGTTGCAAACAAAATTAAAGGCTTCGAGTACCTGGCTTCGAGTACCTGGCTTCGAGTACCTCAGCCACCGGGTAGCTGATGTCGCATGTATAACCATCTAAAACTAACCACCTAACCAACTATACCCCTGGCTTCGAGAACCTCAGCCACCGATAACTAATGTCGCCAGCCTGATAACTGTCAACTGATAACTGATAACCGAAAACTGATAACTGACAAAAAAAAGAGCTAAATCTCACGATTTAGCTCTTTTTTCTTTAGCTCACTTTCGATTCGTCGAGCTTAAATATTTCCCCAAGATTTTGACTTGATTTTGCCGTTACTTGTAAATCCTTTACTAGTCCGGATTTCAAATCAATCACCCAACCATGGATCTCTAAATCTTCACGTTCGCGCCAAGCGTTTTGAACAATTGTAGTTTTACATAAATTATAAACCTGTTCAATTACATTCAATTCAACTAAGCGATTAACCTTCAAAGTATCATCCATAATTCGGTCGAGTTCATTGCTATGCAAGCGATAAACATCTTTTATATGACGAAGCCAATTATCGATCAAGCCAAATTGTTTATTACTTAGAGCTGCTGCAATACCTCCACAGCCATAATGCCCCGAAACAATTACATGCTTCACCTTCAACACATTAACTGCATAATCTAATACACTCAGCATATTCATATCTGAGTGAACACAAACATTGGCAATATTACGGTGTACAAACACCTGACCAGGTTTAGTATTGGTTACCTCATTTGCCGGCACCCTACTGTCTGAACATCCTATCCAAAGTACATCAGGTTCCTGCCCTGCAGCCAATTTATTAAAATAATCAGGATCCTTTTCTGTTTCCTTTTTTACCCAATCACGATTGCCTTGAAGTAATTCCTCATAAGCACGCTTTTGTTTTTCACTATTCTCTTCCGACATATTAGAAATGCTTGAATTATTTGTTTTTTTAGCTGTCATTTTAATTATTTTTTCCCGATTTATAAACCAATTCTTTTAACCTTGGGACTTCATAATTATCACGAATATTAACAATTTGCACAATAGTACCTTTAGAAAAGGCATTGTGTTTAAAATTATGAATAATTTCTAAAACATCACGATCAATGTACATCGAATCTGTTCCATCAATAATAATATCCGACTCTGAAGGTAAATTTGTTAAGGTGTATTGAATTGCCGCTTTATTTAGAAAGGATACTTCCTGAGCAAGCTTAATACGAATCACTTTTTTACCATCATTCTCTTCAAACTTGAAAAAATAAGGATTGCGTAAATTAGTCCTTAAAATATAAAACACCCCTACAAGCATACCAATAGCTACACCTTTGAGCAAATCAGTAAAAACAATGGCAATTACCGTAACTACAAAAGGAATAAATTGATCCTTTCCATTTCGCCACATTTTCTTAAACAAAGAAATATTTGCGAGTTTATATCCAGTTACCAAAAGAATAGCTGCCAAACATGCCAAAGGTATTTTATTCAATAAAAAAGGAATAAAAAGCAAGGATAAAAGCAACCAAAAACCATGATAAATAGCACTCATTTTGGTACGACCGCCCGAATTTACGTTCACTGATGATCTAACAATCACGGAGGTCATTGGTAAACCACCTAGCATGCCGCTAGTCATATTCCCAACACCCTGAGCCAATAACTCTCTATTTGTTGGCGAAACACGTTTTAGTGTGTCTATTTTATCTACTGCCTCTATACTCAAAAGAGTTTCAATACTCGCCACAATAGCAATGGTAAAGGCAACAGTCCACACCGCCTGATTACTTATTTGTGAAAAATCAGGAAATGAGAAAAGTCGGGTAAACTCAGAAAATGAATTTACTACTGGAATATTTACTAATTGAGCCTGACTTAATGCAAGACTCGAATTTTGAAACAAAATGGTTAGAATAATCCCTAAAGCAACAACAAGAACTGGCGCAGGTATTGCACTCATTTTTTTAATCTTCGGCCAATAAATCATGATAAAAAGTGATAAAACACTAATAATTACCGCACCATAACTAATCATATTTGAGGCGGCTGCAAGAGCAGTAAAGGTATTTTCATGATCTGCTTGGAAAAAACTCTCATCGCCTTCGAAGTCTGAATCAAAACCTACAGCATGAGGCAACTGCTTCAAAATCAATATAATACCTATTGCTGCAAGCATACCTTCAATAACCGATGAAGGAAAATAATTTGCAATAATTCCGGCTTTTAAAAACCCGAAGATAATTTGCAAAACCCCTGCAAGAACAACTGCCAATAAAAACGTTTCGTAAGATCCTAAAGAAGTAATAGCACCAAACACAATTACCGTTAAACCCGCTGCTGGTCCGCTAACACTTAATTGCGAACCACTAATAGCTGAAACAACAATACCACCAATAATGCCAGTTAAAACACCAGCAAAAAGTGGAGCACCTGATGCCAAGGCAATGCCCAAACATAAAGGCAAAGCAACTAGAAATACAACGATACTTGAAGGAAGATCCTTTTTTAAATTAGCGCTGTTAAAATACTTAGAAATATCAAAAAAGGTGTTTTCACTTGAGTTATTAGACATATTAAAATTTTGTTTGATTTGTTTATTTTAAAAAAATAGAATGGCATGCTTATGAAGGCAAGCCATTAAATCATAATCAAAGCATAAAAAAACAGTGAAGCTTGTTCAAACAAGCTCGTCTTTTTAACTTATGAAAATGTGGTGATTTGAAAGGCTAAGAATTAGCAGTTTGGTGGCGGACTAGGAATTCTAGGATAGAATACTTCAATGTTAAGGTCCTGTAAAGTAATATATTTTGTTGGAAACATTATTTGAAGTGGCTCATCAAAATTAAATTTATAAATACCACTTAAGAATTCGCCCTTGTTTAATGAATCTTTGGCTTGATCAGCCCCCTTTGAAGTATTTGTTTCAATCTCCAGCTGCATAATCACTGAATTCATGATTTTACTATCTAGGTGTACTGCAATTAGGGGTGCGATTGAGATTAGCATCTTCACAGAGAAGATGAATAAAAAAATAAAACTGAACAGTACTCTCGCTAATTCCTTCTTCATTTATAGATTCAATTTGAAGACCTCAAATTGATAATATTTGCAAAAATACGTTTTTTTTAGCTATTTAATGCCAAAAATCGGAAAAATCGGAAGCTGAAGTTCCTTTTTAAGGTTAAATTCCAAAAATTAAATACCCAATTCAAACTGAGTCAATACACCCCAGTGATTTCCCGTATGCGATAAAGCATAATTTCTATCAACAGCCATGTAATTCACATTTAACTGCAATTTAACCCGATGTTTATTGAAATATTTAGTTGATCCAAGCTCAAAAATATTCTTCTGAGATTCATAAGCAGCCAATTTAGCTGAAGGACTCAATCGGGAATAACGCATGGCAAGTTCCAAATTACTAGGGAAAACATAAGAAAACTGATGATTTATGCCATCACCAGTAAAAGCATATCTTAAACTACCTAAATCATTGTAAGTTAATGGATTACCAACATGCCTCTTTAAGTACTCGACTGAATATGCCCAGCCTTTGTATTTTCCAATCGCATCAAACATCCATGTAGCCATATCTACTGAACCATAAAGCTCTTTACCCAACTGACCACCTGAGCGATTTGTTTTTTTATTCATGCTATAACCTGCCGCTATTGAGATTTTTGGTTTAGGTTCACGTTCTAAATCGCCTTCCGAATAATCTCCATCACCAGTAAATGTACCCAAAGGCAATAACTCTACCCTCCCGGTATAGGCTAATCCATCATCTGTTGAATTAACACTTCTACCCTCTCCAGTTGAAATGGCACCTTTTAAGTGATAGTCCATTGCGCCAATTTTATCATGATAATATGCTTTTAATCCGAAATCACGATCAATTGTCATAGCTCCATTCACAATAGAACGATCAGCAAATTGCAATTGCCCCGATGAATTTACACGTTGCCTATTCCCAGGTAGCTTATTCTGACCGAAACCAATATAAAACTTAGGAGTAAAATGATAAAAGATAACCGCATCACGTACAATATTTGCAATCCCAGTATTATCTACATCCTGATCACCACGTGTAAACGCTAGTTGTACGCTATATGTTAATTTTGGATTCATGATAAATCCATCTACACGCATTCTCAATCGACGTACACGTGCATCGTATTCATTGAAATTTAAATTGGTTCCAGAAATTGTACTTGCTCCCAAGCGGTTTTGCATCCTGAAACGAAAATTTATATAAAAGGATGAATCAGCTGCCTTAAACTGAAGTCCCTTGAAGTTTGTAATCATTGCTCGCTCATCACGCTCTCTCTGACCAAAAACTTGTAATGAACCGAGCAAAAATCCCACAAAAATTATGAACCTAAAACTCATTTTATTGTTTTTTGAGCAAATTAAGAATATTAATCAAGAAGCCTTATAGAAATCTAGAGATTGTTCATCCAATTACCCTGCTATTCTTTCAATTTTCACGCCAATGTAAACAATGTAAAAGCAGTTGTAATTAGTCGGTCTTTAATCATTTTTTAGTAATTTCACATCTCAAACAAGGCAATAAAAACGACATATTTTGGACAATAAAATAGATGTTTTAAGACAGAAGCAAGAAGAAGCCCTTCAAGGTGGTGGGAAATCCAGAATTGATAATCAGCATCAAAAAGGGAAACTAACAGCAAGAGAGCGCCTTCACTTTTTGTTGGATGAGGGCTCATTTGAAGAAATTGGCATGTTGGTTATGCATCGTTCAACCGATTTTGGCATGGAGAAAGAGCGCTATCCTGGAGATGGGGTGGTAACTGGCTATGGCACTATTAATGGACGATTAGTCTATGTTTTTTCGCAAGATTTTACTGTTTTTGGAGGTTCACTTTCTGAAACACATGCCGAAAAAATCTGCAAAATCATGGATCTTGCCTTAAAAAATGGAGCTCCTGTGATCGGATTAAATGATTCTGGTGGTGCACGAATTCAAGAGGGTGTAGTTTCTTTGGGTGGCTATGCCGATATATTTTACAAAAACACCATGGCTTCGGGGGTAGTGCCACAACTTTCCGCAATTATGGGACCCTGTGCTGGTGGAGCGGTTTATTCTCCAGCCATCACAGATTTTGTGCTCATGGTCGAAAATACCTCCTACATGTTTGTCACAGGCCCCAATGTGGTGAAAACAGTAACCCACGAAATTGTAAGCTCCGAAGAACTTGGTGGTGCATCTACACACTCCACAAAATCGGGAGTTACTCATTTTGCTTGTAGCAATGAGATTGATGCCATAAATCACATTAAAAAATTACTCAGCTACATGCCTCAAAATTGTGAGGAAAGCACACCAGCATTAGCTTACGAGTCTTCTAATGAGGAAAGACTAAAATTGAACGATATCATTCCTGAGAACAATTCACAACCTTATGATATTCGTGAAGTAATTTCAGAAATTGTGGATGACGACTCTTTTTTAGAAGTCCACAAAGATTTCGCTGAAAATATTGTGGTAGGCTTCGCCCGACTTGCAGGAAGGAGCATCGGCGTTGTAGCTAATCAACCTGCATTTTTAGCAGGCGTGTTGGATATAAACTCTTCCATAAAAGGAGCACGCTTTGTCCGCTTTTGCGATAGCTTCAACATTCCTCTACTCGTTTTAGAAGATGTTCCTGGATTTTTACCTGGCACAGATCAAGAATGGAATGCCATCATAACCAATGGTGCAAAATTATTGTATGCCTTTTGCGAGGCTACTGTACCACGCATTACTGTAATTACCAGAAAGGCCTATGGTGGCGCTTACGATGTGATGAATTCAAAGCATATTGGTGCCGACATGAACTATGCTTGGCCAACAGCTGAAATTGCGGTGATGGGTGCTAAAGGTGCTGCAGAGATTATTTTCAAGAAAGATATCGCTGCAGCGGATGATCCAAATGCACGCTGGATTGAGAAAGAAAAGGAATACTCCGATATTTTTGCCAATCCATACAGAGCTGCCGAAAGAGGATTTATAGATGAGGTTATTGAGCCATCCCAAACTAGAAAAAAGCTAATTAAAGCCTTTAAAATGCTAGAAAATAAGGTGGTAAACAATCCTAGAAAAAAGCATGGTAATATTCCTCTTTAATTTTTGACATGGCGCATATCGAACAAATAAGTCAAGAATTAACCTGGCGCATACGCCGCGATGTTTTATACCCCGGACAGCCACTAGAAAAAATCAGACTCGCTGAGGATGATGATGGCACGCATTTGGGTTTATTTGATGATAATAAACTAATAAGTGTATTGTCCTATTTTAAAAGTGAGAATTCAATACAATTTCGAAAATTTGCTACTGTCGAAGCATTCCAAGGTAAAGGCTTTGGCAGCGAATTATTAAATTATTTACTTGAAATATGCGCCAATGAAGGTTTTGAGCGTATTTGGTGCAATGCACGAAAAAATGCATCAGCTTTTTATAGTAAATTTGGCTTTCGTGAAACTGAACATGATTTCCAAAAAGATGGTATCGATTTCGTGATTATGGAGAAAATATTAAAAAATAAATAAGAAAATGGCTAAAAATAAAGAGAAAAAGCATGTTCCGGTGGTTACTAAAAAATCATTGGCATTTTTTGAAAAATACATCAACAACGCCTCACCTACAGGATTTGAATGGGAAGGTCAGCGTTTATGGCTCGATTATATCAAACCTTATACCGATGAACATATGGTAGATAATTATGGCACTGCAGTGGCTGTAATTAATCCGAAAGCTAAATTTAAAGTAGTAATTGAAGCTCATGCCGATGAAATTTCTTGGTTTGTGAATTATATCACCAAAGACGGACTCATTTATGTGATAAGAAATGGTGGCTCTGATCACCAAATTGCTCCTTCAAAGCGTGTAAATATCCACACCGATAAAGGTATTGTTAAAGCTGTTTTTGGATGGCCTGCAATTCATACACGTAGTGGTGAGAAAGAAGAAGCGCCATCAATGAAGAATATTTTCCTTGATTGCGGTTGTACAAGCAGCGAAGAAGTTGAAAAACTAGGAATTCATGTAGGTTGTGTAATTACCTATGAGGATGAATTTATGGTACTAAATGATCGATACTATGTGGGAAGAGCATTAGATAATCGTGCTGGCGGATTTATGATTGCTGAAGTAGCACGTCTTTTATCAGAAAACAAGAAAAAACTACCTTTCGGACTATACATCGTTAATTCAGTGCAAGAAGAAATTGGTTTGAGAGGCGCTGAAATGATTGCCCACCGAATTAAACCAAATATTGCCATTGTAACAGATGTGACGCATGATACTCAAACACCAATGATTAGCAAAATCACTCAAGGTGATTTAGCTTGCGGTAAAGGTCCCGTAGTTTCTTATGCCCCAGCAGTGCAAACAAATTTGAACAGACTGCTCATAAAAGCTGCAGAGGCTAACAATATTCCTTTTCAGCGTCAGGCTTCTTCTAGATCAACTGGTACCGATACAGATGCTTTTGCCTATTCAAATGACGGGGTTGTTTCTGCATTGATTTCATTACCATTGCGTTACATGCACACAACCGTTGAAATGATTCATAAAGAAGATGTTGATAATGTTATCAGATTGATTTATGAATCGTTATTAACAATTAAAGTTGATCAAGATTTTAGATCAGTGAAATAATTAATACGTGTAAATTTTTAAAATTTTACACGTATTAACAAGATATTATAAATTATACAAATGGGTGTTACCTTGTAAGGTAGCGCCCTAATTTTTGTCAGATAAATTTTAAATTCTGTTTAATTTACCACAAAATAGCATGTTTAAACGCTCTATTCCATTCTTAATCTCAAGTTTAATCTGCACTACGTCAGTCCTAGCTCAAGAAAATAATTCGTATCAAAAGCCACCACAATCATTGATAAATTTATTGGAAGCACCTGCTAGTCAGGATGTTAAAATAAGCTCTGATGGAGAATGGATGCTATTATTAAAACCTTCCGGACTCCCGAGTATTGATGAA
Organism: Daejeonella sp.; assembly: GCF_017495225.1. Classification (GTDB taxonomy): domain Bacteria; phylum Bacteroidota; class Bacteroidia; order Sphingobacteriales; family Sphingobacteriaceae; genus Daejeonella. The sequence goes on along the minus strand of NZ_JAFEIG010000005.1, from coordinate 121,619 downwards.
CTTTCTCAAATGGAGTACGGACTTGCGGGATTACGAATTAATCCCATCACTAATGGGCCAAGTAGAGCAGCGTTTTACTCAGCAATTACACTAAAATCAACAAGTGATGCTACTGAATTTAATTTTAGCGGTTTGCCCGATGAACTCAAGCTTTCCAATTTAACATGGTCGCCAGATGAGACTAAAATTGCCTTTGCTCATACTTCTTCCAAAGGAATTGAATTATGGATTGCAGATTTAAAAACACAAGAAGCGAAACGATTGGGAGAAGATTATATCAACGGCATTTATGCGAAAAGTTTTATATGGCGACCAGATGGGAAGGCTATTTTAGCGCAATGTGTAATTAAAAATTCAAAAAAACTGATAGAAACAGAAAAAATTGCTTCGGGACCAATTATTCAGGAAAACACTGGAAAATCAAGCCCATCTAGAACCTATCAAGATCTCTTAAAAAATGCTGGTGATGAAAAAATGTTTGAGCATTTTCTAACATCACAACTGAAAATAATCAATTTAGAAGGTGAGAGTCTTAATTTCTTAGAGTCTCAAATCATCCGTTCAATGGATTATTCCCCTGATGGAGAATACCTGCTCCTAGCAGATATTAAGTCACCTTATTCCTATACAGTTCCAATTAGTCTGTTCGCTTATAGCACATCTATTTACGATAAAAAGGGGAAGCTAATAAAGAAACTATTTGATGCGCCCTCATCGGAAAATATCCCTGCCGGATTTGATGCAGTACCAAAAGGGCCGAGGGAGTTTGGATGGCGCACAGACAAGGCAGCAACATTATTTTGGGTAGAGGCCATGGATAATGGCAACCCAGCGCAACAGGCAAGCGTTCGAGATATAATTTATACCCAGAATGCACCATTTAACCAAAATCCATTAAAATTAGCGGAATGTTATTTCCGTTTTTATTCCATTAATTGGGGTGACGACAAATTGGCAATCCTTACCGAGCGATGGTGGAAAACAAGAGCAGAAAGAAGAGTTTTTATTAAACCTAGCGATGAGAATTTCAGGGTAAATCTATTCGACCGTTATTTTGAAGATGGCTATAAGGATCCCGGACAATTATTAAGCACGAAAAACGAGTACAATAGAAATGTATTATTGACTGAATTTAATCCGCTAAAACGAATTAGTGACCCCGATAATTTGGCAATTTTCAGCATAAGTGATGGTGCATCTCCAGAAGGTGAGCGGCCATTTATTTTGAAATTCAATATCAAAACGAAAGTCAGAGATACCATTTTCAGATCAGCAGCTCCATATTACGAACGTCCAATTTATTTTAATAATAGTAAATTCAGTATCAATAGTCGGGAAGCTGCAGATACCGTAAAAAACTATTACAGGTTAAACTTAAAAGATTCTAGTTATACCCAAATTACAAATTTCTCCAATCCATACCCTGAGCTTAAAGGAGTTCAGAAGAAGCAAATTTCATACACACGTTTAGATGGTATCAACTTGGGGGCAACACTTTATTTACCGGCAAACTTTAAGGTCGGCGACCAAGCCCTACCAGTTTTAATGTGGGCCTACCCCCGTGAATTTAAAACAATGGAAGCGGCCGGACAAGTAAAAGGCTCTCCATTTAAGTTTATGAGTTTAAGTCCCGGTTCACCCGTTTATTGGGTAAGCCGTGGTTATGCCATTTTAGACAATGCCGATATGCCTGTTATTGGGGAAAGTTTATCAGAGCCTAATGATACTTTTATCGAACAAATAAGGTATAATGCAGAAGCCGCCATTAATCATTTAGTAGAAATGGGTGTAGCAGATAGAAAACGTATTGCCATTGGAGGCCATTCTTATGGAGCATTCATGACAGCAAATTTATTAGCGCATACTGATCTTTTTGCGGCAGGCATCGCCAGAAGTGGAGCCTATAATCGTAGTCTAACCCCTTTCGGATTTCAATCGGAGGAGCGCACATTTTGGCAGGCACAATCAGTTTATAATAAAATGTCGCCTTTCAACTATGCTAATAAAATTAAGACCCCTTTATTGCTGATTCACGGACAAGCAGATAATAATTCAGGAACATTCCCAATCCAAAGTGAGCGACTTTATGCCGCTTTAAAAGGACATGGAGCAATTAGCCGATTGGTATTACTTCCATTTGAAGCACATTCATACCGAGCAAAAGAATCAATTTTACACAGCATGTGGGAGATGGACAATTGGCTTGAGAAATTTGTAAAAAATAAATAACGATAGGCTAAATTTAAATAAATAGAATATTTTTATTTTTAATATTAAATAAATTAATTTATTAGATATTTAATATTTTTAAAATAAATAAAAACAAAATCAGATTCAAATTGTATTAATTTGTGGAATTTGAATAGAAATTGGAACAAGAATTGCGGAATAGAGCTTGATTTTAAAGATAAAATCAAGAAAATATTTAAAATAAATATTAAACCATTAGAAATCCAGATAGAACAAAAATATTTAATTCAAAATAAGATATAATGAAACCAACTTTAGTAATCCTGGCAGCAGGAATGGCCAGCCGATATGGCAGTATGAAACAAACCGATGGATTTGGTCCTAATGGTGAAACAATCATCGAATATTCAATTTATGATGCTATAAAAGCAGGTTTTGGTAAAGTTATCTTTGTGATTAAAGAAGAATTTGCTGAAAACTTCAAGGGTATTTTTGAGCCAAAGCTAAATGGGAAAATTGAAACCGATTATGTATTTCAAACATTTGATTTAAAACCTTTCGGGATAGATATTGAGATTGAAAGAGCAAAACCTTGGGGCACAGCACATGCGGTATTAGCTGCACGCGATGCGGTAAAGGAGCCTTTTTGCGTAATTAATGCGGATGATTTTTATGGCCGTGAGTCTTATCAAAAAATGGCCGACTTCCTTACTAATGAGGTGAATGATCAAGAGTTCTCTATGATAGGTTATCAAATAGATAAAACACTTTCTGAGCATGGTTCAGTGTCTAGAGGAGTTTGTGAAGTAGATGGCGATGGTAATTTAACTGAAATTCAGGAGCGTACGAAAGTATTTTTCAAGGCTGGTACAGATGGGGAAAAGACTATTGTATTTGAGGAAAATGAAAAAGAATTCCCATTGAATGAGAATACACGTGTTTCTATGAATTTCTGGGGTTTTACGCCAAAAATATTTGATTATTCGGCCGACTTATTCAAAGAGTTTGCATTGGCGAATAAGGAAAATCCTAAATCAGAATTTTTCATTCCGCTGGTTGCTGAAAAACTCATAAAAAACAAACAGGCATCTTTCAAAGTAATTCCCACTCAAAACCAGTGGTTTGGCGTGACCTATTCTGAGGATAAGCCATTTGTGCAAGAAAATATCGATAAACTGGTTTCAGAAGGCGTTTACCCTTCTAAACTCTGGTAGATTTTTATAATAATAAAAGAAAGCCTCAGATTATTGAATGATAATCTGAGGCTTTTTTGTTGATCAATAATTAAAAGAAGGGTTTATTTTCTAATTAACCCAATAAAAAACCCCATTCTCCGAAAAGAATGGGGTTTTTATTTATCAATTTAAGACTTATTTCTTATCGTCTTCTTTTACTTCTTCAAAATCAACATCAGTAACTGTATCATCAGCTGCAGCTTGTTGACCTGCATCAGCAGCTCCTGTAGCCTGTCCGGCTTCCTGAGACGCTTTGTACATATCTTCTGAAGCAACGTTCCATGCAGCTTGAAGTGCTTCCTGAGCAGTCTCTATTGCAGCGAAATCTTTTGCAGCATGTGCATCTTTCAGTTTTTTCAAACCTTCTTCAATTGGAGCTTTCTTATCGTCGGCTAATTTATCGCCATACTCTTTTAATTGCTTTTCAGTAGAGAAAATCAGAGCATCTGCTGCGTTTAGTTTTTCAACCTCTTCGCGTGCTGCTTTATCTGCTTCAGCATTCGCTTCAGCTTCATCTTTCATCTTCTTGATTTCTTCATCTGTAAGTCCAGAAGAGGCCTCAATACGAATCTTTTGCTCTTTATTAGTTGCTTTATCTTTTGCTGCTACGTGTAGGATACCGTTTGCATCAATATCAAAAGTTACTTCAATCTGCGGAATACCACGTGGTGAAGGTGGAATACCATCTAAGTGGAAACGACCGATTGTTCTGTTTTGATTTGCCATTGGGCGCTCACCTTGCAAAATATGAATCTCTACAGATGGCTGATTATCAGAGGCTGTTGAGAACACTTCAGATTTCTTAGATGGAATAGTTGTATTGGCTTCAATTAGTTTAGTCATTACACCACCCATAGTTTCAATACCTAAAGAAAGTGGAGTAACGTCAAGTAATAATACATCTTTAACCTCACCGGTTAAAACACCACCTTGAATTGCAGCACCAATTGCCACAACTTCATCAGGGTTTACACCTTTTGAAGGCTCTTTACCAAAGAAAGCCTTTACAGCATCTTGGATAGCAGGAATACGAGTTGAACCACCAACTAAAATGATTTCATCGATATCAGAAGTGCTTAAACCAGCATTTTTCAATGCTTTTTTACAAGGCTCAATAGTTCGTTTGATTAAACTATCAGCTAATTGTTCAAATTTAGCACGGGTTAAAGTCTTTACTAAGTGCTTTGGCATCCCATCGCCAGCAGAGATATAAGGAAGGTTAATTTCTGTTTGAGCAGTACTAGACAACTCAATCTTAGCCTTTTCAGCAGCTTCTTTTAAACGCTGAAGTGCCATTGGATCTTTACGAAGATCTATGCCTTCATCGCTCTTAAACTCATCTGCCATCCAGTCGATAATTACAGCATCAAAGTCATCACCACCAAGGTGTGTATCACCATCAGTAGATTTTACTTCAAAAACGCCATCACCTAACTCAAGAACAGAAACATCATGCGTACCACCACCACAGTCGAACACTACAATTTTCATATCCTTGTGAGCTTTATCTAAACCGTAAGCAAGCGCTGCGGCTGTAGGCTCATTGATAATACGAGAAACTTTTAGTCCAGCAATTTCACCAGCCTCTTTTGTTGCTTGACGCTGAGCATCATTAAAATAGGCAGGAACAGTAATTACTGCTTCATTAACTTCATGACCTAAGAAATCTTCTGCAGTTTTCTTCATTTTCTGCAAAACCATGGCAGAAATCTCCTGAGGAGTATATAAACGATCATCTATTTTAACACGCGGAGTATTATTATCACCCTTAACCACTGTGTATGGAACACGAGCCATTTCGTTTGTAACCTCACCAAAGCTATTTCCCATGAAGCGCTTGATTGAAGAAATGGTTTTTGTTGGGTTGGTGATTGCCTGACGTTTTGCCGGATCTCCTACCTTACGCTCTCCATTATCAACAAAAGCAACAATTGAAGGGGTAGTTCTTTTACCTTCGCTGTTTGGAATAACTACAGGCTCATTACCCTCCATTACTGATACGCATGAATTTGTAGTTCCTAAGTCGATACCAATTATCTTTGCCATATTTTAATCCTTCTTAATTTAATATTATTACTAAAATCTAATTATCAAGCCTTGTGCCAATTAAGTCTTGACCATAAATGACAGTATTTTGCCTATTATTATAGCTATAAAGCTCTTTAGCAAAATGACAGGATGGCAGTAATGTATTTGATTGGGCTCTTATGTCCAGCAAAGAACATAAAACAAAAAGGCAGATAACGATTTACCTATTGAATTTCAAATAAGCCTAAGGCAAGATTTTATAAATAATATTAAAACAAAAAAGACCTGCTCAATGAGCAGGTCTTTTGAATAAAATTTAGAGAAATTATTCTCCTTTTTTCTCTTCTTCAGTAGAGTCTTCAGCTTGAGTTTCTTCAGCTGGAGCTTCTGCAGTAGCAGTTTCCTCAGCTGGAGTTTCCTCAGCTTGAACTTCTTCAACTACTTCAACTACTTCTTCTTTTTCTGCTTTTGGAGCAGCTTTAGCAGCTACAGCAGGAGTATCATCAGCTTTTTTAGCTTTTGAACCACGACGACGAGTTGATTTCTTTTCAGCAACTGCATCTCCAGAAGTGTAAATTTCGTTATAATCTACAAGTTCAATTAAAGCCATAGAAGCGTTATCACCTAAACGATTTCCCATTTTAATAATACGGGTATAACCACCTGGACGATTAGCAACTTTAGCAGCAACCTCGCGGAACAAAATAGTTACTACTTCTTTATTTTGTAAGTAACTGAATACTGTACGACGAGAGTGAGTAGTATCGTCTTTAGATTTTGTAATGATTGGTTCTACATACACACGTAAAGCTTTTGCTTTAGCAAGTGTAGTAGTGATGCGCTTGTGTAGGATAAGCGAAGAAGCCATGTTAGCAAGCATCGCTCGGCGATGGCTATCTGTACGACTTAAATGGTTTACTTTTTTACCGTGTCTCATTGTTTGTTTGATTGTGCACGTGCATACCGTCGATCAACCTTTCGGGATCGGGAATTATGCATTTCGCTTATTTATTCTTCGTCTAATTTAAATTTTGAAAGGTTCATACCGAAAGATAAACCTTTAGATTTTACTAAGTCTTGGATTTCTGTTAAAGATTTCTTACCAAAGTTTCTGAATTTCAACATATCAGCTACATCATAAGAAACAAGATCAGCTAATGAACGGATATCTGCTGCTTTTAAGCAGTTTAATGCACGCACAGAAAGATCAAGATCAACTAATTCCATTTTAAGGATTTTACGCATGTGTAAGATTTCCTCATCAACTTCTTTAGTTTCTTCTTTAGCCTGAGACTCAAGCATGATGTTCTCATCAGAGAATAACATGAAGTGGTGAATCAAAATCTTAGCTGCTTCTTTCAAAGCATCTTCAGGATGAATCGATCCATCAGTTGAAATATCAAGAACAAGCTTCTCATAATCGGTCTTTTGCTCTACACGGAAGTTCTCAATAGAATACTTAACATTCTTGATTGGAGTGTAGATAGAATCGATTGCAATAACACCTAGTGGTGAGTCAACGCTTTTATTTTCTTCAGCGGCAACATAACCTCTACCCTTGTTAACAGTTAATTCGATCTCTAAAGTAACTGAAGACTCCATATTACAGATCACAAGATCCGAATTAAGAACTTCAAAGTTATTTGAGAACTTGGAAATATCACCAGCTTTAAACTGATCTTGACCAGTGATAATTACGAAAATCTTTTCGCTATCACCAGAATCACCAGTCTTTTTGAAACGCACTTGCTTCAAGCTAAGAATGATTTCAGTTACGTCTTCAACAACACCTTTAATTGTTGAGAATTCGTGAGAAACTCCTGAAAAACGTACAGAAGTTATTGCAAAACCTTCCAAGGAAGATAAAAGTATTCTGCGTAAAGCATTACCAATAGTTACACCAAAACCAGGCTCTAATGGTCTGAATTCAAATGTACCGTCGAAATCCGTAGATTTCTGCATGATAACTTTATCAGGTTTCTGAAATGCTAAAATTGCCATTTATCAAATTTGTTTATTGTTTATGGATATGAGATTTGAGAAATGAGAAATGAGCTAAACCCATATCTCCCCGCCCTATCTCTAACCTTTTCAGGCTAATATTTATGAAACTAGATATGAGATTCCGGTATAGAAATCTCATATCTCAAATCTCATATCTTATTTAGAGTACAACTCGACGATTAGATTTTCCTTGATGTTTTCAGGAATTTCTTCGCGACTTGGTAGGTTAAGGAATTTACCAGTTAAGGTATTTGCATCCCACTCTAACCAACTAAATTTATTGATTGTTCTAGCAGCAACTGAATGAGCTACAGCTTCAAGGCTTTTTGAACGTTCACGCACAGCGATAACATCACCAGCACGTAAAGAATAAGAAGCGATGTTTACAATTTCACCATTCACAGTAATATGCTTGTGACCTACAAGCTGACGAGCAGCTGAACGGGTTGGAGCAATACCTAAACGGTAAACAGTATTATCTAAACGAGCTTCAAGAAACTTTAATAAGTTCTCTCCAGTAATACCTTCTTTTGCAGAAGCTTTGTGGAAAAGGTTCTCGAAATAACGTTCTAATACACCATAGGTATATTTAACTTTTTGCTTCTCCATTAACTGCACAGCAAATTCTGATTGCTTACCTCTTTTTCTTGAGGTACCGTGCATCCCTGGAGGATAATTTTTTCTTTCTAATGCCTTATCAGGACCAAAAATTGGTTCTCTGAATCTACGGGCGATTTTGGACTTGGGTCCTGTGTATCTAGCCATTGTTGTGTGTTTTTTAAAGTATCATCCCAACCATGTCGGGAGAATCTTAGCTTTAAAAATGATTATTAATTATATGTATTAAACTCTTCTTCTCTTTGGAGGACGGCAACCATTATGTGGTAGCGGGGTAATATCCTGAATTGTAGTTACCTCAATACCAGCAGTTTGCAAAGTACGGATAGCAGACTCACGACCAGAACCTGGACCTTTAACGTAAACTTGAACTTTACGAAGACCAAGATCATGAGCAACTTTTGCACAATCACCAGCAGCCTGACCAGCAGCATATGGAGTGTTTTTCTTAGAACCTTTGAAACCCATCTTACCTGCAGAAGACCATGAGATAGTCTGACCTTGAAGATTAGTTAAAGTAATAATGATGTTGTTAAATGTAGCATTAATGTGTGCTTCACCAATTGGTTCAACAATTACAATACGCTTTTTGGTAACTTTTTTAGTTTTAGCCATTTTTAGAGATTTTAGATATGAGACTTGAGATGTGAAACACATGCCCTCTACTCATATCAATTTCTTGTTTTAGTCATGATTTAGATTCCATAGAATCTTAAAATCATATCCGCTTAATCTGTTAATTAATAAAGAAATAGACTTGACATACTCTCATATCTCAAGTCTATTATCTCATATCTTATTTAGTTGCCTTTTTCTTATTAGCAACAGTCTTACGCTTACCTTTACGAGTACGAGAGTTATTCTTAGTACGTTGACCACGAACTGGAAGTCCCTTACGGTGACGCAGACCACGGTAGCAACCGATGTCCATTAAACGTTTGATGTTCAATTGTACTTCAGAACGTAAAGCACCTTCAACTTTGATTTCATCATTAATGAAACCACGAATTGCTGCTAACTGATCATCAGTCCAATCTTGAACTTTAATATTCACATCAATACCAGCATCATTAAGGATCCTTTGTGCGGTTGCCTTTCCGATACCGAAAATGTAAGTAAGTCCGATCTCTCCTCTTTTGTTTTTTGGTAAATCAATACCTGCTATCCTTGCCATATTTATATTTAATGATTGAATGAATGATTAAATGCGTGAAATTAGATCAGACATCAATCCTTCTTGTCAATTTATTATCCCTGACGTTGTTTATACTTTGGGTTCTTTTTGTTGATCACATAAAGTACTCCCTTACGACGGATTACTTTACAGTCAGCACTACGTTTTTTGATGGATGCTCTTACTTTCATCTTTATCCTATTTATATCTGTATGTTATTCTGCCTTTACTCAAATCATAAGGCGACATTTCCAATTTCACTTTATCTCCTGGAAGAATTTTGATGTAGTGCATCCTCATTTTTCCAGAAATGTGCGCGATAATTTCGTGTCCATTTTCTAATTCAACACGAAACATTGCATTAGACAATGCCTCTCTAATAATTCCGTCTTGTTCTATTGAAGCCTGTTTGGCCATATATTATTTAAATTTCTCCTGATTTAACATAAACAAGTGTCGAAAATATCGCTCTCTCCGAATAAATTATGAGATAAAGCTGTATTTTTCATTCTCAAGCCCATCCTATCAGGGATGCAAAATTAAATAAAAAAATTTAATATTTAATCTTTTTGTTGTAAAACTTGTTCTATGTATTCAAATGTTGAAAGAACATCGGCTTTACCCTTCTTAATTGCCACTGTATGCTCATAATGAGCAGATAATTTTTGGTCTATTGTACTAACAGTCCATCCATCTTCCCAAAATTTAACACCAGCTTTACCAGCATTAATCATTGGTTCTATGGCAATCACCATCCCCTCTTCCAATTTTATTCCTGAACCACGTTTACCATAATTAGGAACCTCAGGTTTTTCATGGAGTTTAACACCAACACCGTGACCAACAAGTTCTTTCACTACACCGAAGCCATTCTTTTCAGCATGCTCTTGAACGGCATATCCCACATCACCCACTCTCATACCAACAACTGCCTTTTCAATACCAAGTTTCAGACATTCCTTAGTAACTTCTAAAAGTTTTAAGGTATCAGCATTAACATTTCCAATTGGAAAAGTATAAGCTGAATCTCCAAAAAAATCATTTAGAATAACTCCACAATCAACAGAGACAATATCTCCATCTTTTATTTGGTATTCACTTGGAAAACCATGAACCACTTGATCATTAAGAGAGATACAAAGTGAATATGGAAAACCATGATAATTTAAGAATGCTGGCACTCCACCATGATCACGAATAAATTCTTCAGCGATCTTATTTAGATGAATAGTCTTTACACCTTCTCCGATGTTTTTTGCAACTTCGGCAAGAGTTTTAGAAACTAGCAGAGAACTTTCTCTAATTTTTTCTATATCCTCTAAAGACTTGTAAAAAACCTTAGACATCTATTTTATATTCCAGACGCTCCAGCTGAAACCGGAGTACGACCTTTAACCCTACCAGTCTTCATTAAGCCATCATAATGACGCATTAATAAATGACTTTCTACTTGTTGTAAAGTATCTAATACAACACCTACAAGAATTAGCAAAGATGTACCGCCATAAAAATTAGCGAACTGACTATTGATACCTAAAATAATTGCAATTGAAGGCATGATAGCAATAATAGCTAAAAATATAGATCCTGGCAAAGTAATTTTTGAAATTACAGCATCGATATAGTCACCAGTAGTTTTACCAGGTTTTACGCCAGGTACAAATCCACCATTTTTCTTCATATCATCAGACATTTGAACCGGATTAACGGTAATGGCTGTATAGAAGAAAGTAAAGGCAATGATCATAAATGCAAAAGTAAGATTATACGTCAATGAAGTATAATCACTAAATGCAGTAAGGAATGAAGATTGCGCAGATGGGAAAAATGAACTAATGGTTGTTGGTATAAACATAATCGCTTGAGCAAAAATGATTGGCATAACACCCGCTGCATTCACCTTTAAAGGAATATACTGACGAACACCACCATACTGCTTAGCACCAACAATCTTTTTAGCGTACTGAACAGGAATCTTACGAACACCTTGAACAATCAAAATGGTAAACATGACCACTAAAAACAAAGCTACAATCTCTACAATGAAAGAAATTAAACCACCTTGAGCACCCATTCTAGAATTGAATTCAGATAGAATACCAAAAGGTAACTGAGCGATAATACCCACCATGATAATCATGGAAATACCATTTCCAATACCTTTATCAGTAATTTTTTCACCTAACCACATTACGAACATAGTTCCTGCGGTAAGGATAAACATTGAAGTTATGCTAAACATTGGTTCTGAAAGCAAACGAGCATCAGGACTAATTTGAGAACGAACATAACCAATTGCTTGTAGAGCAGTGATAATGATTGTCAGGTAACGAGTCACCTGATTAATCTTTTTACGTCCGCTTTCACCTTCCTTTTGAAGTTTTTGGAAATAAGGAACAGCGATACCTAATAACTGCACCACGATAGATGCAGAAATATAAGGCATAACGCCAAGTGCAAATATAGATGCTCTAGAGAAAGACCCTCCAGCAAACATATTCAACAACCCTAGTAAACCTTCTTTTGCTTGAGCATCATCAAGAGATGCAGAATCAACACCCGGAAGAACAATGAATGAACCTATTCTATAAATTAAAAGACATAAGAGCGTGAATAAAATTCGAGCTCTTAAGTCTTCAATTTTCCAGATGTTGGAAAGCGTTGAAAAAAACTTTTTCATGAATAATTATAATTTAGCTATAGCACCACCAACTGCTTCAATTGCTTTTTGCGCAGAAGCTGAGAATGCATGTGCTTTAACATCCAATTTGGATTTAACTTCACCTCTACCTAAGATCTTAACTAAATCATTCTTTGAGGCTAAACCATGCTCTCTGAATGTATCAAAATCGATAGCGGTTAAATTATACTTTTCTGCAAGAGCTTGCAATGCATCTAAATTAACACTAACATATTCTGTACGGTTAATAGGATTAAAGCCCACCTTAGGTAAACGACGTTGTAAAGGCATTTGACCACCTTCAAAACCGACTTTACTCTTGTATCCAGAACGTGATCCAGCACCTTTATGACCACGAGTGGAAGTTCCACCGCGACCAGATCCGGTTCCACGACCGATACGTTTTCTATTTTTTGTTGAACCTTCTGCAGGTTGTAAGTTACTTAAGTTCATGATTAGATACTTTCTACTGCTACTAAATGATTAACTTTTCTCACCATTCCGATAATCGCCGGATTAGCTTCAACCTCTACAGAATGGTTTATTTTTCTTAAACCTAATGCCTGCATAGTTCTTTTTTGACGCTCGCTTCTATCGATAACGCTTTTAATCTGGGTTATTTTAATTTTAGCCATGATGATTATCCGTTAAATACTTTATTTAAATTAACGCCACGTTGTTGAGCTACTGTATAAGCATCACGTAATTGTGAAAGTGCTAATACTGTTGCTTTTACCACGTTGTGCGGGTTTGACGAACCTTTAGATTTTGCAAGTACATTATGTACACCGGCACTTTCAAGTACCGCACGCATTGCACCACCTGCGATAACACCGGTACCCGGAGCAGCAGGTTTAATGAATACGAAGCCTCCTGAATATTTACCTAACTGCTCGTGAGGAACAGTTCCGTTAATAATAGGAACTTTTACAAGATTCTTCTTTGCATCATCAATTCCTTTAGCAATAGCTTCAGTAACCTCTTTTGCTTTACCTAAACCGAAACCTACGATTCCGTTTTCATCTCCTACCACTACGATAGCAGAAAAACTGAAGGTACGTCCACCTTTGGTAACTTTAGCAACACGTTGGATGCTAACTAAGCGATCTTTTAATTCGATTTCGCTTGATTTTACTCTTTTTATATTGATAGTTGACATTCTCTTTATTTTATGATAACACCGATATTATTGATATATGATCGCTGTAACCGATGCTAATTAAAATACTAAACCAGCTTCACGTGCACCTTCAGCCAATGACTTTACACGACCGTGGTACAGGTAGCCATTTCTGTCAAAAACAACTTGGTTTACACCTGCTGCTAATGCTTTTTCTGCTACTGCTTTACCAACAGCTTTTGATTGATCAGATTTATTTCCATTGGCAACAAAATCTTTAGATAAAGATGATGCTGAAACAATAGTTTTTCCGCTATTATCATCGATAATCTGAGCGTAAATCCCTTTATTGCTTCTGTACACTGACAAACGCGGGCGCTCTGCAGAACCTGTTAATCTCTTTCTGATTCCTCTTTTGATTCGCTCTCTGCGAGATAATTTAATTCCTGCCATGATGATTATTTTTTAGCGGCTGATTTACCAGCTTTTCTTCTTAACACTTCACCAACAAACTTAATACCTTTACCTTTGTAAGGCTCTGGAGCACGTAGAGAACGAATTTTCGCTGCTACTTGTCCTAATAATTGCTTGTCGATACTCTCCAATATAACTACTGGGTTTTTACCTTTTTCTGAAGTAGTAGTAACATTAATTTCTTTAGGTAATTCAAACACAAAGTGGTGAGAATATCCTAACACTAAATCCAAAGTATTACCTACGTTCGTAGCACGGTAACCAACACCCACAAGCTCTTGCTCTGATTTGTATCCTTCAGTAACACCAACAACCATGTTATTGATTAGTGAACGATATAAACCATGAAGTGCTTTATGACGTTTTTGCTCTGAAGGACGTTGTACTGTTAAAACACCATCTTCCTGAACAATTTTAATATCTGCATCTACATCCTGAGTTAATTGACCTTTTGGACCTTTAACTGTTACAAGGTTCGTATCAGAAACTGTTACGGTTACACCTGCAGGGATATTAATCGGGGCTTTTCCTATTCTTGACATCTTCTCTTATCCTCCTATTAATAAACGTAACATAAAACCTCACCGCCAATATTCAAGTTCTTAGCTTCTTTATCGGTCATAATACCTTTAGAAGTAGAAAGAATAGCGATACCTAAACCGTTTAATACACGTGGCATATTTTCAACGCCAGCATATCTTCTTAAACCAGGAGTACTCACACGTGAAATATTGCGAATAGCTGGAACTTTTGTTATAGGATTATATTTCAAAGCGATTTTAATCGTTCCTTGAGTATTTGTATCCTCAAACTTGTAATTGGTGATGTAACCTTTGTCAAAAAGAACTTTTGTCATTTCTTTTTTAAGGTTTGATGCAGGAATCTCTACAACGCGGTGGTTAGCCTTAATGGCATTCCTTACTCTCGTAAGATAATCTGCTATTGGATCTGTATTCATTATTTATTTGTTGTGATAGTGGTTTCCTTTCCAACCTATTCGGAACGACCTGCTATCGGTTAATTTATTTAGTTTAATATTGGTAGGCAATTAGCTACATACATAAAGCACGTACGCTTAATATAATATTTGCAATATTAGATAATATCCAAAATTATGATTAAAAACCTAAAAATAAAAATTTTACCAAGATGCCTTACGTACTCCTGGGATTTTACCTGCCAATGCCATTTCACGGAATGTTACCCTTGAAATACCGAATTGACGCATATATCCACGAGGACGGCCAGTTAATTTACAACGATTGTGTAAACGTACTGGTGAAGAGTTTTTAGGTAATTTATCAAGACCTTCAAAATCTCCAGCAGCTTTTAATGCTGCTCTTTTATCTGCGAACTTGGCAACTAATCTGGCACGTTTTACTTCACGTGCTTTTACACCTTCTTTAGCCATTATTGATTGTTTGTAGTTTGATTCTTAAATGGTAAACCGAATTGCTTTAATAATTCTAAAGCTTCAACATCAGTCTTAGCAGTAGTAACAAAAGTGATGTCCATACCCATGATCTTATTGATTTGATCAATATTGATTTCAGGGAAAATGATTTGCTCAGTTACACCTAAAGTATAGTTTCCACGTCCGTCAAAACCCTTATCATTGATGCCTTTGAAATCACGAATACGTGGTAAAGCTACAGCGATCAAACGATCAAGAAATTCGTACATGTGGTTATCACGTAGAGTTACACGCACACCAATTGGCATACCCTTACGTAACTTAAAGTTAGATATATCTTTCTTTGACTTTGCAGGAATGGCTTTCTGACCAGTAATAGTGGTCATTTCATTAATTGCATTATCAATTAATTTTTTATCTGTTGACGCTCCACCAACACCTTGGTTGATAGCGATTTTTTGTAAACGTGGAACCTGCATTACGCTTTTATACTGGAATTTATCCTTTAAAGCAGTAACGATTTCTTCGTTATATTTTGATTTTAATCTTGGTACGTAAGTCATTACTTAATTTCCTCCCCAGACTTTTTAGAGATGCGAACTGATTTACCATCTGCATTTTTCTTCTTACCTACGCGAGTTGGTTTACCAGATTTGGCATCAACAAGCATGATATTTGAAATATGAAGACTAGCCTCTTTCTTAATGATACCTCCATTTGGAGTAGCAGCATTTGGTTTTGTATGTTTAGATACCATGTTGGCACCTTCAACTATAATTCTGCTAGTAGCTAGCTGAACTTCTAATACCTTACCTTGTTTTCCTTTAGAGTCGCCTGCAACAATCTGCACTAGATCTCCTTTACGGATCTTCAACTTAGGTTGTGATTTTATTTTCTTTTCCATTTTACAAAACCTCCGGTGCTAATGATACAATCTTCATGAATTGTTTTTCACGTAGCTCTCTAGCTACAGGGCCGAAAATACGTGTTCCACGTGGCTCGTCCTGAGCGTTCAGCAATACAGCTGCATTATCGTCAAAACGGATATATGAACCGTCTTTTCTTCTGATCTCTTTTTTTGTTCTCACAACAACTGCCTTAGAGACAGATCCTTTTTTGATGTTCCCTGATGGAATAGCGCTCTTTACAGTGACAACAATTTTATCACCTATGGATGCATAACGCTTTCCGGTACCACCTAAAACACGGATAACTAAAACTTGTTTAGCTCCACTGTTGTCAGCAACATTCAGTCTTGATTCCTGTTGTACCATGTTACTTAGCTCTTTCTAAAATTTCCACTAATCTCCAATTCTTGGTTTTACTCAGCGGACGAGTTTCCATGATTAACACTGTATCACCGATACCGCAAGTGTTAGTCTCGTCATGAGCCATAAATTTGGTAGTTTTCTTAACGAACTTACCATAAATCGGGTGTTTCACTTTACGCTCTACAGAAACAACAATAGATTTCTCCATTTTGTTGCTTACAACCAACCCGGTTCTTGTTTTTCTTAATTTTCTTTCTTCCATTTTGGACTTTTATTTATTCAGAAGCGGACTCTGTCGCAGCAGATGCTTTTGCTTCCGCCTTGCGCTTAGTCAATTCTGTGTTTAAACGTGCTACATCCTTTCTAACTTTTGTAATCCTAGTAGGATTTTCAATAGCAGAAACAGTATGAGCAAATTTCATTTTTGTGAGATTAGCCTTCTCTTCATTAATGCGTGCTATAACTTCTTCAGTTGTTAGCGCTTGTATTTCTGAACTTTTCATATTTCTTTATTTCTTAGTTGGTTAGTTGGTTAGTTAGTTAGATGGTTAGTTTTTAGTTATTATTAAAAATTTCTAACTACTAACTACTAAGTACTAAGTACTAATTTATGCTTCTACGAAATCTCTTCTAGTTACAAATTTTGTTTGAACTGGTAACTTTTGAGCAGCTAAACGCATAGCTTCTTTTGCAACTTCCAAAGGCACGCCTTCAGCTTCAAAAAGCATTCTTCCTGGTCTTACAACTGCTACCCAATATTCTGGAGCACCTTTACCTTTACCCATACGTACTTCAGCTGGCTTCTTAGTAACTGGCTTGTCCGGGAAAATACGGATCCAAACCTGACCTTCCCTTTTCATAAAACGGGTAACGGCGATACGAGCTGATTCAATCTGACGACTGGTAATCCAGGCTGGCTCTAATGATTTGATTCCGAAAGAACCAAAGGCTAATTCTGCACCGCGACCGGCCAGACCTTTCATTTTGCCCTTCTGCATCTTTCTGAACTTCGTTCTCTTTGGCTGTAACATGTTCTTATTTTTTTTGGTTGTTAGTTGTTAGTTGGTTAGAAGCTGGTTTTGTTAGAACACTGCATCTAACTATTAATTACTAAAACTAATCACTAATTTTAAATTATTTTTTACCTCTGAAACCACCACCGGCATTACCACCACGGTTTTGACCACCTGCTCCACCGCCACGATTTTGACCACCACGGTTATCACCACCGCGTCTGTCGCCACCACCACGATTATCAGAACGTCTGTCACCTCCGCCACGTCTTTCACCGCCACCAGCAAATGGTGCCGATCCGCCTTCTGGTCCTCTACCTTTTACTCCAGTTGTTTGACCAATGTTAGGTGAAAGATCACGCTTTCCGTAAACTTCGCCTTTCATAATCCAAACCTTAACACCGATTTTACCATAAGTGGTAAGTGCTTCAGATAAAGCATAATCGATATCAGCACGGAAAGTATGCAAAGGAACACGTCCATCTTTATATTGCTCAGTACGTGCCATTTCAGCACCACCTAAACGACCAGAACACATAATTTTGATACCTTCAGCTCCCATACGCATAGTTGATGCGATTGAAGTTTTCATGGCACGACGGAAAGAAATTCTAGCTTCTAATTGCTTTGCAACTCCTTCACCTACTAATTGTGCGTCTAATTCAGGACGTTTGATTTCAAATATATTGATTTGTACGTCTTTCTTTGTTAGTTTCTTAAGCTCTTCTTTGATCTTATCAACTTCCTGACCACCTTTACCGATCACAATACCCGGACGAGCAGTGTGAATAGTGATAGTGATACGCTTCAAAGTACGTTCGATAACCACTTTGGATATACCGCCCTTTGAAATACGAGCTGCCAGGTATTTTCTGATCTTTTCGTCCTCAACTAATTTATCAGAGTAATTGTTACCACCGAACCAATTAGAATCCCAACCTTTGATGATTCCTAATCTGTTACCTATTGGATGTGCTTTTTGTCCCATTTCTCCTTACTTAGTTATTGGTTCACTTTTTTTACTATCAACTATCAAAGTTACGTGGTTAGAACGCTTACGAATTCTGTGTCCGCGACCTTGAGGAGCTGGTCTTAATCTCTTTAACTGGCGACCTCCATCGACCATGATAGTTTTCACAAACAATTCATTGTCTTCAGGACGTTGACCTTCATTTTTCAATTCCCAATTTTTGATAGCTGATAATAAAAGTTTTTCAACTCTTATTGCAGCTTCCTTATTGGTAAACTTTAAAATATATAAGGCTTTCTCAACCCGTTCACCTCTGATCAGATCAACAACCAATCTCATCTTACGTGGTGAGGTAGGGCAATTATTTAATTTTGCTATTGCTTCCATTGCTTATTTTTTCTTATCAGAGTGACCTCTAAATGTTCTGGTTGGAGAAAATTCACCAAGCTTATGCCCAACCATGTTCTCAGTTACATATACAGGAATGAATTTATTTCCATTGTGAACTGCAAATGTATGTCCTACGAAATCCGGAGAAATCATAGATCTACGTGACCATGTCTTGATCACAGTTTTCTTATTACCCTCATTTTGAGTAGCTACTTTCTTCGCTACATTATGATCTATATAGGGTCCTTTTTTTATTGAACGTGCCATTATTTCTTCCTTCTCTCTATGATGTAACGATCAGACGCTTTCTTTTTATCGCGGGTTTTGAAGCCTTTAGATAATAAACCTTTTCTTGAGCGAGGGTGACCACCTGATGATCTACCTTCACCACCACCCATAGGGTGATCGACTGGGTTCATTGCTACACCACGAACTCTTGGACGACGTCCTAACCAACGCTTTCTTCCTGCTTTTCCTAAAACCTCATTTGCTTTTTCGGAATTTGAAACAGTTCCGATAGTTGCAATACAAGTAGCTAAGATCATACGAGTTTCGCCAGAAGGCATTTTAATAATCGCATATTTACCATCACGTGCTGAAAGCTGAGCATAAGCACCTGCACTACGAGCAATAATTGCTCCCTGACCAGGGTTAAGTTCAATGTTGTGGATGATAGATCCTAGTGGAATATTCTTCAAAGGAAGCGCATTTCCAATTTCAGGAGCCGAAGCTTCACCTGAAACAACCTTCATTCCAACTTTCAAGCCTTCCGGAGCAATAATGTAACGTTTTTCACCATCGGCATAATTTACCAAGGCGATACGTGCACTACGATTCGGATCGTACTCAATTGTGGCAACAGTTGCGGGGATATCGTTTTTATCGCGTTTAAAATCAATCAATCGGTATGACTTTTTATGTCCCCCACCGAGATAACGCATAGTCATTTTACCGGAATTATTTCTACCGCCGGACTTCTTGATGCTAGTTACTAACGATTTTTCTGGAACGTTAGTAGTCACATCAGAGAAAACTCCTCCTACTCTGAAACGAGTACCCGGGGTAACCGGTTTAAATCTTCTTACTGCCATGTCTTAATTAAATATTGCTGTAAAAGTCAATGGTTTCACCATCTTTAAGCGTTACTATTGCTTTTTTGTACTTAGGAGCATTTCCTGTTACAACACCAGCTTTAGTGTTACGCGATTTTGTTTTTCCATAAACAACTATCGTATTGATAGCTTGGATATTCACTCCATACATTTTTTCGATCGCACCTTTGATCTCCAATTTGTTGGCTCTGTGATCAACCTTGAATGAGAAGCGGTTTAACTTTTCAGTTAACGCTGATGCCTTCTCGGTTAGAATTGGTTTCTTTAAAATTTCCATCTTACTTAGCGAACGCCTCCTCCAATGTTTTAACAGTTTCAGTAGTAAGCAATAAAGTTCCTGAGTTTAATACATCATATGTATTTAATTCTGCTGCAGTAACCACTTTTGCTTTCTTTAAATTTCTGCTTGATAAATAAACATTATTATTTGCTGCAGGTAAAACTAGTAATGTTTTAGCATCACTAAGCTTTAAATCAGCCATAATTTTCGCGTAGTTTGCAGTTTTGATTGAATCAAAAGTGAAAGCTTCGAGAACAACGATATTATTATCTTTTGCTTTGTATGAAAGTGCAGATTTACGAGCTAAAGATTTAAGCTTTTTGTTAAGCTTGAAACTATAGTCGCGGGGTTGCGGACCGAAAACACGACCACCACCATTGAACAATGGAGATTTGATTGATCCTGCACGGGCACCACCTGTACCTTTTTGCTTATATAATTTTTTGGTAGATCCGGCGATCTCATTACGTTGCTTAGACTTGTGCGTTCCTTGGCGTTGATTAGCCAAATATTGCTTAACATCTAAATAAATCGCATGATCGTTTGGTTCTACTGCGAAGATCGCATCAGGAAGTTGCACCTTGGCACCTGTTTCTTTGCCTGATATATTTATAACCTTAACTTCCATCTTCTTATTTATCAACGATTACGTAAGAACCCTTAGCTCCCGGAATTGAACCGCTAACTACTAATAAGTTTTGCTCTGTGTACACTTTCAAAACCTGAAGATTTTGAATTTTAACACGATCGCCACCGGTACGTCCTGCCATGCGCATTCCTTTGAATACACGTGAAGGCCATGAAGATGCACCCAATGAACCTGGAGCTCTTAAACGGTTGTGTTGTCCGTGAGTTTGACCACCAACACCACCAAATCCGTGACGCTTAACTACACCCTGGAATCCCTTACCTTTTGAAGTACCAACCACATCAACATAATCACCTTCGGCAAAAATCTCAACACTTACAATATCTCCAAGCGCTTTTGCATCTTCAAAACCTTTAAACTCAACAAGCTTACGCTTAGGAGTGGTTTTAGCCTTTGCAAAATGACCCTTTAAAGATCCTGTGGTGTTTTTCTCTTTCTTGTCGTCGAAAGCTAACTGAACTGCTGCGTAGCCGTCTGTATCGACGGTGCGTAGTTGGGTAACTACACATGGCCCAGCTTCGATTACTGTACAAGGGATGTTTTTCCCTTCAGCATCGAATATGCTGGTCATTCCTACTTTTTTTCCAATAATTCCTGACATTTTCTTTAATCAATTTGTGTCCATCGAAGCAGTAGGGCTTCGTTCAAGACATAGTAAACCCCTGTAAAGGGAGGGCAAAGATAGGAAACTCTTCTTAATAATCAAATAGTTGAGCGATTATTTTTAAATAATTTGCATTTCGTCCTTAAAATATTTGAAAAGCTAAATAATTATAACTCAAAATGAAAAAACGAATTAATCCACCTTTAGTAATTGATGGATTAACTCGTTGAATATTATTGTTTTATTATAATTTATTTTAATTAAAAATTTTAAATTTTATAGTTCTATCAGGAAGATCAATTGGAGCTGTACTTGTATTAGTAAATTTAATTTTTACCGCATTGCTTCCACTAACCCATACAGTAAATACGCCTTCAGCGCTAGCAAGTTCGTCAGGCAATCCAATACTCACAACATCTCCTAAGTTTACACTACCAGCAAATCCCACACTTATAGTTTGGCTTGTTCCAGCAGCGACTTCTGGAAAATCAATTGTTTTCTCAAAAGATATGGCACTTACCAATATTCCAGAAGTAGGCAAGGTTACATTTGTTGGCCCAGTTGAAGTTAATGTAATTGAATTTGAGCCTGAAGTAGCTAATGTGCTACCATTATCCAATGTTAAAGTAGCTGAGCTACTAGGTTGAGTTATAGTTACTTTATTTATTGAGTTAGCAGTTGCTGTACCTAAAATTGGTGTTATTAATGTAGGTGAGTTAATAGTTGCAGATGCAATTAATGCTGACGCAGTTGTAGCAGTCGCAGCATTCCCAGTAACACTTCCTACAATTGGCTCATTGAATGTTTGTATTCCACTGAATGATTGAGCTGCATCCGCCCTAGCCAAAGTTGCATTAGTTGTAGGAAGAGTATAGGTTTTTACATCTACCGAAGGACCTACAAATCTTGTAAAGGCGCTTCCTGTCCCCCCAAATGCGGGAGCTATAACCTGATCTAAATTTGCAGAACCATCAAAGGCATTTCCATAAATTGTTTTTGTAGCAGCTAATTTAGTCGCAGTTGCTGCATTACCCCCTGCATTTCCAGAAATACTTCCAGAAATTTGTTCAACAAAAGTTTTTACTCCTTGTATAGTTTGATTGCTTGTTATGTCAACAAAGTTTTGAGTTGAGCTACCAGTACCTCCAAGAGAAATTGGGATGGTTCCTTGTATATGTGTGGATAAATCAATTTTACCCCAAGATGGAGCAACACCTACCCCATTACTAATTAATGCATTACCAACAGCTGCACTCGGTAATCTAGATAAAGCTGAAGTTGTAGAAGCATATAACATATCACCAACCAAATAATTGCTATTACCAGTACCTCCAGCTGTTGTAGGTAACGTACCTGATGCTATAGAATTAGCACTTGATGCAAATAATGCACCTCCCGATGTTAATGTAGTTAAACCTGTACCACCATTAGCTACTGGTAAACCCGTACCGGTGTTATAATTAATAGCTAGCGTCCCATTTGCAGTAATTGGGCTACCAGTTATGGTTAAAAATGAAGGTACCGTTGCAGCTACTGACGTAACTGTACCATTAGTAATGGTAGGCTTATTCTTAATGGACGTCGCACCTGAGCTTGCATCCCAATCAATATATTGTGCAGTTAGACCGTTTGCAGGAACTGAGATATCGGCGCTTCCGTCAAAAAGAATCCCATTAATAGTTCTAGCTGTAGCCAATTTTGTTGCGGTTGCCGCATTTCCACCAATGTTCAAATTTGCAACAGGGGTTAATGAACTCACTACAAATGGAGCAGTTCCAGTAGTAGCAGTAGATGTTAATGAACCTGTTAAAGTAAGACTTGAACCATTTGCAGTGCCAATATTGGGATTTACCAAATTTGCGCCACTCGTCAAGACCACATTACCTGTACCATTTACAGGCGTAACAGCCAATGCTCCATTATTACCAGAGGTAGTAACTATACCATTACTCGACAAATTACTCAGGTTTGTGATATTTTGAGTAGAGTTCACAGTAACAGTCCCGCTAGAATTAGTCAAACCTGTTGAAAAAGTTAAAGCAGATTGTTTTGCGTTAAAGCTTGTCCAATCTGCAGAACTTAAAGCTCCACGATTTGTTGCAGATGCTGTAGGGACGTTTAGAGTAATTATAGGTGTAGAAGTATTGGTTGCAACTGTAGAGCTTAAATCAGTACCAGAGGTGCCTAGCGTTAGGGCAGCGACAGAAGTTACTGTACCACTATTCAATGTAGGTTTATTAAGAATTGCTTTACCCCCACTTATCGCATTCCAATCGACATAGGCATCGTTTAACCCAGCAGCTGTACCGGTAGTATTTTGATTTAATGTAGGAACATCACCCGCTAAAATAGTTGACAATAAAGTATTAATGCCATCACTACGTAAATATCTGCCAGCAGCTTGAGTCCCGGCAAGGTTATTTAATGCTGTCTGCTGATTTGTTGCTCCTGTACCTCCATTTGCAATAGCTACAGTTCCAGTTACATTAGATGCATTACCAGTTACACTACCTACAATTGGGTTAGTTACAGTTAAAGCTCCTAATGTTCCTACACTAGTTAAGCTTGATGTTGTAATTAAAGGATTTAAAGTATTTCCTGTTAAAGTTAAAGCAGGTGCATTAATATTAATTGGACCAGTACCATCAAAATCAACTCCATTTATTGCTCTTGGGGTTGCAAGCTTTGTTGCAGATCCTGCATTACCGCCGACACTTAAATTGGTTACCGGAGTGGTTGAAGTAACAACAAAAGGAGCATTTCCATCAGCAATATTTGATGTTATTACACCATTAACAGTTAAAGATGTTGCCGATGCTGCTCCTAAGATAGGAGTAACCAAAGTTGGCGAATTAGCTCTAACTACATTACCTGTACCGACAGTCGATATTTCCTCAACTACACCTGTCCCGGCCGTTTCACGACCTAAAACAGTATTAGTAGCAACATCTTCTATTTTGTCTAAAGTAACGGCCGAATTGGCAATTTTGGAGGTGGTAACTGCATTGTTTGAAATTGTTAAGGCTGTAGCACCAGTTACATCTCCTGTATGAGTTGCATTTGCATTTGCAGAAATATTTCCACTCAACTTACTAATTGCGTTTACAATATTATCAGTTGCTGCAACAACACCTGGTGCACTCGAAAAACCTGTCAAAACTTTATTAATAACTGCATCATTTTTAACTGTAGTCGAGTTTCCAACACTTGTAACTTCACCAGTTAAATTAGCATTGGTGGTAACATTGGTAGCTAATGTTGCCGTAGAGGCATTTCCAGTGATACTTCCATCTATTGGATTAGTTACTTTCAAGTTTGTTAAAGTTCCAACACTTGTTAAACTAGAATTTAAAACTGTAGAATTAAGGGTCGTTCCAGTTAATGTTGAAGCATTGGCAGTAACCGTGATATCGGCACTACCATCAAAAGGAGTACCATTGATGTTTTTAGTTGCTGCGAGTTTAGTTGCTGTATTAGCTGTAGCAATATTACCATCAATAGTGGTGGTAAATTTCTGTAAACCTGTAAAAGTCTGCGGACCACTTGTTACAGCTAATGTTGCATCAAAATTAGGTAAAGTATATACTTTCTTAGTGATAAATGGGCCAGTAAACTCCGTAAATGCATTTCCTGTACCCCCACTTTGCGCAGGCAATATTCCTGAAACATCAGAAGTTAAAACTACAGATCCCCATGCAGGAGCTGTCAAACCACCTTTTAGCACTTGATTAGCCCCACCAAGTGGAAGTCTTTTAGCTGAGCCAAGAGTTTCACCGTAGATCATATCACCGGGACTAGTCATAGGTGATAAATTATCAAATCCAGCCTGTTTGGTATTTGCGCCTGTTCCTCCGTTTGCTATTTGAACTACGCCTGACACATTGTTTGCGTTACCAGAGACATTTCCATTTAATGTTCCAACGAAAGTTCCAGCAGTAATTGTTCCACCTCCAACATTAAGACTGGATCCCGTTGCATCACCAATTTTTGGAGAAACAAGTTGTGCACCACTTGACATTACGATACTACCTGTTCCAGTTTGATTAGTGGTAATAAGTGGAGTACCTCCACCTAGTATTAAACTAGTACCTTCTGCATCACCGATTAGTGGTGATACTAATTTGGGAGCAATCAATGTCTTTTGTTCCAGAGTTTCTGGTTCAATTAAAGTAGCTAGTGTGCCTGATGGTGGCAATGTAACCACCCCTCCCCCAATATTAGGTCCATTTAAAACAGTAAAACCAGATTGCACACCTGCCAGTCTGAGCATACCATTTACTCCACCAACGCCTCCAACGCCTGGCGTACCAAATGTTTTTGGTCCAGTAACTACCTGATCACCAGCTAAAATCATATCACCACCAGCAAGGTTTTGAAATGAAGGTGGCAAGCCTGGGCCATTAGACCTTAAAACCTGACCAACTGCTCCAATAACAGTCGAAACATTATTAGTTCCATTTCCAATAAGTATGCCACCTGAAGTTAAACTACTTAAACCTGTTCCGCCATATTGAACTTCCGTTACTGTACCTGGACCAGTTGTAGCCCATGAAGGGATTAGAGATGTACCCACTTGTTGAACACGCAGAACTGAACCAATAGGACCAATTGACAATTTTTTAAGAGTGTTTGAACTTTCTGCAAATAAAATATCTCCAACTGCATATGATGCAAACCCTGTACCGCCATTTACTGGTAAAACTAAGCCTGTTGGACTAATAGTAGTTGCAGTTTTTGCATTCCCATCGAATATACCTGAGAAAGTGGGAGCAATTAATACACCCGTTGAAGGGTTATATTTCAAATTAGAGCTACTTACTTTAACAGGTAAATTACCTGAATTTCCATCCACAAAAGTTAGTGGTTTAAAAGAATTACTAGCTAAATCATCGGTAATGGAAACATTAGCCGTATTAGTAGCATCAATAGCATTGGTAGCAATACCATCTAAATTTCCTTTCAAATCACCTTCGAAATTTTTTGCTATTAAAGTCCCGCTTGCTGGAATATATTTTAAATTAACTCCATTTGATCGGAGTGGCTGATTTCCAGCAGCATTATTTACGAATAATGGGTATGTTTCTGCAGAGTGTGATGCATCATCAATAATTTCAGATTTCAAGGCATTATCTGCAGTTGTTGCATTTGTAGCAGATACAGCCGATAAGGCTGATGTTGCTTGCCCCGTTACATTACCAACCAGCGGACCAGCAAATCCTGTAGAAGTTAAAATCCCATTTGAAGGATTATATTTTAGATTATTACTACTTGCCTTAATGGCTTGATTTCCTGAAGCTGTTCCCACAAAAACTGGAAAAAATGTACCATTAGTGGAATTATCATCAGTAATAGCACTATTTACTGCGTTAGTAGCTGTAGTAGCTGAAGTAGCAGTCTTAGCATTTCCGAATAAATCTCCATTGAAAGTTAATGCGGTTAATTCGCCTGTTAAAGGTTTAAATCCTAAACGATTGGTACTTACATTTGGCTGTAAAGATCCCGTAAGGGCAGATACAAAAACAGGATAAACTGTTCCCGCGCTTATGTCATTTGTAGTAACATTTATTTTAGACGAATTTTCAGCGTTTTTAGCATTACTAACTTCTCCAGTTACATCTCCTACCAAATTACCTACAAAACCTTTAGCAGTTAAAATGCCGGTAGATGGAACATAGCTTAAATTAGTGCTACTTGATTTTACGGACTGATTGCCAGTTGGTGAATTGACAAATACTGGATAAGTTGGTAGATTATTGGTTATATCATCTGTAATTGCAACATTAGACGCATTAGTCGCTGTAGTTGTACTACTCGCATTTCCTATAAGTTCCCCTCTAAATTTAGGTGAGATTAACTCGCCAGCAACTGGGAGGTACTGAAGTTGACTATTATTGACTTTAATAGAAGTTTGACCCGTAGTTGCATTTACCAAGGTTGGATAATAAGTTGCAACACCCGGAACAACTTCACCAACCTCAAGATTGGATGCATTATCTGCTTGCTGTGCATTAGAGACTTTTCCTGTAACATCACCAACTAAATTCCCCACAAAGCCTTTGGCAGTTAATATTCCTGTTGAAGGAACATACTTCAGGTTACTACTGCCTGATTTAATTCCCTGATTACCCGATGCTGCTCCAACAAAAGTTGGATAAAATACGGAAGTACTTGAATTATCATCTGTAATGGCACTATTGAGTGTGTTTGTTGAAATTACAGCATTATTTGCATTATTTGCAGTTAAAGCGGTATTTGCCTGACCATTCACATCCCCAACCAGATTACCCACAAATCCCTTGGCTGTTAAAATCCCTGTTGAAGGAACATAGCTCAGAAATGTACTAGTTGATTTTAAAGCTTGATTTCCAGTAATAGCATTCACAAAAACTGGATAAGTAGGCAATGAGTTTGCCGAATCATCACTAACAGCCACATTTGCTGCATTGGTTGCTGTTGTGGTGGTTGTTGCATTTCCTTGTAAGTCGCCTTTAAAAATAGGAGCTGTAAACTCACCCGTAGCAGGTAGATATTGTAATTTTGCACTATTTATCGTGGCGGTAAGTGGACCAACTTTTCCAGTAACAAATGTTGGATAAACTGGATTGTTGTTAATATCATCCTCAAGAATTTGAATATTTGTAGCATTTAGTGCATCAACCGAGGACGTAGCAACACCTGTAACATCACCCACTAGATTTCCTCTAAAGCCCTTAGCTGTTAGTATTCCAGTATTTGGAACATAGCTTAAATTTGTACTACCTGTACGAATTGATTGACTGCCTGGCGTGTTTGTAACAAATGTTGGATATGCAACTGTAGAGGTTGATAAATCATTGGTGATATTTACATTGAGAGCATTGGTAGCGGTACTTGACAGAGTAGCTGTAGATGCATTTCCAATTAAATTACCTGTAAAATTTTGAGCGGTTAAGGTCCCACCTACAGTCAAATTATTAAAGGTACCATTGCCCCCTAATGATCCAGCTAAGAATTCCCAACCCGTAGTTTTTCTTACGTATAAACCTACTGCTGGCCATTTTGTTAGATAAATGAGCATACCGTTTGGGGGACTAAGCGTATTAATCGCAATGGTATCCGTTAAACGGGGCAATAATAATCCTTGATTATTACTTTCAAGCTCCAAAATAGATGATGGCTCAATAGTAGAACCATTTGTACCTATTTTTATCTGAGCAGAGGCTATATTACCAATTCCTACAAATAGAAAAGTAGCGACAATAAAACCCAAAATTGAATAATAATTAAATCTCATAGTAGTTGTTTTTATACAATATTTTTAAAACTGAAACGCGCTTATTAGCTTGATTCCATTTATATCTTTTTTAAAGCCTATTAATTATTAAAATAAATAGCTAGGCATCAGTTCATCTCTCTCAAAAGGAAGATTAAACCTTAAAATTATTTCATGTGTAGATTTGGTAAAGTTGTTTAGTCGGCCCAAATTATAATCATAAGCATATCCCAAACGTACTGTTGGTGTTAATTTAAAATCCATTATTCCTACTAAGGCACTTCTACTTCTATAGGAAATTCCACCAGATAGAATTTCACGGAAGTATAGGTTAGCATTAATATCATAATCTAAAGGAATACCTTCAATTGCTCTAACTAAGAAAGATGGTTTTAAAATGAAATTATCATTAAGCGTAACTAAAAAGCCTGAATTCAGGTAAATGTGTAAATTCTGTTTTACCGTATATTCTGCTAAGGCCACATCAACTTGTCTTAAATGAGTCCTAACCAAATTGGGTGACGATAAGCCGATATAAAAATCGCTTGTATTAAAGAACATCCCTGTACCAAAATTAGCAGCCATTGCATTCAAATTTTGAGCAAATACCGGATCTCCTGCATTAGTAACATTCAACTTACTAAAATCAGTACGATAATTCAATGCCCCCATCTGGAGTCCGAAAGAGAAATTGGAATAGTCGCCTTCAATTTTATATGACATAGACAACTGAGCACCAATATTTTGTGTAACCGAAACCTTATCACTCACTAGTTTTAGTCCGATACCCAATTGTGTCTCACCAATTGGCATATCACCTGCAATTGAAGTAGTTTGAGGCGCATCTTTAATACCATTGAACTGTTTTCGGAAGGTACTAGTAAAATTCATCGACTGCTTCACACCGGCGTATGCAGGGTTAATCTCAAGCGTATTAAACATGTATTGCGAGTACAAGGGAAGCTGTTGAGCTAAAATATTATTGGGAAGAATGTTAATCAACGCAATAAGTGCTAGAATGTATATTTTTTTATCCATGACTTATCTATTTATGATTAAATATCCCGGAATACCCTTTGCTCCATTAGCACTTACTAGATAATAATAAATACCATCAGGTAATTGGTTTCCCATAAAACCTCCAATATTTCCTACCCCATTAAATGTATTATCATAATTGAGATTTTGATAAACCATAACTTGATTACGGCTATACACTTCAAAGCGTATGATATCTGTTGGAAGTCTTTTTACAACCTCATAAACATCATTTAAGCCATCACCATTCGGAGAAATGGCATCTGGAATGTTGACAGGGGTATTTTCATCGATATCCTTTTTTATTACGGATTTCGAAAAATATTCCGTATCTTTAAGATTGGCCAAATTTAAACGAGTGTTCATGTAAGCGCCAAAGACTGCTGCACGAGTGGTTATGGATCCAGGAGAAAGAGATTGTACTGGCGTAACAAGATCCCACAAACCAGTTAATTTCTGATCGTATCTAGTAACATAAGCATCCCCTCTATTTTTATAGTATTCAATTCCTTCATCTGCAGAATTATGTTGCAAGTTTATATCCATTTTTGAATTTGGATCTACAACATAAGTCTTCATTATCCATGTTTTATTCACATATTCTGGGAAATTCAATTTATTATACAGATTATCTGCAACCCTAAATTTAATCGACTGAGCTATACCGGTATAATTAATGGTTAATGGAGTATAACTGGTTAAATTAGTCCCAATTGGATAAACAAGCTCCACCGGACTTCCTGCAGTATTTCGAATTAATCCGCCACCCGTCATTGAAGAACCTGTAACAATAAAGTTTTTATGACTATATCCAGTAATTGAACCTGTACCTGCTAGACCAACATTTACATCTACATTATTAAGAATGAGATTACCATTAGCAAAGTGAAGATTTTTGTTGATGTGAAGATTCCCAATATCAGCTGTAACATTTGATGCATTGTCAATTTGAATATTTGGGAAACCATTAAAGGGCAATGAATTAATTGATCTAATACGTTGAGGAAGATTTGAGAGACTTGAAAATCTAAAAATTCCACCTATGCCATCGATACCTCTAGAGCTTTCATCTGGCAAGCGACTTTCAGCATTGTTTTGCCAAACACTGGCATAAAAATTAATGAGCGCACTATCATAAGAAACTAAAGTGCCAGAATGAGAAATATCCGAAAAAATATTAAGATTGGAATTTGGATGCGCATATACATTAGCAGACGGAAATATAAATACCTGACTAAGTCCCTGAGCCATTACAATTGAAGGCAATAAGGCAAATAATAGCACAATAAATTGTGCCATTAGCTTTAATTTTCCTAATCCTATTTTTGAATTCACGAAAGGTAGATTTTGCATTATACCTTTATACGTGCCTAAAAGAAAAAAGTTAAGCTATAAATGAGAAAAATTAATTCAAAAAAATAAATTCAAAATGGGGCAAATTTTTAGAAAAAAATCAAAATAAAATAAAAGATTTATTAGCCTTATTTTAAGACAAATTGCCCGAATACAAAATCAATAAACAAAAAAAAGCCACCCTTTCGGATGGCTTAACTATATCGTTTAAGAACTTAAACTTTGATTTCAACTTCAACTCCACTTGGCAATTCAAGCTTCATTAAAGCGTCTACAGTTTTAGAGTTTGAGCTGTAGATATCAAGTAAACGCTTGTAAGCACATAATTGAAACTGCTCTCTCCCCTTTTTGTTTACGTGTGGTGAACGTAATACTGTAAAAATTCTCTTTTCAGTTGGCAATGGAATTGGTCCACTTACCACTGCACCCGTAGGCTTTACAGTTTTTACGATTTTCTCAGCAGATTTATCTACCAAGTTATAATCGTAAGACTTTAATTTAATTCTGATTCTTTGGCTCATTGTTATTTGTTTATGGTTAACGTTAGAGCTATTAGTAACGCCAACCGGTTTATTTTGATTAAGGAGCAAAGCACAATGACACGTGGTCCTTATTCTTTACTCCTTGTTCTTTATTCAATTATTATCCGTTTGCTTTCTTTCCTTTTACCTTAGCTACAACTTCTTCCTGAACATTTCTTGGAGCTTCAGCATAGTGATCAAACTCCATTGTAGAAGTTGCACGACCAGAAGTAATAGTACGTAATTGAGTTACATAACCAAACATTTCAGAAAGTGGCACTGTAGCCTTGATTACTTGTGCACCAGCACGAGTATCCATACCTAAAAGTTGTCCACGACGACGGTTCATATCACCGATTACATCACCCATGTTCTCTTCTGGAGTTAGGATTTCAATCTTCATGATAGGCTCCATCAATACTGGCTTACATTTTGGTAATGCCTCACGGAATGCAGATTTAGCACAAATCTCGAAAGATAAAGCATCTGAATCGACCGCGTGGAATGATCCGTCAATTAAACGAACCTTCATACCTTGTAGTTGGTAACCAGCAAGTACACCATTTGCCATCGCAGCTTCAAAACCTTTCTGTACAGAAGGAATGAATTCACGAGGAACGGCACCACCTGAAATCTCGTTAACAAATTCTAAGCCGCTCTTACCTTCCTCACTTGGAGATATAACAACTTGAATATCAGCAAATTTACCACGACCACCAGTTTGCTTTTTGTAAGTCTCACGGTGCTGTGTAGTACCAGTGATTGCTTCCTTATAAGCTACTTGAGGTGCTCCTTGGTTAACTTCAACCTTAAATTCACGCTTCAAACGATCCATGATAATATCAAGGTGAAGCTCGCCCATACCTGAAATTACAGTTTGGCCAGTTTCTTCGTCAGTTTGAACACGGAAAGTAGGATCTTCTTCAGATAATTTACCTAAAGCCATACCTAATTTGTCAACATCTGCCTGTGTTTTAGGCTCAATTGCCAAACCGATTACCGGCTCAGGGAAATTCATTGATTCTAATACAATTGGATGTTTCTCATCACAAAGAGTATCTCCAGTTTTGATATCCTTAAATCCAACTACCGCAGCAATATCACCAGCTCCAACATTTGGAATAGGATTTTGCTTGTTAGCGTGCATTTGGAAGATACGTGAAATACGCTCTTTACTATCCGAACGCATGTTATGAACGTATGAACCTGCTTCTAGGTTACCAGAGTAAACGCGAATAAAACATAAACGACCAACAAAAGGGTCAGTTGCAATTTTAAATGCTAAAGCTGCAAATGGCTCTTTTTCACTTGGCTTACGCATTACTTCTTCACCAGTTTCTGGGTTAGTACCTACGATACCTTCAACATCCATTGGAGATGGCAATAATTCCATCACATAATCAAGCATGGTTTGAACACCCTTGTTTTTGAATGAAGAACCACATACCATTGGTACAATTTTAGCATCAAGTACTGCTTTACGTAAAGCATCAAGCACTTCACGCTCAGTGATAGTTTCTGGAGCTTCAAAGAATTTCTCCATTAAACTTTCATCATACTCAGCAACAGATTCAAGTAATTTTTCTCTCCACTCAGTAGCTTCAGCCACCATATCATCAGGAATTGGCACTTCAGTAAAGGTCATACCTTTATCATGCTCATTCCAAATAATTCCACGGAAGTTAATTAGATCTACTACACCTTTAAAAGTGTCTTCAGAACCAATTGGCAATTGCAAAGGAACGGCATTACTACCTAACATATCCTTTACTTGCTTCACAACTTTTAAGAAATCTGCACCTGAACGGTCCATTTTATTAACGAAACCAATACGAGGTACGCTATAGTTGTTTGCTAAACGCCAGTTAGTCTCAGATTGTGGCTCAACACCATCAACCGCAGAAAAAAGGAATACTAATCCATCCAATACACGTAATGAACGGTTTACCTCTACGGTAAAATCCACGTGTCCTGGGGTATCAATTACGTTGATGTGATAAGTATCACCTCTGTATTTCCAGTTTACAGTTGTTGCAGCCGAAGTAATGGTAATACCACGCTCCTGCTCCTGTGCCATCCAGTCCATGGTTGCCGCACCATCGTGCACCTCACCAATTTTGTGGCTTACTCCTGAATAATAAAGGATACGCTCTGTTGTTGTAGTTTTACCCGCATCAATGTGGGCAGCGATACCTATATTTCTTGTATATTTTAAGTCTCTTGACATTGTTTTATTTCCTTATTAGAATCTAAAGTGAGAGAATGCTTTGTTCGCTTCTGCCATTTTGTGGGTATCTTCCTTCTTCTTTACTGCGGCACCCTCACCCTTTGAAGCTGCAATGATTTCACCTGCCAATTTCTCGGTCATAGTTTTTTCACCACGCTTACGTGAGTAATTGATTAACCACTTCATGCCTAAAGCAATTTTACGCTCAGGACGAACTTCAGTTGGAACCTGGAAGTTTGCACCACCTACACGACGAGATTTAACCTCTACCGCTGGCATTACATTGTTTAAAGCCTTTTTCCAAGACTCTAATCCATTTTCACTAGTTTTCTTCTCTACTAACTCTACTGCATCGTAGAAAATTGAGTATGCGATAGATTTCTTACCGTCATACATCATATTATTTACAAACCTGGTAACCATTACGTCGTTAAACTTTGGATCAGGCAGTAAGATTCTCTTTTTTGGTTTTGACTTTCTCATTTTGCTTTCCTCCGTTTAATTATTTCTTTTTACCCTTTGCAGCCTCTGCAACCTGACCTGGTTTTGGCTTCTTAGTTCCGTATTTAGAACGACGTTGATTACGACCAGCTACACCAGAAGTATCAAGAGCACCACGAATGATGTGATAACGCACACCTGGTAAATCTTTCACACGACCACCACGTATTAATACGATGGAGTGTTCCTGCAAGTTGTGACCTTCTCCCGGAATGTAAGCATTCACTTCTTTTCCGTTTGTTAAGCGCACACGTGCAACTTTACGCATTGCTGAGTTTGGTTTTTTAGGGGTAGTGGTATACACAC
Source organism: Daejeonella sp. (assembly GCF_017495225.1). Classification (GTDB taxonomy): domain Bacteria; phylum Bacteroidota; class Bacteroidia; order Sphingobacteriales; family Sphingobacteriaceae; genus Daejeonella. The sequence goes on along the minus strand of NZ_JAFEIG010000005.1, from coordinate 87,195 downwards.
GTGTGCACACTCCTCTTCGCTGTGGACAGCTGTCCAACGCTGGCGACTTACTCTTGTCAACCAGAGCTACTCTACCTTTTCTAACTAATTGTTGGATAGTAGGCATTTTTTCCTTTTTGGTTTAAATATTTATAATCCCTATAAAAAAGACTATAGCTTTCATTTAGGGATTGCAAAGGTATGGAATAATTTTGATTTTCAAGGCCTTGTGTGAGAAATATTTAGCTAAGGCAAAATAATGCTGGGAATATGATAAAATCTCTGGATCAATATTTCTCTACAAAGATACAAAATTCCTGAAACATGCTCCATAAACCCTCAAAATCATCTCATTTTACCCTTTAATAAAAAATTCATACCGCTTACATATCTCTTTTTAAAAGCTTTCTGCATTTCCTCAGATTTAACAAAGAAATATTAAAACCTTAAAATAAAAATTATGAAAAGTCTAGGAAATCACAATTTGAACCATAACAACAATCCCAAGCAAAATATACAAATGGAAAATGAACTCCTTGAATTAAAACTGAGAGCAGAAAAAGGAGCACAAACTCATTTCATGGGAAACATTTCGCCCGAATTGCAAAATGTATTTCTGAAAAACATCATTGCCTTTGAAGATAGTTTTTCAAAAACACCCTTTAAAAGCGTGTTTGAAATTTTAAATAAACCTGTTTACCCAGCTGAATCTGAATTAAACGACCATGCCTTAGAAATTGCATACAAGAGTTTAATAAAAATCTTAGATAATAGGAACATAGATATTTTCTATCATGGTGAATATAGTTTAAGAACAAAATATAAATTTATCACTGAAGAGCTCTTTGCCGAGGAAATACCTTGCGATGATATGTTAAATGTAATGAGATGCTGTTTTAATTATGAGGAGTTTCACCCAAATCATGCCCTAGATATTGAAGATAAAACCATCTCTTTTATTGATGATTGGATGGAGCATAAACTAGACAATAAACATCCTGATCTTGCAGAATCCTTTATTTTTCCGAATGGTAAGATTATGCACAAAGATGAAATCACGATAAAAATTATAAACTTTTTTAAAAGCTTTAAGGAATTCAAAAACTGTAAATACTCCATTGAAGAGATAAATTTTGATTTATCCCCTGATACTAGAATGGGTTTTGCAGAAGGCTTTATAAAATATACAGCTGTTTTATACGATAATGAAGAAGTTCAAATCGAAGGTCCTTATAAAATTTATTATAGTTTAGATTACGGTTGCTGGACAATTGTTTACTTTGTATTTCCCGGCTTCAATTAGGTCGATTTTTTAAATATAAATTGAAATACATAGCAGAATAAGCCTTGTATTATTATTAATTGAAGGATATAGAATTTTAATCTTTATCTTGCCACCATTCCCAAATATGTCTAAATAATGTCCATGGAGCAGAATTCACAACTGGAGCTCGCTTTTAATTTTGTTCAATACACTGATAAAAATATTTTCCTCACCGGAAAAGCTGGCACAGGAAAAACAACTTTTTTACATCAGTTAAAAAAGCAATCGCATAAACGAATGGCAGTAGTAGCACCTACTGGTGTAGCTGCAATTAATGCTGGGGGTGTAACCATAAATTCATTTTTCCAATTACCTTTTGGTCCTTACATTCCCAACAATAACGGAAATGTTCAGGTTAAACGTTTTAATAAAGAGAAAATCAATCTGATAAAAAGTCTCGACCTATTAGTAATTGATGAAATTAGCATGGTTCGAGCCGATACTCTCGATCATATCGATGAGGTGCTGCGCAAGTTTAAAAATCATCATAAACCATTTGGCGGTGTTCAAGTTTTAATGATTGGCGATCTTCACCAGCTTTCGCCCGTTGTAAAGGATGAAGATTGGCTGATTCTTAAAAATTATTATTCAAACTTATTTTTCTTCAGTAGCAAGGCCCTCCAACAAACAAGCCCTGTAAGCATCGAACTAAAACATATTTACCGACAAGTAGATACCATGTTTATCGACCTACTAAACAGCGTTCGAAAAAATGAGATCGATGAAAATATCTTAAAAACATTAAATCAGCGATACATACCTAATTTCAAACCAGCAGATGAGGAAGGTTATATTACGCTTACCACCCACAATAAAACAGCGCAAGAAATTAATGATGTTAAATTAAGGGAGCTTGTTAACCCAGTTTTTAGGTATGAAGCTGTGATACAAGGTGATTTCCCCGAGTACTCCTATCCTACCGTAGCCGAATTGGAACTAAAAAAAGGTGCGCAGGTCATGTTTGTTAAAAATGACCCATCTAAAGAACGACTATTTTTTAATGGGAAAATAGGAATAATCACCCAAATTTCTAAAGATAATATTGTTGTACAATGTCCTGGTGATGATATAGAAATCAGCGTCAATAAACTAGATTGGGGGAATATAAAATATGAGCTTGATCCTGAAACTAAAGAGGTAAAAGAGAAAATTATTGGTGTATTCACTCAATTTCCATTGAAACTTGCTTGGGCGATAACTATTCATAAAAGTCAGGGTTTAACATTCGAAAAAGCAGTAATTGATGCGAATTTGGCATTTGCTCACGGACAAGTATATGTTGCTTTAAGTCGCTGTAAAAGCTTTGAAGGAATGGTTTTGAGAAGTCCTATTTCCTTCAATAGCGTAAAAACTGATGGAACGGTATCTGAATTTACTGAAAAAGCCCAGAATAATGAGCCCGGCATTGAACAGTTAAATGAATCTAGGAAGTCATTTCAACAAACCTTATTATTTGATTTATTTGATTTTAACCCTATTAAAGGCTTGTTTTTTCATGTCCGAAAAATTGCTGAAGACCACAATAATATTCTCGCGAGCTCTGTTATTGATGATTTAAAATCAATCCGTGAGAATTCCGAGAAAGATATTTATGATGTTTCCGAAAACTTCAAGAAGCAGCTAAATAGCTATCTAGGTCATGAATTACTTCCTGAAGATAATGAAGAATTACAGGCAAGGGTTCAGAAAGGATGTACTTATTTCTTGGAAAAGATTGATTCAGTAATTCATGAGGTAATAAAAAATTTAAATACAGATTGTGATAATAAGGCGGTTAGGACTAGTCTAATTGAATCAATAGATAATTTACAGAAAGAGATAAGCATTAAAAAAGCATTGATGAAAGTGTGCTTGAAGGGATTTTCGACTTCAAACTATCTAAAAACTAAGGCCAATGCTGAAATTGATTACGTACAGACAAAACCAATCACAAAACAGCCTACTAAAGTAGATTCTAGTATTCCGCATCCAGAATTGTATAATTCTTTGAAAGAGTGGAGAGATGCATTGGCGGCTGAATGGGGCGTACCACTTTATATGATTCTAGCTCAAAAGTCGATTTTAGAATTAGTCCAAACCCTACCATCAAACCTTCAAGAACTCGAAACTATTAAAGGATTAGGTAAGACAAAGGTTAGGCAGTATGGCGATCAAATATTAGAAATTATCAATGATTATTGTGATAATCATGAAGTAGATCGAAAAACCATTGCCATTCCATTTAAAGAAGCCAAAGAAAAAATTGACACAAAAAAGGTTTCATTTGATCTATTTAAATCGGGTAAATCAATTTCTGATATTGCTGTAGAGCGTGGTTTTACAATAGGAACTATTGAGGGGCATTTGGCACATTTTATTAATACAGGTGAAATTTCAGTTTTTGATATTGTATCGAGAATTAAAGTAGCTAAAATCATGGCCTATATTGTTCAGAACCCTGGAATTGGCACAAGTGAAATTAAAATGGCTTTGGGTGATGATGTTTCCTATGGCGAATTAAAAGCTGTTTTAAGTCACCTGACCTATATAAAAGCGGAAGAGGGGATTGCTTAATTAGGAAAAGAGTTATTTTAAAACTGGAGATCCTTAGAATAAATACTCAAATGAATGCCAAGTCTAAAAACAAAAACTTGCTTTTCGACTTGGCATGTTTAAAAAGTGTATGTAAAGGCTAATTATTTCTTTTCTTCAGTAGTTGAATTGCTTTTCATATCCTCCAAGAAACCCCTAATTATACCAGCAGCATCTCTTTTTAGTTCACTAGCTGTTCCAGAAACACTAAACTCGAATGGGTTCTTTTTATCTAACATAAATCCAGAAACACTTAATTTAGCTTTCGTATTTGAATTATCTGGAAATAAGGTTATAACTTTCAAAGCTTTATTCAAATCTGCTTCAGAAATATTGTTAATGTCACGCAAATCGATTTTTATACTCATCGACTCATTTGTGACTTTATCATCATTTATAATAACATGATTTTTGATGTTTGCTAAGGCAATACTTGAAATCAATGTGAATACCGCTAGAATAAAAATCTTTTTCATAATTTAATTTTAAGGATTAAACAATTATAGTAAATATAAGTATATATATTTATAATTAAAAATATTTCTTCATTGTTTAAAATAAAAGTGCCTGCTTAAAAAAAGCAGGCACTTGAATAATCAATATTTTTTTACTGTTTCCAGGTATTATTCGCAGAGTTTGAATCTGGCATCACCTTATCAGGATCAATAACAACCGACTCCAAAGCCTCTGTTGAAGGATAAACAAATGTCCATACTTTATTTCTTACCCAAACCTCAACTGGAAGTTTTATTCTATTTACCTGACCACTTTTAGTTTTAATCTCTAAAATAACTGGCATAGGCATTTTTTCAAGATTCTCAATGGTGATTAATGCTCCATTTTTAGGGTCTTTATCAACATATTCTACTTTATTTATGGCCTGATCTAATTTCCAATTATTAAGGAACCAGCCTCTCCAAAACCAGCTCAAATTCTCGCCAGCAACATTTTCCATCGTTCTAAAGAAATCATCTGGAGTAGGATGCTTGTAGGCCCAGCGCTCCACATAAGTCTTAAATGCACGATCAAAACGTTCAGGATCAAGGATTTGCTCACGCAAAAGACTCAAGCCCATTGCTGGCTTATAGTATGCTAGCAAACCAATATTTCTTTCTTGCATGTTATCGGGACTAGACATAATGGGTTCGAACATATCACTTGTAACAACTTTACCTGCTTCATGCATGTCAAACACTTCCGATTTGTACTCACCATTATTAAAGTCGTTGGAGGCTAAAGAATTAATAAAAGTATTAAAACCTTCATCCATCCAAGCATGTAAACGTTCATTTGAACCCACAATCATTGGAAACCAAGTATGGCCAAATTCATGATCTGTTACTCCCCATAAATCACCCTTTTTTGCATCAGAACCACAAAATACAATTCCAGGATATTCCATCCCACCAGCAATTGATGCCACATTTGTCGCAGCTGGGTAAGGATATTCAAACCACTTTTTAGAATTAAATTCATTAGATGCCTTCGTATATTCAGTAGATCGTGCCCAAGCATCATTACCATCACTTTCAACAGGGTAAGCTGAAATTGCTAAAGATTTCTTCCCGCTTGGGAGATTCATACGTGCAGCATCAATGATAAATGCCGCTGAGGAAGCCCAGGCTGCATCGCGAGCGTTCTTCAACTGAAATCTCCATGTAAGCGTTGACTTTGCTGTAGGGCGTGATTTTGGGTCTAAAACTTCAGCTGCTGAACGAATCAGGACTGTTTTATCACTCTTTTCAGCCATTTTCCAGCGATTTTGCTGTTCAAGAGTATAAACTTCTTGAGGATTCATCAATTCGCCAGAACTAACTACAATGTGATTTGAAGGTGCAGTGATACTAATATCGTAATCACCATACTCAAGATAAAACTCACCAGGACCAACATAAGGTGTCATATTCCAACCTAAAACATCATCATAAACACACATTCTTGGAAACCATTGTGCTACTGTAAATATTTTACCGTTTTTAGTATTTAAAATCCCCATACGGTCGGAACCATATTCAGGCGAAATAAATGAATAATCAATTTTCAATTTCAATTTCCCACCCATCGCGGCTAAGTCAGATGGCAAGAAAACCTGCATTCTGGTATCATTTACAGAGTATTTCACATCCGACTCGATGTTTTTTCCATTAACTAGTGAAATAAGTTTTACAGATTTAATTCTATATCCACCATCAAATTCTTGTCCGCGTGCCCCATTACGACTCCCATTAATCGGGATGATAGCATTTCCTCTAGAATCTTTACTAAATAAATTCTGATCAAGCTGTAACCATAGGAATGCTAACTTATCGGGACTATTATTGGTATAGCTAATAGTTGAAGATCCAGATATTTCATTTGCCTCTTCATTTAAAGACACAGTTAATTTATAATCTGCTCTATTCTGCCAATATTTTGGTCCCGGTTGCCCACTTGCCGATCGATACTCATTTCCATTTTTTGTGTAAAAATTAGTATGGAATGCTTCCGAATAGTCATATTTATTTTCTTGTGCAAAGGACTGAGTAAAGGCCAATGATACCACAGTGCAAGCAATTAGCAGCAGGTTCAAAAATTTAGTTTTATTCATAATATTATATTGATAATGAGATGATTGATTATATAAAATTTTAATTTATTTGAAAATATTCGCGAACTGTGCTTCATCAAAACCTAAAATTATTGAGCCAGTTTCAGTCTCAACCACAGGTCGTTTAATCACACTAGGTTTATCTTGCATCAATTTAAATGCCGCATCTTTAGAAACGATTGTTTTTTGATAATCAGCATCAAGCATTTTCCAAGTGGTACCTCTTTTATTGAGCAATGCTTCCCATCCTATTTTTTGATTCCACTCTTCGAGCTTGCTCAGTTCGATACCAGATTTCTTAAAATTATGAAAATCAATCTCAATTTGATGATTTTTAAACCAATCTAATGCCTTTTTAACTGTATTACAATTCGGGATTCCGTAAACTTTCATATTTAAGATCAAATTTGATAAAATGTTTATTTTATTTGTTTAGGCGCGTCATGGTAAGCTCGGCTCCCGCCGTAACAAAGCTTTCAATAAATTCAATTGATCGATCTATTAGTGCTGGCAAATCTTTTTGTTCTTCGGGATCAAAGCCACTTAACACATAATCCACCTGCCTGCCTTTAGGGAAATTATCTCCAATTCCGAAACGTAATCTTGGATAATCAGCACTTCCAAGCACCGCTTCAATGTTTTTTAGTCCGTTGTGCCCTGCCGGACTCCCCTTCGGCTTCAATCTAATGGTACCAAAAGGCAGTGCAAGATCATCCACAATCACTAAAATATTTTCTTTTGGGATACCTAATTCTTGCATCCAGTAGTTTACTGCCTTTCCACTTAAATTCATGAAAGTGGTAGGCTTTATCACATAAATATTCCTGCTTTTGTATTTAAACTCGGTATAATAAGCCAGACGCATATTAAAAAATGAGGAGTGCGATTGCTTAGCAAAAGCATCTGCAACCATAAAACCAATATTATGTCTGGTATCCACATATTCTGGTCCGATATTTCCTAAGCCAATAATCAAGTATTTCATGTAGAACAAATATGGCAGAAAGCTTTCAAAAAAAGCTTAAAATTTAACAAAAAAAAGCAGCGTAGGAAAAACCTACGCTGCCATAAAAAAAAATAAAAAAAAATTATTTTTTAGCGTCGTTTTCAGCTTGCTTCAATGCACGCGACATTGTTACTGAAACGATGGTATCATCTGCATTATTAGTGATTTTGAAATTATCGAATTGCAATTCTCCAACACCAACAGATTTACCTACTTCAAGCTTAGAGATATTTACTTCAACATACTGAGGCATGTCTTTTGGTAAAGCTTTAACACGAAGTTTACGCAATTTCTGAACTAATTTACCACCAATCTTAACACCTGGTGAAGTACCAGTCAATTTAACAGGAATTTGCATTAATACTGGTTTCTTCTCATCTAATTCTAGGAAGTCGATGTGTAAAGGTAAATCAGTTAATGCATGAAAAGTAACATCCTGAATAATGGCTTGTGTTTTCACACTACCGATTTCTAAAGCAACAAATGAAACTTCTGGTGTATACACTAGAGATCTCAAATCAGCTGCAGACACAGAAAAGTGGATTTGGTTTTTTCCACCATAAAGAACTGCTGGCACTAAGCCTTTGTAACGCAGCTCCTTTGCGTCTCTTTTCCCTACGTTCTCTCTTAGAGAACCGCTAATAGCAATTGATTTCATTTTAAGTAATTAAATATAATTATGATTAGGCGAGCTTAAACCTATAAACTGAGCTCATTTTCTTTATTCTATTTTAAAAAGATCACTAATTGATCCGTGTTCGTTTACATTAGCAATAGCTCTACTGAAGAGGTCTGCTGTTGAAAGCACTTTAATTTTCGGACTCGATTTTACTGTCGCAATAGTATCTGTAACTATTAATTCAGTTAAAGCAGAGTCTTCCACTGTTTTGTAGGCATCGCCTGAAAGAACGGGATGCGTACATACTGCTCTTACGCTACTCGCGCCATTTTCCATAATTAAACTAGCCGCTTTCGCCAATGTTCTAGCGGTATCACAAATATCATCCATTAAAACCACGTCTCTACCGGTTACATCACCAATAATTGACATCGACTCGATTTCATTTGCTCTCTTACGCTGCTTATCGCAAATAACAACCTCTGCATTAAAAAATTTGGCAAAAGTTCTTGCTCTATATGAACCACCCATATCAGGTGATGCAATGGTTAAGTTCGGCAGATTTAAATTCTTGATATGAGGAACGAAAATCACTGAAGCATCTAGATGGTCTACTGGAATATCAAAAAAGCCCTGAATTTGGGCAGCATGAAGATCCATAGTCATAATTCGATGTGCACCAGCAGCAGTAATGAGGTTAGCCATTAATTTAGCGCCAATTGCTACACGTGGCTTATCTTTTCTATCCTGACGAGCAAAACCAAAATAAGGAACAACTGCAGTAATATAATGTGCAGAAGCTCTCTTTGCCGCGTCAATCATCAATAAAAGTTCAATTAAATTATCGTTTGGCTGGTTGGTTGATTGGATTAAAAAAACATCACAACCGCGAACACTTTCATTGAAATGAGGCTGAAACTCGCCATCACTAAACTTCGATAAAGTTACATCACCTAGCTGAGTACCATAACTTTCTGAAATATTTTTAGCAAGTTCAAGAGTTCCAGAGCCGGCAAATAATTTGATTGGATTGAAGGAGAGAGCCATTTTGTTTCGAATGTCGGATTAATGCTTAAATGGACACAAGTATAAAAAAATTATATCGCAAAGCGAAAAATATGAGCAATTCCGAAAACGAAATTTTTATAGTTGCCCGACCAGGATTCGAACCTAGACAAACTGCACCAAAAACAGTCGTACTACCTTTATACTATCGGGCAATCAAATTCAAAAAGAAGCTCCTTTTCAAATGGAATGCAAATATACGGGGATATTATATTAAGTGCAAATCAAATTGAAAATTTTATCAATTATTATTAAAAAGGCCTTTTCATGTTAATTAGTGTTAAAGGAATGCCCATTTTCTTCGGCTAATGACAATAATTTATTAATTTCGCTTGCATTATTTTTGATCTTGAATACATGAACTACAACAAAATCAACAATTTCCTAGGCTGGTTCAGCTTTCTGACAGCACTAATTGTCTATACTTTTACGCTTGAGCCAAGCGCAAGCTTTTGGGATTCGGGAGAATTTATTGCCTCAGCCTATAAGCTTCAAGTTGTACATCAACCAGGTGCTCCTCTTTATTTGATGCTCGGAAAAGTCTTTTCTCTACTTGCCTTCGGCGATACCAGCAAAATAGCATTTTGGATAAATATGTGCTCTGCCGTAGCAAGTGCCGCAACTATCTTATTCTTATTCTGGTCAATAACCGCACTCGCAAAAAAAGTTATTGCAGTGAAAAGTGAAAACATGTCGAATGACCAATTAATAACCATCATGGGTTCCGGATTAGTTGGAGCCTTGGCTTACACAGTGTCTGATTCTTTCTGGTTTTCGGCAGTTGAAGCAGAAGTTTATGCCTTATCATCTCTTTGTACGGCAGTGGTATTCTGGGCTATCCTAAAATGGGATCAACATGCAGATGAACCACATTCTGATAAATGGCTAGTGTTTATAGCCTATGTTATGGGATTATCAATAGGTGTTCACCTTCTAAATCTACTCGCAATTCCAGCAATTGCTTTAGTTTATTATTTCAGAAGATCTAAAACCAGAACTTCATCTGGAACACTTTTAGCTCTTTTTGCCGGAATTGTAATTTTAGCATTGATCCAATATGGTATCGTTCAATACTCCATTAAATTTGCTGCTTATTCCGATCTATTCTTCGTAAATACATTAGGACTAGGTTTCGGCTCTGGCGTGCTTGTATTTGCTCTTTTATTAATTACATGCCTGTTTTCTGGAATATTATATAGCATCAATGGAACTAAAAGTCAGCTGTTAATAGCAATATTCACTTTCGTAGCCTTAATGACACTTGGAGGTGGCATTTTAGGATTAATTGTTTCAGCTGCTATACTCGCAGTGCTTGAGTATATCCTTAAAATACGTGAAAAAAGAAGAGTATTAAACCTTGCATTAATTTCCATCGTTTTCATCTTTTTTGGATATGGTTCTTTTGCCATGATTGTTATTAGAGCTAAAGCTGATACAACACTAAATAATAGTGACCCAGAAAACGCTTTTTCATTGCTTAGCTACTTAAACAGAGAGCAATATGGTGATCGCCCATTACTCTATGGACAAATGTTCGATTCACAGCCTGTCGATAGTAAAGAAGGAGATATTATTTATCGTAAAGGAAAAGATAAATATGAAAATGCAGGACAGAAATACGAGCGTGTTTATGATCGCAATGTTTTCTTACCAAGGATGTATAGTGATGATGCTCAGCACATTAACTTCTATCGCGATTGGATGGGATTAGATGAAAACCAAGCGCCAACATTCCTAAATAATCTCGGCTTTCTTATTAGCTACCAAACTAGCTTCATGTACACTCGCTATTTTGCATGGAACTTTGTTGGCAGACAAAATGATGAACAAGGACATGGAAATTATATCCATGGAAACTGGCTATCAGGTATTAAATTCATAGATAATATGCTATTGGGTGGTCAGTATGACCTTCCTAAAAGCCAATTAGAAAATAACGCTTACAATAAATTTTACTTCCTTCCCTTCATTTTGGGAATCATAGGAGCATTATGGCACTTTCAAAGAAATCAAAAAGATGCCGGCATTGTTGCTCTTTTATTTTTCTTTACGGGATTAGCAATCGTTCTGTATCTTAATCAAAATCCACTACAACCGAGAGAACGAGATTATGCTTATACAGGCTCCTTTTATGCATTTGCTATTTGGATCGGACTCGGGGTTGCAGGAATAGCTGACTTTATCCGTAAAAAAATGAGTGCATCAAAAGCTGCTGTACTTGCATCAATTATCGGATTATTAGCTGCACCAATTTTAATGGCTAAGGAAGGCTGGGATGATCACAATCGTTCAACTAAATTTACAGCAAGAGACATGGCGAGTAATTACCTCGAATCTTGTGCTCCAAATGCTATTCTATTTACCTATGGCGATAATGACACCTACCCACTTTGGTATGCTCAAGAAGTAGAAAATATCCGCCCTGATGTTCGCGTAGTTAACTTAAGCTTACTTGGAACAGATTGGTATATCAGACAAATGAAGAAAAAAGTGAATCTTGCTGATGCTCTCCCAATTACAATGCCTGATGAAAAATATGTTCAAGGAATTAGAGATGTAATGGGATACCAAGATTATATAAATGATCAATATGTAGAGCTAAAAGACATTTTCGATATTTTAACATCTGATAATGAAGAAGATAAGGCAACTTATCAAGATGGGTCAAAGGAAAATTTCCTACCCACAAAAAACTTTAAAATTAGCATTGATTCCAATCAAATTATTGCCAGTGGCACAGTCCCAGCAAGCAAAAAAGACCTTATTGCATCTTCTATTGAGTGGAAATACAATAAAAACTACGTAAGTAAAACAGAACTGGCACTGATCGACATTCTTGCTCATAATGATTGGAAACGTCCTATTTATTTTGCAATAACGGTTCCAGAAGATAATTATATGGGCCTTGGAGATTACCTCTACAACGAGGGATTTGCTTACCGTCTTTTACCTTTAAAAAAGACTCAAGTCGACCCAGAAGGCGAAAAAGCCGAACTAACAAATACCGATCAAATGTTTAATAACATGATTACGAAGTTCAAATGGGGCAATATGAAAAATGCCTCTTACCTTGATCCAGAATCTGTTAGAATGAGTTTAACCATTATTAACCACTTCAATATTTTAGCAGAAAATTTATACCGTGAAGGCCGTTTTAATGAAGCAAAACAAGCGCTTTTGAAATGTTTAGAGGTTGTGCCAGATAAAAACCACTCCCTAAACTTCACAATTCGTAAATTCTACATGGCCGACCTACTATACAAATTGAAGGAAAACAAAAAGGCTAATGAGCTTGTAGCGAATACGGCTGATTATATTGAAGATCAGCTCAACTACATTTCAGCAATAGCACAAACAAAGGAAAATTTAAATACTCGTGAAGTACAGCTAGGGGTTTATGTAATGACAGAACTTGCTAAGCTTACCGAACAAAACAATGAAAAAGAGCTTAATAAAAAGATTCAGGATCGACTAAAAGCGATAGAATCTAAATTTATTGGTGCTAGTCGATAAAAAAACGTTTTAAAACGCACAAAAAAAGCAGCAAGATATCTTGTTGCTTTTTTTATACACCTAAATTTCTAGAATATTCAATCCCACTAAAAAAAATATATAAAAAATGTACATCCTAAATTTTTTTGTGTGTATTTTTTCGCATGATTTCAATTCAATTTCTTAAAACAACGAAAATTGGCATTTCTAAGAGTGTCAAAAAGATATTATTTATCCTATCCTGCTTTGTTTTTGCGCTTTTTGCACTTCATTTCACTAAAACTGAATCCAATACACTAAAACTGAAAAAAGGTGCACATATCATCCTAATTGGCAATAATCTTGGATCAAGAATGATGAATTACGGTCATTTTGAAACGGAATTACATTTACGATACCCGGATAGCATGCTTTACATTCGAAATATGTGTGATGGAGGCGATACCCCAGGATTTAGAGCGCATTCAGGACGTGATTTACCTTGGGCCTTCCCCGGAGCAGAAAAATTCCAAAGCGAATTGACTAAAAACTCCAATAGCGAAGGTTTTTTTGACAGTCCCGATGCCTGGCTAACAAATCATAAAGCAGATATAATCATTGCATTTTTTGGATATAACGAATCATTTGAAGGGCCAAAAGGACTTGAAAATTATAAATCTGAGTTAGACGCATTTATTAAACACACGCTTAAACAGAAATATAATGGAGCATCTGCTCCTCAACTTGCCATTGTCTCTCCTATTGCTTTTGAGGATCTTTCTAAACAATTTGACCTTCCAAATGGCAAAAATGAGAACATAAACTTAAAAATATACGCTCAAGCGATGAAAGAAATTGCAGATCAAAATAATGTGCATTTCTTAGATGTTTTTAATCCTACAAATGACTGGTACGACACTCAAGAACAAGCTCAAACTATTGATGGATCGCAACTTACAGATTCTGCCTATGCTAAATTTGCTCCACTATTAGCCGACGGACTATTTGGCAAAAATAGTGTCAAGTCTGAAATGGAGGCCAAACGAAAATTAATACATGATGCAGTTCAAGAAAAAAACTGGATGTGGCATAATGACTTCAAAATACCCAATGGAGTACATGTATTCGGTCGTAGATACAGTCCCTTTGGTCAAGATAATTACCCTGCCGAACTAAAGAAAATCAGAGAATTAACCGATATACGTGATCAGGCAATCTGGATGGTAAATAAAGGTATAAAAATGGATCTTGAAGCTGCCGATAAAAACACATCTCCCCTACCAAAAATAGAAAGCAATTATAACCCTGAAAAAAATGGGAGCTTAAAATACCTTTACGGACAAGAAGCTCTTGATAAATTCAAACTTCCTGCGGGATATAAAATTGATCTTTTCGCGTCTGAAGTTGAGTTTAAAGACCTAGAAAATCCAGTTCAATTATCTTTTGATAATCGAGGGCGACTTTGGGTTGCAACCATGCCAACCTACCCACATTGGCAGCCTGGAGATAAAAAACCGAATGATAAAATAATCATCTTAGAGGATACTAATAATGATGGTAAAGCCGATAAACAAACCACTTTCGTAGAAGGATTGCACCTTCCTGTGGGATTTGAACTAGCACCAGAAGGTGTTTATGTATCCCAAGGTACCAATCTGGTACTTTATAAAGATACCAATGGAGATAGCAAAGCTGATTCTAAAGAAATTTTACTCAGCGGATTTGATGATCATGATACACATCATGCACACCATGCTTATACCACAGACCCCTCAGGAGCTATTTATATGGGCGAAGGGGTGTTCTTGCATAGTAATGTAGAAAGTTCTTACGGACCAGTCAGAGCCACAAATGGAGGGTTTTATAGATATAATCCCGCTCGAAGACACCTAGAAAGAACTGCACAAATCTCTGTTCCAAACCCTTGGGGAATTACATTTGACGATTGGGGTCAGAATTTCTATGCCGAAACTTCTGGTCCGGATGTTTTATGGATGATGCCCGCAAGTATTAAACCAAGGTATGGAGTTATGACTCCAAAATCGAGTAATTTAATTGAAGAAAAACATCGTGTAAGGCCTACTTCCGGACTAGAATTTATATCAAGTCGGCATTTTCCGGATGAAGTACAAGGAGATTTGCTAATCAATAATACAATCGGTTTCTTGGGCACAAAACAACATGCCATGCAAGAAAATGGAACAGGATTTAAAAGTAAACATCGTCAAGATCTCTTAATTTCAGAAGATAGGAATTTCCGACCTGTAGACATGGAATTTGCCCCAGATGGCTCTCTTTATGTGGTAGATTGGCACAATGTCTTAATTGGACATATGCAGCACAATGTGCGTGATCCGCTTCGTGATCATTCCCATGGCCGTATTTACCGCATCACCTACCCTTCTAGACCCCTAGTTAAACCCGCAAAAATTGCTGGTGCTAGCACCAATGATCTTTTAAACAACTTAAAACTACCTGAATATCGTACACGATATCGTACACGTCGCGAATTGCGTGGCCGCCAATCTACTCAAGTGCTGGCTGAAATAAAACAATGGGTAGTAAAATTGGATAAGCAAGACCCGCGATATGAACATCATCTATTGGAAGCACTCTGGGTAAGCTGGGGACTAAATAAAGTCGACCAAGAATTACTCCGACAAATGCTACAAGCCAAAGACTTTAAGGCACGTGCTGCAGCGGTTCGCGTTTTACGTTATACAGGACACCAGGTAAAAGATCAGGTAAACCTTTTAATGCAAGCAGCGAAAGATGTTCATGGAAGAGTCCGTTTAGAAGCCATTGTTAGTGCCTCCTGGCTTGAAAAGGAGAAAGGACTCCCAATTGTTTTAGAAGCTGGAAAACATCCTTTAGATGAATGGATGCTAGCAGCCCATGAAACAGCACTAGCCCATTTAAATGGCCAAGAACACAAAGTAAAAAAAGAAGAACCACTTTTAACTGAACTAAAAGGCAGTGATCGCGATCTTTTCATCAAAGGTAAAGCCATTTATGCACGTGATGGATATTGCAATACTTGTCACCAAAGTGATGGTAAAGGACTCGAAAGTTCAGGATTTCCACCTTTAAATGCTACCAATTGGGTAAATGGCAGTGAAGAAAGATTAATTAAACTAGTATTGAACGGTCTTTATGGTCCGATGGAGGTGAATGGTAAAAAGTACCCCGGTCAAGTACCCATGACACCATTTGCCGGCATGCTAAATGATGAGGAAGTTGCTGCTGTTTTAACCTATGTACGTAATTCATTTGGGAATAAAGCCTCTGCCATTAACACTGAAAAGGTAAAAGCTGTACGAAATGCCACAAAAAATAAAATTGGCTTTTATTCGCCAGAGGAGTTGTTAAAACAGCATCCAATGGAGAAATAAATGACTATTAATGACTAATTGTTCTTAAATATAATATACTAAAAAAATATCACATGTCAAAAAATATTAAGCAATATATTCCTCTTTTGATGATTCTATTCGTCAATTTGAGCATAGCCCACGCTCAAAAGAAACCACAATGGCTTGTTTATCAGGGCAATGAGGGGCCAGGAAAAGGCAAGCATATTGTTTTTATTAGTGGAGATGAAGAATATAGATCAGAAGAGGGATTGCCGATGCTTGCTAAAATCCTATCCCAAAAACATGGATTTAAATGCACGGTTCTTTTCGCTATCGATTCGGCAACAAATATGATAAATCCCGAAAACCAGACAAATATACCGGGTTTAGAGCAACTTAGAACAGCCGATTTAATGGTTTTATTGATTCGCTTTAGGGAGCTACCCGACCAGCAAATGAAATATTTTGATGAGTACACAAATTCGGGTAAACCTGTAATTGCTCTACGTACATCCACACATGCATTTAATTATTCCCGGAATAAGAATAGCCCTTATGCAAAATACAGTTATAACAGTAAAGTTCCAGGTTGGGAAGGCGGCTACGGAAAAAGAGTATTGGGTGAAACTTGGATAGATCATCATGGAATCCATGGGAAAGAAGGAACGAGAGCATTAGTTAACGGACTTTTGAAAGATCATCCCATTTTGAGAGGTGTAAATGATATCTGGGGACCTTCAGATGTATATGGAATTCGTACGCTAAGTGAAAACCCACAAGTCTTACTTTTTGGGCAGTCAAGCCTGGGAATGACCCCAAATTCAGCACTCAGTTTTACTAAATCGCTAATGCCGATAGCCTGGATTAAAACGCATAATCTGGAAAATGGAAAGAAAGCGAAAATATTTACCAGCACCATGGGTGCTTCTGTTGATTTATTAAGTGAAGATCTACGTAGACTAGTTGTAAATGCAAGTTATTGGGCGGTGGGATTAGAAAATAAAATCCCAGAACAAAATGATGTTCAAATTATTGGTGAATACAAAGCAACGATGTTTGGTTTCGGAAAATATGAAAAAGGATTAAGTCCAGCGAACTTCTTGGAAAAATAAAATCATACTCAAAAAAAATCCCGAATCTTGATTAATCAAGACTCGGGATAGTACGAGTGATTTTTTTATTAGGCTTCTACAACAACCCCCATCGCACAGAATTTTTCAATACGATCTTCAATAACCTTATCAATATTCTGAGAACCTAATAACTTAAGATCTTCGATAATCTTAGTTTGTATCGTTTTAGCCATTTCTTCTGGATTATGATGAGCACCACCTAATGGCTCTTTAATTATCCCGTCAATTAGCTTATTTTTATACATATCTTCTGCTGTCAATTTCAAACAATCAGCAGCCCTTTCCTTAAAATCCCAGCTTCTCCACAAAATTGAAGAACAAGATTCAGGTGAGATAACCGAATACCAAGTATGCTCAAGCATATAAACACGGTCGCCGATGCCAATACCTAAAGCACCACCTGAGGCACCTTCACCAACTATAAAACACATAATTGGCACTTTTAAAACAGACATTTCCAAGAGATTCCTTGCAATAGCCTCTCCTTGTCCACGTTCCTCTGCTTCAAGCCCAGGAAATGCACCTGGAGTATCGATAAATGTAATAACCGGCTTATTAAATTTTTCAGCGAGTTTCATTAGCCTTAGCGCCTTTCTATAACCCTCTGGATTAGCCATACCAAAATTACGGTACTGACGCATCTTGGTATTTACACCTTTCTGATGTCCAATAACCATAACCGTTTGACCGCCAATGCTAGCAAAACCACCCACAATAGCCTTATCATCTTTAACCGTACGATCACCATGTAATTCAATAAAATCATCACAGATCATTTCAATGTATGACAAAGTGTATGGCCTATCTGGATGTCTTGAAATTTGAACATTTTGCCATCCAGTAAGATTAGAATAAACCTGATGACGGGTAGCCTCAAGTTTTGTTTCCAATTCGACAATGGTTGCATTCATATCAACCTTGGTCTTTTCAGAAATCTGTTTCACCTTTTCAATCTGCAACTCTAAGTCTGCAATAGGCTTTTCAAAATCAAATGTTGTACTCATTGGCTTTTTAAATGATTCCGCTAAATTAGGAAAATTAAAGCTATCGCGAATAAAGCTATTTTCAAAATACTAAAAATAAAATCATTTCAAGCTTAAAAAATCAAATATAAAACAAATTATTTCTTTTAAAGAAATAATTTGTCGCATTAAATACAAGTAAATGAGGTAATTATAAAATCAATTAAGATTTTAAATTCTTCAGTTTTTCTTTAGCCATTTCCCAAGTGTTAGCTGCTTTTTTTTCTACTCCAGCATCATTAATCAAGGTTTGGAGTTCAGAAAGTTGTTCAAAAATTGCTTCTGCTGATACTCTGTCCTTTTTGAACTGGATTAAATCGAGTAAAATAGCCTTTTTACTGCCACTTTCATCTGTAATGTAATTTATGCCATTAATCATATTGATTTTTTTTAATATAAAAGTAATGATAACATTAAGCATTTCAATCCCACAATTGATCAAAATTGAATATCAATTTATTTGCCTAATAATGTAAGTGTCAAAACTCAAAATTAGAATCATTTAACCTCCAAAATAGCTTTTTTAGCTCTATTTATTGCTATATTAGTAGGCAAGCGTAGACTAAAATAAAAAATTAATGGGGCACTTACCAAAACTTATTGAAGATCTAGCACTTATATTAATCGTTGCTGCTATAACCACAATAGTTTTTAGAAAATTAAAGCAGCCGCTTGTACTAGGTTATATTATTGCAGGCTTTTTGGTTGGACCCACTTTATCAATTACACCCACTGTAGCAGACACCGAAAACATAAAGACTCTTGCTGAAATTGGCGTAATATTTCTATTGTTTAGCTTGGGATTGGAGTTTAGCTTTAAAAAATTAGTTCGAGTTGGTGGGCCAGCATCTATCACGGGTTTAATAGGCATTGCCTTTATCACCGCCTCAGGTTATTTTGTTGGGAAATTAATGGGCTGGTCTTTTATGGATAGCCTATTTCTTGGAGGGATGCTTGCAAGTTCCTCTACAACAATCATTATAAAAGCTTTTGATGAATTAGGTGTTAAAACTAAGCAATATGCCCAAGTAGTCTTTGGAATTTTGGTAGTTGAAGATATTGTCGTTATTCTATTGATGGTTTTATTATCAACAATAGCTATTACAAATCAATTTGAGGAAACTGAGATGCTTTTTACAGTTGGAAAACTATTGTTTTTCTTACTATTATGGTTTATCGCAGGAATATTTTTATTGCCAACTTTATTAAAAAAGGCAAAATCCCTTTTAGATGATGAAACCTTATTAATACTTGCTATTGGCCTATGCTTAGGAATGGTTATTGTAGCAAAACAATCTGGCTTTTCGGCCGAATTAGGTGCATTTATTATGGGATCAATACTCGCTGAAACCACTAAGGCAGAAAAAATTGAGCACCTAATTAAACCAGTAAAAGACCTCTTCGGCGCTGTATTTTTTGTTTCTGTAGGTATGCTTATAGATCCAAATGCAATGATGGAACACCGCTGGGCAATACTTTGGGTTACATTATTAATATTATTTGGTCGCTTTATTAGCTCCACATTTGGTGCTTTATTATCGGGCCAATCACTTAAACAATCCATACAAGTTGGTATGAGTTTGGCCCAGATAGGTGAGTTTGCATTTATTGTGGCCTCATTAGGTTTGACATTAGGTGTTACAAGTACTTTTCTGTTTCCAGTTGCTGTTGGCGCTTCAGTAATAACAACCTTTACAACTCCATATAGAATTAAATATTCAGATAAAATATATGAATATATTACCAAAATACTACCTAAAAATTGGCTTATAGCCCTATCAAACTATTCATCGAGCACCCAAAACATTCAAGCTGAAAAAAATTGGAAGAAAGTATTTAAATCTTATTTGAAAATTGCAGTTACCAATGGTATCATTCTGCTTGCATTAATGCTGTTGTCCACAAATGTTTTTTTGCCGTTTTTAAATACAAAAATCACAAATCCTGTACTTTCAGGAATTATTACATTGGTTATTTCCTTCGGACTTGCGGCACCATTTTTATGGGCTTTAATGGCGAAAAGACCAGGCAAAATGGATTATAAAGAATTATGGCTCGACAAAAATTATAATAAAGGACCTTTACTTATTCTCGAAATTAGTAGAATCATAATCGGTATTTCATTAATAGGATTTTGGATTAGTCGTTTGTTTTCTACATCAATTGCAATTTTAATTGCTTTACCAATCATCACAATTGTATTGCAAATATTTTCACAGCGTATTCAAAACTTTTATCAGCGTCTTGAAAAAAGGTTTTTAAATAATTTAAACGCAAGAGAAATTGCCGCAGAAGAGAAATTACATTCCGAAAAACTACTTAGAGATCATTTCAAACCAGAATCTGAATTAGCACCATGGGAAGCACATATTGTTGACCTAGAAGTTAACCCAAATGCCGATTACACCGGTAAAACCCTTGAGGAACTAGCATGGAGAGAACAATATGGTGTTAACATTGCCTATATAAAACGCGGTGAACAATTAATATATGCCCCCTCTCGTATCAAAAAACTATTGCCATTTGATCACGTAGGAATCATTGCTACAGACGAACAATTGCAAGTTTTTAAACCGATTTTTGACTCAATTGAAAACCCTGAAACACACGATTATAATATTGACGATATTGTTGTTCAAAAAATTCAGGTTGATGAATATAATAAATTAAAGGGCAAAACAGTACGGGAATCCGGAATTAGAGAAAAAACCAACGGATTAATTATTGGTATTGAACGTAAAAATGAACGAATCTTAAATCCTAATTCATTAACAATTTTTGAATGGGGTGATATTATTTGGATTGTTGGTGAAAGAATGAAAATCCAAAAACTCAATGAATCTTAATCATTTTTGAATTTTAAAAGCTCAACTATAGCCACAGAATTAATAATCTTTTTTCGCCCATCCATACCAGGGCAAGCCTCGTCGTAATACTCTGGATAATAGTACGTTAATGTTTTTATTTTGCCTTTTGAAAGAATAGTAAACTCGTATGAATGAGCATTATAAATATGATATTTTTTAGGACAAACATCCACCAAATCTCTCTCATCCTTCATACTGAGGAGTCCGTTTTGTACAAAATTCGCCCAAATTAGCTCCAATTTAGCATTTGGCAAATTCAATTCCTCCAACTTAATGCTCATTTTAAAAGCTTTGAACTGATTCGCATTCTTAGTTAAAACAAAATAATTGGCTGCTGAATCAGGAATTGCACTAACCAACACTCGAAAGGCTATTACAAAGTCATTTTGCTTTTCTAATTTTTCCAAAAATGGATTTAATGCAACATAATCAATGTCCCTACTTTGCTTAAGTATATTTTGTTCCTGTGCAAAAACTCGCGCAGGAACAAAACACATAGAGATAAAGAAGATTATTAGTACAATTTTCAATACAAAAATGATAGCTTATATAAAAGTACCATTTATTTTATCCTAATCAATTAATCATTAATGCAGGATTAAAAGATTGGTCATTTGTAAATATCTTACGTAAAGCATTAATCGAAGATTGTAATCGTGAGCGAAGGATTCCTACAGAAATTTTCAACTCCTCGGCAGCTTGAACATGGGTATATCCTTTAAAATAAATCAAATCCAATGCCAATTTCTGATCTTCATTCAAAATACGAATCATTTCTTTAACACCTATAGTTTCTGGATTGTACGAAACCTGAAATTTTTGATCAATTTGTTGAGTAAGCTCAGAAAGATCTTCATTTGAGGAACAATTCCGGTGATTAACACTTCTCAAATAGTCAATTGCCAGATTTTTTGCTAGTCTAGCCATCCAAGTATATAATCTTCCTTTACTTGGATCATACTGACCAAAAGACTTCCAAATTTTAATAAAAGTTTCTTGTAAAATATCT
Organism: Daejeonella sp.; assembly: GCF_017495225.1. Taxonomy (GTDB): domain Bacteria; phylum Bacteroidota; class Bacteroidia; order Sphingobacteriales; family Sphingobacteriaceae; genus Daejeonella. The sequence goes on along the minus strand of NZ_JAFEIG010000005.1, from coordinate 65,189 downwards.
TGTGCCACTTCCTCAACTTGCACAATAGTAGAAATTACACGGTAAAGTGAATCTGAATACATTCGATACAAAGAATTCATTGCACCTCGATCCATGTTTTTTAAAGCCAACACTAACTGGTCCTCAGTTGGACGAAATTTTCTGCCATTTAATTTTGAAATAGCGTTTAAATTATTCACTTGAATTCCTATTGCTTTCATAATATCATATTTAATATTTAATACTAAAATGAAAACCCAAGATGAATTTTAGATGAATAAATTAATTATTATCAAAAAAAATTACATAAAAAAAGGTGCTTAGCGAAAAACTAAGCACCTTTCAATAATTGAAAAAATTATTTTTTCTTGATTTCTACTCTACGGTTTAACTGGCGTCCAGATTCTGAATCGTTTGAAACAATTGGCATCGACTCACCAAAACCCCTTGCATCTAAGTTAGAAGAACTAATTCCAGCACTTACCAAATAAGTTTTTACTGCAGTAGCTCTATCTATAGATAATGTCATATTTCTTTTATCTGTACCTTCAGCAGATGAATGGCCATTTAAATAAAAGCTCATAGAAGGGTATTTTTTCATCTCTCTCGCAATCTCATCAAGCACAGAATATGAAGCTGTTTTTAAAACAGAAGAGTTAAATTCAAATAAAATATTTTTATAGTTAAATGTTGGATCAACTGCTTTTGGGATTTCTGGGCAACCACCATTAGCTGATGTACCTGCCTTGTTTGGGCAATTATCTTTAGAATCTGGAATTCCATCGCCATCAGAATCTGTCTCAACAACAGGTTTTGGAGCTTCTTGAACAGGTGCTTGAACAATCGGCTGACTCACAATCTTCTTAGGTTTACAAGAAGGAAATAACACAACTGCCATTAAAAACGCAAATGAAATTGTCGAAAATGTACTTTTTAAATTTTTCATTAAGGATGAAGGTTTAATAATTAATTTCTCTAAATCTACTACTAAAGGGCTTTGATAGCAAGTTTTTAACAAAGAAAAATAATTTAATTTTTAATATCTTGTAGAGTATAAAAAACGAAATATGAAAAAGCACTTTTCAATAATCAGTGGCTTCCTAACGGTCCTTATCTCTATTAGCTTTCTAATTAATCTATCAGCCCAAGATAAAAGTAAATTTGTTGTAAACGGGTATGTTGGTGGCTACCGCGGATTAGTGAATGTAGAAGATATAGATGCTAAGAAACTAACTCACATAAACTATGCTTTTGTAAATGTAAAAGATAGTGCTGCATTTTTAACGAATCTAAAAACCGATTCTACAAACTTTCGCAAATTAAATGAACTCAAAAAAATAAATCCTGATCTCAAAATTTTGATTTCAATTGGTGGATGGTCCTGGAGTGAAAATTTTTCGGATGCAGTTCTAACACCAAGCTCCAGAAAATTATTTGCAAAAAGTAGCGTTGATATTATAAAAGAGTTCAATCTAGATGGCGTAGACATCGACTGGGAATATCCTGCTATGAAAGGGGAAGAGGGTAATGTCTATCGTCCTGAAGATAAACAGAACTTTACCCTAATGTTTAAAGAAATTCGTGCAGAATTAAACAAACTTGAAGCTGAAAAAGGTAGAAAATACTTACTGACTACAGCAGTAGGTGGTTCAAAATCTTTCGTTAATAATACTGAAATGGCCCAAGTAGCAGAAATATTAGACTATATCCTAATCATGACTTATGATTATGGCGGCAAAAACGTAAATCATCATACCAACCTTTTCCCATCTAAAGGATTAGAAGGTGGAAGCTCAGTACATCAATCAGTATTACACTTCATGGCAGCGGGTGTTCCTGCTAATAAAATAGGCATAGGTGCAGCATTTTATGGAAAGAGTAGAGAAGCTGAAACAACAAAAAAAAATGGCTTAAATCAACCACAAGTACCTCAATCTAAAGCCGTTATTGGCCAAGGTGGAGGTTTTGCAAAACTTAAAAATGAGTTTATCAATAAAAATGGTTACAAAAGCTATTGGGACAAACATGCAAAAGCACCCTACCTATTTAACCCTGCAACAAAAGTATTTATTACCTATGATGATAAACGCTCCATTAAACTAAAAACTAAATACATTAAAAAGAATAAACTTGCAGGTATATTTTTCTGGGAATATTTTAATGATCCCGATGAAAATTTATTAAATGTAATTGATAAGTCACTTAATTAATATTCGAAAAAGATTCATTACTATCTTTCAAACTAGAGACCTATTCGAGTTTCTGTGGAATTGGAAAATTTATTATTTCACCTAAAATCAATCAACTGGAATAAATATTACAGTCTATTTATTCGTTAAAGCCCCATTGATTAGAATCAAGATTGTATCATTCTAAACAATCAGACGAGCAGTAAAAAAAGAAAAAAAATATTTTTTAACGATCTTTTTAAAACAATATTGTCATATAATGACATAAATATTTAATTTTTGAATAAATAAATTATATTTAAATCATTATAAATCATTTATTTGTATAAAAAATTATCATGAATAAGAAATTTATCCCCATAGTAAATCTATTTCTTGTCTTCTGTTTTTGTTTTAATGCCAGTGCACAAGAGGCTATAGTCGACACAACGACTATTAATAAGACTCCCACTCTTAGTGGTACTCTAGCCGAACAATACGTCCAAGTGGTTGTCCGATCTGGTTCATATAAGGTTTATAAAAATATCAAGAAAGCAAAAATTGAAGAATTTTGGAAAAACATAAACGATACTTTACAATATCAAAAACGTTTAATCCAACAAGGTAAATCTTCTCCTGCACAAAACGATGATATAATCATTTCTATGCAAGCTAAAATAGATAGTTTGGAGGAGCTAAAATCTGAAGTTAGAAGTGTTAGTGGCAATAATCCAGTCTCTATTTACCTATGGCTTGGTTTAATAATTTTAGCTTTAGCATTGGTTTTTGCACTTATTCGGACTCGTGTTGCTGTAAAAGAAGCGAATTACCGCATCGGATTATATGATCAACTATTTGAAGAACTTCGAGAACAACGCATTAAAGCCACTGAACGTGAAAAGAAATTAGGCAGAGAACTGCAAACAGAAAGAAATCGGGTGGAGGACTTATTGGAACAAAAGAAAAAGTCCTGATTTATTATTAAATTAAAAACGAAAAAGCTGCACAAATCATTTGTGCAGCTTTTTTATTCAATTATAAGGATTTATCCAGCAATAGCCTTCACTCCTGGCAACTCTTTACCTTCCATATACTCAAGTAAAGCACCACCTCCTGTAGAAACATAACTTACTTGATCTTCGAAACCGAATTTTGAAACCGCTGCTGCCGAATCGCCTCCTCCAATTAAGGAAAATGCTCCATTATTTGTCGCTTCAACCACAGCTACAGCTACAGCTTTTGTCCCAATTTCAAATTTAGACATTTCAAAAACACCCATCGGACCGTTCCAAAGCACGGTTTTTGAGTTTTTAATTACCTCGCTGAAAAGCTTGGCTGATTCCGGACCAATATCTAATCCCATCCAATCATTCGGAATATTACCAGATTTTACTTCCGAAGTATTTGCCTCTGGTGAAAATGCATCAGCAATTACTGTATCAATCGGTAAAATGAGCTTTACATTTTTCTTTTTTGCTTTATCCATAAGCTCCAATGCAAGCGTCATTTTATCATCTTCACAAATAGAAGTGCCAATTTGCCCACCCTGTGCTTTAGCAAAAGTATAGGCCATGCCTCCACCAATAATCAGATTATCTACCTTGTCCAATAATTTTTCAATCAACAAAATTTTATCAGAAACCTTGGCTCCACCCATTATCGCAGTGAAAGGTCTTTCAGCATGATTAAGAATTTTTTCAGCATTGGCCAATTCACCAGCCATTAAATACCCGAAGTATTTTGCATTTGGGAAAAATTTAGCAATGATTGCAGTGGATGCATGAGCACGATGAGCCGTACCAAATGCATCATTCACGTAAACATCGCCCAATTGAGCTAGTTTCTCAGCGAAAGCCTCATCACCCTTTTCTTCTTCTTTATAAAAACGGAGGTTCTCAAGCAACAAAACTTCACCTGATTTTAATTCTTTTGACTTCGCAAGCGCTTCTTCTCCAATGCAATCTGAAGCAAAATGAACATCGCGATTCAATAAAATGGCAAGGTGTTTAACTATATGTCGTAAAGAATATTTATCATCTGGACCATCTTTTGGTCGGCCAAGATGAGACATTAATATCACCGAACCCCCATCTTTCAATATTTTTTCGATAGATGGTACAGCGCCAACCATACGATTATCATCTGTAATATTGAACTGCTCATCCAAAGGCACATTAAAATCTACCCTGATCAAGGCTTTCTTGCCTGAAAAATTTAAAAAATCTATTGTATTCATTTTTATCAAATTAATGCGAAAAATCGCTTTTTTTATTGTATCTTAAGGTACATCGCTTTATGCGGACCAATATTGGGGATATCAAATTCTTCTGAAATAAACTCAAAACCTAAGCCAGAATAAAATCGAAAAGCTGCCTTTCGTGCATTGCACCATAAATAATTAGCTTTCTGCCCACGAAGATAAACAATTGCAAAATTCACCAATTGATTACCAATTCCCCTTCCTTGATATGATAATTGAGTAGCCATTCCCCTTAATTGATATCCCAACCCAGAAAAAGCATCTCTTTCTTGCTGATGAAAGCTTGCTACACAAACTAACTCATCCCCCATAAAATAACCTAAATGAAAAGAAAATTCATCATTATCTCCATCAAAAACACATAATTGAGGATCTGCTCCATTACGTAAAATGGGACTTCTAAGGGCGAGCGTATCTTCTGAACTGATAAATTTAATCATAATTAAAAATCAATTTCTAAGAGCTGCAATTTTTACTATTAAATCAGCAAGACGGTTAGAATAACCTGATTCATTATCATACCAACCTACTACTTTCACTAACTCTCCAACAACAGAACTTAGCTGTGAATCAAAAACACAAGAATGTGGATTATCAATAACATCAACAGAAACTATTGGATCACTTGTAAACTCTAAAATTCCCCTTAAATAATCTTCGGAGGCCAATTTAAATGCCTTATTTATTTCCTCAGTACTTGGACGCTTTTTTAAGGTACAGGTAAAATCCGTTAATGATCCGTTTAATACCGGAACACGTATTCCCGCCCCCCCTAATTTACCTTCCAAATGAGGAAAAATTGTAGTAATAGCCTTTGCAGCGCCAGTTGTTGTAGGAATTATTGACGCAGAGGCAGCCCTAGCTCGTCGAAGGTCTTTATGTGGCGAATCATGTAGATTCTGATCCCCAGTCATTGAGTGAACTGTAGTAATATAACCGTCAACAATACCCCAATTATCATCAAGTACCTTAACCATAGGTGCAACATTATTGGTAGTACATGATGCATTAGAAAGCACCGGAGAAAGTAAATCAACAAGGTGATCATTCACTCCAAGAACTACTGTAGCCACATCTCTATCTGGCGAAGGTGCAGAAATTAGAACTTGCTTAGCGCCGGCTTTTAAATGCAGACTAGCCTTTTCAAGCGTGGTAAATTTACCTGTAGATTCTATCACCAAATCAATTCCTAAATCACGCCAAGGCAAAGTAGATGGATCTTTTTCAGCAAAAACCCGAACTTGCTTCCCATTCAACAGCAAATGTGTTTCTGTGGACTCCACTGTACCAGAAAAAGCACCATGAACAGAATCATATTTGAATAAATGAGCAAGAGTCTTAGTATCTGAAAGGTCGTTTATGGCAACTACCTCAATGCCCGACTTATTAAGCAGAGCCCTAAGAGTAATTCTCCCAATACGTCCGAAACCATTAATAGCTATTTTCATATACAAACTCTATGATGTTCAATTTTTTAAATTTATTCAAAAACGAGCCTAAAAAGAATTTATTCGACATTAATTTTATTAGTCAGATACAAGATTCAGGATATCTGATTTTTAAATAATCCTCCGGACTCATTACCGCTAATGAACTGTTTTTAAAATCCTTCGTATTTCTAGTCAGAATTAGATCAATTTCTTTATCTAATTCAGCAGAATAATTTTGTAATGCATCTTCAAAATCTTTAAAATCAGAATTTAAAGCTTGCATTACCACCTTTTTATCAATTATTAAAATATCTGTAATTGAAACTAACAGTTTTAACTTTTCAATAATCTTTTCGTGTTTTGCCGTCTGCCTCAATAAATAGTAAACATTACTAATTATCACTGGAGTTACAAAAGCTTTTATTTCTTTTAATTCGCATAGCGATAAGACTTTAGCAGCACTTTCCGCAAAAGGCTCTCTATTAAAAAAGAAATCGAGAATTACATCGGTATCAATTAATATTCTTGTCATCAACTACAAATATTTATCTGATAAACATTTCGTCAATTCTTTTTTATAATCTAAGTCTTTAGGTTGCGTAAAAGAGCCTTTCAAAGACTTTACAAGTGGAGTTAATTCAATTTCTGTAGGATTACCCTCTTGGGTAAGTGCCTTCAAATAATTTTCAATCAAGTTTGACAAGCTACTTTCTTTCTGCTTGGCATATACTTTTGCTTTCTCAATAATAGCTTGGTCTATTGTTAATGTTAGCTTCGTATTCATGATATCTATTTATAAATATGATAATACAAATATACGAATTTACACGTGTAAATAATTTAAAATACACACGTGCATTTAAATAAAATTTGATTAGGATTAGTCTTTAGCAGCTTCAATATGCTCATTAATAACCTTCCAAAGCATATCTTTAAGCTCTACAAGACCTTTTTGTGCTACAGAAGAAATGAATAGGCTAGGTACAGCTGGCAATTCTTGTTTCATTTCATTCATGAGTTCATCATCGAGCATATCCGACTTACTAACAGCCAGAATTCTAGGCTTTTGCATTAATTCAGGATTATACTGCTCTAATTCATTGAGTAGAATATCATATTCCTGAGAAATTGTACGATTGGTATCGGCAGGAACCAAGAATAATAGTACCGAATTACGTTCAATATGCCTTAAAAAGCGTATTCCTAAACCTTTACCCTTAGACGCTCCCTCAATAATTCCAGGAATATCAGCCATGATAAATGAGCGATTATCACGGTATGAAACGATACCCAAATTAGGAACTAAGGTTGTGAAGGCATAATCAGCAATTTCAGGCTTAGCTGCAGAAACTACTGAAAGAAGTGTTGATTTTCCGGCATTTGGGAATCCTACAAGACCCACGTCTGCAAGTATTTTAAGTTCCAATACCATCCACTGCTCTTTTCCTGGTTCTCCAGGTTGCGAATAACGAGGAGTTTGCTTGGTTGAGGTCTTAAAATGCCAATTCCCTAGTCCGCCGCGCCCTCCAGCAGTTAATATTTTAGTCTCACCGTTAGCAGTAATCTCAAAAAGTATTTCACCTGTTTCGGCATTTCTAGCAATAGTTCCTAGCGGCACTTCCAATATCTCATCAATGCCCGTCCTGCCAGATTTTTGTCCGCTAGACCCCGGAAAACCATTTTCCGCAATAATATGTTTTCGGTATTTAAGATGTAATAAAGTCCAAAGTTGACTATTCCCTTTAACTATGATATGCCCACCTCTACCACCGTCGCCACCATCGGGGCCACCTTTTGAAGTTAAAATATCACGATGAAGATGCGATGATCCAGCTCCGCCATGACCTGAACGGCAGCAGATTTTAACATAATCAACAAAATTTGAGCTCTGAGACATAATTTATTTTTACAGAGAACAAAATCCGTGTAGGAATCTTGATGATCTCAAGGGGATGAAATTAAGATTTTTCTTAATTAAAAAGAATCAATAACAGAACAAATTGAATTGAAAATCTCATCAACTGTACCTATTCCATTAATGCTGGTGAACTTATTCTGATCTTTATAATAATTAGCTACTGGGGCTGTTTTAGAATTATATTCTACAATTCGCTTGCGTATAACTTCAGGATTTGCATCATCTGGGCGACCAGAATCCTTACCTCTATTAAGGAGACGCTTTTCTAATTCCTCATCATTTACAACAAGAGCAATCATTCCTGCAATTAATGAATCTTTAGATTGCAATAATTTATCTAAAGCTTCTGCTTGAGCAACGGTACGTGGAAAACCATCGAAAATGAAACCATTAGCATCCTTATTGGAGTCTAATTTATTGCTAATCATACCAATTACCACTTCATCTGGAACCAACAAACCCTGATCCATAAGCTTCTTAGCCTCAAGACCTAGATCGGTACCCATAGAAATTTCAGATCTAAGTATATCGCCGGTTGATAAATGGATAAGTTTATACTTATTTATCAACTTTTCGGATTGTGTTCCTTTACCAGCTCCCGGAGGGCCAAACAGTACTAAGTTCAGCATTTGATATCTAATTAATCCTGTTGGGTCAAATTTGTGATGACAGGATGGTTTAATGCAAATTAAAAGCCTTTCCGTTAAAGTCGAAAAGGCTTTTACAATGTGCACCTGAAGGGAGTCGAACCCCTAACCTCCTGATCCGTAGTCAGGTGCTCTATCCAATTAAGCTACAGGTGCATTTTTAACGGACTGCAAAAATATGCTTTCTTTTCATACAAACATAGTTTTTTTGAAAATACTCGTAATCCCTTAAAAATCAGGGCCAAAAGACCTTATTTTCAGTTTACTGCTTCACGAATTGCATTGAAATCAGGAAGATCTCCCGCCGATTCCAAAACTTCTGCGTAAACAATTTTATGATTTTCATCTAAAACAAAGGCTGCTCTTTTAGAAACTCCCTTTAAATTAAATACAAATTCATCATAAAATGCTCCATAAGCTTGTGATACTTCTTTATTGAAATCAGAAAGCAATGGAAATTGATAATTATTCTCTTCCTTGAATTTAGCAAGTGTAAATGGAGAATCCACAGAAATTGCGATAATTTCAGCACCTAACTCATCGTAATAACCAAAAGTATCACGCATGGTACATAACTGAGTGGTACAAACTCCAGTAAAAGCCATTGGAAAGAAATGAATTACTACTTTCTTTCCTGCATAATCTGCCAAGGAAACTTCCTTTAATTCGGAACTGTATAGGGTAAAATCAGACGCTTGTTGTCCTTTTAGATTTGCCATAAGATTTATTTTTTTTTCGAAGTTAATATTTTAAAAAGTTTTTAACGTATTCGGTGGGAAAAACCTATTCAATAATGCTATTTTTTCATATTATTAATCGCATTTATTTGTTTTTCCATAAAAGCGATACCCTCTTCAAAGGAATGGGGTTGATATCCCAATTCTTTTATCGTTTTATCTAAAATAAAACCGGTCTTCTTAGGTCTTTTAGCCGCTTGATTAAGGCTTTCAGCAGAAATCGGATTGATTAAGGATTTATCTAAGCCATAATAATCTGCCACACGCTCCACAATTTCCAAGATACTCATCAAATCCTTTCCAGAAGCATTAAAAACGCCTTTAGCATTATTTTTAACTGCCAGCAAACAACATTGTGCTAAGTCTTCGGCTAAAGTTGGCATGCGCCATTGATCATTAACTACATTAATAGGCTCTCCCTTTTCTAATGCGGCCTTAGCCCATAAAACTATATTGGTGCGGCTCATATCATTTACAATGCCATACACAATAATGGTTCGCAAAATAGCCCAGTTACATGAGGAATTTTGTAATATTATTTCAGATTCAAGCTTGGTTTGACCGTAATAACTCAGTGGATTTGGTTCTGCATCCTCTGCATAGGGACCATCCTCTCCATCAAAAATAAAATCAGTTGATAAATGTATCAATTGAATATCTGTATTTTGAGAAACTTTAATCAGGTTTTCAACCGATTTAACATTGAGCGCATAGCATTTCTCATGGTCAAGCTCACATGCATCTACATTAGTCATTGCAGCTGTATGAATTATTGCATTCGGATGATATTTTGCCACCAATTCATCTAAGCGAATAGGATCTAAAACATCAAGCTCCTCATAGGTATATCCAGATTTTACTGGGTGCCTATTAGGACCTACTGAAGTGGCAATAAGCTCAATTTCAGGATCTAGCAAAGAAAGATCCGTGATTTTTTGCCCGAGTAATCCATTACTCCCCGTAACCATTATTCTTTTCATCTTTCAAATAAAACAGATTTTTTTTTAAGAATCTAATTTTTGGACAGGAATGAACATAATAAAATCATCTTTTTGTTCTATTTACCGAAATTTTAAGAAATGCATTTAAAAATTAGCCATTTAGGTCGATTAATCAAGAAAAAAAGAGCTTCAATACGACTCAAAATAGCATTCTTGCAAGTTTTGAAAAAGCAATAAAAAATGTTGATTAAAAAACTTTCATTAAGTATTTGATTTACGGGGATAAAGAGTATTTTTGCAGACCAAAAATCGGCTCTGAAAAAGGGTCAAATTGTTGATTTAATAAAGTTTTACAAAATTTATATGCCAAACTCCGGAAAAATTGCACAGATCATCGGACCTGTAGTCGACGTAAGCTTCACAGAAAATGCACATTTGCCTAAAATCTATGATGCATTAGAGATTGTAAAAGATAATGGACAAAAGATTATTCTTGAAGTTCAGCAGCATCTTGGAGAAGACCGTGTTCGCGCAATCGCGATGGACTCAACAGACGGACTTGTACGTGGAATGAGTGTGCTTGATACCGGAGCACCAATCAAAATGCCAGTTGGCGACAAAATCAAAGGTCGTTTGTTCAACGTTGTTGGTCAGGCAATCGATGGTATTGATACTATGGATACTTCTGATGGTTATCCTATCCACAATACACCTCCTAAATTTGATGAGTTAAGTACTGAAACTGAGGTGCTTTTCACTGGAATTAAAGTAATCGACCTACTTGAGCCTTATGCAAAAGGTGGTAAAATTGGATTATTCGGTGGTGCTGGTGTAGGTAAAACAGTACTAATCATGGAATTGGTAAATAATATTGCGAAAGCATACTCAGGTTTATCAGTATTTGCTGGAGTTGGTGAGCGTACTCGTGAAGGAAATGACCTTCTACGTGAATTTATCGAATCAGGAGTAATTAACTATGGAGATGCCTTTAAGCACTCTATGGAAGAAGGCGGATGGGATTTAGCATCTGTTGATAAAGAAGCATTAAAAGATTCAAAAGCAACATTAGTTTTCGGACAAATGAATGAGCCTCCTGGTGCACGTGCACGTGTTGCTCTTTCAGGATTAACTGTTGCTGAATATTTCCGTGATGGAGATGGTGAAGGACAAGGAAAAGATATCCTTTTCTTCGTAGATAATATTTTCCGTTTCACTCAGGCAGGTTCTGAAGTTTCGGCTCTTCTTGGCCGTATGCCTTCTGCGGTAGGTTACCAACCAACATTGGCTACCGAAATGGGATTGATGCAAGAGAGAATTACCTCAACTAAAAGAGGTTCAATTACATCAGTACAGGCAGTTTATGTTCCTGCGGATGACTTAACTGACCCGGCACCAGCAACAACATTTGCTCACCTTGATGCAACTACAGTATTATCTCGTAAAATTGCTGAGCTTGGTATTTACCCTGCAGTGGATCCTCTAGATTCAACTTCACGTATCCTAAATGCAGCTACTTTAGGCGATGAGCATTATGGTACTGCACAAAGAGTGAAAGAAATTTTACAACGTTACAAAGAATTACAAGATATCATCGCCATCCTAGGTATGGACGAACTTTCTGAAGAAGATAAATTAGTAGTTGGACGTGCTCGTCGTGTTCAGCGTTTCCTTTCACAACCATTCTTCGTTGCAGAACAGTTTACCGGACTAAAAGGAGTATTAGTAGATATTAAAGATACTATCAAAGGTTTCAATATGATTATGGATGGAGAAGTGGATGAATATCCTGAAGCTGCATTTAACCTTGTGGGTACTATCGAAGATGCGATTGAAAAAGGCAAGAAATTATTAGCTGAATCAAACTCTTAAGGGAGATATGAGATATTAGATGTGAGATATGAGACAAAAGATGTGAGACGATCTCAAATCTCACATCTCACATCTCACATCTCAAATCTCACATCTCACATCTCGATTCTAAAAAATATGAAATTAGAAATATTAACACCTGATAAAAAAGTTTACGAAGGAGAAGTAAGATCTGTAACTGTACCTGGTACAATGGGATCATTCGAAGTCTTGAAAGACCACGCTCCAATCATCTCTACTTTAGAAGATGGTAAAGTGATTATCCGTAAAGACAATTCTGAAGAAACTATTTATATCAAAGGCGGTGTAATTGAAGTATTAAATAATTCAATTATGGTACTTGCCGAAGGAACCATAAATTCCTAAAAAATACCCCTCTTTTAGAGCCCTTCTAATCTCCGGATTTGAAGGGCTTTTTTGTTTCCATTTAATTTCAATTCCTAGCCAATAAATCTGATTTTAAGCAGAAAATGTCTCAATTAGCTGATAAATCAATTTTTTGAACCGAAAACCCAAAACCATTTTGGTCTACAATATCAATATTTTATGTAGAACAATTCATTATTGACAAAATTTTATACTGTAAATTTTGATTATTCAATATTTTATTCTAATTAAAAATAAATCAGTCCTCTATTGATAGTTAAACAATAAGAACTTAAATTGAAATTACAATAATTAAGAAATTAATAAAGAGTCAAATAATGGTCAAAAATTGATTTAAGCAGGCCTAAAATTAGCTTTCCTAAAAGCATTGATTATTCGCTTGCTAGTATAAATTATAACCATCAATTGCATTATTTAATTAGAGCTTATAGGATAAAAACTCTTGTTTTAAAAAGAACAAATCAATATCACCCCAAAAAGGAAAAGATCAAGACATAAAATACATGGCACTCAATAAATACAGTAAAACAGTCACCCAAGACCCCACGCAACCAGCTTCACAGGCTATGCTTTATGGAATTGGATTAACAACCGAAGATCTTGCAAAAGCTCAAGTTGGTATTGTGAGCATGGGCTATGACGGCAATACTTGTAACATGCATCTCAATGATCTTGCAAAAGATGTTAAAAAAGGTGTTTGGGATAATAATTTGGTTGGCCTGATGTTTCACACAATCGGTATAAGTGATGGAATTACAAACGGAACAGAAGGCATGCGCTTTTCCTTAGTTTCAAGGGATCTTATTGCAGATTCTATTGAAACTGTTTGTGGTGGGCACTATTATGACGGATTAATTGCCTTGCCGGGATGTGATAAAAATATGCCTGGAGCCATTATCGCTATGGGACGTTTAAATCGCCCTGCAATTATGGTATATGGTGGTAGCATTCACTCAGGTCAGTATAAAGGCCAATCTCTAAACATTGTCTCTGCATTTGAAGCATTAGGGCAAAAACTAGCAGGGAATCTAGATGAAGAGGATTACCAAGGAATCATTCAAAGAGCTTGCCCTGGTGCAGGAGCATGTGGTGGAATGTACACAGCCAATACCATGGCATCTGCAATTGAAGCCATGGGAATGAGCCTTCCTTATAGCTCCTCCTACCCTGCCTTAAGTGATGAAAAAAGACAAGAGTGTTTAGAAGCTGGTAAATACATTCGAATACTTCTTGAAAAAGATATTAAACCAAGAGATATCATGACTAGAAAGGCATTTCACAATGCCATCGTTACAGTTATGGTCCTTGGAGGTTCAACCAATGCTGTTTTGCACCTAATTGCAATGGCTAAATCGGTTGGAATAAAGCTTGAATTGTCTGATTTTCAAAAAATTAGTGATGAAACTTCAGTTATTGCTGACCTAAAACCTAGTGGTAAATACATGATGGAGGATGTTCATGCTATCGGTGGTTTACCATCTGTACTAAAATATCTTTTACAAAAAGGTCTGATTCATGGCGATTGCCTTACTGTTACTGGCAAAACACTCGCCGAAAATGTAGCAAATGCTGCTGATCTAGATTTTAATAGTCAAAATGTTATCCTACCATATGAAAATCCGGTTAAAAAAACTGGTCACTTACAAATGCTTTATGGAAACCTTGCTCCACTAGGCTCAGTAGCTAAAATTAGCGGCAAAGAAGGCGAATCGTTTACCGGTCCGGCACGTGTATTTGATGGCGAATTTGAATTAATTCATGGCATTAGTAGTGGTAAAGTAAAAGCAGGCGATGTTGTTGTTATCCGAAATGTTGGTCCCAAAGGTGCTCCAGGCATGCCTGAGATGTTAAAACCGACCTCTGCCATATTTGGTGCCGGTTTAGGATCTTCAGTTGCACTAATTACTGATGGACGTTTTTCAGGTGGAACGCACGGTTTTGTTGTGGGCCATATAACTCCCGAAGCATTTGAAGGTGGAAATATCGGATTAGTTCAGGATGGTGATACCATAGAAATTAGTGCCATCAAGAATTCAATTAATGTCATGATTTCGGATGAAGAAATGGCAAATAGAAGAAAAGTGTGGAAACAACCGGAGCCTCCAGTAAAAAATGGGGTCTTATTCAAATACTTCAAACAAGTAAAAAACGCTTCAGAGGGTTGCGTAACAGACGAAGATTAAAAAATGAGCAAATGTTAATTCCATTTGCACACACATAGAAAATAAACAGAATATTATGGAAAAGGCCCAGACAATTTTAAGTGAAACTAAACCTATTGAAACAAAAGAAGTTTCGGGCTCTGTAGCTTTACTTGAAGCCTTAATTGCAGAGGGGACAAATGTTATTTTCGGTTATCCGGGAGGAGCAATTATGCCAATCTATGATGCTATTTACGATTATAAAGATAAATTAAATCATATTCTAGTAAGACATGAGCAAGGTGGAATTCATGCTGGGCAAGGTTTTGCAAGAACTTCTGGAAAAGTTGGAGTAGTTTTCGCAACTAGCGGTCCGGGCGCAACAAACTTAGTAACAGGCCTTGCAGATGCCATGATCGATAGCACTCCCCTAGTTTGTATTACTGGCCAAGTATTTGCTCATCTCTTAGGAACAGATGCTTTCCAGGAAACGGATGTGATCAATATTACAACTCCTGTCACAAAATGGAATTATCAAGTAACGGATGCAAATGAAATTCCAGAAGTAATCAGCAAAGCATTTTACATCGCTAGAAGTGGCCGCCCTGGACCAGTTTTAATTGATATTACCAAAAATGCACAGCTTCAAAAATTTGATTTTAGCGGATATACTCCTTGTAATCACATTCGTAGCTATCGTCCGAAGCCATTGATTAGAAAAGAATACATTGTTCAAGCTGCAGAATTAATCAATCAGGCTAAGAAACCTTTCATTATTTGGGGTCAAGGGGTAATTCTAGGTGAAGCAGAGAAGGAATTTAAAGCGCTAGTTGAAAAAAGTGGAATCCCCTCTGCATGGACAATATTAGGTGCTGGAGCCATCCCTACAGACCATCCCTTAAACGTTGGTATGTTGGGAATGCATGGTAATTATGGCCCTAATGTGCTTACCAATGAGTGTGATGTACTTATTGCTATCGGAATGCGATTCGATGATCGCGTTACAGGTCGCTTAGATAAATATGCTAAACAGGCAAAAATCATTCATTTAGATATCGATCCTTCTGAAATAGATAAAAATGTTCAAACTACTGTTCCAGTATGGGGCGATTGTAAAGAAACAATCCCAGCCTTAACAGAATTGATTCAGAAAAAAGATCATCACCAATGGCTACAAAAATTTAGAGAATTCGATAAAAATGAGTTTGATGCAGTAATTCAAAATGAGCTTCATCCTGCAAGTGGTGAACTCACTATGGGTGAAGTAATTCATCAGTTGAATGAACTAACAAAAGGTGAAGCGGTAATCGTAACAGATGTTGGTCAGCATCAAATGGTGGCCTGCAGATATGCTAAATTAAATAATAGTCGGAGTAATGTGACTAGTGGCGGACTAGGAACTATGGGATTTGCCCTACCTGCTGCTATTGGAGCTAAGTTTGGTGCTCTTCAAAAAACTGTGGTTGCTGTAATTGGTGATGGCGGATTTCAAATGACCATTCAGGAACTTGGTACCATCATGCAAAGTGGTGTTGATGTAAAAATCCTCATTTTAAACAATCGTTTTTTAGGAATGGTAAGACAATGGCAGGAGCTTTTTAATGATAATCGATATTCATTTGTTGACATTCAAAGTCCTGATTTTGTGGCTGTTGCAGCAGCCTATGGCATAAAAGGAAGAAGCATTTCTGAACGTGAAAATCTTAGTCCAGCATTAGAAGAAATGTTAAATAACAAGGGATCATTCCTCTTAGAAGTGATGGTAACTAAAGAAAATAATGTGTTCCCGATGGTTCCACAGGGATGTAGCGTGAGTGAAATCAGGTTGAAATAATACATGTTCATCAAATTAGAAAGAAAAAAATGAGCAATCAAAACGAGACAGAAAAAGCACCTGGAAAACAGGAATATAATATTACGGTGTACACTGAAAATCAAATCGGACTCCTAAACAGGATCGCAATTATTTTCACTCGCCGCAAAATAAATATTCATAGCCTTAACACTTCCCCCTCTGAAATTGAAAGTATTCACAGATTTAATATTGTGGTAAATGAAACGGAAGAAGTGGTAAAAAAGCTTTCCCGACAAATTGAAAAGCAAGTTGAGGTGTTGAAAGTTTACTTCAATACAAACGATGAAGTGATTTGGCAAGAACTCGCGCTCTACAAAGTCCCGACAGACATTATCGCCGAGAAAGCTAGTGTAGAGCGTCTTCTACGTGAAAATGGTGCCCGTGCAGTAGTAATTCGTAAGGATTATACCGTTTTTGAAACTACTGGACACCGCGAAGAAACAGATGCATTAATTAAGATCTTACAACCTTTTGGATTAATAGAATTTGTACGTAGTGCTAGAGTTGCTATCATAAAACATAGTGAAGGATTTAACCGCAAATTACGTGAATTTGAAAAGGCTGAACCTGGAGAAGAAACATCTGAAAATGAGTTCCTTAATAACGGGCAAAAGATTTTCACCATGTAAATCAATAAAAAGAAAATCAATAAATAACATTAAATAAAAACAAAACAAAATGGCAAAGATCAATTTCGGTGGGGTTGTTGAAGAGGTAGTAACCCGCGAAGAATTCCCCTTAGACAAAGCACGTGAAGTACTTAAAAATGAAACTGTAGCAATAATTGGCTACGGAGTTCAAGGTCCGGGGCAAGCATTAAACCTACGCGACAACGGCATTAATGTGATTATCGGTCAGCGTAAAGACTCAAAAACATGGGATAAAGCTATTGCAGATGGTTGGGTACCTGGCGAAACTCTATTTGAAATTGAAGAAGCCGCTGAAAAAGGAACAATCATTCAATATCTTTTATCAGATGCCGGACAGATTGCTCTTTGGCCAACAATTAAAAAATATTTAACTCCAGGAAAGGCATTATACTTTTCTCACGGATTTGGTATCACCTACAAAGAACAAACAGGAATTATTCCTCCAGCAGATGTTGACGTTATTTTAGTAGCTCCAAAAGGTTCTGGAACATCTTTACGTCGTTTATTCTTAGCTGGAAAAGGCTTAAACTCATCTTTCGCTATCCACCAAGATGCAACAGGAAAAGGTAGAGATCGCGCCATTGCACTAGGTATTGGCGTTGGTTCTGGATACTTATTTGAGACTGATTTCCGTAAAGAGGTTTACTCTGACCTTACAGGTGAGCGTGGAACTTTGATGGGCGCCATCGCTGGAATTTTTGAAGCTCAATACAATACTTTACGTAGAAACGGACATTCACCTTCTGAAGCATTCAATGAGACTGTAGAAGAACTAACTCAAAGTTTGATGCCTTTAGTTGCTGAAAATGGAATGGACTGGATGTATGCCAATTGTTCTACAACTGCACAACGTGGGGCTTTAGACTGGAAAGGACGTTTCCGCGATGCAACTCAACCTGTATTTGATGAATTGTATGAAAGCGTAGCATCTGGAAAAGAGGCAGAAAGAACAATCAAATTAAATAGCCAACCAGACTACCGTGTAAAGCTTGAAGCAGAACTGAAAACTTTACATGATAGCGAAATTTGGCAGGCAGGTCAGGCGGTAAGAAGCTTACGCCCTGAAAATCAACCTGAAAAATAAGTTTAATGAATTTAAGCTTGTAAATTTTTTGCAAGCTTAAATTCTATTTTATTCTGTTAAAATAACACTTAAATCATTGATTATCAAGATTTTTTAACAGAAAACTAAAATAAAAAAGAGAATAAATTCCCACTTTGGGAATCAACAAAAGCAGAAATGCTTGAATAATTATTTGATATGTTACACGATCCAAACCGCATCTATATTTTTGATACCACGCTTAGAGATGGAGAGCAAGTGCCTGGATGCCAGCTTTCTACGGTAGAGAAAATAGAAATTGCCAAGTCTCTTGAAATTCTTGGCGTAGATGTTATTGAGGCTGGATTCCCAATTTCAAGTCCCGGTGATTTTCAAAGCGTATTGGAACTTTCAAAAGCAGTACGTGAGCCAATCATCTGTGCACTCACTAGAGCTAATCAAGGAGATATCGATTGTGCCGCCGAAGCTCTAAAATTTGCTAAAAGACCACGTATTCATACAGGAATTGGAGCATCTGATAATCACATAAAATATAAGTTCAATAGCAATCGTGAAGCAATTTTGGAGCGTGCTGTTGAGGCGGTTAAATACGCTAAAAGTTTTGTCGAAGACATCGAATTCTATGCTGAGGATGCCGGCAGAGCTGACAATGAATATTTAGCAAAAATGATAGAAGCGGTAATTGCTGCTGGTGCAACGGTTGTAAATATTCCAGACACCAATGGCTATTGCCTTCCTGAACAATACGGAGAAAAAATTCGTTTTTTGAAAGAAAACGTTAAAAATATTGACCAAGCAATTATTTCTGTGCATTGCCATAACGACCTAGGGCTAGCAACAGCAAATAGTATTGCTGGTATTCAAAATGGTGCCCGACAAGTGGAATGCACCATCAATGGAATAGGTGAGCGTGCAGGAAATACAGCTTTGGAAGAAATTGTGATGATCCTTAAAACTCATCACAACTTGAATTTTACCCATAAAATAAATAGTAAGCATTTATACGAATTAAGCGGAATGGTAAGCCGTATGATGCGCATGCCTGTCCAACCAAATAAAGCAATTGTTGGAAAAAATGCATTTGCACATAGCTCCGGAATCCACCAAGATGGGGTTTTAAAAAATAGAGAAACCTACGAAATTATAAACCCTGAGGATGTTGGAATTGATCAATCAGAGATCATTTTAACCGCCCGAAGTGGTCGCCATGCCCTTAACCACCACTTAGAGCGTTTGGGTTATACCATCGAACGTATTGACCTTGATCAGGTTTATGAGCGTTTCTTGACACTCGCAGACGGTAAAAAGGAGATAAAAGATGATGATATCTTATTCCTGATGGGGCATGAAACAGAAAATAATTATAAAGACGGACTAGCAATAAAAGCGCTAAAAGTGGTTTGTGGCGACCAGGCTAGTCCCGAAGCCACCATAACCCTTAATTATAAAGGCAAAGATAGCGAAGCCACAGCTAAAGGGAATGGCCCTGTAGATGCTACAATCAAGGCTATTGAACAAATTATTGGTAAAAGCTTTAACATCAAGGAGTTTAATATCCATGCAATTCATAGTGGAAGTGATGATGTGAGCAAGGTAGATATGCGCGTTACAGATAATGGAAAATCCTATAAAGGCTATGGTTTTAGCACTGATATCGTTCGTGCTTCTGCCAATGCCTATCTAGATGCATTAAACAAATTTGTGTAAAATAACTAAGTAAAAATACTAAGTACTAAGTACTAAAAACTAAAAAAAATGAGCAAAACATTATTTGACAAAGTGTGGGATTCTCACGTAGTTCGAAAGATTGAGGGTGGCCCAGATGTGTTATTTATTGACAGGCATTTAATCCATGAAGTTACTAGTCCGGTAGCTTTCCTCGGACTAAAAAGCAGAGGGATTAAAGTTTTGTATCCAGGTCGGACTTTCGCGACAGCTGATCACAATACCCCTACAATAAATCAGCATTTACCTGTTCAAGATCCACTTTCTGCAAACCAATTGAAGGCTTTGGAGTCTAATTCAAATGAATATGGCATTAGCTACTGGGGATTGGGACATCAGAAAAACGGAATTGTGCACGTTGTTGGTCCTGAATATGGGATTACCCAACCCGGGGCAACTATTGTTTGTGGAGATTCACATACATCCACACATGGTGCTTTTGGCGCTATTGCATTTGGAATAGGAACTTCTGAAGTTGAGATGGTTCTTGCCACTCAATGTATCATGCAAGAAAAACCTAAGAAAATGAGAATTAACATCAATGGGAAACTTGGTAAAGGTGTTACTCCCAAAGATGTGGCTTTGTTCATCATTTCACAGCTTAGCACATCCGGGGCAACCGGTTATTTTGTTGAATATGCAGGTGAAGTATTCGAAAATATGACCATGGAAGGCCGTATGACAGTTTGCAACCTAAGTATCGAAATGGGGGCTAGAGGCGGCATGATTGCTCCCGACGAAACCACCATAAATTATGTTAATGGCCGCGAGTTTAGTCCGAAAGGTGAAGCTTGGGAAAAAGCACTAAGCTATTACAAATCCTTAAAAACTGACCCTGATGCAGTTTTTGATATGGAATATAGCTTTGATGGTAATTCTATTGAGCCTATGATTACCTATGGTACAAATCCAGGAATGGGCATGGGAATTTCAAAATCAATTCCGAACGCAACTGAAGTAGAGGGTGGTGTTGCATCTTATGCTAAATCATTAAACTATATGGGCTTTAATGAAGGCGAGTCGATGATGGGCAAAAAAGTGGACTATGTATTTATAGGTAGCTGCACCAATGGACGTATCGAAGATTTCAGAGCATTTACATCCATTGTAAAGGGCAAGAAAAAAGCTGATCACGTAACTGCTTGGCTAGTACCTGGTTCCCATATTGTGGAAGCACAAATTAAAGAGGAAGGATTGTTAGATATTTTAAATGAAGCTGGATTTACTTTACGTCAGCCGGGCTGTTCTGCATGCCTTGCGATGAATGATGATAAAATTCCAGCAGGGAAATATGCAGTAAGTACCTCTAACAGAAACTTTGAGGGCCGTCAAGGTCCAGGTTCAAGAACAATGCTTGCTAGTCCGCTTGTTGCCGCAGCAGCAGCAATAACTGGAAAAGTAACTGACCCTAGAACACTCATTTAATTAAAAGCGAATATCAAAAAGAATAAAAATGGCTTACGATAAATTCAATATACTTAAAAGCACTGCCGTTCCCCTAGCAATAGAGAACGTGGATACCGATCAAATTATACCGGCACGTTTTTTAAAGGCTACAGAGCGTGTGGGATTTGGTGATAACCTTTTCCGAGATTGGAGATATAATCCAGATAATACACCCAAGACTGAATTTGTACTAAATAACTCTCTTTACAGTGGCAAAATACTTGTTGGTGGGAAGAATTTTGGCTCAGGATCATCAAGAGAACATGCTGCATGGGCGGTATACGATTATGGTTTCAGATGTGTAGTTTCGAGCTTTTTTGCCGATATCTTCAAGAACAATTGCCTCAATATTGGTGTTTTACCCGTGCAAGTTAGTCCGGAATTTGCCGAAAAAATCTTCCGTGCTATTGAAGCAGATCCTAAAACCGAATTAGAAGTTAATCTTCCAGAGCAAAGCATCAGCATTTTATCTACTGGCGAGAAAGAAACATTTGAGATTAGCGCCTACAAAAAAGATAATATGGTAAATGGCTTCGACGACATCGATTATCTGCAAAATATCAAAACTGAAATAGAAGAATTCGCCAGCAAACTTCCTTTATAAATAATAGCAGTAAAATGGAAAAAAGGAAAATAGAAATAATGGATACAACGCTCCGCGACGGTGAACAAACCTCTGGAGTTTCATTCTCAATATCTGAAAAGCAGACCATCACACAGCTGCTTATTGAAGAACTTAGAGTGGATCGTGTTGAGATTGCCTCTGCAAGAGTTTCTGAAGGGGAATTTGCATCCGTTAAGGCTATTATGGACTGGGCTAATTTCCATGGCTATACCCAGAAAATTGAGGTTCTCTCTTTTGTGGATCAAGGGGTTTCCATCGAGTGGATGGCAAAGGCCGGTGTGAAGGTCCAAAATTTATTGACCAAAGGTTCTTTGAACCACCTCACTCATCAGCTAAAGAAAAGTCCAGAGCAACATTTTTCTGAAATTAAAACCATAATTGAACAGGCACAAAATTTAGGTATTTCTACTAATATTTACCTTGAAGACTGGAGTAACGGGATGCGTAACTCCCCTGATTATGTGTTTCAATACCTCGATTTTTTATCTAAACAGCCGATAAAAAGGGTCTTATTGCCCGATACTTTAGGTGTTTTGACACCAAATGAAACTTTTAAGTACATTTCGGAGATTAAAACCAGATATCCTGAGATGCATGTCGATTTCCATGCTCATAACGACTATGATTTAGCAAATGCCAATATTTTAGAGGCAATTAGAGCAGGTGCCGATGGTTTACACTTAACCGTTAATGGAATGGGAGAAAGGGCAGGAAATGCTTCCATTGCTAGTGCAGTGGCTGCACTTAATGATTTTATGCCTGAGTTAGAAAATAATATTAATGAAGAAGCTATTTATACAGTAAGCAAGCTCGTTGAAACTTTCTCTGGGATTAGAATTCCTGCAAATAGACCCATTATCGGTGAAAATGTATTTACGCAAACTGCTGGTATTCACGCAGATGGTGATAATAAAAATAACCTTTATTTTAACGACCTTCTGCCTGAGCGATTCGGTAGAAAACGAAGCTATGCCCTCGGAAAAACATCTGGAAAGGCTAATATTGAGAAAAATCTACAAGAACTGGGACTTAAATTAAGTGATGAGGATCTGAAAAAAGTCACCCAACGCGTTATCGAGCTCGGCGACATGAAGGAAACGGTTACAAAAGAAGATTTACCTTATATCATTTCAGATGTACTAAACAGCAATACTGCCGTTGATAAGGTGGTTGTTGAATCTTATGTATTAACCCATTCTAAGGGTTTGAGACCCTCTGCAACAATATCTGTAAGAATTGATGGCGAACTTTTTGAAGCAAATGCACAAGGCGATGGACAATTTGATGCCTTTATGAAGGCCCTCACCAAGGTTTATGCCAAAAAAGATTTATGTTTACCGAAGTTGATTGATTATGCAGTAAGAATTGCTCCTGGCAGTAATTCTGACGCTCTTTGTGAAACAATTATTACTTGGGAAACACCAAACAAGAAATTTATTACAAGAGGTTTAGATTCCGATCAAACGGTATGTGCGATTAAATCGACACAAAAAATGCTGAATATTATATAATTGAGTTGTCAGTTATCGGTTGGCAGTTGACAGACATACGACAACTGATATGGTGGATGGAAAAGAGTAAGGAATAGGGAGAAAGGAATAAGGAGCAAAGATTAAGGACATAGTTATTTATTAACAAAATTTCTAAATAACTCATTTCTAAATACTAAATACTAATTACTTTATACTAAATAAAAATGTCTGAACTATGATTTTTTTGATTTGTGTGATTACGGAGATCTTTAATCCATAATAGCCCAAGAATTATACTCTTTTTAAATATCTTAAGACAAATAACAAAATAAATAAACATCTAATTTAATTCGATTGACAGACAACTGATAACTGACAACTTATAACCCACAACTGATAACTGACAACTGATAACTAAAATAATGAAATTAAACATTGCCCTTTTAGCCGGAGATGGAATTGGTCCGGAGGTAATTGACCAAGCCGTAAAAGTATGTGATGCGGTAGCTAAGAAATTTAATCATGAGATTAGCTGGACATCTGCATTGACAGGTGCTTGCGCCATTGATGCTGTTGGTGAGCCTTATCCAGATGCTACCCATGAGGTATGTATGGCTGCAGATGCCATTCTTTTTGGAGCCATTGGTCACCCTAAATACGACAACGATCCCAAAGCGCCAGTCCGCCCAGAGCAAGGACTTCTAAAAATGCGTAAAAAACTAGGTTTATTTGCCAATGTTCGTCCTACTTTCACCTTCCCTTCACTGATTGATAATTCTCCTTTAAAAAGAGAGCGTATCGAAGGAACAGATCTCATCATTCTTCGTGAGCTAACTGGAGGCATTTATTTTGGGGAGCGAGGTAGAAAAGATAATGGAAATACGGCTTTTGATACCTGTACTTATACTCGTGATGAAATCACCCGCCTAGCAAAAATTGGTTTTGAAATGGCCATGACAAGAAGCAAGAAACTATGCTGTGTGGATAAAGCCAATGTGCTTGAAAGCTCACGCTTGTGGAGAGAAACGGTACAGGACATGGAAAAAGACTATCCAGAAGTAACTGTTAGCTATGAATTTGTGGATGCAGTAGCCATGCGACTCGTTCAATGGCCAAATACCTATGATGTGATGATTACTGAAAATCTTTTCGGCGATATTTTAACGGATGAGGCATCAGTAATTTCTGGTTCAATGGGATTAATGCCATCCGCATCGATAGGCCTACACACCTCTTTATTTGAGCCCATACATGGATCATACCCTCAAGCTGCAGGCAAAGACATTGCAAATCCACTTGCTACCGTGCTTTCGGCTGCCATGATGTTTGAAGATGCATTTGGTTTAAAAGAAGAAGCCGAATTAATTCGTCAAGTGGTTAATAAATCATTAGCTGAAGGCATTGTCACTGAAGATCTTTCCGGGAAAAATAAAGCCTATAAAACTAGCGAAGTTGGCGATTGGTTAGCCAAAAATATTTAAAGAATTAGGGCTGGCCTATTTCCAAATAGGTCGGCCTTAATATTCTAAATACTTATCAACTACCACCTGCACTTTCTGCCCTTTAGCATAAATTCCTGGCTTAGGATTCATCGCAATAATCTGAACATCATCACGCTCTAAAAGCAAATCTTCATAAAAACCTTTGAAGAAAATATCCTTTATTAAATATCCTTTACTGCTCCAGCTACTTTTTAGCTGTACCCATTCAGGGTAAATCATTACACTTTCCTTCTTGACTTTGATACCCATTTTTTGGGCTTCATCAGCGGATAAAACAAAGGCATTGCCAAGAAGTTTTCCTGTATAAATATGTGCTGGCGATAAATATATTTGATCTGGCTTGCCCGATTCCATCAAAATTCCATCTTTTAAAATGATCATCTGATTTGAAAGGGTTAATCCATCCACAGGGTCGTGTGAGA
Organism: Daejeonella sp.; assembly: GCF_017495225.1. GTDB lineage: Bacteria > Bacteroidota > Bacteroidia > Sphingobacteriales > Sphingobacteriaceae > Daejeonella. Next base: position 39,952 of record NZ_JAFEIG010000005.1, on the reverse strand, counting down.
CAAGAATCACCGTAATTCCAAGCTCCTCATTTAACCTTTTTAAATCGGCACGGAATTGAGTTTTTAGTAATGCATCCAGCTGACTGAAAGGCTCATCCAACAATAAAACCTCTGGCTCAGTAATAATTGCTCTTGCTAATGCCACACGCTGCTGCTCACCCCCACTCAACTCAATGATTTTTTTATTGGCTAAATGATCAATTCTGAGAAAATTCATCATCGACTGAGCCTTCTCTTTTTTAGACTTCAAATCTTCATTTGAGAGCATGCTTTCAATATTTTCATATACCCTCGCATAAATATTGAGGTTGAAATTTTGATTGAGCATTTTCATCGATTCGTGGCCCGGGATTAATTTCTCAATGGGACCATGAAGAGGCTTACCTTTAAATTCAATCTCGCCCGAATCGGGCATTAAAAGTCCGTAAATTAATTTCAGCAAAGTACTCTTACCACTTCCACTTTCGCCAACAATAGCAATAAAATCACCTTTTTGAATGCTAAGATTTATTGAATTAACACCCGCTGAAGAATCCTCAGAATAATGCTTACTGATATTTTGGAGAGAAATTATAGGCTGCGACATGGATTCAAATATAATAAAAAACCCCGCCTAAGCATGATAGCAAAGGCGGGGTTTTGAAGATATTTTTTACATGCCAAAAGAAATTCCGAATGCTAAATTTTTGAAATCTGTAGGACCTTGACCTTCAGCAAAAACATCTGTACCATAATATTTTACGTAAATTCCTGTTCCGCCATAACCCAATCTTGCAACGGCTCCATATCTGAAAGGATTTAAATTATAATCATCCTTAAATTTCTCTTTACCATTTTCTTTGCTCACCTGCTTAACCTTTCCATTCAATAGGAAACCAACTTCTGGACCAATTACAAACTCAATTCTATCCCCTTTTTTAATAGGATTTGAACGGAATTGAAAAGCCAAAGGAATACGTAGATATTGGCTTGAAAAACGATTCTTCTTGAAATCAACTGACTCAGTTACATAGCTAAGTGTAGGTGCCGACTTTTGAATGGTGATATTTTGCCTTAAGCGCATGTGCGTCCAATCAAGTCCTGCAGCAGTATAAATTTTAAAATTTTTATTAAAACGATAGCCCATTTCCAGGAAATCAAATGCAAAATTTCTACTTTTTGAGTTATTGCGCTCTAAAAAAGCATTTGCAGGACTTAAGGTAAAACTACCATTATCAAGATAGGTACTTATACCAAAATCAAAACGGGTGGCAGTAAAATGTAGCTTGAGCTTATCTTTTGGCTTTACAACAACTTTCGAGCTATCCTTTTTAACAATTTCTATTTTACCAATTTTAATCACTACACTTTTTTTATAGTCACCAATAGTATCACTACTAATCACAAGTGCAGTATCCTTTTTATCCTGTGCATTCGCACTTGTCAATGCCATACAAAGGGCAACAAAAATTAATGTTCTTTTCATTTCAATAGATTTTACTTCTTACTTTTTATTTTTAATAGTCCTAAATTTATTCCTGATACTTCAGTGCCCTCATCACTTTCTGTAAATTCAATCAGTTTATCTTCACGTTTATCTACTTGCGCAATTACGAAGTTCACTAAACCTCCCACTCCCTTAACTTTCCTATTTCTTGAATTAAATCCATCTGTAGAATTTCGATCTTGGGCACTAATTGAGGCGGTTAAAACCTCACGACTTAAATCAGGCTGGCTTAAATCGAGTGCCGACTGATCACCGGAGTATCTCGCCGGGACTTTCACTGGCTGTTTAGGCTGAATGACAATTGGCCTCTTGATAACATTCGAAACAATAACTTCCCCAGATGGCTCTTCAGAAGCTTTTATTTCGGGAATTACCTTCACAACTTCATTTACTAAAGTTGGTTCTGCTTTTGGCAAATCATTAGCTACTTTATTTTCCAATGACTTACTTATCAAAACCGGGACAGATTCCTCTTCGCTAGTAACCTTAAGACCCTCACTTACAGCGTCTTGCTCAATCACTTTATTTTCCTCTTGAACAATTTCGATACTGCCTTTAGCTATGATTTTCTCATCTGATTTTGTAAACCATAATCCGGCAGAAAGTACCACTACAATACTCGCAGCAGCCATCCAGAAGATAGAAAAAGTCTTTTTTGCCGGTTTTTTCTTATCCAAGCTATTGGAAATCTTTTCCCAAACCGCATTTGAAGGTTCTACTTGAAGATCTTCAAAACGCTGCTGAAATAATTTATCCAATTCTTTATCCGATATGGGATGCATAATTTAAGCCCTCCATTTTAATTATTTTTTCTTTTAATATTGACCTCGCTCTTGATAATTGAGACTTTGATGCCCCTTCACTAATCCCGAGCTCGGCAGCTATTTCCTTGTGTGAGAAACCCTCAATCACATACATATTAAATACTAATCGGTAGCCATTTGAAAGCTGCTGCACCAGTTTAAGTAAATCTTTCATCTCTAATCCACTCATGTCAAATGTACTCTGCGGCTGATCGTACACCTCATCAATATCCACCACATTTAAATTTCTAAGGTTTTTACGATAAGATTCAATAGCAGTATTCACCATAATTCTTCTAATCCAACCCTCAAAAGAACCTTCTCCTCTAAATTCAGAAACCTTCTGAAAAACTTTTATAAAACCCATTTGCAAAACATCCTCCGCCTCATTCGTATCCTTTGCATAGCGCATACAAACACCCATCATTTTTGATGAAAGTGTTTTATAGAGACTTTCCTGGGATTTTCGATCACCCATTTTACATCCCTCAAGCAGACTATCAATCGTGTACGCGTGAGTCAAATTCATATTCTTTAAAGGTAAGATGCTAAACTTTAAAAAAGAGTTGCATCCACAATAAAATAATTAAAAATTATCATCAAAAAATGGCAAAATTTCAGTAAATTAGTATCATTCTGGTCATTATGGTGCATTTTTCATTTCACCTCAAATAAATCTTAATTCATGGCATTTGTAGATTACTATCAAATATTGGGTATTGACAAAAGTGCAAGCGACAAGGAAATTAAAAATGCATATCGCAAGCAAGCGAGGAAATACCATCCGGATGTAAATCCTAACGATCAAAATGCTCAAAAAAAATTTCAAGAGGTAAATGAGGCTAATGAGGTATTGAGCGACCCTGCAAAAAGGAAAAAATATGATCAGTTTGGGAAGGATTGGAAACATGCTAATCAATATGAGTCGGCGGGACCAAGAAGCTCTAGAAGGCAGCAAGGCTATAATGGAAATTTCGGCGATAGCGACTTCTCTGATTTTTTCAGTTCGATGTTTGGAGGATCGGGAAGACAAGCCAATGTAAAGGGGCAGGATTTAAATGCGGAACTGAGACTTAATTTAAGGGATGTTTATACCACGCAAAAACGGACTATCACGATAAATGGCAAAAACATCCGACTCACAATTCCGGCAGGAGTTGAAAACGGACAAACCATTAAAATTAAGGGACATGGAGCTGCTGGAAGAAATGGCTCAACGAACGGCGATTTATTTCTCACCTTCCTAATAAATGAAGATCCTGAATTTAAACGTAAAGGCAATGATCTTCATAAAAACCATGAAATTGATTTATACACCGCTATTTTAGGAGGCGAAATTCAAATTGAAACCCTTAATGGAAAAGTTAAGTTGAATGTAAAACCTGGCACCCAAAATGGCACCAAAGTGAAATTAAAAGGCAAAGGTTTTCCTATTTATAAGAAGGATAATCTATTCGGGGATTTATACATAGAATATAGCGTTCAAATACCCGTTAACTTGACGGATAAAGAAGAAGAGTTATTTACGCAATTACAGAATATACGAAAATAAAATGGGATTTGCAAGGGGAATGACTAAAAAACACTTATTAGACTTTCCTAGCCATAATTAATCCCGAACTATTATAAATTAGACATTCTGTTTTGTTGAATTTCCCTATATGGACAAATTAAATTTTAAGCACCAAATAATTGCTTATTATTTGAGTTCAAAAGCACATAATTCATAATTTGCATTTCGCCCTTTTTCATTTGTTTGCTTTAAGATACCTTTTTCAATTAAATCTTTGATGTCACGCAAAGCAGTATCGCTAGAAACCTTGGTTATTTTCGCCCATTTAGAACTTTGGAGTTTACCTTCAAAACCATCAAAAAGTTTATTCACTATTAAGCGTTGACGTTCATTAATGGGTGTATTTTCGTGTAATTTCCAAAAAACAGATTTATGCAGAATACTTTGTGCCGCATCTTCAGTCATTAGCATAGCCTTATTCAGGCAATTTAAAAACCAGTTTAACCATTCGCTAATATCTTTTGAACTATGTTGTACTGATTGCAATACGTCATAATAACGTTTACGCTCTATTAATATTTGACTTGACATACTGTAAAAACGCTCCCCACTTCCCTCTGATTTTGCTAATAACATATCAGTTAACGCTCTGGCAATCCTACCATTTCCATCATCAAATGGATGAATGATAATGAACCAAAAATGAGCTATAGCCGCTTTTAATACAAGATCTAAAGTGCTATCACTATTGAACCAGTCCAAAAATTTATCCATTTCCATTTTAACCAATTTGGATTTTACTGCTTCATAATGAACTTTCTCTCTGCCGATAGCACCCGAAACAATTTGCATTTCGCCAGTCCGATATTTACCAACTTCAATTTTATATGGGCCGCTATAACCCGCAGGGAATAAAGCTGCATGCCAACCCAACAAGCGATCTTCGGTTAAAGGCAAATAATACCTTTGGGTAGCATCAAGCATCATTTCTACGATTCCTTCAATATGACGACTACTAGAAACAAGACCAGCAGTATTGATACCTAAGCGTCTTGCAATTGATGAACGTACTTGTTCATAATTAAGGATTTCGCCCTCTATTTCAGATGATTTTACAACATCTAAGGTTAGCGCATTTAGAGTAGCATCCTCCTTATTAGAAAAACCAAGAGCATTCATCTGCCCAATAATTCTACCCTGCTTAAGTTTAACTTCCCCAAAAACCGAATTGATAGCTTTATCATCCCATGAAAAATCAGTCCAGTTTTTATGCTCGTAAATGTATTTTGGCATAATAAATAATTTGCGGTAAATATACAAATTAATCACCGCATAAATGCGGTGATTAATTTAATTTTTCACCGCATAGAATTTTAACAAAGGGTAAATTGAGATAACTTTCTAAGTAATAAAACTAATTCTTAACCATTTTCATCAATCCAAAACACAACTTTTCAATATTAGGCATCTGAGGATTAAAAGCAGATACATTCGATAAAACAATCACACCGTTCTTCTTTTCAACATCCAAAACCATCGACGATGAATAACCACCGGTACCACCATTATGCCAAATCCAATCAGACCCTTTATCCGTCTTTAAAATATGCCATCCTAAACCTATTTTCATCCTATCGTTTATATTGAAAGTCGCACTTCTAGTTAATTCCAGTTCTTTGTTACTTTTATCAAACTGTGCTCTAGAAAATTTAACCAGATCTTCAGTACTTGACAATATTCCACCTCCCCCAAAAAGAACATCAAATTCCCAATTAGGAATTTCTTGACCTTTGGTATCCAAACCCTTCACAATATTAAATTCAATTCCCTTCGGACTAGTATATGAGTTTTTCATTTTATATTTATTGAAAACTCTTTTTTGCAATAAATCATTGAAATTGGTTTTTTGGCTAATTCCTAAGGTATACCCAAGTAAACCAGCACCTAAGTTCGAATAGTCGTACTTCTTTTCAACACTATTTTTTATTTCTAAGATATTTCTCAAATATTCATTCAAATCCTTTTCTCCATAATTCCTATAAGGATTAATCTCATTTGATAAATCAAAGTTTTCTGGCAACCGAGGTAAACCAGAAGTATGATTAGCTAAATCCGAAAAGTTTATTTTTACGCTATTTTTAAAATCGATTGAATAATAATCATTTACATAATTATTTAAATCTAGTTTTTTATCAATTACTAAGGAAGCTAAAACAGTAGATGTAAAAACTTTGGTAATTGAGCCAATTTCAAAAATTCTATTAAAGTTTTTTATTGAATTTATAGTGTCATTTTCAATAAGCACTCCATAATAACTTACATCACCATCTTTTAAGACCGCAATTGAAAATTGGGTCTTATTAGGCAAATTTTTCGCTTGAGAATAAATACTATTAGCAATCTCACTTGGGAATTCAGATAAAGCATTTACCCTATTAAGAGTGACTTCATCCACAAATGGTTTAACATAGAAGCCATTTATCAAATTTTTATCATCAATAGAAATATTGACTGCTAAAATTGATTTTTCGAATTCAGTTTTGTAAACGGCAAAGCTTTGATTTTCAAATTTCACAAAAGCACCATCCTCTATATTTCCAGCTTGTAATTTTAGTCCCCCGAGAAACTCCTTTATTTTTTCAATCGGTAGAGCATTTTTCATTTCATCAGAAAAACCATTGAAAATATTTTCAAAATTGCCTCGATTATAATTTTCTTTGAAATCCTTAAAAACCACATTATGTTTTTCATTTTGCGAAAACACTAGGTTTGAAATAATGGTAAACAGAAAAATGAAAAGTATTTTCTTCATAAAAATTAATAAAAAGAATGGTTTATGAATCGAATTACCTCTCCTCCTTCGGTTTCAATACCTTAAAAGATTGCTTATAAACCAAGAAAGAAGAATTAGAAAATTCAATCTTTCTTGATCCAGCTGGGCGACCTAAATCCATGTATGGTTCAAATCTGAAATCAAGGTATAGATTGGGAATTAATTGCTTCTGATAGGAATAGCGAAGCATAATTAATTTTCTGTTTTTTTCTGTATAACCAACATGGTTAATATGTTGCGAAACACTTTGATACAATGGCATTCCATTATGTGAAATAAACGACATCCCATTCCAATATGTTCCCAATAAAGATCCATGATGGGTGTCAATTCCAGCATTTAAAAACCAACCATGCCCCTTGCTAAAAGCTTGAATACGTGTGAACGAAAAATCATTATATCCAATTAAATAGTTCTCTGTCCTAAAAGCTTTGACAAAACCTTTCATAGGCACTTTTAACATCAAACCCACCGCCGAGTTGACAAATGTTTCGAGAGGATCCGAAGTCTCATCAATCTGTCCTCCTTTATGATAAACAGCCAGCTGTAGCGGAATAGAAAGCTGAATATTCGAACCCTTTAGCAGTTTATAGTTTGCAGATATTCCACCCAATACTTCCTCTTGTACTGGTGATGGCTTATAAATCATACGCTTCCAATTGATAAAAGCATCCAAAAACAAGGATTTATTCTCAAGCATAAACTGCGTCCCATATTCAACAGGATCAGTAATTCTCTTTTCAAAATCAAAGATAGGTTCTACTATGCGGTGATGGATATTCCCTTCCAAAACTCCATTGATAAGTGTAGTATTCCCGTTTTTAAACTTCACACTAAAAAGCGGAAGCGTACGATAAAAACCTCTTGCACCAAAATCTTTTTGTAGATGTACACCCGCACTAATTGCTAATTGTGGATGTGGATAATACACTAATTGAGGCTCAATCTGAGTCCCAAACAAAGTATAACCATCCTGAATTTTATTGAAATATTCATAGTTTCTCATAAAGTTGAAACTTTGAACGCTTAAATGAAGTTCACCTGTTTTGAGGCTATCCGGACGAATTCGATACTCTAAACTATCTGTTGAGATTTGGGCAATAGAGGTATTAAAAATGCTGAGAAGCAATAAAAAAGGTAGAAATCTCTTCATTAGGAATTATAAATCAGACAAATTGTTTTTCATTTCAATAATATAAATCTAATATTAAAGAAACACAGAATCTAATTTATTTTCCTTTTAAACGATAATACTTATAAATCTTAACGGCCGACATGATCACAGCACTAAAAACAATTAGTCCGGTTAATCCATAAATCCAATCTACCGCACTTTTTAAAATAACGGTAAACACAATGGCTACCAAAAATATGGTTGCCAATTCGTTCCATAAACGTAATTGGGTGGATGTCCAAGTAAAAACGCCTCGCTTTAGCTTATTCATGATTTGTTGACACATGAAATGATAGATCAATAAGCCAACAACAAAAGCAAGTTTCACCAACATCCAACTCATATTCAGCAAATTGGGGTTTACCCAAATCATGCCTATACCCGCTAATACCGAAAGTGCCATAGCTGGTGTGGTGATGATGTACCAAAGCTTATGCTGCATGATCTCAAACTGAGCTTGCAGGGTTAATCTTTCAGATTCTGGTCGTTCTTTGGCCTCCACATGATAGATAAATAGGCGTACAATATAAAACAAGCCTGCCATCCAGCTGACCACAAAAATGATGTGAATGGATTTTAAGTATAAATAGGCCATGTTTTGCTTGTTAAATAATTAAAAGCTAGGCTTTCAATTAATATCTAAATTCCTTCATTAATTCAACAGCATATTTCACATTATCAAATGGGATATCTGGCATAATACCATGTCCTAAATTGAAAATAAAGCCATTTTCGCCACGCATACGTTCAAAAAGACGATGGATTCTTTCCTTTATTACCTTTTTATCAGCATATAAAATATGAGGATCTAAATTTCCTTGAACTGCAATTCCTGCGGGTAATGTTCTCTTAATATCTAATAAATCTGCATTCCAATCGATAGAAATCACATCAGGCTTTGATTCGGCCATTAAAGGTGCAAAAACGGAGCTTCCTTTGCAGAATGAAATAATTGGAATATCCTTTCTATTCAGTTTAGAGATAATTTCTGTGTTATAATTATGTGAGAATTCTTTATAATCATCCCATGATAAAGCAAGAGCCCAGCTATCAAATAATTGTAAAGCATTTACTCCTGCATCAATTTGAAGATTTAAATAATCAATAGTAACCTTAGCAATTTTGGCTAGCAATTGATGCGCCAATTCAGGATGATTATGAATCAGCAGCTTAGTCAATTTAAAATCCTTTGACGAACCGCCCTCAACAAGATAACTCATTACCGTAAAAGGAGCGCCAGCAAAGCCAATTAAAGGAATGCTGCCATTTAACCTTTGCTGAATCACTTTTATAGCATCAGCAACGTATTGAAGTTTATCATCTACATCGGTCAAAAGTCTATCAACATCTGCTTGATTACGTACTGGATTAGCAAATTTCGGTCCCACACCTTGAGTAAAGCTCAAATCACCACCCATCGCTTCTGCCGTTACCAATATATCCGAGAACAGAATTGCTGCATCGATACCTAAAAGGTTTACAGGCAACATGGTGACGTCTGCAGCAATTTCCGGAGTTTTACACATCTCCAGGAATGAGTATTTATTTTTAATTTCCCAATATTCGGGCATAAATCTACCTGCTTGACGCATCATCCACACTGGAGGACGTTCGGTACTTTTTGAAAATGCAGCCCTTAAAAATAGGCTCTCTTGAATGTTATTCGCGCTCACGTTATTTAAATTTCAGATTCAATCTTTTCGATAATATTTTTTACTCTCGCTGAGATTTTAAAGGTTTTAGCTTTCTCAACATAGGCTTTCGCCTTTTCTTTATCCTTCTTGCGAAGGTTTATATTTGCCAAATGTACCAATACAATGGCTTTATCATTTTGGTTACGTAATGGAAATCGACTTGCAATTTGAAAGTGCTTTTCAGCCTCTTCATAATTATGTTTATGAAGTTCTAAGTTCCCATAAATAAACTCATAAAAACCACGACGATGCCTTCCTAAACGATCAGGATCCTCAATTTCTCTTAATAAAATTTCAGCTTCTTCGTAGTTTTTAGCATGAAATTCTCGCGCTGCCATTACCACCGTTCCTTCTCTAAAATAGCCCCAAATTAGGAAGCCAATCATTAAAACCACTGCCGCACTTATTTCATAAACTCCTTGATAGATCGTCCAGAAAAGTAAAATTACAGCAATTAAAATAACCCACAATCGAGCCTTTCTAGTAAGCATTTTTAGTGATTATCAATAAATTTATAGCCAACCCCACGGATGGAATGAAAATATGTCGGATTCTTCTGATCTGGTTCAAAATATTTACGGAATGTCAGAATGAAATTATCAATAGTCCTAGTGGATGGATAAACATCATAATTCCAAACTGTTTCAAGAATCTGCTCTCTTGAAACCGCCTCATTACGACGCTCAATTAATAATTTAAGAAGCATCGTCTCCTTTTTAGTAAGTGGAGTTATCGTTCCATCGTCACTCTTTAACTCAAATGAATTGAAATAAATGGTTTTATCTCCAATTTTATATGAATTTAATTCCTTCAGTTCATCTCCTTTAAGGCTACGCTTTACAAGATTGGCAACTCTTAAAATCAATTCTTCAAGGTTAAAAGGCTTTACCAAGTAATCGTCAGCACCTTTTTTCAAACCCATAACACGATCTTCGCTCGTGTTTTTGGCTGTTAAAAACATGATTGGAACTTCCGAATTTTCAAGACGAATAGTCTCTGCGACTTGAAAACCGTCAATTTCGGGCAGCATCACATCAAGAATAACTAAGTTAAACCGTTCTTCCTTGAATATCTTTAAAGCCTTTTTCCCATCTGTAGCTGTGGAAACCTTGTATCCTTCAAGCTCCAAATTTAATTTGATGGCCTCGAGAAGATGCTCTTCATCTTCTACTAGGAGTATTCTTTGTTTAATTAGCATGTGCGTTAAATATAACTTCGAAGATAGTCCCCGAAGGATTGTTGTTTTTCACTTTAATTGTAGCCTGGTGCTTATCAAGAACTTGCTTAACAATAAACAAACCTAAACCTGTCCCCTTTGTTTTGCGAGTCTCCTCACTTCCCACCCGATAAAATTTATCAAAAATACGTGATTTTTCTTGATCATTGATACCAATCCCAGAATCGGAAACAATTAAGGTTATTTGCGTACCTTTTTGTTTCAAAATTACATTCACTTCGGCACAAGGTGGAGAGTATTTTACGGCATTTTCAACCAAATTGGTTACTACTGATGTAAGCGCAAATTTATCTCCATTAATAAAAATCAGGGGATCAACCTTCGTTTTAATCACATGAGAACTACAGGCATGCAATTGCAAACGATCTGCAACAGAATTAACAAGCTGTGAAAAGTTAAACTGTTCCTTAGGAAAAGTGTAAGATTTACTTTCAATTTTTGTGGCGATGAGCATATTTTCTACCAAATCATCAAGACGCTCAATATCCTTTAAAGAGTTAGTCAAAAATGATTTCCGCTGCTCTGCATCCAAATCTCTCTTAATGATAGTCTCCAAATATAATTTAATGGAAGCCAATGGCGATTTTAACTCATGCGTTACGGAAAGCAAAAAATTACGTTGCTGATTATGCAATTTACGTTCGCCTTTAATGGCTTTATGCATGTAAAAAGCACCAACAAGGAAAATAAATATAAAAACAGAACTTTCACCGATTATCATACCCAGACTATCAGGCTTTGCAGCAAGCAATAACCTGCCCCACCATATTACTTGAATTACGGTGTAAACAATTAGTCCATAAAATATGATAAGCGGTCTTCTCATGCTCTTTGACCCTTAAAAACAATATCCAAACTCTCGAAAATAGCACGTTTTGCCTTCTCTAGTTCAATTTTTGAGTGTGCTGATGAAACAAAACCGACTTCATAGCCAGAGGGACCGAGATAAATACCTCGATTTAATAGCTCTCTATGCATGATTTTGAATTTTTCCATGCTTGCTGGATTGATATCTTCAGCACAGCTGATACTTTCCAACTCTGTAAATGCAAACCAAAAAATAGAACCTATTGTAAAAACCTTAAATTTATAATTTTTAGCAGTTGCATAGCGTTGAATAGACTCCACAAATTCAGCAGTTTTGGCATTCAAATCTTTGTAAAAACTTGATTTAGATAATTCTGTTAATTGTGCGATGCCTGCTGCCATGGCTACTGGATTCCCAGATAATGTACCTGCCTGATAAACAGGGCCATCTGGCGAAATCATGCCCATAATCTCCTCAGAGGCGCCATACATCCCTACCGGCAATCCTCCACCTATAATTTTACCATAAGTGATAATATCTGGTTGGATATCATAATAACCTGCTGCACCTTCAAATCCGACTCTAAATCCGGAAATAACCTCATCAAAAATCAATAATGACTTATTTTTTGTGCAAATGCTACGCAAGAATTCTAAAAACTCTTTAGTTTGAAGTAATAGTCCGTTGTTAGCTGGAATAGGTTCAATTATTACAGCCGCAATTTGATCTTTAAATTGTTCAAATGCTTGTTCTACAGCTTGGATATTGTTTAGCGGAATAACAATTGTTTCATCCGCCACAGATTTTGGGATGCCCGCAGAGGATGTTTCACCGAAAGTTACTAAACCTGAACCCGCTTTTACCAGTAATGAATCAAGGTGACCATGGTAGCAACCTTCAAATTTGATGATTTTATCGCGCTTGGTATAACCACGTGCCAAACGAACCGCCGACATAACCGCTTCTGTTCCAGAACTCGTAAAACGAAGCTTTTTAATGAATTTATTATGCTTAAGGATGAGTTCAGCTAACTGATTTTCAAGAGCTGTAGGAGCCCCAAAACTCATACCATTCTGCATTACTTCAGTCACTTTTTCACGGACTGCCGTATTGTTATGACCCAAGATTAATGGTCCCCAAGAAGCACAAAAATCAATAAACTGATTGCCATCCGCATCCCAAATAAAACAACCATCACCCTTTTGAATGAATAGTGGTGTTCCATAAACCGACTTGAAGGCTCTAACTGGCGAATTTACGCCACCAGGGAAAAAAGTCTTTGATTTTTCATATAATTCTGCCGACTTCACTCTAGAAATATCCGGCTTAACCGTAGAATTAACAATGGGCTCTTCCTCTGATCCAGAAAATATCTTTTTTATTGATTCTAACATTATTATTATAGTAGTTAGTAGTTAGTAATTAGTAGTTAGTAGAAAATTTCAGATGTCGTTCGACTGATAACTGACAACTGTCAACTCACAACTGTCAACTCACTTACATCCAGTTTTTCTCCAAAATTTCTCTAGCATGATAAGTAATTATAATATTAGCTCCTGCTCTAGTAAAGGCATACATATTTTCCATGACTACTTTCTGCTCATCAATCCAATTATTTGCTGCTGCTGCTTTAACCATCGAATATTCGCCTGAAACATTATAACAAGCAACTGGTAAATTGGTGCTAGCTCTTAAATTTTGAATAACGTCTAAATAGGCTAATGCTGGCTTAACCATCAGAATATCAGCGCCTTCCTGCTCATCAAGAGCAGATTCGCGCATCGTTTCACGAGGATTTCTAAAATCCATCTGATAGGCCTTTCTATCGCCCTTGCCTGGAGCTGAATCGGCAGCTTCTCTAAAAGGACCATAATAAGCTGAAGCAAATTTTATGCTATAACTCATAATGGCAGTGTTTACAAAGCCATGCTGGTCCAATTTTTCACGCATCCCACGAATTCGTCCATCCATCATATCCGAAGGAGCAACCATATCAGCACCTGCCTGAGCATGCGCCAAGGCCATTTGTGCTAAAATATCAACAGTTTGATCATTCTGTACATAATTGTCGTGAAGTATCCCACAATGACCGTGCGTAGTGTATGCACAAGTACACACATCAGTAACTATGTAAATATCGTCTGCGAAAGCCTTTTTTAATCCACGCACCGCGTTTGCTACGATCGAATTTTTATCGAAAGAAGAGCTGGCATCCTCCGTCTTTTCTTCACCAACACCAAAAAGCAATACTTTGTTTAGTCCCACTTTCAAGGATTTCTCAACATCCTTCAAAAGTGTATCAACTGAAAAATGATTAATTCCAGGCATTGCATCAATACCATGAACCACATTTTTGCCAGGAACAACAAAATAAGGATAAATGAACATATCCTTCGACAATCTGGTTTCTGCAACCATCTCGCGCAAAATCGGCGTTTTTCTTAGTCTCCTAGGGCGAATTAACATATTATCCATGCTATATTTTAAATTAGTCGAGCGCAAATACGGCCTCTGCCAAGCCTATTTCATCAGGCGAAAATGGCAAAGTATATTTAACACCCATTTCATCAAATTTCTGCCCTGTTGTTTTACCAATACAAATTACCTTTTGATCAGGCTCAAGCAAGTTCTTGGCAAAATAGGAATCTACGTTTGAGGGACTTGTAAAAATCAAGACTTCAGCATTAGATTTTTCAACATCATCTGCGCTAACAGTCTCATAAACAGTCAATTCAAGTATTTTAGTATCAGCAGATAATTCCTTTTGAATAGTCTTTAAAGAGCCTTTTGCACTTGGGAAAAGAACATTTTTACCATTGGCAAGTTTAGCAAATTCTTTAGCGATATCGCTTGTATCAATACCCTCCTCTTCACCATTAAAATCGGCTTTTTTACCATGGAGACGTAGTGCATCCTCGGAAGCTCTACCCAAGACTCCAAATTTGACTTTTTTAGGAAGTTGGGGCTCTAATTTGAAGAAATACTCAATCGCATTCTTACTACTGAAGAAAACCCAATCTATATTTCTAAAAATAAATGAATCCAATTTATTAATCGATGGGAAAGTCCGAATTAAAGAGCGCCCCTCCACTTCAACGCCATGCTTAGCCATGGAGTGTTTTAGGTAGCTTGATTCAGAAAGTTCGCGGGTAATAAATATATTTTTGGGAAATTCCCGATTAGGAGCAAATTTTGCAACAATCTTTTCAGCAATTCCTTCAGATGTTTGAGATTCAGTGAAAAGTCTATCCGGAAAATCATCACCATCATCCGCCTTGGAAGTCCAGATTTGAAACGTATTACCATCCTTACGGCAATAACATCCCAAAGGCATTTGACAGCCACCCTCAAATAGGTTCAACACTTTCCTTTCGATACCAATTTGCTCTGCAATATCCTTATTATTAATGGCTTGAAGCTTTTCAAAAAGAGCGGTATCGCTTTCACGAATTTGATAAGCCAAAACACCTTGAGCAGGCGCAGGAATCAATTCATTAGGCTCCAACTCCTCGACATAAAATTCACTTAAATCGAGCCCTAAGCGCAAAACACCTGCCTTAGCAAGCATGATAGCATCATATTTTTCATCCCTTAACTTCTGGATTCTTGTAATCACATTCCCACGAAGCTCTTCAATTTCAAGATCTGGGCGAACTGCCAAAAGCTGTGCCTTTCGTCTGTTAGACGATGTACCAACCATAGCCCCAAATTTCAAAGATAATTTATGCTGAACATCAACACAATCCTTCAAGATTAAAAGAAGCTCAGCAGGATCTTCACGCTCAGAAACTGCAGCTATAATTAAACCTTCAGGATGATTAGTCGGTAAATCTTTATGAGAATGAACAGCAAGATCGATAGTCCCATTTAAAAGCTCCTCTTCAAGTTCTTTTGTAAAAAAGCCTTTGCCTTCAAGCTTATCAAAACTTAAGTTAAGAATTTTATCGCCTTGAGTTTTAATGATTTTTAACTCCGAATCAAGTCCGATGTTAGACAAAAGATCCTTAACGTAATTAGCTTGCCATAATGCGAGCTCACTCCCTCGGGTACCAATAATTATTTTAGACTTTTCTTTATCTTCTGTTAAATGATCAGACATGGCATTAAATTGTATTGACTCGTTTTTTGAAGGCCAAAAATAGCCAAAATCATTGGGATAAGCAGGAAATCAACTGTTATTTATCAATATATCCTTTGCCATAATCATTGGAAGGCTGATATATTTCTTTTCCATATAATTCATCACTCGCTCTAATACTTCGCGCGATTGTTGATCCATATTTTCAATTTCTTGAGCAAAAATACCGTTTACAGCAGCATTCCTGATTTCTTTGATTTTTTCTGGCACCTCTTTCATGGCAATCTCAACCCGGCGTTGCTTTAAAACAGGTTTGAAATCTTGAATGTTCTCTTCAATAATACGCTCAGCAAAAATAAGTTCCTCATAACGCTCCTTTAAATTGCTGTTGGCTATTTCCTGCAGACTATGGACTTCGATGAAGGTAACAGGGTTGTTTTGAAGCACTTCCGGACTTGTATCATTTGGAACAGCTAAATCAACAATCACTTTTCTAGATTCATCTCCATTAAGAAGTGACTTATAAATTTCATTGGTAATTATAGGTTCTGTAGCACTTGTACAAGTAATAATAACATCAAATCCGTTTTTAAACGTTTTTAATGCATCTAAACCATAAGCTACACCACCCAATTCATCAGCAAGAACACGTGCATTTTCAATCGAGCGATTAAAAATTGTAAAGTTTGAATATTTATGCTTTTGTAGATATTTAGAAAGATTTTTATTTGTCTCGCCGGCACCGATAATCAAAATTCGAGAATTAGTACACATTTTAAGCTCTCGCAATTTTCTGTAAGCTAAAGAAACCACTGAAATAGGTTTGCGAGCAATAGCGGTGTTGGTATAAACTTCTTTGGATGTTTTAACAACACGGTTCATTATAAGACGCATGTAATCGCCGGTAAAGCCTGCAACACGGCAAGTATCATAAGCCTTACGTACTTGGGCAAGAATTTCCTTTTCACCAACTACTAAACTCTCTAGTGAACATGAAATCCTAAGAAGATGATTTAATGCATCCTCATCTTCATAAATTGAAACTTGCTCAGAAAAATTATGAGCCTGCTCTTCAGAAATGGGCAAGTTTAAAGCCTGAATAAAATCCTTTACAAATTCATGTGTTAGATTTTGCTCAGCAGTAAAAACAAACTCTACGCGATTGCAAGTCCCAATGTAAAATATTTCAGGAATGCCAAACTTCTGTCTAACACTTTCTAAACTACTTTCCAATGACTCGTTGCAAATAACAAATTTACCTAAATCCTTTAGGTCGATTTGTTTATGCGTAAAGGCAATGACTTTTAAATACTTCAAGTTGTGTAATCCTATTTTTTAAAACCGAAACAAATGTAATAAATAAGGGTTTTTCAATATGTCATACCTATGTAAACACAAGCGTTTAGAAAGATTATAAACAAGATATGACAATAAGCTGTAAAATAACCTCGAAATATATTAATTCGGGATGTTTTTTTGAAAAAAATCTTGATAAAACGTAAATAATCCCAATAAATAAAATTTAATAGAAATAGATCAAATTGGGCCGAATTTGTTACAAAACATCCAATAAAGTTTGGAAAATAGCTTAATTTTCATATATTGTAATGTTCATTTCAAAAGAGTTTGATTGAATATGGTGTTTATCGCCAAATAGATATTAAAATTAATTATATTATGATTATCCGTCAATCATTCACTATTGAAGGAGCAGAAGGAAGACCCATTTTAATGGATCTTCATTTTAAAAATGGTCAAGAAGATCGGCCCATTGTATTATTTGTACATGGTTTTAAAGGTTTTAAAGATTGGGGAGCCTACAATCTTGTTGCAGAATACTTTGTAAAACAAGGATTCAGATTTCTAAAATTCAATTTTTCACATAATGGTACAAGTCCCGAAAAACCAACAGAATTCACTGATCTTGGTGCCTTTGGCGACAATACATTTAGTAAAGAATTTTTTGATTTAGACCAAGTAATTTCATTTGCAAAAAGTGGCAAAGACTTTCCTAAATCAGAAAAATTATACCTTATCGGACATAGTCGAGGTGGCGGAACATCGATCATTCAGACTGCTAAAGACACTCGTATCAACAAACTGATAACTTGGGCTGCAATCTCTGATTTTAGAAGTCTCTGGAAAAAAGAAGATGAAAAAGAGTGGCGAAGCAAGGGTGTTATTTTTAGTTTTAATACACGCACAAAACAGTACACTCCCCTAAAAATCGACCTTTTACACGATTTAGAAAAAAATGTAAAAGCATACGATATATTACTCGCAGCTCAACAAATTCATAAGCCTTGGCTCATTATTCACGGAGATCAAGATATTAATGTTTCTCTTGATGAGGCCTTAAAACTCAATGAAAATTGTCCGCAAGCAGAATTATTTACTGTTCCTTATGCAAACCACGTTTTTGGTGTCTCACATCCTTTCACAAAAGATGAATTATCCCTTGAGCTTCATTTGGTATGCGAAAAAAGCGTGGAATTTCTAAAAATTAGCTAATTATTTCTGGCTCTATCCAATTCCCATCTTCACGGATAATCCCAATTAACTCATCTAAAGCATTATCAGAATCAACATTCTTTTTCACAACTTCCTTACCACGATACAGGGTTATTTTACCCGGTCCCGTACCTACATAACCATAATCAGCATCTGCCATCTCTCCGGGACCGTTCACAATGCAGCCCATGATTCCAATTTTTAAGCCTTTAAGATGATCTGTACGGCTACGAATCATTTGAGTAGTAATCTGTAAATCGAAGAGGGTGCGACCGCAACTCGGACAAGAAATATATTCGGTTTTTGAAATTCTAGAACGCGTAGCCTGCAAAATACCAAAAGAGGTAGAAAGAATATTTTTTGTCGGAATATCTGATGCTTCTGCCCAAATTCCATCACCAAAACCATCCAATAATAAACCTCCGAAATCAGTGGCAGCATATAATTGAAAATCAGATTCTTGAGGTAAGAGAACCGATTTTTGATCATTTAAGGAATATTTTCGCTTGATAATTACTGGAACATCAAGACCCATTTCGATTAATTTGAAGAAGGCATTACGCTGATCCTGCAAACCACATAGCGCGTCAGTTTCTAAAACAAAAACTAAGGTATCATCGAGAGGTAAATCCTTAAATAACTCAGAATCAATATCTTGATTGCTTATTGAAACTAAGTTCAATGCAGCATCATGATCTTTTGATGATATAAACTCTTCCAAAGTGTAAAATGGATGACAATTACTTTTATTGGCAAGCGTCTTCCAAGTTGAATAATTATAAAGTTGCTTTAAATTACCAGGGAAGCTAAAAGAAGGTAATTGATCGGCTAAATAAACAAAATCGCATGATTGCTCAGCCATATTGTATTTATCAAGCAGTGATGAATAGATATATCCTACATCACCTAAAACCGCTGGATCTTTTAAATTTTTACCTGAAATATCAATTACTACTCGAGGTACTTGATGACCGCCAATAAAGGTATTTAGCTCTGCTGATTGACGCTTCTGATACTCATAGGGATTATGATTTGCCCCCAAACTATTTCCATCAATGCCAACTGATAACTGATAACTGTCAACTGATTTATTACCAACTGATTGACTGCCAACTGTCAACTGAGAACTGTCAACTTTTTGACTGCCAACTGCCAACTGAGAACCGTCAACTGACAACTGAGAACCTCCAACTGACAACTGCCTCACCTTATACCTATCTGCCAATGCAGAAGCCACAGGAGCTTCAAATTCAGGATCTTCTGTAAGTGAAACACGAATGGTATCACCTAAACCATCTTCCAAAAGGGCACCAATACCTACTGCCGACTTAATTCTTCCATCCTCTCCATCACCAGCTTCGGTTACACCTAAATGTAAAGGATAATTCATTCCCTCCTTTACCATAGTTTCAACTAGTAATCGATAAGCCTGAACCATCACTTGAGGATTACTCGATTTCATTGAAATTACGAGATTATAATAATTTAAATCCTCACACATGCGCATAAACTCCATGGCGGATTCTACCATCCCACGAGGAGTATCGCCATAGTGGCTCATAATTCGATCAGAAAGTGAACCATGATTGGTACCAATTCGCATGGCAGTACCATATTCCTTACAAACTTTAACAAGAGGGGTGAATTTTTTGTAAATTCTCTCTAGCTCAGCTTGATACTCAGAATCGGTATACTCAAAATTTTCAAAACGCTTTTTATCTGCGTAATTCCCAGGATTAATTCGGACCTTTTCTACAATCCTAGCTGCTTCTTCAGCTGCATTAGGTGTAAAATGTATGTCTGCAATTAATGGGACTTGATATCCACGGGCAACTAATTCCTTTTTAATTAAAGCTAAATTTTTAGCTTCCTTAATACTAGGTGCAGTTATTCTAACTAACTCACATCCAGAATCCACCATTCGGATAGTCTGCTCAACCGTGCCAAGGGTATCCATGGTATCAGTTGTAGTCATACTTTGAATTCTTATCGGATTGTGCGCACCCATCGCAATATTTCCAATCAATACTTCCCGAGTTACAAACCTAGAATAAGTATCCAAAGAGTTACAATACTTGCCGTTTAGAGCATCAAATGGCTTCTTTATCATTAAAAAGGATCAAAATTTTACAAAAATACATAATATGATGCTTATCTATTGTCAAATTTTTGTAAGGCTAAAAAGCGATACAATTAAATACAATATCCTGATAATCAAATAAATACAGTGAAAATATTTCACACTCCCATCGCATACACAATAATATTGACCCCGAATTTGGTATTATCTTCAGCATAAAAGCGTTTATTTCTAAAATCATAATCCCACTCACATCCATAATCCTTATTGCTGTATAAAACACCAATTCGGCCGTTAAACTCCACTGCTTTAAGGTAATCGTGAACTAAATCATCGCCCCAGCCATTTAGTTCAAAAGAAGTGGTAGGCGGACCCTTTTCAAATTCAAAAAAAGATCGATAAATTTCATGATTGTTCGGAATCTTTTTTAAGGCTGTGGGACCAAAAAGTGAGCTCATTTGCGCCTCAAACGATTTAGCGAAGAGTCCGTCGATATCATGATTACAATCATCTACAAACACAAAGCCCCCATTTTCAACGTATTTTTTAAAATTGACCTTCTCCTGCTGATTGAATTGAACCAATTTATGTCCGCTGAGATAAGTAAACGGATACATAAATATCTCATTACTAGCAAGATCTACAACTTTTTCTTCATAATTAATCGGAATTGTGGTATATTCTACTAGAGAGTTCAGCAAATTGGAAGGCATACGTTGATCCGTGTCCCAGTTTCCTGAGCGGTATTTAATTCTCGCAAATGTGAACTTAGAAATAACGTTCATCAACAAAATCTTTAATATTCTTCCCAAAAAACAATTTAGAAAGCTTTTTGTGTAAAAATACGGTTGGAAAAACACATATCTCTACAATCCGCCAAAATATTCCTAATTTTCGCTTTATTTATTCAATTATACGAAATGGAAATGTCAGAAAGCAAGATCAAGGCAATAATTTCAAAACTACCTCATTTAAAGCAGGAAATTCAAAAAGTTATTGTTGGACAGGATCAAGTATTGGAAGAAATGATCATCGCTTTAATGGCTGGTGGGCATTGTCTGTTGGAGGGGGTTCCGGGACTTGCAAAAACATTGATGGTAAAGAGCTTATCGCAAGCCATGCATCTTTCTTTCCGTAGGATTCAATTTACACCCGATTTGATGCCTACCGATATCATTGGAACCGAAATTTTAGAAGAAGATCATAGTACAGGAAAAAGGTTTTTTAAATTTAATAAAGGACCAATTTTTGCAAATATCATTCTTGCGGATGAGATAAATCGTACCCCACCAAAGACTCAAGCAGCGTTACTTGAGGCCATGCAGGAGTTTGAGGTAACTTATGGCGGACAAACATACCCTCTTGATCGTCCGTTTTTTATACTTGCAACCCAAAATCCAATTGAGCAGGCAGGAACCTATCCCCTACCTGAAGCACAACTCGATCGATTCCTACTTTTTGTAAAAATAGGCTATCCTACAGCACAAGAAGAATTTGGAATATTAAATAATACTACTGGTTCTAAAAAAGCAGAAATAACACCCGTTTTGAGCGGTGAAGATATATTACAGATCCAATCACTCGTTAGAGAGGTAAGTATTAGCGAAGATTTGGTGGAATATGTCAGCAATTTTATTCGTGCCACACGTCCTGATACCACCAACATAGAATATGTTAAAGAATGGGTACGCTGGGGCGCGGGACCACGAGCAGGGCAAGCATTAATATTAACAGCCAAGGCAAGAGCCTTGCTAAAAGGCCGTTTTGCTGTTGTTATGGAAGATTTGCATAGCATGGCTTATCCGGTATTAAGACACCGAATACTCGTTAATTTTAAAGCTGAAGCAGAAAATGTGAGCTCGGATCAAGTGACAGCCGAACTAATTAAATCGGTGGAACGTTCAAAAATAAAGGCTTAAATAATTATTGATATTTCTTAATTAAGCAAAACTACCACATGAGTAAATTATTAGACCCGAAAGTCGTAATGGCAATCAAAGACCTTTCATTGGCAGCAAAAACTGTGGTGGATGGTTTTATGACGGGACTTAATAAAAGCGCTCTGAAAGGTCCGGGTTTAGAATTTAGTCAGTACCGCTCCTACCAACCTGGTGATGATTTACGATGGCTCGATTGGAAAATGTATGGCCGTTCTGATCGCTATTATATCCGCGAATCTGAAGTGGAAACGAGCATTTCGGTACGCTTTGTAATTGATGCAAGTGCCTCTATGAATCATGAAGATGGGAACTTCAAAAAAATTGATTATGCTAAATATCTAGTCGCATCACTTGCTTATCTTGCTCATTTACAAGGCGATGCAATCGGGCTCTATGTGTTTCAGGATGAAGGTTTTTACTCCTTAGCCTCCAAACAAGATTTCCAACATTTATCAAGAATGTTTTATCAACTGGAAAATATTAAAGCTGGAGGTAGCTTTACAAAACCTATTTATTATAAAGATCTTTATTCTGCATCCAAGGGCAGAGAGCTCCTAATTTTTATAACAGACCTTTACGAAGAAAATGGAGAGCTCTTGCAATTACTAGATACATTCAACGCACTAAAAAATGAAGTGATTGTATTCCATTTGATGGGCAAAAATGAACTCGACCTCGATTTTAAAGCTTATTCAGAATTAGAAGATTTGGAAACCGGAAAAACTGTTAAAATTGATGTAAAAACAGCAAAAAAAGACTATCAAGAGAAGTTAAACGAGCACCTGAACGGACTCAGAATGAAGCTTTTAGATCGAAATATTTATTATCGAATGATTAGCATGGCCGAACCTCTCGACCAAGCATTAAGAGATTTTTTAAATCAACGTAAAAAACAAAGAATTTAAACCTTGCTACAAGTATTAAATCCCATCTGGTTATTTGCTATTGGCGGAATTATTATTCCGCTGATCATCCATTTGTGGAATGTAAAAAAAGGCAAAACACTCAAAGTTGGCAGCATTAGTCTCTTGGGTGAAAGTTCCAGGCAAAGTGCAAAAAGCCTAAAACTAATCGATCTCCTTCTTTTATTATTACGATGCCTATTACTGATTATTTTAGCTATTATCTTGGCAAAGCCACTTTGGAACAGTATCAATACATATAAAACAAAATCAGCATGGATACTCATTGAAGAAGAAAACAGTAAAGAAATTTATAGCAATTTTAAACCTGAAATCGACTCTCTTGCTGGATTGGGATATGATTTACGTTATTTCGAACCTAATTTCAGAGAGACTAAAATTGATGAAATTCAAAAAGAAAATACCTCTACAAAAGACAAAAATGAAGCCTTTTCCTATTGGCCACTCCTTGATTTATTGAATGTTAAAATTCCAGCCAATACAAAAGCTTTTCTGTTTACGGGCAATAGATTAAATAAACTAGGAAATAAGCGTGCTGAAATTTCATTCCCTCTGATCTGGAAAACAATCACAGCAGCAGATTCTACAAATTCTTGGCTTGAAAATGCATGGTTTCAAGAATCAGGAAGCATCATGGCAACAATCGCGACTAGTAGTCCCACAGCCACCACTTACAACACCGAAACCTTCGATCCAACAATTAAAAACAGCAGGTTGACTTTGAATTTTGAACAAGGACTTGCAAAGCTCAATTATAAAGATACGAAAAATAAAAATAGCAATTCGCTTACAATCGATACCACAGGCATCAAAATAGCGATTTATACCGATAAATTTAAGTCGGACGCCAATTATATTAAAGCAGCCATCAAGGCGATAAAAACATATACTTCACGAAAAATTGAGCTCCAAGAATTTAGCACCAAAAACATCCCTTCGGGGCAAAATATTATTTTTTGGCTATCAGAATCGGCAATACCACAGCAAATTGCGCCAAAAACCAAAATTTTAACCTATGAAAGTGGTGCAGTTAAAAATGTACGTACCACACTAAAGCTCGATCAAAATACTAGCGATTCAGAAATTGGACTTTACAAAAGAATTAATATCCATGAAAATAAAACTGGTGATTTTCTAATTTGGCAAGACGGTTTCGGAAACCCAATTCTTAGTCAGAGGCAAGAAAAAAATTATAGCAAAATCGAATTTTATTCCAGATTTAACCCCGATTGGAACGAGTTAGTTTGGAGCGAGGAGCTTCCTAAAGCATTGATAAACATTATTTTATCAAAAAATAACAACCCAAAAATACATGAACTAGACAATAGAAAAGTAAGCGAAACACAAATGCTTCCGATTTTTTCAAATCAGAAAGAAGCCTTGGCTGATAAAAAACCATCTAATAGCACCGATTTAGAAAATCAGTTTTGGCTCGCATTGATCCTAATTTTTATGCTTGAAAGGTACTTAAGCTTTAGAAATAATTTAGCATGAGTTATTCAACAGGAAAAGCATTTATTCAAAAAATAAAATTCCAATGGATTGTATCGAGTCTATTGGCAAAGCTGTTTTTAGCTTTTTCTATCTCCATTTTAACAATATCTATTTGGGATATCTTTTCAAGCATATCCAGCTGGCACACAGTTCATTTAACACTAATTTTAGGATTGATTTTTATTAAAATTTCTAATATTCTAAAAATTAACGAAGAAGACGTTGCCCGATTATTAAACCAGAGCTATCCACAATTAGAAGAAAGCAGTTCCCTGCTTTTAAAAGATGTAGAAAAATTAAACATTCTGGAAAAAATACAAGCACAAAAAGTTGAAAATCAGTTAAATAACCTTAAAATACCCGGTTTAATTTACAAACGATTAAAATCTGCATCCCTTTTAATGATTTTATCTGTTTCGGCTGCAATACTGATTGGGAAAATTGACCCAATCGACTTAAAATCTAATAATTTATCTATTAGTGGGACAAATACCTTGGTAGCGGATAAAATATTGCCAGAAATAGCATCTGTCAGTTTAAAAATTACGCCACCATCTTATACAAACAATAAAAAGCGGACTCAAAAGCAGTTTTCAGCTATTGTTGAAGATGCTTCTGTACTTGAGTGGACCATTGAGACAAATCAATCGGTGGATAGAT
This sequence comes from Daejeonella sp., assembly GCF_017495225.1. Taxonomy (GTDB): domain Bacteria; phylum Bacteroidota; class Bacteroidia; order Sphingobacteriales; family Sphingobacteriaceae; genus Daejeonella. The sequence goes on along the minus strand of NZ_JAFEIG010000005.1, from coordinate 14,718 downwards.
TGGATTTTATTTTCAATGATACAGAAACTTCAAAATTACGTGCTTTAAATAAAAGTCGGACACTTTGGGCCTTTAGCAGAAGCATTAATAAATCGGGATTTTACCAAGTGAAATTAGATGGCAAATTGTCGGATTTATATAAATTAGAAATCATAAAAGATGAAGCGCCATTAATTCGAATTTCATCGCCAAAGCAATATAGCACCATTGATTATGGTGAGCCTCAACGAACAAATTTACAAGTTCAGGTAAATGATGATTATGGGATAAATGAGGTTTATATTTCGGCTACAATTAGTAGCGGTCAAGGGGAAGGAGTAAAATTTAAGGAGCAGAGCATCCGCTTTAGCGATAAAATTAGTGGGGATAAAGAATATAAACTACAGAAAACCATCGACTTAGCAAGTTTAGGAATGCAAGCGGGCGATGAACTTTATTTTTACATTCAAGCCATAGATAGTCGCAAGCAGATAAGTCGCTCGGACGTTTACCAAGTAAGCATACAAGACACGGCAAAACTAATGAGCATGGATGGCATGTTGGGTGGTGTAAACTTGGTTCCAGAATATTTTAGAAGTCAAAGGCAGATTATCATCGACACAGAAAAGCTACTCAAAGAAAAGAATAGTCTCAGCATTGAAGAGTTCAGAAGCAGAAGCAATAATTTAGGTATCGATCAAAAACTCTTGCGTCTTCGCTATGGGAAGTTTTTAGGGGAGGAATCAGAAGGCGAAATTGGCCCTGGCAATGAAGAACATGAGGATCATGAAGGCCATGAGGATCATGAAGATGAGGAAGCTGGAGCCAACTTTGGTGATGCCGAGAAAATTATGGATTCTTATGCTCATAAGCATGATGTTGCAGAGGATGCCACCTTTTTTGAGCCGGAGTTGAAGGCTCAATTAAAAGCCACGCTGACTGAAATGTGGAAATCGGAATTACGTTTGCGGACATATAAGCCGGATGAAGCATTACCATTTGAGTACAAAGCCTTGCGTTTATTGAAAGATTTACAACAAAAATCAAGAGCTTATGTATCAAAAACAGCTTTAAAAACTGCAGCAATCAAAGAAGAAAAGCGGCTTAGTGGCGAGCTTGATAAAATCATTCAACCTATTGCCGAAAAAACCTTTTCAAAAAATGAGGAACAGAGTTCATTAAAAAAAGCAAGTGCCATAATTTCAAAACTTAGAAATGGAGCAGTTTTAAGTCGGCAAGATCGTACAATCCTTCAAGATGCAAGCCGAAAAATCAGTGCAAAGGCAATTTCTGAGCCTAGTAGCTACCTAAGTGCTTTAGAAATCATGCGAAAAATCATTAGCACAAACATTAATTTAAAGCTTAGTTCCAAAGAGATTTCTATGGTGGAATCTGCATTGCAAAGAATAATTAAGGATGAAAATAGAACACCACAGGCAAATCCTGCGCGTTCAAAAACATCCCTTTCAACAGAATATTTTAAACAATTAAAGCAAGCGCAACCTTAAAATGGATCAGATCTATATTTTTATTGCCCTAGCCTTGTTACTCGCTTTTATCCTGTTTAAGGAGATTAAACGCGAAAATAAATCGAACCGAATTTTGAGAATATTGGCTTCGATTTTTGCGATAATCGCGCTCTTTTTTATTGCTTCACCCATTAAATATAAGCGTCAAGTTTCTGATAAAGAGACAAATATCGCAATTTTATTGACTGAAGGCTATCATAAAGATAGTCTGGCAAGCTGGAAAGGTCGCGCCATTTTTACTACAGAAAAAGAGATTGCAGAAAAAAATAAAAACGTAAAACACATTGGCGATCTCAATGAATTTTTAAGTTCAAATCCCAAATTTGAAATTTTCCATGTTTATGGCTATGGCTTAGAAAATCATGAATTTGAGAGTCTTAAGGATAAAAATCTAATTTTTCATCCTTCTGTTTTGGCAGATGGAATTAGCTCTATTAACTGGTCAAAAAAGATAAGATCAGGAGAAGAATTATTAATTCAAGGGAGCTACAATAACCTTGAAAAGCGAGAGATTAAGCTAGTTTTACAAGGGATGGGCACTAATCTAGATTCGGTAATTATCGAAAAAGAAAGTACCAGTTTTGAGTTAAAGTGCATCCCAAAACACCTCGATAAAGCAGTTTATTCCTTAATTGCCTTAGCCAATGGAGATACATTAGCTAAAGAAGACTTGCCAATACTGGTTAAGGCAAAAGAGCCCATGCGAATTTTGATTTTGGCCGCATCACCCGACTTTGAGCATAAATTTCTCAAAAATTGGCTTTCAGAACAAGGCTATAGCCTAGCCATAAGAACTACTATAAGCACCAATAAATTCAATAGCGAGTTTCTAAATGGCTTAAAAATCGATTTGACGCGTATTAATAGCACTTTGCTGAATGATTTCGATGTGCTTATAGGCGATATCCAAGAATTAGCACGTTTAAGCAATGCAGAAAGTCAAGCTTTGCAAAATCAAGTCAATTTGGGCATGGGATTGATAATTAAAACCGATGCTATTGAATCTGGATCTGGTTTTTATAAGAAAGCCTTTAGCCTGCAGGAGAATAAAAAAGTTATTCCAAAAACCATGAATTTAACTTGGAATGGCCAAGAAGCAACAAAAAACATTCTTCAGGGAAGTACATTATTATCGATAATGCCTCAATCAGGAACACAAAGCTTGGTTAAAAATGAATCAGGCGATATTCTAATAAGCAGTAAATTATTGGGAAAAGGTAGAATTGTACTTAGTTTGATCAATGATTCTTATACATGGGTTCTTGGTAATCAGCTAAATGATTATTCCTCATTCTGGACGTACATTCTTCAAAAAGCTGGAAAAAAGAAGGAAAGTTCTGTTAATTATATTCTTCCGCAGATACCGATACTAGATCAAGAATTGCAACTTTCGAGTGATTCTTCACAACTTAATATAAATAATGATCAGATTGCTTTAATTCAAGATCCTATACTTCAATTTGAGCAGCGAGGAAGCTGGTGGCCAAAAAACACAGGCTGGCAACCCATTGATAATGAGCAAGAATGGATTTATGTATTTGATAAATCGGCTTGGAGAGGAGTGCGTGCTGCAGAAAAAACAAAAAATACTAAGAAAAGATGGATGCGCGAAAAAAAGGAAAGTATCGAAGAAAAATTTGCTAATTCAATTTATGAAGATCAATTTTCAGCAATCTGGTTTTACATTTTATTTTTACTTTGTTGCACATATTTATGGCTTGAAGAAAAATTATCCTAACTTCATGTTTAGAAATGATTAAAAATTTTAACAAAGCGTTTTTTATATAATTAACCAATTTAAAGGAGGATAACATATTGAAAAGAAGTGAATTTCTCTACCTAAGTGGACTCGGTGCGGGGGCATTAATGCTACCAAACTTATCACTTTTCGGTAATCCCATCGATCCAATGGAAGCATTGAATGTTGTGGATACAAGAATTAAAAAAGAATTGGCCGATGTAGCTCTAAATGCGGCTAAAGCAAAAGGAGCGAGTTATGCCGATGTTCGTATTGGTCGTTACCTCAATCAATTTGTGGCTACACGTGAAAAAAATGTACAAGGGGTTTCTAATACCGAATCCTATGGTGTTGGGGTTCGCGTAATTGCCAATGGTTGCTGGGGTTTCGCTTCCACAAACAATGTAACTAAGGAAGAAATTGCCAAAGCTGCCGAAAGAGCAGTTGCTGTGGCGAAGGCTAATGCCAAAATTCAAGGTGAGGCAGTCCAATTAGCCCCTCAAAATGGCTATGGTGAGGTTAGCTGGAAATCGCCAATCGAAAAAAATGCATTTGAGGTTCCAGTTAAAGAAAAAGTTGATCTTTTACTTGCTACAAACGCTTTAGCGATGCAGGGTGGAGCAAGCTTCGTAAACTCGGTGATATTCGCTGTTAATGAGCAGAAATATTTCGCCTCTACGGATGGTTCCTATATTGATCAAGATATTCACCGAATATATCCTAATTTCCAGGTAACTAAAATTGATCGTAGCAATGGTAAGTTTGATACGATTAGGTCGCTAAGTACCCCAATGGGTATGGGTTATGAATACCTCGATCCTACAGAGAGCAGTAAAGTTAAGGGAGTAGTTACTCGATACAAAGACCGCTATGATATCCTTGAAGATATAAAAGCTGCAACAGTTAATGTAGACCAAAAAATGAAGGCTAAGTCTGTTGAACCAGGCAAATATGACCTAGTTCTTGACCCTTCACACCTTTGGCTAACCATACATGAATCGGTAGGACACCCTACAGAACTCGACCGTGTACTCGGCTATGAAGCTAATTATGCTGGAACGAGTTTCTTAACCCTCGACAAGCTAAATTCTAAAAACTTCAATTTCGGCAATAAATTGGTGAATGTTACAGCCGACAAGACCGAAAAGACCTCTTTAGGGGCTGTAGGCTATGATGATGAAGGTGTTGAATGCAAGAAATGGGATATCGTAAAAGATGGTGTTTTAGTAAACTTCCAAGCAACACGTGATCAAGCACACATGATTGGTTTAAAAGAATCTCAGGGATGTTCTTATGCTCAAAGCTGGGCAGATGTACAATTTCAGCGTATGCCTAATATATCCCTACAACCTGGGAAAGAGGAATTAAGCGTTGACGACATGATTAAAGATGTAGAAAAAGGTGTTTACATCATTGGGGATGGCTCATTCTCAATTGATCAGCAGCGATATAATTTCCAGTTCGGCGGACAAATGTTTTACGAAATTAAGGAAGGTAAAATTGTGGGCATGCTAAAAGATGTGTCTTACCAATCAAATACACAAGAATTTTGGAATGCCGTGGGTGCTATTTGTGATGAACGCGATTATCGCTTAGGTGGTGCATTTAACGATGGAAAAGGGCAACCAGGCCAGTCGAATGCCGTTTCTCACGGAAGTTCTACAACAAGATTTAATGGAGTAAATGTTATTAATACAGCAAGAAAAATTTAAGATATGGGCATAATAAGTAAAGCAGAAGCTCAAGCAATTCTGAAAAAAGCATTGAGCTTTTCAAAAGCAGACGAATGTGAAGTTAGTCTGACAGGTACCGAAGGCGGAAATATTCGCTATGCAAGAAATGCCGTTTCAACAGCGGGAGATATTAGCACTATGGGACTAGCAATTAGTTCCACATTTGGTAAAAAAACAGGATCAGCAACAATCAATGAGTTTGATGATGCATCCCTTGAAAAAGTGGTTAGAAGATCTGAGGAATTAGCACAATTGGCACCTCCAAATCCGGAGTATGTTTCATTAGAGGGACCAAAAACATTTGCTGAATCTATCACTTACAACAAAACTACAGCAGCTGTAAATCCAGATATTCGTGCAGAGGCCGTTAAAAAGAGTCTGGATATTGCAAAAGCAGCCAATCTAGAGGCGGCAGGTTTCTTGGAAAACTCAACTAGCTTTAGAGCAATCATGAACTCTAAGGGACTTTTTGCATACAATATGGATACTGATGTTTCCTTCTCGGTAACCACTCGTAATCAGGCAGGTACAGGATCAGGCTATGTTAGTGAATCTTTCAATGACATCTCAAAACTTGATACTTTAGCCTTAACAAAAGTCGCTGCCCAAAAAGCAGTGGGTTCTGCGGGTGCAAAAGCATTGGAGCCTGGAAAATACACCGTTATTTTAGAACCTTTGGCTGCTAGCGATATGCTATCAAACATGGTTCGTGGTTTTGACGCTAGAAGTGCCGAAGAAGGTAGAAGCTTCATGAGCAAAAAAGGTGGCGGTACGCGTTTAGGTGAGCAATTGTTTAATGAACAAGTAAATATTTACTCAGATCCTTTTAATGCAGACCTCCCTTCAGCGACTTGGAATGGCGATGGTATCCCACAAGAAAAAGTAACCTGGGTAGAAAATGGTGTAGTAAAAAACCTAAGCTACTCTCGTTATTGGGCACAACAAAAAGGCGTAAAACCTGTCCCAGGTGCCAATAGAGTAATCATGGAAGGTGGAACAGCCTCTCTTGAAGACCTTATTAAGAGTACCGAAAGAGGTATTTTAGTGACTCGTTTCTGGTATATCAGAAGTGTGGATCCTCAGACTTTATTACTAACGGGACTTACACGTGACGGTACTTTCTACATTGAAAACGGAAAAATAATGTACCCAGTAAAAAATTTCAGATTTAATGAAAGTCCGATAATCATGCTAAACAATGTGGAAGCTTTGGGTAAACCACAACGTAGTGGTAATATGATTGTTCCACCAATGAAAATTAGAGACTTTACTTTCTCTTCACTGTCTGATGCAGTATAATTCAGATCGGTATTTAATTATAAATTAATAAATTATCGTTATGAGAAGAAGAGATTTTTTATACGTTTCAGGAATTGGTGTGGGTGCATCGATGCTACAATCTATTCCGGTTTTAGGCCGTGATATTGCCATTGAAGAAGCCTTGATGCCCATTGATGTAAGTCTTAAGAAAAAGTTAGCAGATATTGCATTAAATGCCGCTCGTTCAAAGGGTGCTAGCTATGCCGATGTTCGCATTGGTCGCTATTTAAATCAGTTTTTAACCACCCGTGAAAATCGGGTGGAAAACATTAGCAATACTGAATCTTATGGAATGGGAATTCGGGTAATTGCCAATGGAAGCTGGGGTTTTGCCGCGATTGATAATTTAACGGAAGACAATATTGCGCGTGCAGCTGCATCGGCAGTACAAATTGCAAAAGTGAATTCCAAATTATTAACGGAACCGGTTAAACTTGCTCCACAGCAGGGTTATGGTGAAGTAAGCTGGCAAACACCTTTTGAGAAAAATGCTTTTGAGATTCCGATTAAGGAAAAAACCGAATTATTACTTGCTGTGAATGATGCTGCAATGAAAGGCGGAGCAAATTTTGTGAATTCATCCCTATTTTTGGTGAATGAGCAGAAGTATTTTGCTTCTACTGAGGGTTCTTACATCGATCAAGACATCCATAGGTTGTGGCCAACATTTACAGTAACAAAAATCGATTCTAAATCAGGGAAATTTGAAACACGTAACTCACTGAGTTCGCCAATGGGCATGGGTTATGAATATCTAAATCCTAAGAAGGAAGAAGAGATTGAGGGGCCATTTACCATTTACAAAAACAGATATAACATGTTGGAGGATGCAGTTACTGCAACAAGACATGTGGACGAGAAACTACGATCTAAGCCTGTTGAGCCTGGTAAATATGATCTGATTATTGATCCAACCAACTTATTTCTTACGATACATGAATCGGTGGGACACCCTTCAGAGCTCGACCGTGTATTGGGATATGAAGCGAATTATGCAGGAACAAGCTTCCTAACCTTGGATAAATGGGAAAGTAAGAAATTCAATTTTGGAAGCAAGATTGTGAATTTCGAAGCCGATAAAACTGAAAAAGGCTCTTTAGCTGCTGTAGGATATGACGACGAGGGGGTAAAATGTAAAAACTGGGATATCATTAAAGATGGCATTTTGGTTAATTATCAAGCTACTCGTGATCAGGCACATATCCTCGGACTTCCAGAATCGCAGGGTTGCTGCTATGCCGACAGTTGGGATAAGGTTCAATTTCAGCGCATGCCAAATGTTTCATTGAAGCCAGGTAAAACACCGCTCAGCGCAAACGAAATGGTGAAAAACGTAGAAAAAGGAATTTATATTTTCGGACGTAACTCCTACTCTATTGATCAGCAGAGGTATAATTTCCAATTTAGCGGTCAGCTATGTTTTGAAGTTAAGGATGGTAAAATTGGTGGTTTATTGAAAGATGTGGCCTACCAATCAAACACCCAAGAATTTTGGAATTCTTGCTCTGCAATTTGTGATGAAAAAGACTATCGTCTGGGCGGATCTTTCTTCGATGGAAAAGGTCAGCCGAGCCAGGTAAGTGCTGTTACTCATGGATGTGCTACTACCCTTTTCAAGGGGGTTAATGTCATTAATACAGGAAGGAAGATATAATTTCTTCACTATCAATTAGATACCGGCAAATTCTCAGAGCTTGCCGGTATTTTTTTTTGCAAAAAATCGACAGATTAAATTAGATTGCATCACAATCCTTATCGCAATGCAATGGAATGATAGTCCGCTTCATTGCCAACTCAGAATATAAAAAAGCACCAATTTTAGTGATTTTTAGGACGAATAAAAAGGGTATGAATATCCATAAAAAAGGAATTAACAAGGAAATTTGAAAGATGGAATCAAAGCCAAAATAAATTTTTCCATTGCTTTTGCTTGATGCTATGGCCTTTAGGCCTTTGTCTTTAAAATCTTGACTTGGGACTTCAGATGTTCTAATATCTTGGAGGCTGATGAGGTTTAAAATATCTAATTTTACTAAAACACGGCCAAATTTCCTACACATCGGGCACCAACCATCAACAAAAACTTTCAACTTGCTAAAACGCATTAATTGCCCATTATTTTTTACAAATTTACGATTATTCCCATTGATAAATGATAGATATTTAAGGTATTAGATAAGGACAGGTCGCGACCTGTCCCTACATATGGTTCAAATTAAAAACATTAAGAAATTATGGTTCATGAAGGGCTTGCCATTCATCAATTTCTTAATAATTATATTTCTAAAACTATCCATAGTTATTAAAAATCCAATTTTCCAATTCACTCATTTCTAAATACTCTGTACTAAATACTAAGTATTAATTATCGCTCCTCTGGTCGGTGTTGTCACCGTACCAGCCCGTTTGGTCATTTTTCTCCCGCAGATTTGAGGGGATTAGCGCAGAGTGGGTCTCGCAGAGACGCAAAAAAAATCTTTTAAATAATTGTGGTTTATCCAATTCTTAATTTTTCTTAATCCCTTAATGGTTCAAATTAAAAAATATTAAAGTCCATTTAGAAAAAAATCTAATTAATTTTTTGGTAAGGACAGGTCGCGACCTGTACCTAGGTTGGAAAACCATTTTAATTTTTTTCCTATATTAGTTATTCAAAATAAAATATATGTTCACAAAATACATCACAATTGCCTTATTGCTAATAAGCACTACCTGTTCAGCACAAAAAAAGGGTTGGATAAGCCTATTTAATGGTAAAGATCTTAATGATTGGAAAGTTAAGATTAATGGTCACCCGCTAAATGAAAATTATCAAAACACGTTCCGCGTGGAAGATCAGGTGATGAAAGTATCTTATGATGGTTATAAAGAGTGGAATGAACGCTATGGACATATATTTTATAAAAAACCATTTTCGGCTTATGTGCTCGTGGTGGAGTACCGTTTTACTGGAGATCAAATTCCCGGTGGACCAGGCTGGGCATTTAGAAATAGTGGAGCTATGCTGCATGGACAATCGCCAGAAAGTATGGAGCTTAATCAGGATTTTCCAATTTCTTTAGAGACTCAATTTTTAGGTGGTGATGGCAAATCTGACAGAACTACCCTTAACCTTTGTACACCAGGCACTAATGTTCATGTGAATGGGAAATTATTCACTCCACACTGTGTAAACTCAAGCTCAAAAACATATCATGGCGATCAATGGGTAAGAGCAGAAATTGTAGTCCTAGGCGATTCGCTTATTCAGCATCGATTGGAAGGAAAAACAGTATTTGAATATACAAAACCTCAAATTGGAGGCGGCAATGTCGCTAATTTCAATGCTTCCTTAAAAATGGATGGTCAAGCACTAAAAGAGGGTTATATCTCACTCCAAAGCGAAAGTCACCCTGTAGAATTCAGAAAAGTAGAGCTTTTCGATTTGAAAAAATATATGAATGATCCAGTTAAATTAGAGAAGGTACTGGGGAAGGTGTTGGGGAAATAGGGAGTTGTCAGTTGGCGGTTATCAGTTAGCAGTTGTCAGTTATCAGGCTAGCGACATCTGTAACACGTTGGCTGAGGTACTCGAAGCCCGTTGTCAGTTGTCTTTGTCAGGCTAACGAAATCTGAAATGCTGTATTTTGTCTTTACTCTTTGCTCCTTACTCCTTGCTCTAACTAGATGGTTAGTTGGTTAGTTGGTTAGTTGGTTAGTTGGTTAGGCTAACGACATCTGTACCCGGTGACTGAGATACTCGAAGCCCTTTGTCAGTTGTCTTTGTCAGGCTAACGACATCTGAAATACTGTATTTTGTCTTTACTCTTTGCTCCTTGCTCTAATTAGTTGGTTAGATGGTTAGGCTTACGACATCTGTTGCCCAGTGGCTGAGGTAATGAAGCTAGGTTTTTGAAAGCAGGCTGGCGACATCTGGAAATCGATTAAAATTGGCTCCCGCAGATTTTCGCGGATCAGCGCAGAGGCGATCTGCGGAATTCTGCGTGTTCTGCGGGAGAAATAATTTATACGGTAGCTGAGGTACTCGAAGCCTTTTCTTAAAGGTAGGAAATGAGTTGTCTGTTATCGGTTGTCAGGCTAACGACATCTGAAATACTCGTGTGCTGGTTTCTTTTGTCTTTTGTCTTTGATCCTTATTCCTTGCTCTAATTAGTTGGTTAGATGGTTAGGCTTACGACATATGTTGCCCAGTGGCTGAGGTAATGAAGCTAGGTTTTTGAAAGCAGACTGGCGACATCTGGAAATCGATTAAAATTGGCTCCCGCAGATTTTCGCGAATTAGCGCAGAGGCGATCTGCGGAATTCTGCGGGATCTGCGGGAGAAATAATTTATACGGTAGCTGAGGTACTCGAAGCCTTTTCTTAAAGGTAGGAAATGAGTTGTCTGTTATCGGTTGTCAGGCTAACGACATCTGAAATACTCGTGTGCTGGTTTCTTTTGTCTTTTGTCTTTGCTCTTTGTTCCTTGCTACTTATTCTTTTCTCTTTGCTCCTTATTCGTTTTTCAAATAATTTTTAATCAGATAAATCATCGTTCTAACATTTTCGGTTAGCTAAGTATTTATAGATTAACTACTTATACTAAGCTATTTAAATATAATTTTTATTAAAATAATTGTTTATAAAGAAAATATTTACTATTTTAGTTAATAAATATTAAAAAAGAATAGTAATGGTGATTAATAAATTTAAATCAATAAAATCAAACTCGAGCAAATATATTTCAGTTTTAAGCATATTTACTTTGGTATTAATATCCTCGAATGCACTCTTCGCAAAAAAAAAGACAGATGTATTATCTGACTCGGAGAATTGGGTAAAACCAATAATGACTAATTTACAAGGAGATACTACAAAGTCGAATACACAAGAAAAAATTTACGACTTTTCAAGTATAGAACAATTACCATCATTCGTTGGCGGAATGAGGGGCTGGGCAGAATATCTCCAAGAAAACCTTAGATATCCAGACTATGCAAGAAGAAATAACATTACAGGAAGAGTAATAGTTAGCTTTGTAGTCTCACAAATCGGAGAGATTTTAGATGTGAAGGTTTTAAGAGGCATTGGTGGTGGTTGTGATGAAGAAGCGGTGAGAGTCCTGCGACAAAGTCCCAATTGGAAACCAGGCTATCAATATGGAAAACCCGTTAGAGTAGCTTATACAATGCCAATTTTTTTCCAATTAGCACCAAAAACTAATGAAGATAACCTAAGTCCGTTTAGAAGAAATTTTTAAAATTATGAGTTGGTTTAATTGGGAAATACAATATGCCAGCTCATTTTTTATTTTTTGTAGGACAATTATTGTAAAATATCTCTGCTATCTAATAAGGGGTTTCGAGAACCTCAGCTAGCGGTGAACAAATGTCGATTATCTGACAAAGATAAAGACAACTGACTCCCCCTTTCCAAATTCTTAAACTAAATTATTGACTCACACTCTCCAGAGTATTTTTAATTTCACCTACTAATAGATTACTTTTAGGACTTGTCCTATCAAATTTGCCATTCTCTTTAATTCATTAGATAGATCCTCTCCTCTGACTATTAAAGATTTACAAAGGATGATTACTTGTAAATTATTAAACTGATTATCAATTAATTGTAAAATATTTTCATTGAAAACTAAATATTTAGTTGATTAACTAATAAATTAGTTTTAGATTTGATTTACCAGTTCGAACCAGGTATTATTAATTGTTGTTAATTAAAAAAGGATTATGGAAATTAAAGAATTAACTAAAGCAGAAGAGCAGATCATGCAGGCTTTATGGGATCTTGAAAAAGCTTTCGTAAAAGATGTAGTTGATTTGCTGCCTGAGCCCAAGCCTGCCTATAATACGGTATCCACTATTATACGTATTCTAGAATCTAAAGGATTTATTGACCATGAGGCCTTCGGAAAAAGCCATCGTTATTTTCCTCTAATTAGTATTGAGGAGTATAAAAGCTTTGCCACTGAAAAACTTCTAAGTGGCTATTTCGAAAACTCGGTTGAAAACATGTTTTCTTTCTTCGTTAAAGAGAAAAAACTCAACCTCAAAGAAGCTGATGAAATATTGAAATTGATTGATAAACTTAAGAACAAATGATATGAATATCTTGAATTATCTTTTACAGACAAACCTGTATTTGATCCTATTCATGGGATTTTATACGGTAATTTTAAGAAATGAAACCTATTTTAAACAAAATAGAATATTTCTGAATGGGAGTATCATTTTATCATTTACCATTCCATTTCTCAACTCGCCATGGTTTAATGATTTGTTTCTAACAAATAAGATTAGAGAATCAGCTATTGTACCTGCAAACTTCATCTTTGAAACGATTGTAGTTGAAGACGTGGAAAAATCAACAACTTGGGCAATGTCAGACTTAATTATAATGCTTTATCTGATTGGTGTAACATTTTTCTTTTTAAGATTCATTTTTAGACTTTTAATGCTTAAATCGAAGCTAAAAGAAGAAAAAGGTTCGGCATTTTCATTTTTCAATAAATTAATTGTCGACAAAACCCTACCCGACTCTGATACTATTATTAATCATGAAAGAGTACATATCAGGGAATTACATTCTATAGATATCATTTTGGCTGAACTATCAAGTATCATTAACTGGTTTAATCCGATTATTTACTTGTATAAAAAGGAAATTATGCAAATCCATGAGTTTATCGCAGATGAAGAAGCAGCAAAGCACATGGAATGTAAATCACAATATGCCATGCTTTTATTTAACAATGCAATGGGAATTAATCCCAATGCACTAACTAACAATTTTTTCAATAATTCAATTTTAAAAAGACGAATTAAGATGCTTAACAAAACCAAATCAAGCAAAACAGGCCTTTGGAAATATGGTCTTTCTGCACCGCTTTTTACCCTTATGTTAATTTTCTCAGCTGCAAGTGTGGCAAAACAAAAAACAGACTTATTAGCGAAGGCCGAGGAGCTACTTATGCCATTGGTGTCAAAAGAGATTTTGGCAAAAGATTCTTTAAAGAATTCAAACGAAATAACAAAAATTCAATCGTCTGTTGCCGATGAAAAGCCGAATTCAATCAATTCCAATGAAAATTCGCAAGAAAATGACTTCAACACCCTTTGGAAGCATTTACAAAAAAATCTTCGTTATCCTAGTTCAGCCAGAGAAAATAATATCATGGGTTATGCGATCGTATCGTTCAAAGTGCAGAGCGGAAAAATCTCAAATGTCAAAATAACAAAAGGTTTACAAAATGATATCGATTTGGAAGTACTCCGCTCTTTCGATCTTTTCAAGGAGTCTGTAGAGGCTAAAGACGATGAGTATTCAATGGCAATTGCATTTCAATTATCAGGAATGGAGTCCAAGCTTGTTCCTCTACCAGATTTCGGAAAGACTGTGAAAACCAATTTAATTAAAACAATGTATGTTGTAGGTTATGCTCAAGAAAAAAACACAGACAAGGATGTCATTCAGTTCCCTCCCCCAGAAAAAAAGGTAGACTTTGGCGATGTGGATAATCCTCCATCATTCGTAGGTGGAATGAAAGCTTGGGGCGAATATCTTCAAGCTAATCTTAAATATCCAGAAGAAGCAAGAAAAAATAATGTTACGGGAAGAGTGATAGTTAGCTTCACTATCTTAAAAAGCGGTGATATCACAGATGTAAGAGTTTTAAAAGGTATTGGTAGTGGTGCAGATGAAGAGGCTATTAGGGTCCTTAAAGAAAGTCCGAAATGGACCCCTGGAACGATAAAAGGAAAACCAGTTAATGTAGCTTTTACCTTACCAATTTCTTTCCAGCTTGCCCCAAAACCTAGCGGAGAAAAAATCAATTAGGTCGGTATGTGTTTTTTAAATTATGAGTTGGTATAAATTGGGTATCCATGACGCCAACTCATAATTTTAAGGGCTTTAATTGGTATTAATAAATGTTTGAGCGAGGAATAAGGAGCAAAGAGAAAAGAATGAGGAGCAAGGAGCAAGGAACAAGGAACAAAGAGTAAAGACAAGTAAAAAAATAATAGCTAATATCTAAATACTATGTACTAATTCAGATGTCGTCTGTCTGCCTGCTAACTGACTACGGTCAACTGATAACTGATAACTAACAACGGGCTTCGAGAACCTCAGCCACCGGTTACCAAATGTCGCTAGTCTAACCAACCAACTACTAACCAACTAAATTGTCTGAACTATGATTTATTTGATTTTCATGATTGCGGAGATTAGAAAAAGGATTAAGGAGCAAGGAGTAAAGACAAGTAAAAAAAAATAGCTAATATCTAAATACTATGTACTAAATACTATGTACTAATTCAGATGTCGTCTGCCTGCTAACTGACAAGGTCAACTGATAACGGGCTTCGAGAGCCTCAGCCACCGGTTACCAAATGTCGCTAGTCTAACCAACCAACTACTAACCAAC
>NZ_JAFEIG010000008.1 GCF_017495225.1 Daejeonella sp. | reverse complement strand
TACATACAGCCGTAGAAATATCCAGCGTTACCGTCTGACCCGATGCACTAAACGAGTTCGCATCGAAAATTACATTGTCAGTTGATTGTGGTACCTGGGAATAAAAGGTTGAACCTCCGGAAGAGGTAGCCCAATGCGTAGCAAAAGCACTCCAGTTACCAGAGCCGCCCACCCAATAATAATCACTGGCATTTGCAGAAAATACCGAGACTAGAAAGAATGCAAAAAATAAATAAAGTTTTTTGGCGAAAGGAGGTGTTGATGTAGTAGTCATGTTTCGTTATAAAATAGAATTGCACGAAATTACCCTTAAAGGCATGTTCAGAACCATAAATCAAGACTAAAAATCTACCAATATTGAATAGTGGTATAAACTAAAATTTAAAATGCAGGTAGGAATTGAGAAAAATCAGCGGACAATTGAGAAATAGGCAGAGGGTATTTTTCCAGTCATCTTTTTAAAAGCGCGATAAAATTGGCCAGGCTGTTAAACATTGTTTAATTTGCAATGTTGTCAATGGTAAATCTATGGGATTGTCCAGGCTATGTTTCTATAAAATATTCCATCCCGTACTTGTTGATCCAATCACTGAAATACTTTCCCAGCAAAATATTGATCAGCGATCACATTGATGGGTCGGCAAATTGAAATATTGCACAAGATGGATAATTTGAAAGTCGCTCTAAAGAAAGGGATTTATATAAATTTTGATAGTCTGAATCAAATCTTACACTTGCAAACCATATGGCTTACATGGGAAATTCAGAGGGAGACATTCGATAGGTTCTTTTCATTCCAATGTTGCTACAAGCAAAATATATCTCCGAGAGAGACATGGTTTCTCAGGATCATACGACATCATGAAGAAATTTCATCAGGTAAAAATTGAGCAAGGTATACCAATGATTAGAGCTCAATTTAATTCAATCCTCTGCAAGGTTTCACCAAAAACACAAAAAATAGGAGATTTTTTGTTTGTAACTACCTGATAATCAATAATGTGGTCCCGGCGGGAATCGAACCCACATCTAAAGTTTAGGAAACTTCTATTCTATCCGTTGAACTACGGGACCATTATTTTATTCTTCTGTTCTATTCACGTCCAAATGGCTTCTGCCGCACGGACTTTGAAAACGAAACCACTATTTGTATGAAAATTTTTAAATCAAAGCATGATAAAATCTCCACCCAGCCTGATAAAGATAACCGCCAACTGACAACCGCCAACTGATAACTGTTAACTGATAACTGTTAACTGATAATCCTACCTCACCGTACTCCCATTTACAAACACACTTTCAGGTGCCACAAAACTAAGAGTTCCATCCGGATTCTCAGCCATCAATATCATTCCCTGAGATAAAATACCCTTGATTTCTCTTGGCTCCAAATTTATTAATACAGAAACCTGCTTTCCTATAATTTGCTCCGGTTCAAAATATTCGGCAATACCCGATACAATGGTACGCTGATCTATTCCGGTATCAATTTTTAACTTCAAGAGTTTCTTAGTTTTAGCCACCTTCTCTGCCTCCAAAATCGTCCCAATGCGAATATCCATCGAAGAAAATTGCTCAAAACTAACATTAGGCTTCGCCTCTTCAACTTTCATTGAAGCTTGTTCATTAGATTTTTTACTATCCATTAATCGCTGTATTTGTGCCTCAATCTCGGCATCCTCAATCTTCTCAAATAATAAACTTGCTTCATTCAATTGATGGCCCAATGGAAGTAGGTCTAATGTTCCCGCTTTATCCCAATCCTGAACATCCATATTCAGCATATCAAACAATTTTTGAGCGCTAAACGGCAAGAAAGGCTGTGCTAGTATGGCAAGATTTGAAGCAATCTGCAATCCGATATTCAGAATTGTCTTCACACGCTCCTCATCTGTTTTAATCAACTTCCAAGGTTCTTCATCCGCTAAGTATTTATTTCCCATTCGGGCTAAAGACATAAACTCAGATAAAGCTTCCCTAAATCGATACTGCTCTATTGATGCGGCAATCTTTGATGGATATTCCTTCAATTCTGCCATCACCTGCAAATCAGTCTCCGTAAAAGCCGATCCCATCATCACTTTCCCATCAAAATATTTATGGGATAAAACCAAAACACGGTTCACAAAATTTCCAAAAATGGCAACTAATTCATTGTTATTTCTTGCCTGAAAATCCTTCCAAGTAAAGTCATTGTCCTTAGTCTCTGGTGCCGTAGCAGTTAAAACATATCTTAAAACATCCTGCTTATCCGGAAAATCTTGAAGATACTCATGCAACCAAACCGCCCAATTTCTAGAAGTTGAAATCTTATCTCCCTCCAAATTCAAAAACTCATTGGCAGGTACATTATCCGCAAGCTGAAAAGAACCATGAGCCATCAACATAGCAGGAAATATAATACAGTGAAATACAATATTATCCTTACCAATAAAATGAACTAATTTAGTATCCTCAGCATACCAATAGGTCTCCCAAGAATCCTTTGGCTTTAAGCTCTCATTAAAATAGTATTCTTTCTTCTTCTCCTCACTTAAATTGGCATCGCAAAGATCCTTTGTCCCAGAAATATAACCAATAGGCGCATCAAACCAAACATATAAAACCTTCCCATCTGCACCTTCAACTGGCACTTTCACTCCCCAATCTAAATCACGTGTCATTGCACGCGGATTTAAACCCCCACTAAGCCATGATTTACATTGTCCATATACATTTGGCTTCCAATCCTTGTGCGCGTCTATATAGGCCTCTATTTGAGGCTGCATCGTATCTAAAGGAAGAAACCAGTTTTTGGTCGTACGTAATACCGGCTGAGCTCCGGATAGGGTGGAACGTGGGTTTATTAATTCAGTCGGACTTAAAGTAGAGCCGCATTTCTCGCATTGGTCGCCATAGGCTTCTTCATTGCTGCATTTAGGGCAAGTACCAATAATATAA
Source organism: Daejeonella sp. (assembly GCF_017495225.1). Classification (GTDB taxonomy): domain Bacteria; phylum Bacteroidota; class Bacteroidia; order Sphingobacteriales; family Sphingobacteriaceae; genus Daejeonella. The sequence continues at coordinate 39,709 of NZ_JAFEIG010000008.1, read as the reverse complement.
CGATCTGCTAAAAAAGCTCCCGCCTTTTCATCAAAATATTGTTCTGTCTCTTCTTCCTTAAATACTCCTTTATCGTAAAGGGTTTTAAAAAATCCAGAAGCTGTATCATGATGGGTTTCCGAAGAGGTACGATGGTAGATATTGAAAGCAATTCCAAAATCACGGAAAGAATCACCAATAATTTTATGGTATTTATCTACTACTTCTTGCGGACTAACACCCTCTTTCTTGGCTTTTAAAGTAATGGGAACACCATGCTCATCGGATCCACAAACAAAAACTACATCCTTACCTGTAGATCTTAAAAATCGAACGTATATATCCGCAGGAATATAAACACCTGCCAGATGCCCAATATGCACAGGGCCATTGGTATAAGGTAAAGCTGCAGTTACTGTGTATCTCTTGAATTTATCGTTTCCCAAAATGTAAATATTAGCTAATTTTTAATTTGCAAAGATACAGGCTAATGTGCTAATTTAAAATGGCTATTTATACAATTTCTATTAAATCAAATTGTATTTTTAAATTTAATAAAATCAATACTTACCATAACGTAAATGGTTAATTTTAAACATAAATCAATAAATGACGGATATAAAATCTTATAAAACTCCTCCATATTTAATGCCCGGAGATACAGTAGCTATTACTTGTCCGGCGAAAAAACTACCCCATAATATCAATGATGCAGTCAAATTACTAGAATCCTGGGGATTAAAAGTAATATTAGGGGAAACCGTAAATGCCTCCTGGAATCAGTTTGCAGGTACCGATGATGTTCGTGCTTCTGATATTCAAAAATTTTTAAATGATCCTCAAGTAAAGGCTATTTTCGCTGCTCGTGGAGGCTATGGGACTATCCGAATCATTGATAAACTTGACTTTAACAGCTTTCAAGAACATCCTAAATGGATTATTGGTTTTAGCGATATTACGGTTTTGCATAGCCATGTACAAGCCTTATTCGGAATAGAAAGCATTCACGGACAAATGCCATTAACTATTCCAGATGGATCAAAACCTTCTTTAGAGAGCCTGAGAAAAGCCTTATTTAATGAAGCTCTGGAATATAATTATACAAGTGAGATACCAAATAGAATTGGTGAATCTACTGGGATATTAATTGGTGGAAACCTAACATTAATGGTTATGATGGCTGGCTCTAGCTCCGAACAAGATTACACGGATAAAATTCTCTTTTTAGAGGATGTAGGCGAATATCTATATTCCCTAGACCGTATGATGTGGAATTTAAAACGAGCTGGTAAACTAGATAATCTAAAAGGATTAATTGTTGGCTCATTCACAGAAATGAAAGATAATGATATACCTTTCGGACAGAGTGCGGAAGAAATTATAATGAGTCATGTAGCTGAATATGATTACCCGGTATGCTTTAATTTTCCTGCCGGACATATTAACGATAATCAAGCACTAATTTTAGGAAGAAAAGTAAAAATGAAGATTCAAGACAAAGAGGTTAACTTAATATACACAAAATTTTAATCAAAAACAAATAAAATCAACAAAATTCATTCATTATGGCATTATTGGCATCTTTCGGAAAATACCGAAACACAGGATTATTAATTACTAGAATTGGATTAGGCATCATGTTTATGATGCATGGATATCCAAAATTATTAGGCGGACCAGAACAATGGGAATCAATTGGCGGGGCAATGAAGAATGCTGGAATAGATTTTATACCCGTTTTCTGGGGACTATTAGCAGCAGTAACAGAAACCTTTGGAGGCTTTTTACTATTGATCGGATTAGCCTTCAGACCAGTATGTCTTTTATTAACCTTCACAATGGCCATTGCCGCAAGTGTACATCTTAATAGCAATGAAGGTTTTATGAGCGCTTCACATGCTATAGAAGTTGGTGTCGTTTTTCTTGGCTTGGCCTTTATTGGTCCGGGGACTTATAGTGTAGATAAGAAATAAAAATTTTTTTAATCAAACAACAAAGGCTGTCTCTTAAAATGACAGCCTTTGTTGTTTATAATTAGTTTAGGGTCTGGTATCCCAGAAAACAAAATTCACATGTAGAGATAAACAATGCATGCACAATACAATGTTTTGATTGATAAACAATAATTTAAAACAGATTATTTTTTAGATAAAAAAAGAGGCTGAATCATAAATTATGATCAGCCTCTTTTATAAATGTTTATAAACAGATTAATTAGTTTGCAATAGCCGGAGAACCTGAAGCTGGTGCATTATAACTAAATTCAGTAACTGGAACATCCCAATAATCTAAATAGTTATACTCCATAAACGTAGGTAAAAGAGTCCAACTACCTGCAGGTGTTTTACCAATTAGCGAATTAGGAACAACTACGTTTGCATTTGCTCTACCACCGCCAGCACTAGCTTTAGCTGTAATGCCCCAACGTCTAGCGTCATAGAAAGCAAGACCACGTAATGTTAATGCAATTCTACGTTCTCTTCTCAACTCTTCTAAAGCTTGAGCTTGAGTTAAGCTAGTTCCAACTGTAGCAGCCAAACCAGCACCATTCGCTGAGCGTACTTGGTCTATGTATGCTAAACCAGCTTCAACTTGATTATTTCTAATCTCAACTTCTGCCAACATTAAAGCATTTTCTTCCCATGAACCTGCAAAATTCTGAAAACCAGTTCTTGCATTTGAAGACCAGAATCCTCCATTTTGAATAGCAGTGAAAAAATAACGACCACCAAATTGAATACCTCTAGATGATCTGTTAACCTCAACACTTGATGCTGGTAGTGCTGAAACACCTTTAACAAAACGTTGATCGCCATCTTTGAAGTCCTGCACCCAACGTTCAGATGGCCACATCCAACCAGGGTTATTTGCGAAAGAATTCCAAAGCATAGTATGCTGTTGGTTGTTCGGCGATAAACCTTCTGCTGCAACAGCAGAAATTCCTAATAAGAATGTAATGTCACCCTGAACTAAACCAGATGCAGCTAGAGTTTTGATTGACGATAAATCTGTAGCTGTTAATTCAGTAACTTTTTTATTCACCAATAGATTTCTTGCTTTGTAAGTATTTATACCTCTTACCCACATTTGTGGTGTAATAACCACATTAGGAACAGGTCTATTGAATGCTGGGATAATAGCGTTCAAAGTTGAAGCATACTCAGCATCAGATGCAGCAATTGGAGTTAACAAGGCAATTGCTTTATCAAAGTTAGCATTAGCCTCTGTAATAATTTGCTGGCGAGTCTTGTACTCAGGAGATGTAGAACCATCAGTTTTATCATTGATAACTCCAGCAACATACATCGACCCTATACGAGAATAAGCAAAACCCTTCCACCAATACGCCCAAGCTTTTAAAGTATTCTTTTTGTTAGCTGACATCGTAATTGCTGGATTCTCAATGGCTTGAAGAAGGAAATTAGCCTGTCCATTAACAAAGTATCCTAAATTCCACTCATAAACTAAAGCATTAATTTGGGAACCATTTGTTGCAGCAAGGTTATTGAGATCCTTTAATTGTTGTGGTTGTGCAATACCTAATACTGCAGGAACAACATTATTGTAAGGAGCTGGTAATGTAATTTTATCAACTTGATTTACATATCTCCAGCCAAAATTACCTGCTGAACACCATTGCTCATCACCCATAAAACTGTGCATGTTCATTGAGTGCACAAGTAAATTATTTCCTACATATAACTTATTCCAGATTCCTAGTGCAAACTGCTCTACACCTTTTACTGAAGCTAAAGAGCCAGTAGGTGTTGGTGAGTTAGGATCATCCAACTGTAAATCGGACTTTTTACAATTAGTCAAAAGCAAGACTATCGTAAAAAAAGCAAATATTTTTTTCATTTTATTATGAATTAAAGTATGTATTTAATTAATTAAAACCCAACGTTAATGCTAAACTGAAATGATTTCAAGTTTGGCGCTCCGTAATAATCAACTCCAGTGAAAGAACCTAATCCTGAAATTGTTCCTCCTTGATTGGTTAATGCAGAGGTAGCCTCTGGATCTAATCCTTTATATTTAGTCCAAGTAGCTAAGTTTCTACCAGTAGCCGTAACAGAAATAGATTTTACAAACTTTTGTTTTAACGCACTTGTTAAATCATAAGTTATGGAAAGGTCTCTTAATCTTACATAACTTCCGTCTTCCACAAAATGAGATAATGGCGTATTTGTATTATAAAGACTGTTATAAAACGCTACAAAAGCTCCTTCCTGTCCTGCAATATTTACAGAATTATCAAAGTCTGAGTGTAGTCTGTCTCTATATAGCCACTGTCTTGTTTGATTATAAACGTTAACACCTTTAATCCAATCAAGTTGTACAGATACACTTAATTTCTTGTAGATATTAAAACGATTAATAAATGAGCTCGTAAAGTCAGGATTAACATTTCCAACCACCGCTAAATCATCAGCTGCACTTAAAACTACGTTATAATTAGATAAATTAACAACATAACCGTTAACGATAGTATAATTTGCTTCGTTAGCAACAGGAATATATCTTGTTCCATCTGGCTTTAATTGATCAATACGAGATAAAGGTCTTTGCATAAATAAGTTACCAATATCACCACCTGGAGCTATATTAAATACACCGTTAGTAATTGGCACATTATTAGCAATTTTAGTAATCTCAGTTCTAGTTTTTGCCCATCTAAAACCGAAGTTCCAGTCAAAATTTTGAGACTTGTAAGCAGTAAGGTCCATTGATAAATCCAAACCATTACCTTTTAAGCTAACTAAATTATCAATGGCGCCACTACCCCCTGTTGAAGGTGCTACTGGAGCATTTTGAAGAACATCTTCAGAAGTTCTCTTCCAATAAGTTGCATTAATTACAGCATTACTTAACCAATTTCCAGTTAAAGGAGTTAAGTTTAAATCAGTACCTGCTTCTAATTCAGTAGTTTTTTGAATTCTTAGGTCAGGGTTATTTGCAGTTGCTCTTGTAAATAATGTTGAACCACTTTCACCAAAATTACCTCTAGAAAAAGTAACCTGTCTATCATAAGTTCCCGGCTGAATACCCGCTGCACCATATGCCGCTCTCAATTTCCAGTTGGTAATTACATTTTTATTAGTAAAGAATTCTGATGGGTTAAAATAAACAGTTCCTCTAGGGAAGGTAGCAGGCTTACTTTGACCACCGAAAGCTGAAGAATAATCAGATCTGAAACCAACGGAAACACCCGCTAAATTAGCATAGTCAAAAGTTTGATTTACTAAAAACCCATAAATTAATGACTCGCTATAGCTATCTCCACCTGTTCTAGTAGTTGCACTTGATAAGGTATATGGTGCATAAGCTGGCAAAGCAACACCTTGTGCAAAGAAATAATCGCTTTGAGTCTTTCTAGCATCATAAGTTACTTGCGTAGTCGTTTTAAGTGGGATATTTATTTTGAAATCTGACTGGAAATCTGTTCTTAAATATGCACTTGCACTACCATAATGAACTCTGAAATTTTGGAATTCCTTAGTTATACTTCCATTAATATCAGAACCAAAAAATACAGTCTGAGCCCTTCCTGTTTGGTTATAATAAAAGTCACTTTGCTGTTCACCTCTTGAATCTAAAGCATATTTCAAGTCTAATTCTAAGAACTTAGGTAATTTATAATTTAAATTGAAGTTCTGAAGAAGTCTTGGTGTTTTACTGTAACGCTCTCTAGCCTCTCTTTCAGCTAAAGCATTGTTTCCGTCTGTTAGGGTACTTGGCTTAACAACAATTTGACCATTAACTGGATTTCTCCAATTAAAATCAATCCACTGTAATGAATTAACCAGGTTAAATCTGCCCGAAGACAATAAATCCTCCTGAGTAGAAATTAACTGGGTAGAACTCCTGAAGTTTAATCCCTTTACAGGGTTAATACCGAAGTTTAGGTTTAAATTTGTTCTACTGAAGTTGTTACTGTAAACATCTTGTTGAGAAAGATGAGATGCGCCAAAAGCATAGTCATAATTATTGGCTCCTCCTCTAATGTTAATTGAATTTGAATACGTGTCTGCCACTCTATTACCTTGTGCAATATGATCGTAGGTAGGTAATAAAATTGCTTTATCATTCTTAACTGTTTTATCAGTTGCGAAAGGTAATGCTGTAGGATTTGGCCATACACCGATTGAATTTTGCGCAATTGGCGTACTGCCAGCACCTAAAATATTTCCAGAAGCATCAGTTACCCAATGGTGCTTAGTTGCAACTAAATCATTTAAAGCAATAACTCTATCATTACTATATCTAGAAGCAACATCAATTACTAACTTACTGTTTTGAGATCCTTTCTTAGTAAATACTTGAATAACACCATTACCACCCTGTGCACCATAAAGCATACCACCTGCAGAACCCTTTACAACTTCAACTCTTTCTATAATGTTTGGATCTAAACTAGTTAATAAATCAGAACTAGATTGCACACCATCAATCATAATTAAAGGAGTTGTACCAGATAAATTGCTATAACCTCTTAAAATAATTTGAGCATTAGCGCCAGGTTGGCCACTACGTTGAATAACTTGAGCACCAGCAATTTGACCTTGTAAGGCCTGAGAAACGTTTGTGGTAGCACTTTTGGGGAAATCTTTGGCATTTAAAGTAGCTACATCAATAGGCACAAGTCTTTTCTGAGTAGCAATACCCACACCTGTTACCACAACCTCACCTAATAATTTTGAATCAGTCTTTAAAGCCACATTAATGACTGAAGCAGTTCCAACGCTTTTAGATTGAGATACAAATCCTAAAGAACTGAATTCTAAAATAGCACCAGAACTAACTTTTAAAGTGTACGTTCCATCTACACCTGTTGAAACACCACTCGTGCTTCCTTTAACTTTAATACTTGCACCCGGCAGAGGCATATTATCATCTGCTGAGGTAACTGTTCCTGTAATTATTCGATCTTGCGCCAAGGCACTAATGGCCATAAAAAGCAATACGAATAAACTTTATAGAAGTTTTTTCATACTTAATTAATTTTAAAATTGTTTAAATTGGTAATAATACAAATTGGCACTATAATTAATAAATTTGTGAAACAATTTTGTTACCACAAAGTTAATTATAAATTATTTTTGAGTAAAATTCTAACTTATTGAAAATGAGGTGTTTAATTTTTAATAAGGATTTTTAAAAAATGAGCAGAATTTAACTTGTTGTAGAAAATATACCGAAAAGTAGATAAACTGAAGGTTTAATAATAGGAATCTTCCTCCCTAAAATGCTCCCAAATTGAATATGAATGACACCCAAATCTAGAATTGGTATTGACAATTTTTAGTGACAGCTTAAAATATCAGATAAACGATTTTAAAACCGCTTGAACTATTGGGGAAGACTTTTTGTTGTGAATACTAGTAATAAGTAAATCCCTCATCAAGAAGAGATTTTACTTATTAAATAGCTATAAAGAATCATGATATTGAAGCAACTTAATTATATCATCTCTTGTTTTAAGATTAAGTTGATTATCCTTTACATATTTACCTAAGTCTGGAATACCTAAGTAAGTTAATATGGCTTTTTCATTTAGTTTAACTAAACTAACTGAGTTATTGCTTTTTGAAATATAATATTCAGTAGTACTTTCTATTTTTTTGGTTATAGTACTCGTATTATATCCTTTACTTTCAATAACCATTTTCCCTTCTTTGCTAAGAAACTTTGTTTTTCCATTATAAAGAACCTCAAAATAGGCAGTAATCAATTGATTTTTTGAATCAAGAAAACCTGATTTAAACAATCTATCCTTTCCTTGAATATTTAAAGTAAACTCACTTATTTTTTCAGTAAAAGTATTTTCAGAACCATCAGCTCCTTTCAATACTAAAACATTTTCAAGCAAATCTAATTTCAGATCTACATTATCTGCAGGCTTAGCATTTACAAACTTAACATTACCCTTTGACCATGAATCAACGAGGTAGGGGCTACCAATAATACTTGCATCTGTAGAACTTTTTACTCTTAATGTACTCCCGCTTCTATCAACAGCTACCCTGTTGGTCAATTGAGCAAAAGAATTATCAGCCATGATAGCCAATAGAATTAATAAAATGCCTGTAAAATGTTTGATTTTCATGATTCTAATATATTAATTTATAATTATAAAATTAACGAAAAATCATAATGCAAATTGTTTAAATAAAAAAAGGAGCTCCTTTTGGGAACTCCTTTTAATAAAAGTTTAAAAATAATTAAGGTCTCTTACCAACATACTTTAAAACAACGCTCATATCACGTCCATTTCCACCAGGAGCTGATCCACCACCCCATTCAAAGTTTAGGTAGAAAGTTCTAGTAATTGGATCGTAATAATTAGGCTTGCCTGGGCTATTCTTTAATGTAGCATTACCTAAAGCGGTCATGGTAGTTTGATTAGTTACTGGATCAACATACAGTCTGAAATTATCAACACCACCAACACCACCACCATTAGCCCATAAAGGAGTCCAAGTAAGCGTGTTTCCGTCAATAGTAGTAAATGCCCTATCTGCAACACCTACAAGCGATCCCATTAGAGCATCACCTGTATTCAATACACCATTTGTATATCTATTAAATTGACTAACTGGTTCAAAACGATAAACACCATCATATTGATTTAAAATCGTAAATAAAACAGTAATGGTTTTCTTAGTAGATTCAGTAACTGTTGCTCCACCTGTATTACCAATTGTGAAAGCTAATGCATACTTCAATTTAGGATCTAATAATGCACCGTTAAGGTTGATTTCAAAATCAGCCGCAAATACGCCAGGCGCGAAATTTACTGTATAACCATTTGCACTTTTAACATACTTAGCTGCAGAAGCAGTTTGTAAAGTAAATATATTATCAGGTAAAAATGTATAACCAGCTGGAACAGCAGCTTTAACTAATTCTACAGAAGAAGATGCAGTTAAACTAGCACTACTATTTACATCTCTAACCAAACTAAAACCACTAACTGGCTTTATATTGGTAAAAGCTTCAAACAATAAGGTTTTACTTGGACCTTCAGCAAACTTAAGAATAGTTTTTCCTTTATCTCCAAGTTCATTATCGCCTACAAAATCATCCTTACGGCAAGATGTAAACGCTACAGCTAAGGTAATGCCAAATAAAAAGTATTTGAGAATATTTCTTTTCATAATATGAAATTTTAATTAATCGTTAAAAAATAACTTATTGATCCCACCAAACTTTAGAATCTTGTTTATCACCACCAGGTAATCTATCAACCGCTTCTTTTACAAGTTCAGGGTTGTTAGTGTATTCTGCAGCTGCATAGGTAAATCTTCTTACAATCTGCTTAGAAGTATTAACTGCATCTGGAGCTGGAGTTAGAACTGGAAAACCAGTTTTACGCCATACATTCCATCCCATGTGTCCGTCAGGATAACTAGCAATCCATTGTTGAGTTGCAATTTTCTTAACATTGTCAGTACCTAAAGCCACTTCAGTGCCATTCAAATATGATGAACTTGGTGCTGCTAATCCCCACTGTGTGAACGACAAAGTAATACCTTGCGTATAAGCAGTACTAGCAGACTCAGTAGTCCAACCTAAATTGGCAGCCTCAGCTCTAGCTAAAGCAACTTGTGCAGCAGTAATTAAAAATACTGTACTACCCTCTGTTCTAAAGTCGCCTCTCAAAACACGAGCCCAGCCAGCATTAGCATTAACAAATGCTCTAGATTTTGATTCATTCAAACCATAAGGTGCGCCCACAGTAGAGGTTCCAGTTCCACCAGTGTGTGAATCACCGCCATAAACATTAATTCTAGCATCACTTAAGCTTGACAACATATCAGTCATTGTTTTGCTTTCAGCATCATCTGCACGACCATTATACCAACCCCAAATTGGGCTCTTATAATTTGGCGCAGCATACTTAACTTTAAAGTTTTGATCATTTGTAGAAATATAACCTCCGTTTGCAGCTAAAGCAGCTTTAAACTCTGTGGCAGCATAGCCATCAGCAGCAGGATACTTTTTAGATAACTGAATAGCCATTAGCATTCTCATTGAATTGGCCGCTCTTTTCCAAGAATCAACATTACCATTATACAAAATATCACCATTAATAGGAGAACCATCAAAAGCAGCAACAGCATCTGTCAAAGCCTTAATCATACCCTTATAAATGTCTTCTTGTTTATCGTATTTCGGCTTACCCACTTCAATTCCCTTTAATGCTTGAGAATACGGAATATCACCCCAACGATCAGTCATCTGCCAGAATATAAATTGCTTTACTATTTCTGATACAGCAGCCATGTTTTTGCTAGAAGTAATACCAATAATATTCTGAAGATCATATAGCGTACCACTATAGTTTCCACTAAAGGAAGCCTGTGGCAATGCATATAAAGATACTGAAGGATATTGTGTCTCACTAAAATACTGTGAGTAATAACCTAGCTGACGACTAGTTGTCCAGCCTCCAAGACCAGCTAAAGAATTTGTTAACAAGGCTGGAGCATTTGGCTCTGTTGTTGCAGCTGGATTAACGTTGGTATCACCAAAGTCGCTTAGCTTCTCACAGCTCGACATTCCGAAAACCATCAAAAATGCCAATCCATATATTAGTTTATTTTTCATCTTTTATCTTTTTAAATAATTTAATTAAAACCCAACTCTTAAATTAAATCCTAAACCTCTAGTTCCTGGTAACTGTGAATTCTCACCCGCAGAACCTGAAACTTCAGACGGATCAAAGTCTTTCGTCTTAGCAAAAATAATTAGTGGATTTCTAGCTACAAGTGAGAAAGTTGCATTTTGAACAACATTTTGTAAACCTAGTTTTTTAACTGGTATACGGTAACCAATAGCAACCTCACGAAGTTTAACGAATGTTAAATCATATACATAAGGATCCCAAATTTTTCTGTTGTAGAAATTAGCAAAATAGGTTTGAGCTGGTACATAGTGCGTAACTGCTTCACCAGCAGCATTTACACCATCAACTCTAACACCACCACCATCAGCAATTTCATCACGAATAGACATTCCCTTGTCGTTAACAGTTGCAGTACGCGCAGTTAAACCACTATAAGAACCCCACATGTTTGATAAAGAAGAAAATTTACCACCAATAGAATAATCAATATTCGCATTGATATCGAACATTTTGAATAAGCTGAAAGAGTTCTGTAAACCACCCACATGCTTAGGTGTAACTAAACCATAAGATATAGGAGCAGCAGCTACCTGATATAATCCATTAGCATCTAAAATTGGTGTTCCAGCATCATTTCTCAACATACCAGTTCCATAAAGCTCACCCCACTGCTGTCCAGTTCTATGAACCATGCCAGGTAAACCAAAAGAAATAGTAGCAGCTGTAATGCTATTGATACCATATTTATCACTAATCTCCACAACTTTATTATCTAATAAATTAGAATAAGTTGCTGATATGTTCCATCTAAAGTTTGGAATACTGATAGCTTCTAAACCTAACTGAACTTCCAATCCTTTACTATTAATTCTACCAATATTAGTTAAGATAGAACTTAAACCACTTGTAGCATTAATCGAAACTGATCTTGGAATACCAACTTCCGACTTATCCCATAAGGTTACCGAAGTTGATAATCTTCTGTTAAAGAATTTTAAGTCGATACCAATCTCTTTTGCCGCTTGAACAGCACCAGAAATAGATTCGTCTACTAACTGATCTGGAGTACTCATTAATAAGTTACCATCCCATTTCAATGTACCCACACCATAAGCAGCACCTGGATAAGCATATGCACCTAAAGATTGTGGAACCTCACCCCAAGATGCTCTTAATTTACCCTCACTTAACCAAGTACCTTTAAAACTAGCAGGTATTAAATCAGTGAATACAAATGAAGCACCAACAGATTTAGACATAATGTCATTGTTTTTGGTAGGAAGTGTAGAGAACCAATCGTTACGTAAAGTACCTTCAAGGAATAAAAAGTTCTTGTATCCTACACTCACTCTTCCGAACAATGCTCTGTATTTATCTTGAGAGCGAGAATTTCCAACTGAAGGAGCATCTATTGAATTATTTACTGTAAACAAATCAGGGATAGATAATCCATTGTTAGTATTAGCGCTATTCGAATTACTTTTAGCAACGAAAAAATCTAAACCACCATTCGCATCTACACTAAAATCTTTGATTTTTTTGGTGTATGTACCAACTAATTCGTAGTTCTCTCTGTTTGAATATGTACTACCTGTACTGTAAGCACCTTTAACACCTGTAGAACTACCACTACGTTCAAGTATGTTGTATGTTCTGCCTTCAGAGAAGGTTGTGTTCTGCTGCTTACGATACGTTGCTGAAAATCTTAAATCGTTATTAACTTTATAAGTAACAGAGATGTTTCCATATAAACGATCTCTTTGATTCATAGACTTTTCGAAATCAGCATATGAGAACATATTATACCAATAGTGATTTCCATCAAAAGCTAATGGATCATTAGGATTGTATGATGTTGGATTAAAGTGATTCCAACTAGTAATAATATCATTTCCTGCACCAAGACCTGGTGTGGTTAAACCTCTTAACTCCTTCATGATACCCATATCCAAGTTTCTATGAAACCATTGGTTGAATGCACCAGAACCTAAGTTAGAATATTCATCATTAATATTACCATTTAACACTTGCTTTACATAATTGATGTTTGAAGCAATTGTAAATTTCTTGCTGATATCATAAGATCCAACTAATTGTAATGTATTTTTCAACAATTTACTATTAGGAATTAAACCTTTAGTATCCTGATTGTTATAGGTAAGTTTGAAATTAGAACGATCTGTTCCAGTTCCATAACTAATTGAATTATTGAAGGCAACACCAGTATTGTAATAATCTCTAGCATTATCTGGTTGAGGAACTAAAGCAGTAGTTTTATACGAATACTTTGTACCACCATACCAAGCATACCAAGGAATATATTCTTGACCAGTCATACGTGGACCCCATGAAGTATCATCACTATAATCATGGTAATACTTACCATCTAATGCTTTCCACTCGATTGGATCTGTAGCTTTCCAAGTATATTTCATTAAGCTACCTACAGCACCACCAGCATAAGAATTTTGATAGTTCGGTAATACATAAGGATCTTCGAATGTAACACCTCCATTAAAGGTTACACCTGAACCTGCACTTGCTTTACCTCTTTTAGTAGTAATGATAATTGCACCATTAGCACCTTGAGAACCTAAAAGCGCAGCTGCTGCTGGACCTTGTAATACTGAAACATCTTCAATATCATCTAAGTTCAAGTCATCCGCATTTGGAAGAATTGTACCATCAATAACATAAAGTGCTCCATTACCTGTACCAAAACCATTACCACCTCTTAGCCTTACTTCAGTATTTCTACCTAATGCAGCAGCCGACTGGCTTCTAATTTGTACACCGGCAACCTTACCTGCAAGAGCGTTGTTAATGTTAGTACTTCTTACAGTATTTAACTTGTCGCCCGTTACAGTTTGAAGATTGTTTGTTGCAGATCTAGGTGTTTGTTTTGCACCATAAACACCTGTAACAATTACTTCACTTAATGCTTCAGCATTTGCTGATAGCTCTACTTTCATCACATTACCTGCTGGAATAACTACGTCTTGCGTAGTATAACCAACAAATGAGAAAGTTAATGTGTTACTTCCGCTAGGAACTTTAACACTAAATTGTCCATTGCTGCCAGTTGAGGTACCTAAATTGGTTCCCTTAACTTTGACACCCACACCAGGAAGAGGCAAACCGTCCATTTTGTCGGTTACTGTTCCAGTCACAGTGCGTTCCTGAGCTATAGCTTGAAAAGCTATAAACAACATCAAGAACAAACTTTGTAGAAGTTTTTTCATACTTAATTAGATTTGAATTGTTTAAATTGAGGAATTAATAAATGAATTACTTAATTAGTAAATTTCAGCAACATATTTGTTACCACAAAGTAAATTGAAGATTATTTTTAGATCAACAACATAAGTGCCTGATAATCATGGACTTAATTTTTATTTAAAAAACGGATTTAAAAAAGTTTATTCCCTTAATATTTTAAGAATCAAACTAGTATATATTCAAGAATAAGCTAAAAAATATAAGTTTTAATTCCCAACCATGAACACCGCATTACTAAACAATAATTTACCACTTTCCCAAAAACTACGGAATAATGGATCATCCCCAAGGTAAACCACCGAGCCACTCCCCAATTCTTGAACACCAAAAATTAATCCATCAATGGTTTTTTTCTTAGCCTCTGCGCCTACAAATCCACTCACGTAATTATCTTTTTTCACTACACCCACATTCCAGCCCTCATTTAGATATTGATAACCCTGATCATCTAACTTTAAGGTATAATAAAAATTAGGGAAACCAAATCCCAATGGATGACTATTATCCAGATTCACTTTGTAAATCGCACCAGGAGTATTACTTAAAACACTCTCTCTTTCACGATTTTCATAAGGTTTGATAAATTTATATGGATCCATCACCTTCTCATCTTTCTTTGCCTCTTCCTTAACTTTAATGTCAAATCCTTTTACTTCGGCCAATTGCGACACAGCATTGCCCATAGCAATTAACTTCCCACCACCACGTATCCACTGCAATAATTTTTCATTGGATAAATCTGCATAATTCCCAGATGGTAAAATAAGTACATTAATCTCCGACCAATCTATTCGATTAAGATCCTGCGACCGTACAATACTCACTGGATAATTAATTTGTTGCTCAAAAAAGTGCCAAATCTCACCAAAAGCAAGTGAAGAAGTAGCCTCTCCACCAATTACCACAACTTTTGGCTTTTTTATCAACCTAACCTTATCCGAACCCAAATCAGCTCCCTTATCTACAAATCCAGATGCCATTGGCACTAAATCAATTCCATTCTTCTTAGCCAAATCATAGATTACATTTTCAAAATTAGATCCCAAAGCTAGATTCCCGTTTCGTGTAATAATCAATGAACCCGCATCAAAGCGATTTCCAGCACTTTCAAAAGCTATTTCAGAAAATCTAACTTTAATGTTTCTCTTTAATAAGTCGCCTAAAAACTTAACATCAGTCACAGAATTCCAATTAGCAACATAAGCTGTAGCATTCTCTACTTTGCTTATAATCTTAGCCTCCATTTCTGGTGAACTTAATAAAGGACTTAAAGTCTCTTTGCTTGCAAATGCTTGAATACCATGGGCATAGGGTAAAGACCAAGCGGTAATATCATAGGTGGCAGAATCTGATACAAAGGTATTCGGCTCAAATAAAACTTTAAGAAGCACAGATTTAGCTTGATAGGCACTAATAACCATATCGCTTTTATTGACCTTTACAGATTCATTTTTACCCGTAAAATAATTAAAAGCCTGAACCGACTTTGAAGCTCCATAGCCAAAATCAATTCCATTGCGTTTTAAAAGTGTAGCCAAAGTTTTTAACTTTTCAGGATTATCACCGCGAAGGATATAAGATTTATACTCTCCCGGCGGACTCGTCTTACTCTTAACAAAGTAATTGCTAAACTCACTAAGGGCTCTATCAGCATATTTTGAAGAAGCCTCTACAGTAGATAATCCACTGGTAAAATGATGATCAATACGATCTTTTAAAGTAAGCGTATCTCCCTCAGCTGTGATTATCGCTAATCCTGCTCTTCCCGATCCTCCCTGCTCAAAGGTCATTCCTACCGAACCATTATAAATTGGATAAGTATCTCCATAAGAAGGATATAAAAGGTCGAAACGCTCCTTTGTGAAATACATCCATGCCTTTGCATCAAAATAACGTGCATTATTCTTTCCTATGATTGTTTGAAACTCTCTTTGCCACGAAGTGATATCCTCGTGGAAGGGCTCTGCTGCCGGTGCAAAATAATAGGGTTCATCAACACCCTGCTCGTGAAAATCAACATGCACCTGAGGTAACCACTTATTATATACTGCTAAACGCTGCTGACTCTCAACCTGCGATTGCCATGCCCAATCGCGATTCAAATCAAAATAATAATGATTAGCTCTTCCTCCAGGCCATGGCTCCATGTGCTCTCTAGTAAATGGTAAAGCATCTGGTATCAAATTTTTTATTGGATTATAAAAATTTACATAGCGCTCTCTTCCATCCGGATTTAAACAGGGGTCGATAAGAACAACAGTATTATTTAACCAGCTTTTTGTCTCTTGATTTGCCGGATTTAAAAGCTCATAAACGGTTTGCAATGAGGCTTCTGTGGAAACCGACTCATTGCCATGAACATTATAACTTAACCAAACAATAACTGGTTGATCTGCAGTTTTAGTTTTAGCGATAGGAGCAGAACCTTGCTCATTAATTCCCGCAAGACTCAAATTATTTTTACGTATTTCTTCTAAGCGATTAATATTGCTTTCGGATGCTACATAAGCTAAAATCAAAGGACGACCCTCATTGGTTTTACCATAATCTTGCAATTTTATATGCTTAGAAACAGTGCTGAGATATTTATAATAATCAACAACACGATGATGTGGAGTAAATTGATCTCCAAGTTTATAACCTAAAAACTCAGATGGAGATTGTATTTTTTGGGCTACGACATTAAAAACTGTAGATAAAAAAAGAAGGATTAAAAAGGAGGATTTTTTCATATTATGATCGTTTTTAACACCAAAAAGCGTCAATTAAATTTATTTTTCGTATATTATTGTTAGCTTGAAATCACAATCTCTGAAAATTCAAAGAAATCGCAATTCGATTTCAAAACTAAGCATACGGCATCTAATCTACGAATGAAAAAGTCTAATTGCCAATTTCTTCTCCTTGACCAACAAAAATCTTAATATTGTAAATATTAATATAATATGACAACTGAGCAATTATACCAGGTTTACTTAAAACACCCAATTGTTTGTACAGATACCAGAAAAATCACTGATTCTTGTCTCTTTTTCGGACTCAAAGGTGATAATTTCAATGGAAATAAATTTGCCCTTCAGGCAATTGAAAGTGGAGCGGCCTTCGCAATAGTTGATCAGGCAGAATATGCTTTTAATGAGCAATTTATCCTTGTTCCTGATGTGTTAGAAAGCCTTCAAAACCTTGCTCGATTACATAGAAAACATTTAAAAATACCCGTAATTGGCATCACAGGTTCTAATGGGAAAACTACTAGCAAGGAATTACTCAATTCTGTTTTATCTCAAAAATTTAAAACCTTTGCCACAGAAGGTAATCTCAATAATCACATCGGAGTACCGTTAAGCTTATTATCAGTGAGCAATGATTGCGAAATTGCCATTATTGAAATGGGAGCAAACCATCAAAAGGAAATTGAGTTTTTATCAAGCATTTCGCAACCAAGCCATGGAATGATTACAAATGTTGGGAAGGCTCATTTAGAAGGTTTTGGCGGATTAGAAGGTGTCAAAATTGGCAAAGGGGAGCTGTACCAATACCTCTCTGATAATAATGGGATAGTTTTTATCAATAATGACAATACTACTCTCAAAAATATGGCTCAAGAAAGG
The DNA here is from genome assembly GCF_017495225.1 of Daejeonella sp. Classification (GTDB taxonomy): domain Bacteria; phylum Bacteroidota; class Bacteroidia; order Sphingobacteriales; family Sphingobacteriaceae; genus Daejeonella. The sequence goes on along the minus strand of NZ_JAFEIG010000008.1, from coordinate 22,210 downwards.
AAGGTTAAAAATATCATTTCTTATGGTCAAGACAACTCTAATTTTCTGTCTGTAAAATTAAAAAACACTTCTCCATTTTTAAGTGTTGAATGGAAAGTAGAGGGAACTAATCAATATCTGGCGCATTCAAATTTACCGGGCACCTATAATTTTGAAAATATCGCTGCTGCTATCTGTTTCGGCGCATTTTTTAAATTAAGTCCGGAGCAAATCAACAAAGGAATAAGTGATTACAAACCAGTTAATTATAGATCACAAATTTTAAAAACAGAAAAAAATACCATCATTTGCGATTATTATAATGCCAATCCAAGCAGCATGATTGTTGCCCTCGAAAATCTGGAAGATACTGAAGCCAAATCGAAAGTTTTAATCCTAGGGGATATGTTTGAGCTAGGTGTTGAATCTGCAAAAGAACATCAATTAATCCTTGAAAAAGCATTAAGTACCACAGCAAATCGAAGAATATTAATTGGAGAAGAATTTTTTAAATTACATTCAAAGAATGGAGCTGAGTTTTATAAAAACACTGCCGATGTAGAAAAAGCACTCCAAGAAAATCCAATTGAGGGTTCCACTGTCTTATTAAAAGGCTCAAGAGGAATGAAACTTGAAATATTACTCAATAGACTTTAAACTTTTTCTATAGCGCTGCAATAGGAATAAAATTGGCGCACAAACTATTGAAAACACATAAAGTGGATGAGAAGAGTCGAGCAAAATTACTGATGACAAACAGAAAACTATCAGAAATATTGTTAACCAGATAAAATATCGGCTTAAAAGAAAGCGCTTAAAAACATTCATAATTATTGGGCTTTTTCAACACGAATTCCAGCATCGCTAACATGATTTAATGGATTATCTCTCATGTTCTGCTCGAGTTCAAAAGTATATGTTCCGGCTTTAGGAAATTTATAGTTCTCCTTAAATTTGATTTGATAGCTGTACTTATTTCCAGAACCACTACCCAGCCATTCTCCATCTGGCAATGCCAATTGAAACTCTTTTCGCTCGGTGATTTTCTTTCCATTTGGCGATGTAAGGTGGATAAGGATAAAAATATTTGAATATTTATAATCAGCAGTATGACGTAAATTAAAATATACATTATAAGGAATATCTGCCGACTCAATCTTAACTGGAACCTTAACTTTTTGGGCATAAGACCAATTGCGTTTGTTCAATTCAATATTCGTATCCACAACAGTTTGGGTATCCTGACATGAAAACAAAATCATTGAAAACAGAATTAAAAATGATGTTTTTAAGTATTTCATTCTATTTTATTCAGTAGGGCGCTCTCGGTTATTATTTGGGCGATTATTCTTCCTCCGTTTATTATTTCTATTTGCTCCGGCAGGGCGCTCAGCAGTCTGCTGTTCGGCACCTGGATTTGGTCTTGGATTTGGTCTTGGAGGATTTGGACGAGCCTCTGGACGAGCATTTTGAGTCGCTACACCAGCCTCAGCTTGATTATTTCCTGGTCCTTTGGGTCTATTAGGTTTCTTCCGGTTATTCTTTTTGTTTCTTCCGCCTTTATTATCCAAACGAGTTAAGCTATCCTGCCCAACAACATTTTCATAATCAAATACTTTAGCTACTATTGGCTTTTCCTCTTCAGGAAGCTCCTCTTTCAAGAATTCAGGCTTTATTCCCTCTTTATTTAATTTCTGAACCTCCTTTACTCGTGCGATATCTAAAGCAATCCAATTTTCATCATTTGGATAACTAAACCACATCAATTTTTTGAAAATATCAGTTTTTTGATGCCTTACGGTGCCCATTTGGGTTTCTAAACGATCTACATTATCCGGAATATCCTTCAATGCATCCATATAAGTATCGAGCTCATAATTGAGACAACATTTCAACTTACCACACTGACCAGCAAGTTTTAAGGTATTCAAGGATAAATTTTGATATCGAGCAGCAGAAGTAGAAACCGTTTTAAAATCAGTTAGCCATGTAGAGCAGCAAAGTTCACGTCCGCAAGAACCAATTCCACCTAAGCGACTCGCTTCTTGACGCATACCAATCTGGCGCATTTCGATGCGAATTCGGAAGGTTTCGGCCATCTTTTTGATAAGCTCTCTAAAATCTACACGACCCTCAGCAGTATAATAAAAAGTAGCTTTTGTACGATCACCTTGATAATCTACATCACTAAGCTTCATTGCCAATCCGAGTTCTTTGGCCAAAACTCTTGATTTATGCATAGTCTCAAACTCAAGATCTTTAGAAATCTTCCATTTTTCGACATCTGTTGGACTAGCCTTACGATAGATTTTTTTAACTACATCCTCTATTCGAACATTTCTTTTCTTGAGCTGCATACGAACCAACTCGCCAGTTAAAGAAACGTGACCAACATCATAACCACCGGTTGTTGTTTCAACTGCAACAAGCTCACCAGCTTCAAGATAAAGGTTATCAGTATTAAGAAAGAACTCTTTTCTAGAGCCCTTGAATTTTATTTCAATAATATTAAATGGCTTGTAATTAGAGGGCATATCCATGTGAGATAGCCAATCATACACATCTAATTTACTACAACCATTGGTCAAGCAAGAGCCATTACTCTTGCATCCGGCAGGGGCACAGCCACCTGTTGAACAACTTCCACATCCCATATCTAAGTCAGTATATATTGAGTCCCCGAAGGGAGCGTATTAAACTTTAAAATCTTTACGAACTGCAAAGATACATCTAAAAATAAAATTTTAGGATTCGCATTTCGTTCAATGTGATAATGAGCCTTTTCCAACTCATTTACAATTGCCTCAGCTTGAGCAATATCCAAGTGTTTACTGAAGTTTTTTACAAAGTCCATTTCCGAATTTTGCAAATGCACCAACTCTTCAGCACCCGAAATAATCATGATACACTCCCTAATTAGGTTTACGCCATATTGAATAAGGTTCTTTTGATTTTCACGACCCATTTTAGAGGCCGATTCAACAAATTCAAAAATCTGGCTTCCTTTATCGCCGAAGGTCATGCGCATCCAGGAAGAAAAGATCTTAAAATCATCGCTTTCCTCCTCTTTCAACAAATTTAAAGCGGTTTGCAAATTCCCATCGCTTAAATAAGCGATACGACTAGCCTGAGCTTCAGGTAAATTTTTATTTTGAACAAGATAATCAACAATATCTTGCTTGCTTAAAGCCGGAATTTTAACGAGCTGCGTTCTAGATAAAATGGTATTTAATATCTGGTCTTGATTTTTAGCCACTAAAATAATTAATGTCTTCTCAGCCGGCTCCTCCAATGTTTTTAACAATCTGTTTCCCTCATTTTTTAAATATTCAGGAAGCCAAATGATCATGGTTTTAAACTCCGATTCGAAAGGCTTTAAGGATAATCTTTGCAGAATATATAAACACTCTTTTGTGTTAATATTGGGCTGTTTATTTTCAGCATCTAAACGATCTCTCCACTCATCTAAATCAAAATAAGGATTATTTATGAGCATACTACGCCATTCTTCTATATCAGCTAATGAAGTTTCTTTGTCTTTACTTACAAAAAACGGATATGAAAAATGTAAGTCGGGATGAATAAGCTTGCCATACTTTCTGCAAGATGGACACTCACCGCAACTATCCGCCTCTTGACGGTCGGTACAAGAAATAAATTGCGCATAAGCCAGCGCCAATGCAAAATTTCCGGAACCATCAGGACCCAGAAATAATTGCGCATGACTCACCCGGTTTTCTCTAACCGATTGAATCAATTGTTCCTTAACTTCTTTCTGACCTATTATCTCTCGAAACAGCATCGTGCAAAATAAGAAAAATTATGCTTTTTGATCGAATCTGATTCTATATGAAAAATTCAAAAAAGCTATTACGATAAATAAAATTCAAAAAACATCCTTTCATGGGCATTTGATCGATATATTAAATTTTAGCTCTGCATGCCTCTAAAAAAGCTTAATTTTGTAAACCAATTATAAAATTCGTTTGAAAACAGATAAAACTGAAAAATTAACTCTTTCTAGAAAAGAGATGCAAGACTTTGGTTATAAGGTAGTTGATGCAATTGTTAATCATTTTGAAAGCCAAGATCAAAAACTTCCTGTAGCAACAGCCAGTAGAAAAGAAATTGATGCCCTATTCATGGAAGATGCACCAGAAAAGCCAATGGCTCCGGATGATGTTCTTCAATTTGTTCTGGAAAATGTGATGACCAACAGTAATGTCATGACTCATCCAAAGGCCTATGCTTTTGTACCCGGACCAAGCAATTATATCAGTGTAATGTCGGATGCATTAGCCACAGGATTTAATATTTTTGCCGGTGGATGGGTAGGTTCACCAGCTGCTGCCGGAATAGAAATCAGTACCCTAAACTGGTTGTTAAAACTCTTTAATTTCCCAGTAAAAAAAGGTGGTGGCATTTTCACGAGCGGTGGATCCATGGCAAATTTAACTGCCTTAGCCACTGCAAGAAAAGTAAAATGTGGTGAAGATTTTTCTAAAGCAATCATTTATCTATCAGATCAAGCTCATTCATCCAATATTAAAGCAATAAATATTCTTGGCTTTAAAAAAGAGCAAGTGAGAATCATTCCCACCGATATTGAGTTTAAGTTTTCAATAAATAAACTAAAGAATGCAATTGCCAAAGATAAAATCGAAGGTTTACAGCCCTTTTGTTTAATCGCATCTTCGGGAACCACCAATACTGGTACCGTAGATCCGCTTGAAGACTTAGCAAAAATCTGTAAAACTGAAAATATTTGGCTTCACGTAGATGGAGCCTACGGCGCAGCAGCAATGCTTGCTAAAAATGGTAAAAAAATCCTCAAGGGCATCGAAAAAGCCGACTCGCTAACCGTTGATCCTCATAAATGGCTCTTCCAACCCTATGAAATTGGATGTCTTTTAGTCCAAAATCATACTTGGCTAAAAAGTACTTTTACCGAAAAACCAGTTTACCTGAGGGATATTGAAGGCAACCAATCAGAAATAAACTTTTATGATCATGGCATCGAACTGACCAGGAATTTTAGAGCCTTAAAGTTTTATATGTCAATTAAAACCTTCGGACTCCAAGCTTTCAGAAAGGCGATTGATTATAGCATTAAACTCGCCGAGGAAGTGGAAGCTGATTTAAGAAAAAGTAATAAATGGGAGGTTGTTTCACCAGCAACACTGGCTATCATCAATTTTAGATACAATCCGGTATCCGAGAAATTGTCTGAGAAAAAACTAGATGCCATCAATCAAAAAATATCTGCTAAAATGATGTCCTCCGGAGAAGCCTTGCTTGTAACCACCATTTTAAATGGGCAGGTAGTTTTAAGAATGTGCCTAATAAATCCCAGAACTACATTTGAGCATGTGAAAGAAACGATATCACTTTGTGAAAAGTTTGCTTTAGAATAATCAATTTAGGTATTTAATATAGCTTAATCCTATATTTGACCGCATCAACAATTAAGCTATGCGAATTCTTGCTTTCGATTATGGTACTAAACGCATAGGCATTGCAGTTACTGATCCCTTGCAAATTATAGCAACGGGACTAGATACTGTTCATCCTAAGGATATTATAGAATATCTCAAAAAATATCTTTCAACTGAACAGGTGGAGCTTTTTATTGTTGGTGAGCCTAAACAAATGAATGGAAATCCTTCACAATCGGCACCGCATATAAAAGGATTTATCGGTTTACTAAACAAGAATTTTCCGGAAATACCACTAGAACGAATAGATGAACGTTTTACATCTAAAATGGCATCGGCAGTAGTGGCTCAAAGCGGATTTAAAAAGTCTGATCGGCAAAATAAAGAGCGATTGGATACTATATCTGCCACTATCATTTTGCAAAGTTACTTGGAGAAAAAAAGCCTGGGACTATAAAAAGCGGAAAATCAAAATAATTATCTTTAATCCATGGAGCTATTAAGTGAAGAACTAAGCAACTATCTTGAAAATTCATGTGAGCCTGAAAACGACTTACTCAAACATATTAATCGAGAAACGCATCTTAAAGTTTCTATGCCCAGGATGCTTTCTGGTCACTATCAAGGCAGGTTACTCAGCATGATCAGTAAAATGATTTCACCGCAAAGAATTCTTGAAATTGGTACGTTTACCGGATATGCTACGCTTTGTTTAGCAGAAGGTCTGCAGAAAAATGGACTAATTTATACCATTGATATCAACGAAGAATTGGAAGATATGGTCCGCATAAACTTTAAAAAGTCGGATTTCGATCCCCAAATTAAATACCAAATTGGAGATGCGAAGCAAATCATTCCGACTTTAACTGAAACATTCGACCTAGTTTTTATTGATGCCGACAAGAAAAATAATGCCACTTATTATGAAATGATTATGGATAGTGTTAGGTCTGGCGGACTAATACTCATTGATAATGTATTGTGGAGCGGTAAGGTATTAGACCAAGAAAAAACAGATCAGAAAACAACATTTATCAATAATTTTAATGAGATGGTTAGTTCAGACTCACGCGTAGAAAAATTGATACTTCCTGTTAGAGACGGACTATTTATAGTTAGAAAGAAATAATTTTTTAAATAGATTAACATTGCCATTATTCATAGCATTTCAATAAATGAAAAATACATTAGCCCTTTTATTCGTTTTAAGTGTCCTTACAAGCTCTTGTGGTTTATTAAAAAAGCATAATTCTGCATCTGTTAATCCCGTTTATAAACCAAATGAGCCTATCAAAAGTCCTGATAAGCCTAACGCCATAAGTCCCTCAAGCACAAAAACTTCTGCCGAAATCTATGTCGATAAATTTAAACATATTGCAATTCGCGAAATGAAAAATTATGGTATTCCGGCTAGTATTACCCTAGCACAAGGAATATTAGAATCGGGAAGCGGAAATAGTAAACTTGCAAGAGAGGCAAATAATCATTTCGGTATAAAATGTACGAGCGATTGGACGGGAGGAAAAGTTTTTGAAGATGATGATAAAGAAGATGAATGTTTTAGGGTATATAAATCTGCTGAAGAATCATTCCGTGATCATTCTGAATTTTTAAAAAGGAAGCGCTATGCAGCCTTATTTGAACTCAACAAAAATGATTATCGGGGATGGGCTAGCGGATTAAAAGCTGCGGGCTATGCAACCAATCCAAAATATGCGGATCTATTAATTAGTCTAGTGGAGCGTTATAATCTCAATCGTTTTGATCAAGGAGAAATTGAAAATATTCCGGTAGTTAAAGAAGAAAAAGTACTTAGTCAAGCTACAAATAACATCCCTAAGGATAAACCCGTAGTAGAAACTAAAAAAGCTACCGCCATGAAAATTTACGAAGTGAAATCAGGTGATACACTCACTTCTGTTTCTAAACAATTTATGATTAGTGTGGAAGAATTAAAAATACTTAATGAACTCGAAAGCTCAAGTTTATTTCCTGGTCAATTATTATTGGTATCTAAATAAGTTAACAAATGTTAAAATTTACTGAGGTTTATTCATAATCTATTAGTTTTATTGGATTGAAAAAGATTATTTATTTATTACTACTACTTTCTTTCCCGGTTTGTAGTCTATTTGCGCAAGAAAAAGCCATTCAAGGAATTGTATTTGATATGGATTCTAAGCAGCGATTAACACGTGTTTATATTTTTAACACACGTAGCGGCGAAGGCTTTTATAATACCACAAAAGGGGAGTTCAAAACCAATGTTCAAGAAGGCGATATTTTGGTCGCTGCCCTCCAGGGATATGGTGTAGATACCATAAAAATACGTTCTGAAAATACCATACTCTTTTACTTAAAGCGAAACATTATCCAGTTACAAGAGGTTGTGGTGAAAGATACCTTAGGTAGTCCGGCAGATCGACTAAAGGCCAAAATGGAAGAGTATAACTCTGCGTATAGCAAAGGAGCTGTAGGAGATATTTTTAATATGGGCGGAAGTAATGGAGGTGGTGGCGCCGGTTTAAGTATCGATGCGCTATACAGCTTATTAAGTAGGCAGGGTAGAAATGCCAGACTATTACAAAAAATTATTGAGCGCGATTATCGCGATGCAATGATTGAATATAGGTTTACCAAAACACTTATCAACAGAGTTACAGGTCTAAATGGTGCTAAACTTGTCGATTTTAAGCAACAATATAAACCTGGTTATTACTTCATTTTAGAGGCAAATGATTATGATCTAATTGAATACATCAAAAAATCATACCTGTCTTATTTAGAAAACCCAGCAGCATTCCGCTTACAACCACTTAATGGTCAATAAAGGTGTTTTTATCATCTGTTTCCCAAAGCTTAGGGTACAAGGATTAGCAATTTATCCCTTTATATTTTTACAAAATAAAAGCCTTTGTCGGGATGAAAAAATAATTAATCATGAGATGATCCATATCCGACAACAATTGGAATTGCTTATCCTACCATTTTACATTCTCTATATTTTAAATTTTATGATAAATTATTTTGTTTGTAGAAATATTTATAATTCATATAGAAATATTCTCTTTGAACAAGAGGCCTATGAGAATGATTCAAACCTCAACTATTTGAAAAGTAGAAAGTTCGCTTCTTGGCTGGATTATCTTAAAAAGTCTAGAAAAAGCTGAAAAATCTATTAAAAGAATTCTTTTTTGTTTTTCTTTGTCCTATGTTTAAACGATTTCTGGCAATTATTTTCATCTTATTGGGCCTTAACTCAGGCTCCATTGCACAAAAAACTGAAGCTGATACAACTTTAATTAAGAGCTTAAAACAAAATCCTAAGAAAAACATTCTTCCTGTTAGGCGTCCTGTCCTATTTCCAGAAGTAATCAATCCTAGCCCGGTTCCTGATTTAAAAGTTAAAGTAAATTATTGGCGTAACCTTACGCTCTTCGGTATAAATGTTAACCAAGCAGCCTTTAGTGATAATTGGGGAGCTGGGGGAGTTAATTCTTTAGCACTTGGTGGGCAGTTTTCATACAAAACAGATTATACCAAGAGTGATAAAAACTTTGCCTCCGAACTCATCTTACAATATGGAAAACTTAAGAATAAAGATCAACTTGCACGCAAAAGTGCCGATCGTATTTTTTGGGATAATAAACTCGCTCTAAAACTTTCTAAAAGCTGGTACTTCTTTGGATCTCTAAACTTTGAATCACAATTTGATTTAGGTTATTCTTTCTCTAGAGATGCACAAGGCAAGGAGAAAAGAACACTTCTTTCTAAATTTATGGCTCCAGGATACCTAACAGAATCATTTGGATTTGAGTATAAGCCCGTAAAACATTTCTTTGTACGTATTGGTACGGGTACTGCCCGACAAACATTTGTGTTAGATACTAATCTATATAAAACTAATCCCAAAAATTTCGGGGTAACACCCGGCCAAACATTTAGAAATGAGCTGGCATTTCAAGTTGTAAGCTCTTACAACAAGGAAATAGCAAAAAACTTAATCCTAAATAGCCGCTATGCCATGTTTGCCAATTATGAGAAACTATCAAGTATTGATAATAGATTGGATGTAACTCTAATTGCAAACGTTAACAAACTTATTAATGTTTCGCTATCTGGTATTTTGTTATACGATGATGATTCTGACAATAAAATGCAGGCTAGTCAAACCATGTCTTTCGGTCTAGTTTATAAACTGGCTAATTAATTTCAAATTACAAAACTTAGCACATTCTGTTTTTCGTATATTTTTGAAATAATAATTTAAATAATATGAAAAAGATACTTTCAATTTTAATGTTATCAGTACTAATTTCTTCTTGTGAAAAAGGTGCTATAAAATCAGACTTTGATAAAAGCTTAAGCGTTTGGCAAGAATTCAAAAAATCAGTAAACAATAATTATTCTTATACCGTAAAAACAGAATCATGGGCAGGATTTGGTGATAGCACAATTATTTCTGTTCAAAACGGAATTATTACTGGCAGAAAGTATGCTAGCTATGTTATAGATTCACAAACAGGGCAGAAAAATTCTACAGGAAGCTGGACTGAAACAAAGGCTGATTTAAATTCTCATGATTCTGGTGCACAAACAATTACCATTGATGCGATTTATCAAAAAGCAAGCTCAGAATGGTTAAAAATCAATAAAAATGATAATACTATTCATTTTGAAACCAAAAACCAAGGAATGATTTCTACTTGTGGCTATACCAATAAAAACTGCAAGGATGATTGTTTTGTAGGAGTAGTAATTAGCAATATTAAAGGAGAATAATCCCAATAAAAAACAGCTCAATTCTACCCATAGATTATTTTAATAGCTTTTTAAATTAATCTATCGGTAGAATTTTTTTTGTCCCATTAAAACAGAATCAATAATTATTTTAAAGCTATTGTTTAGAAAGCTTAACTTTGTATTTGGTAATAGCTGATTGAAATAATGTTTGAAAATTTACAGGATAAACTTGATAGAGCCTTTAAGGTATTAAAAGGACAGGGTAGTATTACAGAAATTAACGTGGCAGAAACCATGAAAGAGATTAGAAAAGCTCTTCTGGATGCCGATGTTAACTATAAAACCGCCAAAGCATTTACCGATGATGTGAAAGAAAAAGCACTCGGACTCAATGTTTTAACCTCAATTTCTCCGGGACAGTTATTAACTAAGCTCATGAATGATGAGCTGGCTGCACTTATGGGCGGCACGGTTGATGAACTAAATATTTCAGCAAATCCTACGGTAATACTTATCGCCGGACTAAACGGTGCGGGTAAGACTACCTTCTCGGGAAAACTTGCCAATTACCTAAAAAATCAAAAAAATAAGAAACCTTTATTAGTTGCTGGCGATGTTTATCGTCCCGCAGCAATTGATCAATTGGAAGTCTTAGGTGGCCAAATTGATGTTCCAGTTTACACAGATCGTAATTCTAAAGATCCGGTAGCTATTGCCATGGCCGGGATTGCAGAAGCGAAAAAGAACGGACAAAATATAGTCATCATTGATACCGCTGGTCGTTTAGCGATTGATGAAGGCCTAATGACCGAAATAGCCGAAGTTAAAGCACAAACCAAACCACATGAGATTCTTTTTGTGGTGGATTCAATGACGGGTCAGGATGCGGTAAATACTGCCAAAGCATTCAACGACCGATTAGATTTTACAGGTGTTGTTTTAACCAAATTAGATGGTGATACACGTGGTGGTGCTGCACTTTCTATTAAATCAGTAGTAAATAAACCCATCAAATTTATTGGTACCGGCGAAAAAATGGAAGCCTTGGATGTGTTCTATCCAGATAGAATGGCTAGCCGTATTCTCGGGATGGGTGATGTGGTTTCCCTTGTTGAACGTGCTCAAATGCAGTTCGATGAGAAAGAAGCTGCTGAACTACAAAAGAAAATTCGCAAGAATAAATTTGATTTCAACGACTTCCTAAGTCAAATCCAACAAATCAAGAAAATGGGTAACATGAAAGATTTGATGGGCATGATTCCTGGTGTTGGCAAAGCCATTAAAGATGTTGAAATCGATGATAATGCCTTTACTCCAATCGAGTCTATTATTCGTTCCATGACTCCTTTCGAACGCGAAAATCCGGATTCAATTAATCAGGGTAGGCGGACTAGAATTGCAAAGGGCTCAGGTACCAACATCACCGAAGTGAATAAGCTGATTAAGCAATTTGAAGATATGCGTAAAGTAATGAAGCAATTTTCAAACCCTGCCGCTGCCGCTAAAATGATGAAAGGTATGCCTAAAATGCCGTTTGGGAAGTAAGAAAATTGTGTTTTTTGATTAGATTGATTAGTTCAAATTGTTAAAATAGGATTACTTGGGTATTGATTTTAGGGTATCTAGCTAATCTTTTTAAAATATAAATTGTTGAATTTTACACAAATTAAATGATCACATTTAATTGAAGAAAGAATTTTATTGATTCACAATAATTTATATAAATGACTAAATACTAATCACGTTTCAATAAATTTGCCTGCATTTCTATAGTCCTTTGCAATTGACTAATAATTAAATCTTTATCTCTTAGGCGAGATTCATATAATGATTCTATTTTTTCTGACTTTTCTTTGTTTTCGTGAAAGTAGTTTTCAATCTGCTGTTGATAGCCGGTTGCATTCTCAGTATTCGTTTGATTTAATTGATTATTGGGATTAATATCTAGAATATCAACTAATTGAGCCTCCAAGATTTTTGCTATTTGAAACAGACGCTCTACAGTTAATTTAGTTTGGTTGAACTCTATTTTCCTGTAAGCAGCAGCAGAAGTGTTTAGCTCGCTTGCCATAGTTTCGTAGGAATAACCCTTTTTCTTGCGATGTTCTCTTATTTTTGAAAGTATATCTTCCATCATGATGTCTTGATGTTTTAGCAATAACTGGAAAATTTATTTTATTAATTACAAGAATAAACCTATAAAAACAAACTAATCAAATATAAGCTCTATTGATTATAATACAAAACATACTATAAGTAAATTGATTACCCAATATTAAAATTATAACGCTATTTTTTTTATAAACACATTACCATAGGTTTCTTTAAAAAGATAATTTAAAGTCAATAAAATTAACTTATATTTTTTGTTTTACTTATTTGTTAAAATTCTAGAAAAATAGCACTAAAACCAACTAAAAATCAAACTAGCTTAATTTATAAATATTAAACATTTATCTTTTTTAAAATATATTAAACAAAAAGTAATATTTTAATCCAAAAAGGTAATATTTTATATCAAAAAGTGTTTTTTAAATTCTTTTTAAGTAATTAAATTTATCTAAACAAAATATCTGCAGAATATCTTTTGTTTCAATTGTTAAATTATTAACTTGACTGTGTAAAAGCAGGCGCAAAAACTAGAATTATGAAATTAGAAAATTTGAATTTAGTTGAGCTTGATGCTCGAGAAATGAATGAAGTTGAGGGTGGATTTATACCACTTATAATATTTGGATATTATTTATCAGCTAAAGTTGTTGCTGCTGGTTGTTTTGGAGCAATGGCATTGGGTACCGCCGCAGGAATAGCTGTTTTTTCAAAACAATAATAACATAAATTAGAGTAATTATGAAAAATTTAGATAATATTGGATTGACTGAATTAACTTCCAACGAGTTAAAAAATACTGAGGGAGGTGCACCAATTGTAGGTTTAGCAGCGATTGCAGTCGGCGGAGGAATGCTTCTCGGAGCATTTGTACTTGGTGCAGTTGTGGCATATGGTGTTTGTAAACTTTTAGATAAAGCGACTAGATAATATGGCTTATAAGAATAATCAAATATTTATTAAAATATTTGATTTAGAAATTACCTATTTTGAGATAGTTAAATATTGTTACTTTACGTTTTTATTAGGATGTATTGTAGGCATAGTCTATTTTCTATTGAATTAAGTATATATTCTCTGTGATTTATAGGGTAGATTAGGGATAGGCATTAAAAATTAGTTGAAAAACAACTGCTTGAATTCTTAATTTTTAAAGAAAGTATATAATTTGGTTAAAACTTACCAGTTAAGTAATTTGTTATAGAAAATCTTCTTATAGCCTCAATTAATTACACGCAAAAGTAGCTAAATATAGCCTAAGTTATTACACCCTAATTTATTTAGGGTGTAATTTCATTTAAAATAACGCCCTTATAGAAAAACTATATGAACTTCAGTTCGGATCCGATAAACACTGTTGAAAACCTTGTCGCCAAAAATAAAACCAAAAGTATTTCAATTTATTTAGTTGTCTTAATAGGACTATTTACTGCTTTAGGTTCCTTGCCATCAGTAAAAACAGACATTAGTAGCCAAAGTCGAGGAATTATACGCAGCACAACAGACAACGTACCACTAAGTAGCTTAGTAAATGGTAAAGTGATACGCATTAACCTCAAAAACAATCGCATGGTTTATAAAGGCGATACTTTGATAGTACTTACCCAAGAAAGCCTTAACGCAGAAAAACAAACAAATCAAAACATATCCCAAAGTTTAAATGCCAGAATTTACGATTTAACAAAAATACTGACAGGCATAACAACCACGCTTAAAACCCCAGAATTGCAACAAGAATGGGAATCGTATAGCAGTAAAATGAACGAACTCGAGAACAAAGTTGCTCAAGCGAAGATAGCATATGACCGCAATAAAATTCTTTTTGATAAAGCAGTTATCTCAAGGGCCGAGTTTGAAAAATTTAGCTTTGATTACCTTTACACACAACAATCATTAGCAAGTTTAAGCAAAAGCCAAAAAAGCATTTGGCAAAACCAAAAAAGAGAGTTGCAAAATCAATTGCAGAACCTTGATGGCACACTCCAAAAAATAAAAATCGAATTTAAAAACTACGTAATTATTGCTCCAATTACTGGTACGATTGAGGGATTTTCAGGCATTCAAATAGGTTCATTTTTAAATGCATCACAACTCATTGCTAATATTTCGTCAATAGACAGTTTAATTGTTGAAAGCTCAGTTTCGCCTAGTGATATTGGATTGATTAAAAAAGGCCAAAAGGTTAAATATCAAATTGATGCCTTTAACTACAACCAATGGGGATTACTTGAAGGAATTGTAACAGATATTGACCACAACATAACAATGCAGGGTGAGAAGGCTTTTTTTAATGTACGTTCATCATTAAAATCTACCAAATTACAACTCAAATCTGGCTATAAGGCAAAAGTTTCTAAAGGTATGACGCTTACCACTCGATACATTATTACCAAGCGCAGCTTATTCGATCTATTATTTGATAAAGTTGATGACTGGCTAAATCCTAAAATAAAATAACTGTTCTTAACCTAACAGTTAAATAAAAAACTTTTATGGCCTCTATTAAAATAAAACAACATGATATTAAAGATTGTGGTGCAGCTTGTTTGGCTTCAATTGGCAATCATTACAAAGTTAATCTTCCTATAGCACGTATCCGTCAATATGCAAATACTGATAAAAGGGGCACCAATGTTCTAGGTCTTATAGAGGCTGCCGCTAGAATGGGCTTTACCGCTAAAGGTGTAAAGGGTGGTATTGATGCACTTAGCAAAATACCACTTCCAGCAATAGCACATGTTATTGTAAAAGAAGATTTACACCACTACGTTGTTATTTATGAAGTTACAAAACATAAAATAAACGTAATGAATCCTGACCTTGGTAAAATGGAAACCTATACGTATGAGGCTTTCAAAAAAATCTGGACAGGGGTATTAGTTCTTCTCGCTCCTGCTGATGACTTTATGGCCAAAAATGAAAAGACCTCGCCTCTGCGTCGATTTTGGCAACTAATACAACCCCATAAAACAATATTAATTCAATCTTTATTTGGTGCAATATTATTTACTGTTTTGGGATTGGCCATGTCAATTTATGTTCAAAAAATAACCGATTATGTGTTAGTGGAGGGTAACCGGAACCTGCTTAATTTATTAAGTGTAGGTATGATTGTGGTAATATTATTGCAAGCATTCATCAACTCAAAGAAGAGCATTTTTGTAATGAAAACAGGTCAACTAATAGATGCCAAGTTGATTTTGGGCTATTATAAACATTTGCTCCATTTACCGCAGCGATTTTTCGACACAATGCAAATTGGCGAAATTACTTCACGCATTAACGATGCTGTAAAAATACGGTCTTTTATTAACGAAGTTGCCATAGAATTGGTTGTAAATGTCTTTATCGTTATTTTCTCATTCGCACTAATGTTTACATATTATTGGAAACTTGCCCTAGTCATTCTCCTGGTGATTCCTTTTTATGCAATAATTTATTATTTAATGAACCGTTTTAACAAAAAAGTAGAACGTAGCATTATGGAAAATGGAGCCGAATTAGAAACCCAATTGGTTGAAAGCATTTCGCATATTCGTACCGTAAAAGAATTTGGAATTGAAGATTTTTCGAACTTTAAGACTGAAAATAAATTTGTAAAATTGCTGTTTAGCATTTATAAATCTGGCATGAATGGTGTTTTTGCTGGAACCTCAACACAGTTTCTAGCTTCTATATTTACTATTGTTTTACTTTGGATTGGCTCTGGCTATGTAATTGACAGAGAAATAACACCTGGTGAATTATTTTCATTTTATGCCTTGATAGGATATTTTACTTCTCCTGTTGCAGAGTTAATAGGAATGAACAAAACTGCACAAAATGCCTTAATTGCAGCCGATAGATTGTTTGAGATAATGGATTTAGAACGGGAGGAGACTGAAAACAAGGTTGTACTTGATAAAGAGCTTATTGGTGATATAACGTTTGAAAATGTTTCTTTTAGGTATGGCTCCAGAATTGAAGTGTTTAAAAATTTTAATGCTGTTTTTAAAAATAATGAAACTACTGCCATTGTGGGTGAAAGTGGAAGTGGAAAAACTACCCTGATTTCACTTATTCAAAATCTTTACCCAATTAAGGAAGGGAAAATATATATCGGTGATTATGATTTAAAATACATTCATTACAAAAGTTTAAGAAACGCAATTGGAGTAATTCCGCAACAGCTTAACCTTTTTTCAGGAAACATAATCGATAATATCGCCCTAGGTGATACATTTCCGAATATCCAATGGGTAATGGACCTTTCTAAACAATTAGGTATTACTGAGTTTGTAGAAAAACTGCCAAACGGATTTGAAACACAAATTGGAGAAAATGGAACTATGCTCTCTGGAGGCCAAAAACAGCGAATTGCTATCGCTAGAGCATTATATAAGAACCCAGAAATATTATTGATGGATGAGGCCACTTCCTCACTAGATACTAATTCTGAAACCATTGTCAAAGAAGTCATAGACAGTTTTAAGGCTAAAGGTAAGACGGTAATAATTATTGCACATCGCTTAAGTACAATCGCTGATGCAGATACTATTTTTGTAATGGAAAACGGGTCAGTTGTTGAACAAGGAAACCACTGGGAATTGCTAACCCAAAAAGGCAAATACTGTGAACTTTGGTCCAAACAAACAAGATTAGAATAATGCCACATTAGTAAATGTATACTCCACAACTAGCTAGTGTAAAATTCATTTCCAAAAATCTATTACCCTAAATCTCATTCAAAAACCTTGGAAATCTCATATTTAATTATTTACTTTGCAATTCAAAGTACTTTTAAATGGAAGAAAAAGACATTCATTCTGAGTTAGCTTCAATCCGATCCCTCATGGAACGCTCATCCAGATTCCTTTCTCTGAGCGGATTATCTGGAGTATTGGCCGGCATCTACGCATCAATAGGTGCATTTGGGGCCTATCAACTTGTTACTGATAAATATAATAGCTTAATAATCAGCGAATCATACGCAGAAAATCCCAGCATCTATCATACTCTTTATTTTATTGCTGCTTTGGTCTTGGTGTTTTCCGTTCTCACAGGTATCTTACTTTCTATCCGCGAAGCAAAGAAGAAAAAAGAGCACTATTGGAATCCCGTTAGCAAAAGATTAATCACTAATATGGCTATTCCGCTAGCTACAGGGGGACTATTCATACTAATATTAATATCAAAAGCTGAATATCAATTTATTGCTGCATCATGCCTTTTGTTCTACGGTTTGGCACTCATTGCGGCTAGCCAGTACACTTTTTCTGATGTTAAATACTTAGGATTTTGCCAAATAACTTTAGGACTTTTAGCAGCATGGATGCCAGAAAACGGACTTCTATTTTGGATAGCCGGCTTTGGTCTTCTTCATATCATTTATGGCGCAATCATGCATTTTAAATATAAGCAGTGAAGAATAGTCTAGCACAGTTTAATAAAGCCTTTGAAAACCGCATTCGCCTACAAATTATGAGCGTTTTGGTGGCCAATGTGAGTTACGACTTTAATTCGCTCAAAGAATTATTAGAACTGACTGATGGGAATCTTGCATCTCATCTTAAAGCCCTAGAAAAAGAAGCATATATCTTAATCAACAAAACTTTTATCGGTAAAAAACCCAATACTCAATACTCCGTTTCAGAAAAAGGAAAAACGGCGTTCATTAAACACCTAGAAGCACTCGAAAATTTAATCAAACAACAAAAAACACAATAATATTTTTTTATTAATTCACTTTGAGATACAAAGTACTTTTATTTAACAGATTATGAAAATTGAACTTACAACAGAAAACAAAGAATTGAAAAACCGACTCGGTGGATCAGTATTATTCAAATTGGTCTTAATTGGCTTCTTAACTCTTATTTTATTAATACCAAGTGTATTGATACAAGATTTAATTACTGAACGTGAAAGAAGACAAGAGGAGGTCAACCTTGAAATTTCCGATAAATGGTCGGGAAGCCAGTTAGTACAAGGACCTGTACTCGTTCTGCCTTATAAAACAATTCAGAAAATTACTGATTCAGAAAGTGGCAAAAGCACTAGCAAAGAGCTAATTAGCAATATTTATATTCTACCCGAAACCATTAAAATCAATTCAAAAGCCGCACCTGAAACACTACACCGTGGCATTTTTGATGCGGTAGTGTATAAGTCGCAAATTAAAGTGAATGGTACATTTAGCGCTTTAGAAAGCAAAAAATCGGGCATAAACCCAGAAGTGATTTTATGGGAAAAAGCTAAAGTAGTAATAGGCTTAAGTGATTTAAAAGGCCTTGATAATAAGCCAATTATAAAACTTGATGAACAAAATTATGAGGTAGAACCCGACTTTACCTCGCTTAAACTTTTCACAAATAATTTGATTATTCTTCCTGATTTAAGCAGCAATAAAAACACAAAGCTTGATTTTAGTTTCGATTTAAATATCCGAGGAAGCAATCAATTAAGCTTTTTGCACATCGGCAAAAATACAACAGTAAATATTGAAGGAACATGGAAAAACCCAAGTTTTATTGGTCGCTATTTGCCTGAACAACGTAGTATTTCTGATTCCACCTTCTCTGCATCTTGGAAAATGCCTTATTTCAATAGACCTTTCCCGCAACAATGGGTGGAAGAAAATTCCAATATGATTAGTCAAGATTCAACTAGTGAAAATAGTATCAAAGCGAAAGATATTAGTGGTGCATTCGGAGTTAAATTCCTAATGCCAGTTGATCAATATCAAAAAACCTTCCGCTCAGCAAAATATGCCATACTGGTTATTTTATTAACCTTTATCTCGCTATTGTTTACAGAGCTTTTAAGCAAGAAAAAAGTTCACCTTCTTCAATATGTTTTAATTGGTGCAGCCATGATCATTTTTTATGCCTTACTTCTTTCCTTGAGTGAGCAATTAGGATTTAATTTGGCTTATTTGATTGCTTCGATAGCAACAGTGGGACTCATCGGTTTATTCATTCAATCTCTACTTAAAAGCAGAAAAACAGCCTTGCTTTTCGCCGGAATTTTAGGTCTTTTATACAGCTTTATTTTCATAATTATTCAGCTGCAAGACATGGCATTACTAGTTGGAAGTGTGGGATTATTCCTAATAATTGCAGGATTGATGTACCTATCGCAAAAGGTTAATATTGATAAGGATAATACTGAAATAATAAGTAAAGAAGCTTAAAATGTTTAGATTTCATAAAACCTATTTTTTATTGGCTTTGAGTCTCTTCTTGATTGAAGTACTTATTGCAATCTTTGTCCACGATAATTTTTTTAGACCCTATTTTGGAGATTTTCTTGTCGTGGCCCTAATTTATTGTTCAATAAAAAGCTTCATAAAATCAGATTCTACATTAACGGCTATCGCAGTACTTCTATTTTCATATCTCATAGAAGTACTGCAATATTTAAACTTCATAAAATGGATTGGTTTAACTAATTCAGGCTTAGCAGGAATTGTTTTAGGTACATCATTCTCATGGTATGATATTATTGCATATAGCCTTGGAATCATCACAATTTGGGGGATGGAGAAAGCGTTAAAATTAAAGATTAAGGCCTAATTGATGAAGTATTTTGTAAACAAAGACTCGATAGTCCGTAAAATTTGGGGGAATGGAGATACCATTCTCCTAATCTTTGCGGGTGCATCTGCCGAATTTGCTTTAAACAAAGCCGTCGACTGGCTTTATTTTACAGGTAAGCTTCCTGCAGATCCATTAAAAAGACTTTTTTCTACTGTGGCCTATGCCCGACAAATTGTTTTTTCGGATTATAATGATGCCAATATTGCCATTGACAAAATTAATGGCATTCACAAAGGGTTAGAAAAGTCGCGTGGAAAAACCATTCCCGATTGGGCTTATAGGGATGTTTTATACATGCTTATCGACTACTCCATCCGTTCATTCGAGCTCTTAGAAAGGCCATTAAGCATAACAGAAAAAGAAGAGGTCTTCGAAGTTTTTTACCGAATGGGCGCGCGAATGGAATTGGTAAATTTGCCTCAAAACTATCAGGAATGGCAAATTTTACGAAATAAAGCAGTCAATGAGAACCTGATTAATGGCAATTTTACCAAAGACCTTTACAAACAATACAGAAAACATTTGGGATGGTTTAGATATCAAATACTTCTCCAAGCACAAATGGTACTAGTCCCCAAAAGGGTAAATAAATTGTTAAACTTAGGTTATAATCCCATGTTTAAAGGACTTATAAAAGTGTATCAATTAAGTAAAAGAGTGGGAATATGTTCATTTATAAAATGTATCATTATGCCACCCGAATACAAAAAAGAGATCATTGCATTAGATAATTAATTGCCCATTTAATCAAATAAATACCGTTCGCTAAATTTTAGGCACCATTCACTAAATATTCTAATTAGAGGCATTTATGCTTACTACATTAGAATATTATGTTAGCAAAGACCTTTGGCAGTGCCGTTTATGGTATCGAAGCAATCACCATAACTATTGAAGTGAATATCAGTAGCGGACTGAATTATTTTGTGGTGGGACTTCCCGACAATGCGGTGAAGGAGAGCATGCTTCGAATAGAAAGTGCGCTCAATAACTCTGTTTTTCAAATGCCTCGGCAGCGAATTATTGT
Source organism: Daejeonella sp. (assembly GCF_017495225.1). GTDB lineage: Bacteria > Bacteroidota > Bacteroidia > Sphingobacteriales > Sphingobacteriaceae > Daejeonella. The sequence continues at coordinate 1,340 of NZ_JAFEIG010000008.1, read as the reverse complement.
CAATTTGGCTCCAGCCGATATTCGTAAAGAAGGTTCAGCCTACGATCTTACCATTGCCATTGGTATTTTAAGTGCTTCTGGTCAATTTTTAAGTACAAGATTAGAAGAATATCTTATTCTTGGTGAACTTTCCTTAGATGGTGGTATACAGCCCATTAAAGGCGCACTCCCCATAGCTATTCAAGGAAAAAGAGATGGCTTCAAAGGATTAATCCTACCAAAAGAAAATGCTCGTGAAGCTGCAATTGTAGATGATTTTGAGGTTTACGGGGTGAGTAGTCTGGCAGAAGTAATAGGCTTCTTTGAAAATACCATCAATTTAGAACGAACTATCGTGAATACCCGAGAGGAATTCGGCTATAAAGTCAATAATTATGATAGCGATTTCTCGGATGTTAGGGGACAAGAAAACATTAAACGCGCACTAGAAATTGCGGCTTCTGGGGGTCATAACGTAATTTTAATCGGTCCCCCAGGCGCCGGAAAAACCATGCTAGCAAAACGCCTACCCACTATTTTACCACCTCTCGATCTTTATGAAGCTCTCGATACCACCAAAATTCATTCTGTTGCGGGAAAGCTATCCGCATCCGATTCATTAATGACCATCAGACCCTTCCGTTCTCCGCATCACACCATCAGTGATGTAGCATTAGTTGGCGGAGGCACCAATCCCCAACCTGGAGAAATATCACTCGCGCACAATGGTGTGCTCTTTTTAGATGAGCTTCCAGAATTTAAACGCACCGTACTCGAAGTAATGCGACAGCCTTTAGAAGAAAGACGAGTAACAATCTCAAGAGCTAAATCGACCGTAAATTATCCTGCAAGTTTTATGTTGGTGGCATCCATGAACCCATGCCCTTGTGGATATTTTAATCATCCCGAAAAGGAATGTATTTGCGCACCGGGAGTAGTACAAAAATACTTGAGCAAAATATCTGGGCCCTTGCTCGACCGCATCGACCTTCATGTGGAAGTTACACCAGTAAATTTTAATGAACTAGCCTCTGAGCGATTGAGTGAAAAAAGCATGGACATAAGGGCACGTGTCACAAATGCCAGAACCATTCAAATTGCACGTTTTGAAGATAGGGAAGATGTTTTTTGCAATGCTCAAATGAGTCCCAATATGGTACGCAAAATCTGTAAAATTAGTGATAGCGGACAAGCATTATTAAAGCAAGCAATGGAGAAATTGGGACTTTCTGCTCGAGCGTATGATCGTATTTTAAAAGTGGCCAGAACCATTGCTGATTTAGCAGAAAGCGAAGAAATTATGCTCGAACACCTGGCAGAAGCTATACATTTTAGAAGCTTGGATAGGGAGGGTTGGGCGG
>NZ_JAFEIG010000036.1 GCF_017495225.1 Daejeonella sp. | reverse complement strand
AAAAAAGACTAAACTAAAAAATCTTGTCAACTCATTTCTAAATACTATGTACTAAATACTAACTACTAATTGGGAGCAAAGAATAAGGAGCAAGGAGTAAGGACAAAAAAAAGACTAAACTAAAAAATCTTGTCAACTCATTTCTAAATACTATGTACTAACTACTAATTGGGAGCAAAGAATAAGGAGCAAGGAGTAAGGACAGAAAGGAGCTAGTTAAAAAATAAAGTCTTATCAGTTCATTTCTAAATACTTTGTACTAAATACTATGTACTAAATACTAAATTGTCTGAACTATGATTTATTTGATTAATGGGATTAGGGAGATTATTAATGTAAAATAACTGCCTCTAAGAACTAGGCTTCGAGTACCTCAGCCAGCGGTTTACAGTTGACGCTATCATGACAACTAATCACGGGCTTCGAGTACCTCAGCCAACGGGTAACAGATGTCGACAGCCTGACAACTGACAACTGATAACTGATAAAGATAACTCTTTTCCTGCCTTCAAGAACTAGGCTTCGAGAACCTCAGCCACCGGTTGTAGGCAATAGCCACCGGGTACCATATGTCGCTAGCCTGATAACTGACAACCGATAACTGACAACTGATCCCGGACTTCAAGAACCTCAGCCAGCGGGTAACAGATGTCGCCAGCCTGACAACTGACAACTGATAACTAATAAAGATAAGTCATTTCCCACCTTCAAGAACTAGGCTTCGAGAACTTCAGCCACCAGGTAACAGATGTCGCCAGCCTGATAACTGACAACTGATAACTGATAACTGACAACTGATAACTAATCCCTAATCCTACCAACTACCCTAAACTTCTCAAAAACCTTCTCCGAATGTGGTGCGTCTTTTAACTCCTCCGTCAAATCTTGTCCCGCCCAATGCTCGTAGTGTTTGCCATTTTTCCATAAGCGACTTTCAGTCACGTCGTAAATTAATCCCTTAAAGGCTACCCATATTTCAGGTTTATCCTGTCCGTTGCGTAAGGCTAAGTACGATTTACTATATTCAGGCAAATCCATCATTTTGCAACTCTAGCTCTTTTCCTAAAATACTCAAACAATAAAATATTGATTAATAGCATGGAAAGAGAATAAAAATGATCTTCAAAGGGAATAGTTCCTACGCGGAAAGCCATATTTTCGGCATTATTGTACATCACAATAGGAATAGATGTTAATAAGCCATTAACGAGGTAAAATGGGATTAATGAAACGAGATAGGCTAAGTAAAAGCGACTCATAATAGTGCTTTTTACTACAAATTCGGTAATAATTAGCACTACAGCCAATAATCCGAAAGTAATTAAGGGATAAACTCGATCATAGAAAAGAACAAGCATTAAAATTGAAAAGGCGATCAGAAAATAGCTTATCGGACTTGAAAACCGCTTTAAAAGATCCGGTTTAACATAATAATTCAAGCATTCATACACAAAAATGCAGGCAAAAGGCACTGTAATAAAGAAAAGAATTTCCTCTATAGGTAAGTCTAGGATATGAAAACCAATGATATATTCCGGGTTAAAGGACCAAACGCCATAAATTGTAAATAGGTAATCCCAAAAAAGAAAAAGCAAGCCCGTAATTAAAAGTCCCGGGAAAACATAAGCCCAACTCTTAAAAAAAGCCACTCTTTTATCAAAAGAGAGCACAATTGGGAAAAAGATGGTCAAGAAATTGATCAGCAGATAAGAAAATTCCATATGTAAATTTAGGCATTCTTCTTAAATGCATGTACCTTCTCCCAAAAAACTGAAAGATATTTACACTATTATATCAATTCATAAATACTGCGCGCCCTTTTTGGGGATCATAATCATTCAATGATTTTTTCAATAGCTTCCTTGCCACATGGATCCTAGTCTTAACTGTACCAATCGGAATGGTGAGATGTTCGGCAATCTCATGATATTTATGCCCATCAAAATACATTGTAAATGGCACATAATACTCATCTGAAAGGTTTTCAAGGGCATTTTTAATATCGTCCATCACAAATTTCGACTCGCCTTGATTATTGCTGGCACTGTACATTAAATTAGAATAATGAATGTCTTCAGATTGTATAACCATTGTGCCAATTTTTACAAAACGCCTGTATTTATTAATAAAGGTGTTTTTCATGATGGTATAAAGCCAACCCTTCAGGTTTGTACCTTCCTTAAACTTATTGCAATAGGATAGAGCTTTAAGTATCGTATCCTGAACAAGATCATTGGCATCCTCCGCATCGTGAGTAAATCGGAGTGCATAAAGCTTTAATGAATCGGCCTGACGTGTGACCATGGTGTTAAATTCGATGCTAGTCATGTTGTTTAGCTTATATGTTAATACTCTGAACCACCAAGAAATCGGTGTTCAATGAAAGACATACTAAATTAAACAATTGCTATGCCCCTAAGAGGAGCTCAGAAAAACTGTATACCAAATTGTAAAGATTGCACACAATTGTGTGAAGTAGAGGAATTAAATGATGTTCACCTCACGCTCCAAGAGAATGCCATACTTAGCATTAACACTATCGATAATTGAGGAAGAGAACTGAAATATTTCATCTCCAGTAGCATGACCATGATTTACCAATACTAAGGCTTGGTTTTTCCATGTTCCTGTGTTCCCTACTACTTTACCCTTCCAATCACATTGCTCAATAAGCCAACCGGCAGAAACCTTAACATAGCCCTCTCCTGCCGGAAAATGCACTATATCAGCAAACTGTGATTTCAATCTATTAAATGTAGACTCGGCTATAATAGGATTCTTGAAAAAACTTCCTGCATTACCAATGGTTGTGGGATCTGGGAGCTTACTCACCCGAATATGCGAAATCACCTGCGATAACTGCTTGATACTGGGCACATTAATACCTCGCTTAGCCAATTCCTCAGTAATTGCGCCATAGCTAACATTGGGCTTAAATATTTTTGAGAGCTTAAAAGTCACTTCCGTGATGATGTACAATCCCTTGAATGAGGATTTAAACACGCTATCACGATAGCTAAAAGCACAATCTTCTTTGGAAAAAACCTTAATTTTACCCGTAGAAATCTCAAAAGCACGACAAGAATGGAAAATATCTTGAAGTTCAACTCCATATGCACCAATATTTTGGACGGGAGATGCTCCCACAGAACCGGGAATGAGACTTAAATTTTCAATTCCTGCATAGTCATTATCTACACAGTAATTTACCAGATCATTCCATACAATACCAGCCCCAGCACGTACATAAACATCATTTCCTTCAATTTCTGCACTTAATCCCTGGATTTTAAGATGAATGACTAAACCTCCAAAGTTTTGGGTAAAGAGCATATTGCTACCCCCTCCTAGGACTAATCGAGGATAATCTCTCCACTTATCATCAGAAAATAAGTCCTGTAGGTCATTTTCAGATTCAATATCCACAAAATATTCGGCTCTTGCTTCTACACCAAAGGTATTAAGTGTTTTTAGTGAGATATTTTCAAGTACCTGCATACAATTATTGTGAAGATTGGTTTGATTGCTTAAAATACTTTTTGGATGCTAATAACAATCCGAACTCTTCAGAAGGATTTTTCTCAGTCGATTTATGATGAATTTTATGCGCCCTGCGAATTCCCAAAAGATAGGAATTGTCGGTCTTAAAACTCTTTAACCGATTATGAATGAACCAGTCGTGGAAAATAAAATAGATAATACCATAGATAGAAATTCCGATACCTACCCAAAACTTGAAATCCAAGTTTGCTTTACCTTCCCAAATTAAATACATGGATGTAGCGCCAAAAAGGAGGCTAAAAACATCGTTCAGCTCAAACCAACCTGAACGATGTTGATGATGCGTTTTATGAATAAACCATAGCGGACCATGGAACAAGTATTTATGAATAAACCATGAAAATGCTTCCATTCCAGCTAGAGTAGCAAGTATGATCGCAGTATTGATGATTATTTGCATATCTATTCTAAATCCTTTTTAAAAGAAATTAAATATGGATGGCTCTGTTTTCTGTCGCAGCCATACTTGCCTCTTTAAATGCCTCAGTATAAGTAGGGTGCGCATGAGAAATTCTAGCAATATCCTCTGCAGATGCTCTAAATTCCATCGCCACAACAGCCTCAGCAATCATATCCGCAGCTCTTGGTCCGATCATGTGAACTCCCAAAATTTCATCAGTAGTAGCATCAGCTAAAACTTTAACAAAACCATCGGTATCATTACTTGCACGTGCTCTTCCGCTCGCCTTGAACGGGAAAGAACCCGCTTTAAATTTAATTCCCGCTTCTTTTAATTGTTCTTCCGTCTGACCAACACTGGCTACTTCTGGCCAAGTATAAACAACACCTGGAATAAGATTATAATTGATATGCGGCTTCTGTCCCGCAATAATTTCAGCAACATAAGTACCTTCATCTTCCGCTTTATGCGCAAGCATGGCACCCTTTACCACATCACCAATAGCATAAATACCTGGTACTGAGGTTTCAAGATGAGCATTTACAGGAATTTTCTTACCTCTCTCTTCTAAGCTTATCCCAATGTTTTCAAGCCCTAAATTTTCGGTATATGCTGTACGACCAACGGCAACAAGGCAATAATCGCCCTCCAGACTAATCTTTTCACCTTTAGCATTATCGGCTGTAACCGTAACTTTTGATCCTTTTACACTTGCACCAGTCACTTTATGGCTTAGTAAAAACTCCATTCCCTGCTTAGCAAGTACTTTTTGGAGCTCCTTACCCAAGCTTTTATCCATAGTCCCGATAATTGAATCCATAAATTCAACCACGGTAACTTTTGAACCTAAACGAGCATAAACAGATCCTAATTCTAATCCGATAACACCGCCACCTATAAGAATTAGGTGTTTAGGGATTTCCTGCAGATTTAAAGCCTCTGTAGAAGTAATAATACGCTTACCATCAGTCTTTAAGAATGGCAATTGTGTTGGCTTTGAACCAGTTGCTAGAATAATATTTTTAGCAGTGATATTCTCTGAAGAACCATCGGCCTTCGTAACCTTAACTGTATTTTTATCAAGCATAGAACCCATTCCATGGTAGGTGCTTACCTTATTTTTCTTAAATAAATAGGTAATCCCACCAGTAGTTTGAGCAACTACCTCATTCTTACGATTAACCATTTGCTTAATATCAGGAGAAAGATCTTTCAGATTAATACCATGCTCCTTAAAAGTATGTGCTGCATTATGATAATGCTCTGAAGAGTCTAATAAGGCCTTTGACGGAATACAACCCACATTTAAGCAGGTACCACCATAAGTACTATATTTTTCTATAATTGCTGTTTTCAAACCCAATTGGGCACAACGAATGGCGGCAACATAACCACCGGGACCACTTCCTATTACTATTACGTCAAATTGCATGCGATAATATCTTTAATTTCATTCAAAGTTAATAAATATCGACCCTTAAAAAAATTCGATTATTAAAATGTTGCGCAATTAGGTAATATTTAAAATGTTTTATTTAATTAGATTTGAAAAAACATTAAAAACAATCAGCATGCAAAAAATATATGCCTTAACTCTTTTGTTGGCCTGCCTATGTACAAAAGCTGCATTTTCACAAGGTCCAAATGATGTATTCTCAAAAGCAGATACGCTAAGAGGGACTTTAAGCGAATTTAGAAGTTCTTATGACATTAATTATTACCATTTAAACGTAAAACTTGACATTGAAAATAAATTTATCAGCGGATCGAATTTATTCAAGTTTAGGGCTGTAAATGATATCAAGCGACTACAATTTGATCTTTTTGAACAACTTAAGGTTGAAAAGGTAGTTTATAAAGGCATAGAGATCCCTTTTAAAAGAGAATTTAATGCAGTTTTCATCGATTTCCCGAGCACGATAAAGAAAGGCAGTACTGACGAATTTACAGTCTTTTATAGTGGAAATACCATAATAGCTAAGCGTGCCCCATGGGATGGTGGTTTCAGTTATGCAAAAGATAAACAAGGAAAACCTTGGGTTGCGGTGTCTTGCCAGGGCTTTGGGGCAAGTTCTTGGTGGCCAAATAAGGATCACCAATCGGATGAGGTGGATAGCATGATGATTAGCGTTAGCGTACCCAAAGGTTTAATGAATGTAAGTAATGGACGCTTGCTTTCCACAAAAAATACCGACCCTAACTATACCCAGTACAATTGGTTTGTTTCCTACCCCATTAATAATTACAACGTGACCCTTAACATCGCTGATTATGCGCACTTTAAGGATTCATATGCCGGCGAAAACGGGAATTTAACCCTCGATTATTATGTCTTAAAAGAAAACCTTGAGAAGGCACAAAAGCAATTCAATGCCAACGTAAAACCGATGTTTACATCCTTTGAGAATTGGTTTGGCCCCTATCCCTTCTATCGCGATGGATTTAAGTTAGTGGAAACTCCTTATTTAGGAATGGAGCATCAAAGTGCAGTTGCTTATGGTAATAAATATTTAAACGGCTATTTAGGTCGGGATTTGTCAGGCACTGGACTTGGAATGAGCTGGGATTATATCATCATCCATGAAACTGGACACGAATGGTTTGGCAATAATATTACATCCAAAGACATTGCAGATATGTGGATTCATGAAGGATTTACAACCTATACCGAAGCAATATTCGTTGAGAGTCGCGACGGAAAAGAGGCTGGTGCAAGATACATTGAAGGAATAAGAAAAAATATCAGAAATGATAAACCTATCACTGGACCCTACGGAGTAAATCAAGAAGGTTCGGGCGATATGTATCCTAAAGGAGCTAATTTGCTTCATTTAACCCGTACAATTATCAATGATGATAAAAAATGGCGTGAAATATTGAGAGGCTTGAATAGCGAATTCGGATTAAAAACCAGTACTACAGAAGACATTGTTGGATTTATTAATCAGACTTCAGGGAAGGATTTTACTAAGGTTTATAATCAATATCTTAACTATAAAAGCATCCCAATTCTTGAGTATAAAACAAGTGGGAAACAAACGCAATATCGCTGGATTGCCAATGTTCAAGATTTTAATATGCCAATTAGAATTAATTCGGGAGAGAAACAAACTTGGATTTATCCAACAAGCGAATGGAAGAAAATTGCTCTCAAAAAGGGATTCAAACCTGATTTGAAGAATTTTTACGTGGAACTAAAAGAATTAAAATAAAAATAGAGAAAAGGTGCAACGTTTATAAAAACATTTCGTCTTTAAATAAAATCAATGATATATTAGAATATGAAAAAAATAATCAAGGGACTAACATTCATGCTGTTTGTAGTCGCAATTTCTAACTTTGCTCTGGCATGTACTGGAACCTTTTCAATAGGAAGCACTGCAAACATAGTAGATGAAAACCGAACAGTAGCTGGCTTCTCAGGTGTATCATCTGCTGGCAACTATAACGTTTATATAACAATGGGAACGAGTGAAAGTCTCCGTTTAGAAGGCAATGCTGAGGTTATAAGTGAAATTGAGACCAGAATTGAGAATGGCATCTTAAAAATCGGAAGAAAGAAAACGCTAAACAAAAGGACTTGGAAAAGTACAGAGCGTATAGATATTTACATAGAGGCCAAAACACTTCATAGCCTTACTGTGGTTGGTTCGGGAGATATTCAGGTTAGCGGATTGGTTAATTCTACTAAGCTCACCAACACTATAAGTGGTTCAGGAAATATTACCTTAGAGATGGATGCTGAAAACTATGTGGCATTAATCAGTGGGTCTGGTAAAATTGATGCTAAAGGAAAATCAGAAAACACATCTATAACTATTGCAGGTTCGGGCAATTTCATGGGTAAGAATCTACAATCAGAAATTGCGAATGCAAAGATTAGCGGCTCAGGAGATATTGAAATTCATGTGAACAAGAACTTGGATGCCCTGATTAGTGGCTCAGGAAACATCAAATATGCTGGAAATCCGAGCGTAAAATATACGAAATCGGGCTCAGGTAATATTTCAAAATACTAAACATAATTTACTCATTTTTCTTGACATTTTAGCAAAAAATCGAATAAAATCGATCAAAAGCTACAAATAACATAAAGCAAAAGGCCGGTACATTTAAATGCACCGGCCTTTTATATAAGATTAATTTTCTATCTCATTAAACTCCTAGAAGCAATCTAGTAGGATCTTCCAATAATTGCTTAACCTTCACCAAGAATCCAACAGATTCACGTCCGTCGATAATTCTATGATCATAAGATAAAGCCACATACATAATTGGGCGAATAACAACTTGTCCATTTACTGCTACCGGGCGCTCTACGATATTGTGCATTCCTAAAATTGCAGACTGAGGAGCATTGATAATTGGCGTCGACATCATCGAACCAAATACACCGCCATTGGTAATTGTAAAAGTACCACCAGTCATTTCTTCTAGAGTTAACTTACTATCACGTGCCTTCACTGCTAATGCCATTACAGAAGCTTCAATTTGAGCTAAAGACATCGCTTCTGCATTTCTGATTACAGGAACTACTAATCCTTTTGGTGCAGAAACAGCAATTGAAATATCAGCGAAATCATTAAATACAATTTCTTCACCTTCAATGCGAGCATTTACTGAAGGGTATTCCTTCAATGCCTCACAAACTGCTTTGGTGAAGAAAGACATGAATCCTAAACCAACACCATGCTTTTCTTTGAATTTATCTTTGTATTTGGCACGAATATCCATAATTGGCTGCATATCAACCTCATTGAAGGTTGTTAGCATCGCAGTTTCATTTTTAACTGAAACCAAGCGCTTTGCAACGGTCTTTCTTAAAGAAGACATTTTTTCGCGTCTTTCAGAACGAGAACCAGGTACAGAAGCGGCAACAACAGGAGCGGCTGCAGGAGCTGCTGCTTTCTTAGAAGAATCTGCATTTAAGGCATCTTCTTTAGTTAATCTACCTCCAACACCAGTTCCTTTAACACTAGCGGCATCAACACCCTTCTCAGCTAAAATCTTAGCCGCCGAAGGCGATGGAGCGCCAGAAGCATAAGTACTAGCCTTTGCATCTTCAGTCTTAGGTGCAGCCTCCTTTGTTTCAGCCTTTGGAGCAGCTTCTTCTTTTGCTGCTGCAGGCTGTCCGCCTTCCTCAATACTACATACAGGAGCACCAATTGCAAGGGTATCTCCCTCACTAGCAATAGTTTTTAAAGTCCCAGCTTTCTCAGCTGTTAGCTCAAAAGTTGCTTTATCCGACTCTAATTCGGCAATTACTTCATCCATTTCAACATAGTCGCCGTCCTTTTTTATCCATTGGGATAAGGTAACTTCAGAAATAGATTCGCCAACTGGTGGGACTTTGATCACTAAACTCATAATGGTATTTTTTAATAAAATTCTTCAATATTAACAAATATACGTGCTGCTCTTCTATTATTTTTTACTTTTCGATCCAGCAACATTTTCAAAAGCACTACTTACAATATATAATTGCTGTGCCGCATGTTGTTTGGCATAGCCTGTAGCTGTACTACTACTCTCCTTACGGGATATTAAATCGAAGTCGAATGCTGATTTACGGAACTTCCTTGAAATATAAGGCCATGCACCCATATTTTCTGGCTCTTCCTGCACCCAAATCAATTCGGAAGCATTTTTATACTTACTTTTTATTGCTTCAAGCTGCGTTAATGGTAATGGATATAACTGCTCTAAACGAACAATAGCCACGTCATTTCTCTTATCAGTCTGCTGCTTATCGAGCAGGTCATAATAAACCTTACCACTACAGAAAAGAACACGCTTAACATCTGCTGCTTTTACAAAAGCATCATCAATAACTTCTTGGAAGTTCCCTTTAGTAAATTCTTCGAGTGAACTCACACACTTCGGACTTCTCAACAAGCTTTTAGGCGTAAAGACTACTAGCGGCTTACGGAAATCGCGTTTTAACTGTCTACGTAAAATGTGAAATAAGTTTGCTGGCGTTGTACAATTGGCAACTTGGATATTATCATCGGCACAAGCCTCCATAAAACGTTCTATCCTTGCAGATGAATGTTCTGGTCCCTGACCTTCAAAACCGTGCGGAAGCAACATCACTAAACCATTAGAACGTTGCCATTTAGTCTCGGCGCTGGTAATAAACTGATCGATTACAATTTGAGCACCATTCACAAAGTCTCCAAATTGAGCCTCCCAGATAGTCAGTGCCATTGGGTTTGCTAGCGCATAACCATATTCAAAACCTAAAACACCATATTCTGACAAATGAGAATTGTAAATTTCAAACTTCGCAATATCACTATTTAATTGAGCAAGAGGGATATACTCTTCTTCAGAATCCTCCAATGTTAAAACAGCATGGCGATGAGAGAAAGTACCTCTTTCCACATCTTGACCACTGATACGCACTCTAAAACCTTCCTTAAGCAATGTTGCATAAGCTAGTAATTCGCCCATAGCCCAATCAAAGACTTTGGTATCAGCCATTTTTCTACGCTCATCAAAAAGTTTTTCAATCTTCTTGAAAAATTTCTTCCCACTTGGCAAGGTGCTAATAGATTTTGCTAACTCAAGCATCTCTTTTTCAGAGACTTTCGTTTCCACAGGCTTTAAAATAGAGCCTTCCTTAGCTAATTTTAAACCAGCCCAAACACCTCCAAATACCTGATGAACTGCCGAGTAGTTCTCTTCTTTGGCTTGATTTAATTTTTCCTGCAAAAGGGCACGGAAATCTTTTTCCATTTCCTTCGCAAGATTGGCATCTACAGTCCCTTGATCTAATAATTTCTGATTATAAATTTCACGTGGATTAGCATGTTTCTCAATAGCCTTGTATAAAAGTGGCTGTGTGAATTTAGGCTCATCCGCTTCATTATGGCCATAACGGCGGTAACAAAGAATATCAATAAATACGTCATTATGGTACTTCTGACGATATTCAACGGCCATGTTAATAGCATAAACGATGGCTTCAACATCATCACCATTTACGTGAAATACTGGCGAAAGGGTCACTTTTGCAAGGTCAGTACAATAAGTTGATGAACGAGCATCCTTATAATTAGTGGTAAATCCGACTTGGTTATTGATCACAAGGTGAATACTTCCGCCTGTTCTATAGCCATCAAGCTTAGCCATTTGTAAAACCTCATAGGTGATACCTTGTCCGGCAAGAGATGCATCCCCATGAATCAAAATCGGTGCAATGCGCTTATGATTACCTTCGTATTTAAAATCAATTTTTGAGCGTACCATACCCTGAACCACCGAATCAACGGTTTCAAGATGCGATGGATTAGGACATAAGCTTAAGTGAACGTTCTTTCCTGAATCAGTTTTTACGTCTGTTGAGTAGCCCATGTGATACTTTACATCGCCCCCAAATGGAGTATTTACATCGTATCCTTTCCCTTCAAATTCAGAGAAAATATCTTTGTAGGTCTTCTGCATGATATTAGCTAGGACATTCAAACGACCTCTATGCGCCATACCAATTACAAATTCTTCAATTCCTAGCTCAGCACCTTTGTGAATTACTGAATCTAAGGCAGGAATAACAGCTTCTGCACCTTCAAGAGAAAATCTTTTCTGACCTAAAAACTTAGTTCCGAGGAAATTTTCAAAGACAACCGCCTCATTCAACTTACTCAATATTCTCTTTTTGGTATCAATATTAAAATTAGGAGTATTTCGCTCCGACTCCATCCTGTGTTCAAACCACTTTAGTTTTTCAGGATTTCTAACATATTTATATTCAACGCCTATCGACTGGCAATAAGTTTGCTCAACTAGGGCAAGAATCTCACGCAAAGTAGCAGCACCAAGGCCTACTTCAACACCAGCATTAAAAACGGTATTAAGATCTGAATCTTCTAAACCAAAAGTACTAAGTTCTTTTCCTGGGAAGTAAGATCTACGCTCACGAACGGGATTAGTTTTTGTGAACAAATGCCCACGCTGCCTATAACCATTGATAAGGTTTAAAACTTTTATTTCTTTGAGAAAGTGATCGGGAGTTTCGGCACTTACAACTCCAGCTTCAGATCCACGACCAAAATCGAAACCTTCAAAAAATTTCTGCCATCCAAAATCAATAGAGTTTGGATCTTCTTTGTATGATTGATAAAGAGAATCGATGTATTCGGAATTCGCGTTACTTAGGTATGATAATTTATCCATTTAAAAACAATGTCTTTTGCGACACAAAAATAAGACTTTAAGCATAGAATCCTGAAAATTGAGCGCTATTTTTTAATTTAAGTCAAACAATTTAATCAGAATAATTGCATGTGAAATTAGTAAAAATGTTCCAAAAAACGCCCTAAATATTCAAAAGAGCATAATTTGAACAGTTATTTAAATTTTTCCCTTCGTAGCACCAAGTTCTGGCGCATAAACTGGAGCTTTCTCGAAACTCTTCAACTGGTATTCTGCACGCTCATCTTCCGAAATTTTCCAAGGTTGATGAATATTTTCAGGGCTCAAGGGACTTAATTCTGGAAACCAGAGTTTCACATAATTTCCTTGAGAATCATAGTCTAAAGCTTGCTTAAGCACATTAAAATAACGATATTCTCTAGGGTCATTTCCTACACCAGCGATATAAGCCCAATTGCCCCAATTATTTGCGGGACAGTAATCGATTAGCTTTTCTTCAAAATAAGCTGCTCCCCACATCCAATTAACTTTGAGATCCTTAACTAGAAAACTTGCTACATTTTGACGCCCTCTATTACTCATAAATCCTGTAGCATTGAGTTCGCGCATGTTTGCATCCACAAAAGGTATTCCTGTTTCACCCTTTTTCCAAAGTTCGAAATATGCCAATTGACTTTCTCCTTCTTCGGGTGCAACACCCTTAAAACCAGACTTTTGAAAGAATTTATTTCCGTATTTTTTAAACATATAGCGGAAATAATCACGCCATAATAATTCGAGGTAAAGTCCGTAGCTTGAATCATTTGCCCCATGAACCTGCTCATATTTCTTAATTTCCCAATATACTTCACGTGGTGAAAGGCATCCTAAGGCAATCCACGCTGAAAATTTAGAAGAATAATCTGCTCCGATTAAACCATTTCTAGTTTGTTTATATGTTTTTACGGAATTAGTGGTCCAGAAATAATCCTGCAAGCGTTTTAAAGCTTCTGTTTCTCCACCCTGAAATTTCATAACCGAACGTTCATCTATCTTAACTGGCTCAGGAAAACCTAATTCTGATAAACTTGGTAGTTCTCCATATTCTAAATTAGCAGGGAAAGTCATTGCCCCGGGCGCATCATGGCAGCTTCTCACGGAGCTATCACGTTCTATCTTTTTTCGGAAATTGCTAAATACATCCGGAATATTATTTATTGGGAAGGGTAAATCTTCTTTATGATAGAGGGTATGACCAATAAAATGTTTAAGATTAATTTTTAATTTCCACAAGGCATCTTCAACCATTGCCGAAACACCAGTTTCTTCAGAGGCTACTTCACGATGGTGATAAACCTCATGAACTTGATATTTAGAAACTAATTCAGGAAGAATATTTTCAGGCCTACCCACGCGAATAATAAGGTCGCCTCCCACATTTTGGAATGATTTACGTAAATCGGCAACACTTTCCAATAGAAATTGGGCACGAATCACTCCAGTTTTTAAAGTATCAAAAGAGGTTAATTCAAAATGCCTAGGATCAAAGCAATAAACAGGAATAATATTATTACCCTTGCGTACCGCCTCAGTTAATATTTCATTATCGTGAATTCGTAAATCCTTTCTAAACCAAACTAATATGGTTTTCCCGCTCATAAGTATAAAGGGCTATCCCTGATTGCTTTTAAAAGAAGAATTTCCTCTTTTTAAAATTTAGGCCAAAATACGGTCTAGAATTGGTTTTATTGATCATTTTCTTGTAAGATTTTTGATAAATAGCAACAATTTTTAAAAAATACAGATATCCTTACGATTTAAGGGGCAAAAGTCGGGGCTTCCTGCTTTGTGAAATAAATTGAATCTAATAATACGATAATATTTAATTATATTTAGTTAGCTAAAATATACTGATATGAAAACAGTAAATAATATCGTACAGAACAATTTCAAATCTATTTTTTCTGTAAGCCCTGAAACTTCGGTATTAGATGCATTACAGGTGATGATGGATAAAAACATTAGTGCATTACTTGTTATGGATGGCACTAAATTGAATGGAATTTTTACGGAAAGAGACTATGCCCGAAAAATTATTTTAGTTGGGAAATCTTCCAAGGCAACAAAAATCAAAGAGGTAATGTCTGAGAAGCTTGTAACAATTGAACTCGGGACAAGCATAGATCATTGTATGCAAATTATGACTGAACGCCGTATCAGGCACTTGCCTATTATTGAAAATGGACTTGTTATTGGTATAATTTCGATTGGTGACCTAGTGAAATTTGTAATTGAAGATCAACAACAAACAATTGAGCAATTGCAGAATTATATTAGCAGTTAATCCAGTCCGGATCGTGGTCCGGACTGACAGAGTTCAAATAATAATATTATCTGACGGATCGGGGCCCAGACTGACAGAGTTTAATAATATGTTTTCTAACGGATCGGGGTCCGGACTGACAGATTTTGAATAATAATTTTTATTAGGGTTTAACGTCGGTTACATTAATTTCAAAATCAAGAGTAGAGAATGCTGGAATAGTTGGAGAGCTCCCTTGCATTCCATAAGCTAAAGAAGATGGAACAAGTAATCTGATGGAGCCACCTTGTTTAATTAATGGAATAGCTTGTATCCACCCTTGAACTAAATTTTTCAAAGCAAACGTAGCTTCACTTCCTGGGGCAGCTCTGTCAAAAACAACGCCATTTAATAATTTACCAGTATAATTTGCAACAATGGTTGAATCTGCTGTAATCGGACTTCCCGTTCCTGGTTGTGCAATTTTGTAATAAAGTCCGGAAGAAGTTTTTGTAAAGCCAGTCAGAGAGTTAGTCTGAAGATATTTTTTAATTGTAAAATCCTCATAATCTGCCAATTTAGAAACATCTAAAATCCTGACTGTCATATCTATTGACGCATTTCCTGGAATATCCCCTGAACCATTACGTCCAAATGCTAAACGTGAAGGAATGATCATTCTGATAGTACCATTTGATTTTTTTAACACTTCTTTTACACCAACTCGAATTGCTTCGGGGTTAAAATAGCCGAGATAGTTATAATATCTATTTGAAACACTAAATGTATCAATAGAAAGATATTTACCATCTAAAGTGCGAGTAGTGATGATTGCGGGTACCATATCAGAATACTCAACTACCGGTCCGGTACCTGGCGATACCACCTGATAATAAATGCCTGAGCTTTCATATTGTTGAACATTCAATTTATTTTGCTGAATATATTCCTGAACAGACCTATCATCAATTACATCAATAGTTTCGTATTCTTTTTTACAAGAAGCTAAAATTACTATTGATAAAAAAACCGGGAATGCGTATTTTGAAAATTGTCTCATTTCGTCTATAAATTATTTTACGTCAGTAAGTTCTATGTCAAAATCAAGAACTGAATTAGCAGGAATTGTGCCAGCTACATTTCGACCATATCCATATTGTGAAGGAATGAGTATTCGTATTTTTCCACCTTTTTGAATTAAGGGAACTCCAATTTGCCATCCTACAATAACTTTTCCAAGAGCGAACGATGGTATTTGTGTTGTTGTTTGGTCAAATATAGAACCATTTAGTAGCCTGCCAGTATATTTTGCAGTTACAACGGTATTTGCATTATAAATTACAGAACCTGTACCTGGACTTAAAATCTGATAATAAACACCACTTGAATGTTTAGTTGCTGTTATTTTATTATCAGCAATGAACTTTACAATTAAAGCTTCATCTAATTCGGCTTGCTTCGCAGGGTCAAAATCATCGTTTTTTGAGCATGAACCTAAGGTTAGCGCCATAATAAACGACAAAATCAATATTTTATTAATCTTCATAATAATGCAAATTTATCCATTTAAATGTTAAAAAGTAAGGATTAACATTATTTAACTAAATAAATAGACAATAATATACGAAAAATAAATAACAATTGAAAGAAAAATCGGCAATAATACTTTAGGAAGCTAGATTAACGTGAGGTTTCCAGGTATCCGTTTTAACTGTTGCTCCCAGCTCATTAAGCATATTATATAAACCAAAATTGGTGCGGTTTACATAAATAAAGTGCTTTACACCTCTAGCCTGCTTAAATTCAGGCATTTTAGCTATCCTCTCACCATAATTATAGAGCTTATCAAAATAGCCCTTTTCGCTAAAGTTGAAGGTTTTAGACATGTATGGCTGAGCAAATAGCTCGATCATTTCTTTATAAACTTGATAGAAAAACTCGATTTGAGAAGCGTTATCATCGGCACGAATCATTTCTAATTCACGGAAAGCAACAATTGTTTTTGCCTTATCCTGAAGCATGTCTGTTGATGTTAAGGAAAAGAAAGGATTATAAAAATCGGATGGCATTTCTTTGATACAGCCAAAATCTATAACTCCCAATTTACCATCGGGCGTGATCAAGAAATTTCCTGGATGTGGATCTGCATGAACAGCTCTTAGTTCATGTTGTTGGAAATTATAAAAATCCCATAAGGCCTGCCCTACCTGATTACGAATCTCCTGAGTAGGATTGGTCTTCAAAAACTCCTTCATGTGCATCCCATCGAGCCACTCCATAGTAATTATTCGCTTCGATGATAAATCAGGGAAATAGGTAGGAAATACTAGATTAGGAATGTTTTTACAAGCTTCCGAGAATTCAATAGAACGTTTAATTTCAAGATCATAATCAGTCTCCTCCAATAAACGATCTTCAACCTCCGACATGTAAACCTCAAGCTCCTTCTGACTCATACCAAGCAAGCGAAAAGCAAAGGGTTTAACCATCTTTAAATCGGATGAGATACTATCCCCAACCCCAGGATATTGAATTTTAACTGCTAATTTCTTCCCATTTAAAACCGCCTGATGCACCTGACCAATTGATGCAGCATTAGTGGATTTGATATTAAATTCATCAAAAATCTGGGATGGAGTTTTTCCGAAATACTTGGTAAAAGTTCTAACAATTAGCGGACCAGACAATGGTGGCGCATTGTATTGGGATAAAGAAAATTGATCTACATAAGCCTTAGGAAGGATATTTTTATCCATGCTAAGCATTTGAGCAACTTTCAAAGCACTGCCTTTTAGCTCACTTAAAGAGGTATAAATATCTGTCGCATTGTCGAGATTTAACTCGTCTTTACTAAGTTCAGGATTAAATAATTTCTTAGAATAATGCTTAATATAATTACCGCCAACCTTAAAACCTGTTTTAACAAATTTTGCCGAACGCTGTGTTTTTGAGGTTGGGATACTATCTTGTTCTTTCATATTTTTTGGCTAATGCCAATAAAATTAATTAAAATTTCATGTTCTGTTTCATGCCACCATTGTTCATCATGAACTTACCATAGTCGAGAATACTATCAAGCGCTGATTTTTCAAATAAATCAAAAGTTACATTAACTCCTTTTTCGATGGCTTCATCTGTCTTTTCGAAACCTGCACTGCTATCCTTGGCCCAGAAATTAAGAATAAAACCAAACTGCATCCAAAGTGCATCCTTGTATTTGCTGGTAAAAAACTTTCTATCAGCAAGCTCACCTTGCTCAAGGCCTTGATTGATAATTCCTGTTGCAAAGCTCTCAAAAATAGTCTTCACCCCTTTTAAAACGGATGGGCTACCAATTTTAGGACCTGATTGCTTAAGGCTATACAGCACAAAACTTCTTTTACTCTTCAAAAGCTCAATTAATGCATAAAAGAAGGCAAGCGCTTTCTCTCTAGACGAATATTGAGACCAGATTTCCTGATTTTCAACTTCGGTAAGCGCTTTCTGACAAAGATCTGTCCATATGGACTGTTCAATACCCTCAAAAGAACCGAAATGAGTGTAAAACTCCTCCTCCGACATTCCATTTTCTTTGGCGAAAACATAAACCGACTTCGGCATCTGCCCCTGCGTTAAAACATAGTCTACATAGGCATTTTGCAGTTCTTCTGCACTGATTAAACTCTTTTTCTTAGCCATTTTATTATTTATTTAGAGTCTGATTTCTAAAAGCTCTTAGTGTATTAGCTGAGTTTTTAGTTCTCGATGGTATAAAAACAAATGCACGATCATTATCTACAGCGAAAAGTAAATTCGAAATAGATAAAAAATATTTCTTTAAAAGAAGTGCTGTTCTTTTAACTAGGTTAAAATTTCTGTTTTCCATCAGGTTTTGAATTTTGATATACAAATATCGCAAATACAAAAGATAGGATTGTTTTCTACGGTTGAAATATTGTCATATTTCTATAGAAAACACGAGCAATGAAAAACATTGACAGAATGATGATAAAGAGAAAAAACATCAGCCCCAAAATTGAAGCTGATGTTTTTGATTTTTAGTAACAGTATTTATTGGATTCAATGAGCTGTTTGGCAACACGCTGTCTGGCATCCTTAATGTTAAATGGTTCAATTTTCGTAAATCGGCGAAGACCCACAAGCATCATCCTTAATTCATCGCCTTCAGCAAAAGAGCAGAGGGCTTCTTTACCGGCTATTGAAACTTTGTCCACTGATTGATAAAGATAGATTCGCATTAAATCTAGCTGACCTTTACAAGCCTCTTCACCTCTCATTTTAACTAATTTTTCAACACGAAGAACGGTTGATTCAAGAACATATACATAGCCAATAATATCGGCGATATTCATTAAAATCTCTTGTTCTTTGGAGAGTGTCATCATTAACTTTTGTACGGCAGCACCAGCAATCATTAGTCCCGCTTTTTTAAGATTTTGCAGTACTTTCTTCTCGGCGGCAAATAGAGTGGTATCTTCCTCAGCAAAATCAGGAATCGACATTAATTCGGATGCAACTGCTTGAGCAGGGGTCATTAAATCCAACTCCCCTTTCATGGCACGCTTCAAAAGCATGTCTAGAATCAACATTCGATTAATTTCATTGGTACCTTCAAAAATCCTGTTGATGCGGCTATCGCGATATGCACGATCCATTGGCGCATCGGCAGAATAGCCCATTCCACCATAAACCTGAACTCCTTCATCAACGATATAATCGAGCATTTCAGATCCCCAAACTTTTAAAATGGCACATTCAACGGCAAACTGTTCAGTAGATTTAAGCTTTGCTTGAGATGGATCCATACCTTCAGCTACTAAAGCATCATAGGCATCATCAATATTTTGTCCGGCACGATAGGCGGCACTTTCAATCGCAAAATTTCTGCTGGCCATTTCGGCGAGTTTGTATCGGATTGCCCCAAATTTTGAGATTGGTAGTCCGAACTGAACGCGTTCATTCGAATAATTAATGGCGTGATTTAAAACCCTGCGAGATGAACCAATTGCGGCAACTCCCAGTTTAATTCTACCGATATTTAAAATATTAACTGCAATCTTAAACCCATTTTGACGCTCTGAAAGCAAATTAGCTACAGGAACAGGGCATTCATTAAAAAACACCTGACGTGTTGATGAGCCCTTAATTCCCATTTTATGCTCCTCAGGATTCATGGTAATCCCACCAAAGTCTTTTTCTACAATAAATGCAGATAGATTTTTATCGTCGTCAATTTTGGCGAAAACAATAAAAATATCAGCAAAACCAGCATTGGTAATCCACATTTTCTGTCCCGTAATGAGGTAATGTGTGCCTGCTTCATTAAGAACTGCTTTTGTTCTAGCCGAATTAGCATCCGAACCAGAGTTTGGCTCTGTAAGGCAATAGGAAGCCTTCCATTCGCCTGTAGCCAATTTCGGAATATATTTATCTTTCTGCTCCTTATTTCCGTAATATAAAATAGGTAAGGTGCCAATTCCTGTATGGGCTGAAAGAGCAACTGCAAAGGAACAACCTGGTCCGACAGAATCCGCAACAAGCATAGAGGTATTGAAATTTTTTCCAAAACCACCATACTCTTCAGGGATAGATACGGCTAATAAACCAAGTTCACCAGCCTTATCCATTAAACTAACCATTAAACCTTCTTCTAGCTTATCAATTCTGTCTAAATTGGCATAAACCTCCGATTCAAGAAAATCTTCACAAGTTTTCTTGATCATCAACTGCTCTTCATCAAACTCTTCAGGAATGAAAATATCTTCACATGCTGTTTCGCGGATGATGAACTCTCCGCCTCTGATTGATTTGTTTTTTAATTCTTCCATAAATTTGGGATTAAGGAACAAGGAGCAAAGAGTAAGGACTAGGTTAGTGATTTCTAATACGCTTGTCTTTAGTCATTGTTCTTTGTTCTTTTTACATTATATTTTGATTAAGGAACAAGGAGCAAAGAGTAAGGACAGGTTAGTGATTTCTAATACGCTTGTCTTTAGTCATTGTTCTTTGTTCTTTCTACATTGTTTTTGAGCAAGGAGTAAAGAGTAAGGACTAGGTTAGTGATTTCTAATACGCTTGTCTTTATTCATTGTTCTTTGTTCTTTCTACATTGTTTTTTTCTTCTATACTAATTAAAAATCTACACAGCATTTTCTGAAGCTTGACAATCTTTGGCTCCAAAGCATTCAATTTTTCGATGTCATAAAATCCGACTTCATTTGACAAAATCAACTGAGTTTCCAACTCAAATAAAGACCCTAAAGCGATCTTTATAAAGTGTGAAAACTCCTTTTTTGAGCTTCTTGAAGATCCCTCAGCTATATTAGAAGGAACTGATACTGAGCACCTATTAATTTGAGAAACTAAACCAAATTTTTCATCCTTTGGGAATTTAGATGTGATCAAATACACTTCTTTTGCGAGAGCCATCGCATCTATCCAAATGTTTAGTTTTCTAAAATTGTGCATCGTATAATAACTATTAAAATCCCCCTGGTTTTTGAGCAAGGAACAAGGAGCAAGGAGTATGGACAGGTTAGGTTAATGATTTCTAATACGCTTGTCTTTGTTCTTTAATCTTTGTTCTTTCTACATGATTTTTTGAGCAAGGAACAAGGAGTAAAGAGTAAGGACTAGTTCGTGCTAATAAAGTTTTGTCTTTGTTCTTTATTCCTTGATCTTTGTTCTTTATTCCTTGTTCTTTATTCTTTTTTCCTTGTTCTTTGCTCCTTGCTCTTTACTCCTTTTACATTATTTCAAATATTCCCGCTGCCCCTTGTCCCGTTCCAACGCACATTGTAACCATACCGAATTTCTTTTCTCTTCTTTTCAGCTCATTGAATAGTTGAACAGAAAGTTTAGCACCAGTGCATCCAAGTGGATGGCCCAGAGCAATTGCTCCTCCATTCACATTTACCTTGTTTTGGTCGAGATTGAGCGCTCTAATTACAGCAAGAGATTGTGAAGCAAAGGCCTCATTTAATTCGATCAAATCAAGGTCATCTTGCTTCATTCCAGCCTTTTTTAATGCGAGGGGGATAGCTTCTATCGGACCAATACCCATAATTCTAGGGGGCACACCGGCTACTCCATAACTCACTAAACGTGCAATAGGCTCTACATTCAATTTTTTAAGCATTCTCTCAGAAACAACAAGCACAAAAGCTGCTCCATCTGATGTTTGTGATGAATTTCCCGCTGTAACAGTACCACCAGCGGCAAAAACAGGCTTCAATTTTGCAAGTTTATCGATGGCGGTATCAGCCCTCGGACCTTCATCCGTATCTACGATAAACTCTCTAGTTTTTTGTTTTAAGTTTTCATCTAAATAGGTTTCCTTCACGGTAATTGGCACCACACCATCCTTGAGATGCCCATTTTTTATCGCTGCAATAGCCTTTTGGTGAGAATTGAAGGAAAACTCGTCTTGATCTTCACGATTAACCTTATATTCTTTTGCAACAGCTTCAGCTGTGAGTCCCATACCCCAGTACCAATCTGGATTGTTTTTGGCAACTTCTGGGTTCGGGACTAATTTCCATCCACCGAAAGGCATCCCAGACATGACTTCAACACCACCCGCAATGATACAATCGGCCATACCTGATTTTATTTTTGCGGTAGCCATCGCGATGGTTTCTAAACCCGAAGCACAATACCTATTTACCGTCACCCCTGGCACCTTATCTGTACCTAAACCCATCAATGAGACCATACGTGCGATATTTAGTCCCTGCTCAGCCTCTGGCGTAGCATTTCCAACAATCACGTCGTCAATTTCATCTTTATCCAAATTTGGGATTTCCGCCATCAAATGTTTGACAACGTCGGCCGCAAGATCATCGGCACGAGTAAAACGAAATCCGCCGCGAGCAGACTTTCCAACTGCGGTTCTATATGCTGCTATGATGTATGCCATATTTAGTACTTAGTAGTTAGATTTGAGATATGAGACATTAGATTTGAGATGTGAGATATGAGATTTTTATTTAAAATTTGAGGATTTTTTGTTTAACATATTCTGAAAACCATAATTCATTTTTTGTAATTCATCGATACAGTGATGCAATTTTTCTAAATCTTCATTGTTTATAAGACTTAGTTTATTTGATATAAATAATTGAGTTTGAAGTTCATAAGAAGAGCCATTCGCAATTCCTAAAAAATGTTTAAATTCCTTTTCGGAATTTCTTCCAGCTCCTTCAGCGATATTAGATGAAATAGAGACAGCTGCACGGCGAATTTGTGAGGTTAAACCGTATTTCTCTTCAAGAGGGAATAAGGAAGTAACTTGATATACCTCAACTGCCAAATCAATAGCCTTTTTCCATATTTTAAGCTCTTTCAAATTATGCATATAGTCTTAAAATCAAATTATACACTCTTTTCTAATGTCACATGTCTCAAATCTCACATCTCAAATCTCACATCTGCTTTCTCAATTCCTCAAAGGTTTCCCCTTCGTCAAAATGCTTTGAATACGCTCTAGGGTTTTTCTTTCGCCGCAAAGTGAGAGGAACACTTCTCTCTCCAAATCGAGTAAATATTGTTCTGTAACAAGAGCAGGTTGCGATAAATTACCACCACACAATACATAACCTAGCTTTTCAGATATCTTTTTATCATGCTCTGAGATAAAGTTCCCGGCAAACATTGAATTCGCTCCTGCATAAACTATTCCTAGTCCCTGCTTACCCAAAACCCGAATATCTTTACGTCTTACAGGTTGGGTATAACCTCTATCAGCAAGCTCTAAAGCTTTATTTTTAGCGTCAACAATCAAGCGACTCCGGTTCATGGTGATTCCGAATTTATCTTTTTGAAGGTAGCCAAGTTCGTATGCTTCTAAGCCAGAGGTAGAAACTTTAGCCTGCCCAATCGTTAAAAATCGGTCTCTTAGCGCTGCCTGTTCAATTTGTCCCTCTTTAAATTCATCTGAAAGTCGGAGTGCAAATTCTTTTGTCCCGCCACCACCAGGTATTAATCCCACACCAAACTCCACCAAACCCATATAAGTTTCGGCATTGGTTTGTACGAAATCGGCATGTAAGCATAATTCACAACCACCGCCAAGGGTAAGATTATGAGCTGCTGCCACCACAGGAATACTCGAATAGCGCATCCGCATCATTGTATTTTGGAACATGCGGATAGCTAAATTAATTTCATCCCAATCCTGCTCTATGGCGGCCATAAATATCATTCCGATGTTTGCTCCCGCCGAAAAATTTGCTCCATCATTACCAATTACCAGACCTCTAAAATCTTTTTCAGCAAGGTCTATTGCCTTATTCATACCCTGAATAACTTCACCACCAATTGTATTCATTTTGGTATGAATTTCAAGGTTTAGGATACCATCGCCAAGGTCGGTAATAGTTGTTCCCGAATTTTTCCAAACCGTATTGTTTGAGCGAATATTATCAAGAATAATAAATGCTTCCGAGCCTGGAACTACCTTGTAAGCTTTAGATGGGATATCATAATATTTCTTAATGCCATTTTCAACCTTATAAAAGGAATCATGACCGGCAGAGATCATTTCATGCACCCATGGAGCTGCTTCTTTGCCATATTTTTTCATTCCCTCAAGGGCATTTTTAACACCAAGAGCATCCCATACTTCAAAAGGACCAAGCTCCCAGCCAAAACCTGCCCTCATAGCATCATCAATGCGGTATAATTCGTCAGAAATCTCGGGAATACGATCTGAAACATACTCGAAAAGTCCGAAAAAAGAGGTCCTGAAAAACTCCCCAGCCTTATCAGTTCCTTGCGCAAAAACCTTCATTCGCTCACGTAAATTATCAACCAACTTACATGCTTCGAGTGTAGGAGATTTTACTTTTTGCTGTGCCTTGTATTCTAAAGTTTTAAGGTCTAGAGCAAGAATTTCCGACTTCCCATCGGCACCTTTAATTTTCTTATAAAAGCCCTGCTTAGTTTTATCGCCAAGCCATTGATTTTCCTGCATCTTCTTCACATAATCAGGAAGTTCGAAGAGTTGATGCGCTTTATCATTCGGCAGATTATTGTATAAACCAGCAGCCACATTAATCATGGTATCTAAACCAACAACATCTGTGGTACGGAAAGTAGCTGACTTAGGCCTTCCTAAAACTGGACCCGTGTATTTATCGACCTCTTCAACTGTGAGATCCATTTTTTGCACCAAATGAAGAAGTGCCATAATCGAATAAACACCTACCCTATTGGCGATAAATGCCGGCGTATCCTTACATAAAACGGTAGTTTTGCCAAGAAATTTATCTCCGAAATGCATGAGAAAATCAATCACCTCAGACTTTGTTTCGGGCGTAGGAATTATTTCTAATAGACGAAGATAACGTGGCGGGTTAAAAAAGTGTGTTCCACAAAAATGAGCTCTAAAATCATCAGAACGGCCTTCAGCCATTAAATGAATAGGAATCCCAGATGTATTGGAACTTATTAAAGTACCCGCTGTTCTATATTTTTCAACCTGATCATAAATCAACTTCTTGATTTCAAGCTTTTCAACAACCACCTCAATAACCCAATCGCAAGTGGCGATATCCTTCATGTTATCATCAAAGTTGCCCGTAGTGATATTAGGAATAACTTTTTTAGAAAAAATGGCTGAGGGGTTCGATTTTAAAGTACTGTCGAGAGCAGCATTCACAATGCGATTCCGCACAGCTTTATGGTTTAAATCAAGTCCCCGAGCCTGCTCATCAGCATTTAATTCTTTAGGGCAAATATCTAACAGAAGCACTTCAGCACCTATATTGGCGAAATGACAAGCAATTCGGGAGCCCATGATACCCGAACCTAATACAGCAACTTTTCTAATCACTCGTTTCATATCTTTTGAATTCAAGCCTCACTGTTCGAAGGATCCGAACAATGAGGCTGAGGTTTATAATCAGCGGTTAGTTGATTTATTTTATTCAATGTTTTAATCAATTGGAGTCTTTCCTTATCGGAAATATGTGCATTTAAATACTCATTAAAACTTCGCACTACCCCTTTTGCTAATTGGCGTTTCTCTTTTCCGATAGAGGTCAAAAATATCTTAACAGATCTTTTATCCTTTGGATCAATCTCCCTAAAAATGAGACCCAATTCCTCCATATTTTTGAGAATTCTCGACAAGCTAGTCGACTTCACTCCTGATAGCGCCGCAATCTGTGATACAGCAGTCCCTTCTTCATGAATATTAATCAGCATATAACCTAGGGCTTGTGTAATCCCAAAATCAGATGCTATCTGATTGTATTTATTGGCAACCGTTTGCCAAACAATCTTTAAAAAATAATCTACAGTTTCTTCAGGCTTCATTTCAAATTACTATGCAAGCATAGCAAATTTATTGATAAGAAATTTATAAAACAAACACAAAAGCATATTTTTTATTAGAATTTAAAGGTTTTTTCTGAATTATTTTAAGCTTAGATTTGGGCAGCAATGAAGAAAAACAAAATTTACCTATATCTTATTTCTACAATAATAATTGTTGCGATGCTTTGGAGTGCGCTAAGTACTCCTGGAATTAGGGATTTAAAAGGGAATTTAAAGGAGATCTCTTTCATCAGAAATGAACAAAATACTGGGCCGATTATTCGTATTTACGCCGTAAGCATTGATGAAGAAAACTGGGAATCGATGGAGCAATATGGCAATTATATGCCTCACAATAAATATGGCACTACGCGCATTTATTTTTTCTTGAGCAAAAATACTTACGATGGCAAGCTACAATTAGAAGGAGAAAACATTGAAAAGTCTTTTCAAAAGCAGTGCATAGCCCTTTATGAAAAGAATGGTATGAGTCAGACGAGTCTTATAAAATACCCTTTCAAATAATTTTAGCGCTGTTTTACCAACCTAGCTTTGTATCATCGCCACGAGGATCTGCGCCACCTTCAAAATAACCCCATTTAGTTTTTAAGATTGCATCTACGCGACCGATTGCTTTTCTTTCTCTGAATTTATAACCCTTATTTTCTAGCTTAAGTCTTGCTAGGCTATCCACCCCACCTTTTTCCACAACTACTTCTTCTGGTAGCCATTGATGGTGAAATCTTTTGGCATTTACAGCACTTTGCATGCCCATATCGAATTCGATTACATTCAAAATTGTTTGAAAAACAGAGGTAATAATTGTGGAGCCACCTGGGGTACCCACAACCATGAAAAGATCACCATTTTTTTCAAGGATGGTGGGAGTCATGGAGCTCAACATTCTTTTTCCGGGTTGGATAGCATTTGCTTCACCACCTAGAAGACCGAACATATTGGGTGTTCCTGGCTTAACGGAAAAGTCGTCCATTTCATTATTCAATAAAAATCCGGCACCATTTACAAAAACCATGGAGCCATAGCCCCCATTTAATGTTGTAGTTACCGCTACTGCATTACCTTGACGATCAACTATAGAAAAATGAGTTGTTTCCTCGCTTTCAGCGATAATTTCACCTGCCTTGATATCAGAGCTTAAGGTGGCTTTATTCCAATTAAAATTAGCCATACGCTCGACTGAATATTTAGGATCGATCAATTGTTTTTGAGGCACTTTGTAAAAATCGGGATCACCGAGGTGAGTAGCTCTATCGGCATAAACACGTCTTTCTGCCTCCACAAGAAGCTGAATAGTTGAATCTGAATTGAAGCCATAACGTTTTAAAGGATAGGCTTCTACTGAGTTGAGCAATTGTAATAATGCAATACCTCCGCTTGATGGTGGTGGCATTGTTATAATTTTAAAATCCTTATAATTACCCACTAGAGGGTCGCGCCATTGTGCCTGATAATTTTTAAGGTCTTCTTTGGAGATTAAACCGCCACCTTTTTTCATTTCAGCGACAATAAGATCGGCAACTTCACCGGCATAAAAGCCATCGCGACCATTATCACGAATTAATTGCAGAGTTTTAGCAAGATCCTTTTGAACCCACAACTCCCCCTTAGTCCACTTATCTTTAATAAAATAGCTTTTGCCAGGATTATACTTTTTTATTGATTTTTGCATTGCAGCAAACTCTTGCGCCTGACTTTCTGTGATAGAAAAACCATTCTGAGCAAGGTTTAGCGCTGGTTGTACCACTTCTGCCCAGGATAACTTACCATATTTAGCATGAGCCTTCACCATTCCATCAACACTTCCTGGAACACCTGCTGCTAGGTGGCCGTAGATACTTTTTTCAGTAATAGCATTTCCTGCAGCGTCGAGATACATGTCACGGCTAGCATTTCCGGGAGCTTTTTCCCTGAAATCAAGTGTTGAAATCTCACCTTTTGCTGAGCGATAAGCTAAAAATCCGCCACCACCGATATTTCCTGCGTCTGGATAAACAACTGCCAATGCAAATTGCACTGCTACGGCCGCATCTATTGCATTTCCACCTTTTTTAAGAATATCAAGTCCCACTTTTGATGCTTCCGGATGAGCCGAAACCACCATACCATTTTTATATTGCCCGCTATTATTCCTGCCTGTTTGACCACCAACACATGAGGTTAAAAACAGACCGAAGGCAAAAAGGACAAATAAATTATGTGCGACTTTAATATTCTTATTCATTTTTATAAATTTTCTCAACTTGAGTTTTGTATTTCTGTAAAATTACTTTTCTTTTTAAACTTAATTTAGGAGTTAACTCGCCACCATCAATACTCCATTCATTGTGTAATAGTTCAAATTTTTTCACCTGCTCCCAATTTCCAAATTCCTGATTAAAGTGATTAATCACCGATTGTATTTTATCGATAATTCGCTGATCTTTAATCATTTCCTCATTGGAGGTATAAGATATTCCAGACCTCTCACACCAAGCAGACAATGCTGGAAAAGCAGGTAAAATCAAAGCAGCAGGGAAGCGCTCATTTTCACCAATTACAATCACCTGCTCAATATAAGGTGATTCTTTGAATTTATTTTCAAGCACCTGAGGAGCGATATATTTACCTCCTGCAGTTTTAAAAATTTCTTTTTTACGATCTGTGATGCGAAGGTAAACACCATCTACAAACTCACCAATATCGCCAGTATGGAAAAAACCATCTTTGTCTATTACCTCATCGCTTAGATCAGGACGATTATAATAGCCCTTCATAATATTAGGCCCTTTACATAAAATCTCGCCGTCTTCGGCAATTTTCACTTCAACATCCTTAATAACTTTACCTACGGTAGTAAATTTTGCTGCTCCAGGTCTGAGTCCGTTGACTGCAATAACCGGCGAAGTTTCTGTTAATCCGTAGCCCTCAAGAACCGGCATTTTAGCGGCCCAAAATACACGTGCTAACCTTGGTTGCAAAGCCGCTCCACCAGAAACTAGCGCCATAATATTCCCACCGAGTGCTTCACGCCATTTTGGGAAAATAATTTTATTGGCAATTTTTAATTGCAATTCGTAGAAAAATCCATTTTTTCCTTCCAGTTCATACCTAAGTCCTAAATTGAGTGCCCAAAAAAACAATTGCTTTTTAATGCCGGTAAGTTCAGAGCCTTTAGCTACGATACGGTCGTACACTTTTTCGAGTAGTCGCGGCACAGTAGTAAAACCATGTGGCTTCACTTCAACAAGATCAGCGGCAATGGTTTCCATGCTTTGTGCATAATAAATAGATATCCCTAAATAGAAATACATGTAAAAAACCATGCGCTCAAAAATGTGGGATAAAGGAAGAAAACTCAATGCTTTTGAGAAGTTTTCGGGATACATTACGGAAGAAGCGATGCAATTACTAACTAGGTTATTATGAGTAAGCATTACACCTTTGGGAGTTCCGGTTGTACCTGAAGTATAAATTAAGGTCAATAAATCTTCAGGAGTGATACGATCGCGGTAGACTTGCAGATCAATTGCTTCAGAACGATTTGCAAGTTCGATTAAATCCATCCAATGTGGTACACCGTCAATTTTATCAAAACTGTAGATATCAAAGTTTATTGAATCTTTTGTCCGAACCTTATCTAATTTATCAAACAATATTTTATCAGAGACGAATACAATTTTTACGTCGGCATCTTTCAGAATAAATTTTATGTCATTTTCGGCCAATGTTGGATACATTGGGACCTGAGTTGCACCAATTTGCATGATAGCAAAATCACCAATATTCCATTCAGGTCTGTTTGGCGACATGATAGCCACTTTATCATCCTTCTTAATTCCGCTAGCTATCAAACCACAACTTAATCCGTTTGCTAAGCCCACAAACTTTTCAGTTGAATACTTAACCCAAACGCCGTCCTGCTTGGCTGCCACCATATCATCCTTCTGATACTTTTCCATTGAAAGCTGTAGAAGATCAAAAACGCGTGTAATTTGTGCCATAAGAACAATAGTTTTATCCGTTAATTTAGCAAAATAGCTAAAATTTCGAGCACTGCAAATTAGAATTAGCTTAGAAGCGCAATTTGGTTTTAAAAAAACTGTCCATAGATTAATTTACGGGATGAAAAAACATTGTTTTTAAGAATAAAAAGCTTGTTGGCATTGTATTTGAATAGTTTATTGAACTAATAAATAAAATCATGAAAAAACTATTATTACTAAGCTTAACAGCAGGATTTTTGCTAATAGCAAAAACGGATGCAATTGCCCAATCTTATGAAAATGCAATAGGTGTCCGACTAGGTCCATACAATGGTATAAACTACAAAACCTTTTTAAATTCAAATAAAGCCTTGGATTTCAATTTATCGTTTAGAAACAATGACGATTTTGATCGTTTTTTCTTCACCGGACTATATGAAGTTCATAATCCAATTAATGATGCACCCGGATTGAATTGGTATTACGGTGGAGGTGCGAGTATTGGTTCCTACAAAAGAAGAGATTTTGATGGAGAGGTATTTTTTAGTGCCGATGGGGTTATTGGCTTAGACTATAAATTTAATGATGCGCCGATAAATCTGGCACTCGACTGGCGTCCAAGATTAGAAATTACACCTAATTCTGGCTTAAGTTCGAATGATTTAGGTTTAGCAATTAGATTTACTTTTTAAACAAAAAAGCAGCCCTAGGGCTGCTTTTTTGTTTATCCATATTACAGATGGAGCCATCTCTTTCTGACTGCATTTTGCGTTGCAGTTGCCCCATCCAAGCTCAAAATTTTAAACTTATGGTTCGGATTTCTTTGGAGAGTAACATCTAAAGTTAACAATTCACCGTCACGATTAATAAGGACCTTAATTTTATCGCCTGCGCGCTTAGTGCTAATATATTTATTTACCTCAGACAAGCGAGGATCAGAAACATTATTAATACGTTGATCATCCATAGCCAGAATTTCATCGTTAACGTTTAAGCCTGATATCCAAGCAGGACTTTGGCGTAAAACACTAGTAACAATTATTTTTCCATCGCGAAGACTAGTGTTGGCTCCCAAATAGACCTCCTTTGACGCTTTAGCATCATCAATTAAACTGAAGCCTGCATAATTCAAATATTTATTGTAATCAATAGTTTTGACTCCGTTAACGTAATTCGAGTAAATATCATCGAAAGATTTTCCTGCAATTTTCTCAGCCATTGCCTTAAATTCTGCATCGGTATAGCCTCTAGATTTCTTTACATAATATTCATCATAAACGGCCTTCAAGACTTCATCTAAGCCGTATTTTCCTCCCGTAGAATGGATGATTTCCAAATCCATAATTAGCGCAATTAAAGCTCCTTTGCTGTAATAAGAAACCGTTGAATTAACTGAATTTTCATTCGGACGATATTGCTTTATCCATGCATCAAAACTGGCTTGGCTCACAGGATCAACCTTATTTCCTGGCTGATTTTCTACTTGGGTAATGGCATTGGCAAGATCGGCAACATAACGCTCCGGACTTAACAGACCCGCTCTTTTGGTATAAATATCCTGATAGTAGGCTGTAAAGCCTTCAGCAATCCACAAATTAGTGGTGTAGTTTTCAGCATCATAATTAAATGGCCCTAAAGCAATTGGGCGCATACGCTTAACATTCCATAAATGAAAATACTCATGAGAAACAAGGCTTAAAAATCTTAAGCGTCCAGATTCAGTATTATAAGAATTACGACTTCCACCTAAAACGGTAGAATTTAAATGCTCTAATCCACCGCCACCAGAATTAAAATTATGAACAATAAAAACATATCTTTTATTTGGGTTAACACCAAATGTTTTGGTTTGCTCCACAACAATTTTTGCCATATCTCGCTTTAAAATTTCGGAGTCATAATTACCACCGCCATACATGGCTACCTCATGTTTTACGCCTGCTGCATCAAATTCAAAAATATCCTGATTGCCAATTTCAAAAGGAGAATCATAAAGAATATCAAAATCGGGGGCAATAAAAGTATTTGCTTTAGAAGCTAGAGGCTCAAGGCCCGTAGATATTTTGTTCCAAGCTTTATAAGGTTTAATTGTTATTGTTGATGGTTTATTTATCTGTCCATCAGGATACATAAAAATGCTCGTTGGAGATAAAAATGCATGCGATTCATCTACAAAACTGGTTCTTACAGAAATTTCAAATGCGTAAACACGATAAGTCAGCTTAACCTGGTTAGCCCCTTGCGTAGCTACGCGCCAAGTGTTTTTATTTATCTTTTCCGCATTAAGTATAGCTCCGTTAGCATTTACAGCGTTAAAAGATTCTACACTTTTTGCAAACTCTCTAATTAAATAGGACCCTGGGGTCCAAACCGGCATTTTTAAATCAATGTAGGGAGATTTTATTCCGGAAATTTCCATTGCCACATCTACATAATGGGCTTGAGGCTCAGAGAAAGAAACTTCAAAGGCAATTTTATTTTGTGCACTCAGAGAAGTAGTAATCATTGCAATAAAAAATAAGGATATCAGATGTTTCATAATTGATTAATAAATGAGATTTGTCAAAAATAACTTTTTAATACATTTCTTGCTAGTTATTAAATTAAAGGCTGTAAAATAAATGCTACAATACCACCAAATACAATGTATAAAAGATAAATTTGCAAACTAATTATGTTAAAATCCCTCGCCATTCAATTGTTTTTATCCCAATAGGAGCCAAAAACCCTATTAAAAATACATAAACACTTGGTTATCAAATAATTGAAAGCGGAAATCTTTTATAATAAAAAATAGAAAACATCACATGAAATTAAAGTATATCATTTATCTGATCTTGGTAATTCTTATTGGCGGAGCTGTTGCCTATCGTTTTAATAAAAATAAAGCGCAGCAATCTGCTTCTGGAGGTCGTGGACCAGGTGGACCAGGCGGTGGTTCCCCATCGGCTTTGAAAGTAAACGGAATAGTAGTTAAAACCGAGAATTTTTCTAATTCACTTTCAATTGCCGGTTCAATTGAAGCCGATGAGCAGGTAGATATACGAAGTGAAATTTCGGGCCTTGTGACTTCCATTCAATTCACGGAGGGTAGCAGTGTTAGCAAAGGCAAAGTTTTATTAAAAATCAATGACCTTGAATTGCAAGCTCAGCTTTCCCAAGCATTAACAAAGCAAAAGTTAGCTCAAGAAACAGAATTCCGTGCAGGTATGCTTCTTGAGAAAGAAGCAATTAGTAAAGAAGAATATGATGTTGCACTAGCTGAGCTTCGGTCATTACAATCACAGACTCAGGTAATTAGAGCACAATTGGCCAAGACTTTAGTCCGTGCGCCTTTTAGTGGAAAAATTGGATTACGCTCAATTTCTGCTGGCGAATACATTACACCTGCAAGCACTATTGCACGTTTAGTAAGTAGCAATCCGGTAAAAATTTTGTTTTCTATACCTGAAAAATATGCTGGAACAATTAAAATGAACACTCAAATTTCATTTACTGTTTCTGGGTCAAAGAATGTGTATAGCGCTACAGTTTATGCAATCGAACCAGGAATTAATGTTGCAACACGTACCTTGCAGTTGAAGGCTAAGGCATCCAATCCGAATGGTGAATTAATGCCGGGTTCATTTGCTAAAATTGAACTTCCTCTAAGCAATACAAACGATGCAATATTAGTCCCAACCCAATCAGTTATCCCTGTTTTAATGGGTAAAAAAGTGTTTATAAGCTCAAATGGAAAGGCTAAAGAAGTGATGGTAGAGACAGATACAAGAACTGACAAATCGGTTTTAATAAGTTCCGGTTTAAGTGTAGGAGATACTGTTTTAACAACGGGAATTATGTCACTTAAAAATGATACACCTATTGAGGTTAAAGTTATCAATGAGTAATCTTTAGGGAGTTTGTGACATTTATTAAAATAAAATAAATAATGAGTTTATCTACCATCAGTATAAAAAGACCGGTTTTAGCAATAGTATTAAATTTACTAATAGTACTTTTTGGAATCATTGGTTTCTACTTTTTAGGCGTAAGGGAGTTCCCATCTATTGACACTCCCATTGTGTCTGTTCGGACAAGTTATCCAGGAGCAAACTCAGACATCATTGAGTCACAAATAACTGAACCTCTTGAAAAGGCAATTAATAGCATTGAAGGTATTAAGAGTATCAGCAGTTCAAGTAATCAGGGTACTAGTAATATTACCATTGAATTCAACCTTGAAAAAGACTTAGAGGAGGCGGCGAATGATGTTAGAGATCGTGTTTCTCAGGCTGTTCGTCAATTACCTAAAGACATCGATGGATTGCCGGCAGTTTCAAAGGCTGATGCTAATTCGGAATCGATCATATCGATGACCCTCCAGAGTAGTAAAAGAAATCAACTGGAGCTAAGTGATTATGCTGAAAATGTAATTTCACAACGTTTACAAACAATCCCAGGAGTAAGTGGAGTGCAGATATGGGGGCAGAAAAGATATGCAATGCGTATTTGGATTGATCCTGCCAAGCTTGCGGCCTATCGCCTAACTGCCTTAGACGTTAAAAATGCGCTCGACAGAGAAAATGTGGAGCTTCCCTCAGGAAAAATAACAGGTAAATCGACAGAGCTATCCGTAAAAACACTAGGAAATTTAACCAATGAGGAGCAATTTAACAACCTTATTATTCAGAGTACTGGCGACAATACTGTACGTTTAAGAGACATCGGAACTGCAATATTAGGCCCTGAAAATGAAGAAACTATGCTTCGTCAATCGGGTACACCGATGATTGGAATAGCGATTGAGCCTCAACCTGGAGCAAATTATTTAGAGATTTCTAAGGAGTTTTATAAGCGATACGAACAATTAAAAAAAGATCTTCCTGATGATTTTACTGTAGATATTGCCTTAGATAATACCATATTTATAAAACAATCAGTAACGGAGGTAGCTGAAACTATTTTAATATCCCTCATTCTAGTTATACTCATTATCTTCTTGTTTTTCCGTGATTGGAGTATGGCATTCAGACCCCTGATAGATATTCCTGTTTCATTGATTGCTACATTCTTCATCATGTACCTTTTTGGCTTTTCCATCAATGTACTAACATTACTAGCAATTGTATTGGCAACGGGCTTGGTAGTAGATGATGGAATTGTAGTTACTGAAAACATCTACAAAAAAGTAGAAGAAGGATATAGCCCGATAGAGGCCGCTATTAAAGGTTCAAATGAAATATTTTTTGCTGTTATTTCCATATCTGTTACCCTTGCTGCTGTATTCCTTCCTGTAATATTTTTGGAAGGTTTTGTTGGGCGCCTCTTCCGAGAATTTGGGGTGGTGATAGGTGCTGCCGTTTTAATCTCGGCATTTGTATCGCTCTCATTAACTCCGATGCTAAATGCCTACATGATGAAGGCTAATAAAAAGAAGACCAAATTTTACAATTGGTCGGAACCCTATTTTCAAAATATGATATCTGGATATTCAGAATCGCTAAGTAATTTCATGAAAAGAAAGTGGTTAGCATTTCCAATTATCCTTTTTTGCATCGGCTTAATCGCTTTATTTTGGAATATCCTTCAAAAAGAAACTGCTCCATACGACGACCGTGGTTCTGTAAATATTCAGCTTACTGCTCCCGAGGGATCATCTTATGATTATACGGATAACTTCGTTTTAGAATTATCTCAAATGATTGAAGACTCTATCCCAGAGAAGAGGATAAACTTAACAGTAACTTCACCAGGATTTAGTGGCTCTGGTGCTGCCAATACAGGTTTTTTAAGGATAAGACTTACAGAAGCCGACAAAAGAAAACGTAGTCAGGCACAAATTGCTGATAAACTCACCAAAATTACCAAAGGCTATACCGAAGGGCGTACATTTGTTATTCAACAACCAACTATTTCGGTTAGCAGACGTGGTGGACTTCCAGTATCTTATATCATTCAGGCACCTAATTTCGAGAAGCTAAGAGAAAAATTGCCTTTATTTATGAATGAGATTGGGCAAGATCCAACCTTTACCGTGACGGATGTAAATTTAAAGTTTAATAAGCCTGAAATAAATATATCCATAGATCGTGAAAAATCTAGAAACCTTGGAGTATCTATTTTAGATGTGGCACAAACACTTCAATTTGCACTTAGCGGACAAAGATTTGCATATTTCCAGATGAATGGGAAGCAGTACCAAGTTATTGGGCAGTACGAAAAGATTAATAGAAACGACCCTCTAGATCTTACCTCCATTTTTGTGAGGAACAATCAAGGACAACTTATTCAATTAGATAATCTTATACAGGTAGAAGAAACAAGTACTCCGCCGCAATTATACCATTATAATCGATTCATGTCGGCAACCGTTTCTGCAGGATTAGCACCAGGAAAAAGTATTGGAGATGGAATTGAAGCCATGGATCGCGCTAAGGATAAAATTTTAGACGACAGCTTCACGACAGAATTAAGTGGAGAGTCAAGAGACTTTCAAGAAAGCTCATCAAATACACTATTTGCATTTGCTCTGGCGCTTCTATTGGTTTACCTAATCTTGGCAGCCCAATTTGAGAGCTTCATCGATCCATTTATCATTATTTTAACGGTACCAATGGCTGTAGCAGGTGCATTTTTATCCTTGTGGCTATTTGGCCAAACATGGAATATCTTTAGTCAGATAGGTACAATTATGCTCATAGGACTGGTAACAAAGAATGGTATTCTGATTGTGGAATTTGCAAATCAGTTAAAAGAACAAGGAAAGCCTATCTCTGAAGCAATTATTGAGGCTTCTGCGGCACGTTTAAGACCAATCTTAATGACAAGTCTAGCTATTGCCCTTGGCGCATTACCAATCGCCATGGCCCTTGGAGCAGCTGCAAAGAGTCGCATGAGTATGGGAATTGTAATTATCGGTGGTACTTTATTCTCATTGGTATTAACACTCTATGTCATCCCAGCCATTTATTCAATGTGGTCAAGAAAACATAAAGCACACCCAGAATTCGAAAAGAATAATTAATAATTTATTAAAAATATTAATTTAAAATTAATTATTGAATTTAAACATTAGTTGATGCACATTAAAAGCATATGAACAAAAAAGTATTGATAAAATATCTAGTCTTAATTTTACTTTTTGCCAGTAATACACAGGCACAGGAAAAGTTAAGTTTGGAGCAAGCCGTGCAGATTGCACTTGAAAATAATTTTGACATTAAGCTCACTAAGAACAATGTTGAGCAAGCTAAGAATAATTTCAATCGTGCAAATGCTGGAATGTTGCCTGTTGTAACCGGAAATTTTAGCACTAATAATACCGTTTCTAATACCAAACAAACACTTTCTAGTGGAGTAACCCAAGAAAGAAATGGTGCAAGAAATTCAAACTTAGTTTATGGTCCGGTTATAAACTGGCAAGTATTTGACGGATTTCAAATGTTTGCACGCTACGACCGACTAAAAGAATTGGAGCTATTAGGAGAAGCTAATTTAAAGTTAACTATACAGAATACGTTAGCCGATGTAATCAATAATTATTACGATCTTGTTTCACAGCAGCAACAGATAAAGGCATTGAATGAGGCTTTAACTATTTCACAATTAAGGTTAAAGAACTCAAATAATAGATTTAAAATTGGGAAAGCTGCTAAGCTGGAAGTACTTGCAGCATCGGTAGATTTAAATACAGACACTACCAATCTGTTGAGGCAGTTAGATTTATATCGCAGCACTAAAATTAAGCTTAATGAACTGTTAGCCAGAGAGATAAAGGCAGATTTTGTTGTTTCAGATAGCATCATCATCGGTAATAACCTCCTATTTGCAGATTTACAATCATCTGCATCCCAATTAAACCCCAATTTACAAACTGCGCTAATTAACCGACGAATTGCAGAGATTAATCTCAAGCAGGTTAAGGCCAATAGATATCCGGTTATTAACCTAAATTCGGGTTATAATTTCAATCAATCGACTTCAGAATTGGGATTTGCGAGGACATCAACGGGGCGGGGACTAAACTATGGATTGACTGCGTCTGTTAACATATTTAATGGCTATTTGCAGAAGAGAAATGAGAAAAATGCCTCACTAGAGATTGAAAACAGTCGAATTCAGTATGATAAAGTGAACCAGAATATAGTTTCACAACTAACCTCTCTTTATCAAACCTATCAAACTAATTTAGAGCTTGTTAGACTAGAACAAGAGAACCTAGCTGTAGCAAAACAGAACATGGATATTACGCTAGAGAAGTTCAAGATTGGAAGTGTAGCTCCATTAGAATTTAGAGAGGCGCAACGCAATTATATCAATGCGAACGCCCGATTCACTAATTCACAATTTGAGGCTAAGCTAGCAGAAATAGCTTTACTCCAACTATCTGGGAAATTAAATCTAGATTAATTTAAAAGACACTTGATTTGCTTTAACGCCAAGAATTAGTATTTTTGGCATGATGGATGGCTTTAAATACAAAAATGTTTTTCTCATTGATGATAGTTATATCGACAATCTGATCAATAAAAAGATTTTAGAAAATGAGAAATTCGCGCAATCAATCACCCTTATTGATAATCCCATTGAAGCGTTTCAGTTAATAAAAACTGCTCTAGAAAATGGGCAATTATTACCAGAAGTAATTTTCCTAGACCTAAGAATGCCCATGATGAATGGTTTCGAATTTCTTAATTCTTTAATGGAAATCCCTGGCTTAGAGCCTGGTAAAATCAAAATATACATACTCACATCTTCCCTTGATCCAACAGACATAAAACAAATTAAGGAAAACCCAATGGTTTCAAAATTTATTGGGAAACCCTTAAGTAAACAATCAATTCAGGAAATATAAATTATGTTATTAGTTGCGGATAGTGGCTCAAGTAAAGCCGATTGGATATTAACTGTATCAGAAAATCAAAGTATCTCGTTTAGAACAGCTGGAATAAATCCCTTCTTTCTAACTGAAAAAGACATTATTAAAATTTTTCAGGAAACACCCGAAATACAGGGATATACTGAACAGGTAAAAGAAATCTATTTCTTTGGAGCCGGATGCTCTAGTCCCGATCGACGTGAATTAATTTCCAATGCACTATCCAAAATCTTTAAAAATGCATTTGTTAGTGTAGATATCGACCTGATTGCGTGTATTTACGCTACCACTGGACTGAGCAAAGGCATTTGCTGCATTATAGGCACTGGATCAAACATATCATATTTTGATGGGAAAAAAGTGCATGATAGTAAGCATGGCTTAGGCTATATTTTAGGTGATGAAGGCTCTGGCACTTACTTTGGCAGAAAACTAATTACCGGGTTTTTATATGGCACCATGCCACAAGAACTTTCTAAAGAGTTCTACAATAAATATCAAATCGACAAAGAATCGATTATCAAACGAATTTATCAAGAACCATCACCTAATTTTTATTTGGCCTCATTTGCTCCATTTATGAGTGAAAACTTGAGCCATCCCTACATCATAGAATTATTGGAAAAGGGATTTAATGAATTTATTGAAACGAATATCAAATCATACGAAGACTATAAACTACATACCTGTCATTTTGTGGGATCAATCGCCTTTCATTTTTCGGATATTTTAAAACGATTATGCGCAGAACAAGGTATAAAGGTTGGTAAAATCCTAAAGCATCCTATTGAAGAACTATCTTCGTTTATCTCTAAAAATGGAGAGAAAATATTGAGATAAATTGCACAAATAGACTTATAGAAATTTATTTTGGGATTTCATTTCGGGACTAAAACGAATAAAGTCTTGGTATGCATCATGCAGCTCTGTTATTGAATGAACCTCAAAATCAATACCCCAGGGATTCCAGGTTATAAATCGCAAATCATCAGGTTTGCCAACTTTAATTGAAATTTCTTCATAAACGCCAAAATTACCTAAGGTATAATAATTGATTTTAACTGCTTGATCTATAAAATCATGTGTGTCAACCAATTCAAAACCCATTGTTTTAATCCAATTTTTTATTGCCGAAATATTACTTTTTGCCATAATACAATAGGTAAATTGATTCAAAAAAGAAGAAGAATTATAAAATTCGATTTTTTTTTAAATAAATACAATAGAAATATAGTGTATTTTGAATTAAATATATATCATTTTAATTAAATATATTAAATTTATTTATGAATCAAAAAGAAATATTTTAACTAAAAATAAAAACAGGAATATGTTTGGGAATAAAATAAACTATAAAAAAATAAAAGCAATGCAACACTTGTTACATAAGTCGTGAAGAAATCTCTGTAAATTGCATCTTAAGGATTAAGGAATCATGAAAATATTGAATTATTTGAAAGCTAACATTGGGAATGTTTTTTTTATTCTATTTATCTCTGTTGTATTTTTCAGCACTGATGCAAGAGCATTTTTGATAAGAGGTTTGATGTTTACTGGATTATTTAATGCAGAAGCAAGCGTAGAGACAGAAGATTCGGGTAGCAA
The DNA here is from genome assembly GCF_017495225.1 of Daejeonella sp. Taxonomy (GTDB): domain Bacteria; phylum Bacteroidota; class Bacteroidia; order Sphingobacteriales; family Sphingobacteriaceae; genus Daejeonella. The sequence goes on along the minus strand of NZ_JAFEIG010000036.1, from coordinate 3,146 downwards.
TAAAACAATTCCACCACCTATGATTTTCAGATCCGAAAATGGCGAAATCATAAATACCGCTGAGCGGAATGGTAAAGTTTATTTTATTAATTTTTGGGCTACTTGGTGCCCTCCTTGTCGCGCAGAAATGCCCTCCATCAATACATTAGCATCAAAAATTACAAACAAAGACAAAGTTGAGTTTATTATGGTGGATGTGGATGCTAAGGTAAAATCTTCTGTGGCATACATGAAAACCAATTCATTCAACTTAAAGGTTTATACAAGTGAATCTGGAATACCGGAAAATATATTCGGTGGAAGCCTCCCAACAACCGCAATTATTGGTCCCGATGGTACTTTAGTTTTTCACCATACTGGCATGGCGGATTATAATAATCAGAAAATGATTGATTTCTTAAATACCCTTAGTAAATAAGGCGACTAAAAAATTAATTGACTAAAAAATCGTTAATTTTGTATTATAATTCAAAACAAATGAAAAAAATCCTATTTACACTCCTATTTAGCATTAGCATAATTTCTATTTCTAATGCTCAAACCAGCATAAATACCAACCAATCTTTGGATAAAAAAGATAATTGGACTCAGAAAGATTTAATAGAACCAGCTGCCTTAGCTGCAATACTTGCAAATCCGAAGGCAAAGCAGCCTTTAATTTATAATATTGGAGTAGTTGAAAACATTAAAGGAGCCAAAAACCTTGGTGCGGCTAGCGAAAAGGAGAATTTAGAGAGATTAAGAAAAACACTTTCGGGACTCCCAAAAACAAGTTATGTTGTAGTTTATTGCGGCTGTTGCCCATTCAGCAGATGCCCTAATATTCGTCCTGCGGTAGCCATGTTAAAGAGCATGGGTTTTAATAATGGGAAACTCTTGAATATCCCTACAAATGTGAAGAAAGATTGGATTGACAAAGGTTATCCGCTGGCAGGAAAATAATTGAATTAGTTAATCATTAAATACAAAAGCCTACTAATTAAGAATTAGCAGGCTTTTGTTCGTATTATATATTACCTATTGCTTTTTCCCCTTAAAAATCCCTCCTGCATTCAATTGCAAGCCAATTTCAAAAGTACCCGTTGCATAACTCTTTAAGGCCTGGACAGGCGTATTATAAAGCACTAATAATTGCCACTGCTTCAACTTCTGATAACTTAAACCAAAGCTCATGCTTTTATTAGTATGATACATGCTCATAAAGCCCAATTGATCATCTGGTGTACGAAGCTCTAGTCCCATATCCAATATATCATTGAAGTTTTTAACGCCACGATAAACCAATTTAGGATGTACCTGCCAGTCGGACACTTGAGCCATATACGTAAAGGCAGTCATGAAGGTAGCATAATCCGAGATTTCATTATCCTCAATCTGTAACTGATTTTTAAGATTACTTACAGCCCCCTCAATTCTGAACTTCTTATCCGAATAAGCCATTCCAAAATCACCATCAATGATATTCTCCTGATCATTATAGCGCATGGCACTTAAATCATTGCTAGAACCCACAATATTTTGAGTGTTTAATGAATTGGTTTGCAAGCCCAACGATATCCCGAAATGAAGTTTCCCTTCCTCATTATTTAATGGAAGGTGATAAGCATAAGTCGCCTGAAGCTTTGATCTATTTAGCAATCCCGCTTCATCCTTATAAAAATTCATTCCTACGCCTACCTTCTCGCCACCATAATCAGCCGTTACCGATAAGTTTCTTGGCGACCCCTGGATATTACTCCACTGATTCCGGTATCCTAAATTAAGGCGGATCCCTTGATTTACTCCAGCCATCGCCGGATTAGCTAAATACGTATTCTGGAAGTATTGAGCCGCCATCGGATTGATTTGTGCATTTGAATTGCTTTCTAATATCAGAAGAGCAATTACTGTTAAAAAAAGACTTTTAAACATGTTTTTTAGGTACATATAGATTTAATTTATAGGGCTATAGATTTAATTGATAATGGTAATAAAGCCTTTCTTCTCGCCGGCTCCGTTGTTTAATGTGATTATATAGTAATAGGTGCCTTCAGGTAGCGCATTGCCATTAAAAATTCCGTTCCAATCGTTTGTATAATTAGTTTTGGAATAGATTAATTTACCCGATCGGTCTATAATCATGACTTTATTATTCGGGTAAGCTGATAGATTCTCAATCGTCCATACATCATTCTCTCCATCTCCATTTGGAGATAAAATATTGCTAGGCGTGATATTATAATCTTCTCTCACGGTTACTGTTATAGCTATCCTCGTCTTACTTCCAAAGCGGTTAGTTACTTCTACCGTATAAGTCGTAGTAGTTTTTGGACTTGCTATTGGATTACTGATAGTACTGGAGTTTAAACCCGTAGATGGGAACCAATTGTAAGACACTATATCTGCTCCACTAACATATAAATCAGAGCTATAGCCCATGCTGATGGAAGGGTTGGCGCTGGCTGATATTCTTGTATTTGGATAGGTTTCATTGCCTGTTCCTGTTAGGACTGGTCGCTGAGAGAGAGTAACTGAAAAAATTTGCTCAAGACTTAGCCCACCCTTGTCAGTAGTTCTAATTCTAACAGTATATGTGCTTTTTGAATCATACTTTAATACCTGCGCGGCACGAAGCTGACCATTCAGGATTTTAAAGGCGCCATTATCTGTGGATCCAGTTCCTGAGACTAAAGTATAAGTATGTGCATCACCAGCATCCACATCGGTGCTAGATAGGAGTCCGATGAGCTCATCCACATTATTATCTTCGTAAAGATTCAGCTTAGTGACTGCGATGGAGGTTGGCACCTCGTTTACATCATTCACAGTAATGGTGAATGTATTTTCATAGCTTAATGCTCCAGCATCGGTGGTACGAACACGAATAGAGTAACTCGATTTATTCTCAAAATTGAAGCTTTCCTTCACTTTGATTTGGTTAGCTACAATTTCAAAGCTTGAATTATTGGTATCACCTGTTCCACTAATTAAGGTGTAGCTATGCGAATCACCTGCATCTACATCGCTACTGCTTAGGTTTGCTAGGACAGTGCCGATAGTTGAATTCTCATTGATGCTTGTTGCGCTTAGCGAAATAGCTGTTGGAACTTCATTTACATCATTAATACTGATGCTAAAGCTGTTCTCAAAGCTTAGTCCGCCAGCAT
>NZ_JAFEIG010000017.1 GCF_017495225.1 Daejeonella sp. | reverse complement strand
CCTGATAACTGATAACTGACAACTGATAACTCTTTTCCGGGCTTCGAGTACCTCAACCACCGGGTAACAGATGACGTTTGCCTGATAAAGACCTCCTGTTTCAGATTTCGTTAGCCTGCCAACTGCCAACTGACAACCCATTTCAGATGTCGTTAGCCTGATAACTGATAACTGACAACTGATAACTCTTTTCCGGGCTTCGAGTACCTCAGCCACCGGGTAACGGATGACGCTAGTCTAACCACCTAACCAACTAATCACAAACCAACTAATTGGAGCAAGGAATAAAGACAAAAACAATGGGTAATTTAGATGTTTTAGCCTAATAACTCTTTTCCGGGCTTCGAGTACCTCAGCCACCGAGTAACAGTTGTCGTTTGCCTAACCAACTAACCAACTAATCACAAACCAACTAATTGGAGCAAGGAATAAGGATCAAGGAATAAAGACAAAAACCAATGGGTAATTTAGATGTTTTAGCCTGATAACTGATATTGTCTGAAAATGATTTATGAGATTGGTGTGATTTTTATGATTCTTGATGCCGTTTGCCTGATAAAGACCTCCTGTTTCAGATGTCGTTAGCCTGACAACTGCCAAATGACAACCCATTTCAGATGTCGTTAGCCTGACAACTGCCAACTGCCAACCCATTTCAGATGTCGTTAGCCTGACAACTGCCAACTGCCAACCCATTTCAGATGTTGTTAGCCTGACAACTGCCAACTGCCAACCCATTTCAGATGTCGTTAGCCTGACAACTGCCAACTGTTAACTCTTTTCCCGGCTTCGAGAACCTCAGCCACCGGGTAACAGATGACGCTAGCCTAACCAACTAACCACCTAACCAACTACCCCCCCCAACCAACTAAAAAAAAATCACGATATTTGCATTATTCTAAATTTGAGATATGCAACTGAGTCCTATACACAATTCTGAAACTATCATTGCATTAGCAACCCCATCAGGAATTGGTGCTATTGGCGTTATTAGGCTCTCTGGGCCCGATGCAATAAATTTAGTCAATTCCGTATTTGCAGGCAAAGATTTAAGCATACAGCCTAGCCATACCATACATTTCGGGACAATTAGAGATGGGAATCAGATTTTGGATGAGGTTTTAATTTCCTTGTTTATTGGTCCCAAATCATATACCCGTGAAAATGTTATTGAGATTTCGACTCATGGTTCGGCATTTATTATTGAAAGTATCATTAAATTATTGATTAGAAAGGGCGCGCGACCAGCAAACCCGGGGGAGTTTACCCTTCGTGCTTTTCTAAATGGTCAGCTTGATTTATCCCAAGCAGAGGCTGTAGCCGATTTAATTGCTTCTAACTCTCAAGCTTCCCATCAAGTGGCTATGCAGCAGATGCGAGGAGGTTTTTCGAGCGAATTACAACATTTACGTGATCAGCTGATTCATTTTGCATCCATGATTGAGCTGGAGCTCGATTTCGGGGAGGAAGATGTGGAATTTGCTAATCGTGAGGAACTCAAAGGACTAATTTATCAAATTAACCGCATTTTACACCGTTTGATTCAATCTTTTGAACAAGGAAATGTGATGAAAAATGGAGTCCCAGTAGTGATTGCTGGGAAGCCAAATGTGGGTAAATCGACCTTATTAAATGCCTTATTGAATGAAGAGCGTGCTATAGTCTCAGAAATCGCTGGAACAACTCGTGATACGGTAGAAGATGAGATGATTATTGGAGGTTTGCGCTTCCGATTTATTGATACCGCAGGAATACGTGATACAGCAGATGTAATTGAGGCCAAAGGCGTAGAACGTACTCATGAAAAAATAAAGCAGGCTAAATTAATTATCTATCTTGTTGATCCTGAGCAGGATGTAAAGGAAATCGAATCGCAGATTACTTATTTAAAGGAGCTTGAAATTCCTTTCTTAACGGTAGTGAATAAGAAGGATTTGGTGAGTAAGGAACTGGAGGAAAAGTTATCAGTTATCAGTTGTCAGTTGTCAGTTGGGTTGGCAGTTGACAGTTCTAACATAACGGTGGCTGAGGTTCTCGAAGCCCAGTTGTCAGGCAGGGAGGAGAGTGAAGAACATAAAGACAATAAAATCATTTTCATTTCTGCGAAGAACAAAATTGGGATTGAGGACTTGAAATCAAGCATTCTGGAGAAGGTTAATTTGCATAAAATCAATACGGATGATGTGCTTATTTCCAATATCCGTCATTTGGAGGCTTTACAAAAAACGGAAGAGTCCTTGAACCGTGTATTGCTCAATATTGATAATCCGATTACCTCCGATTTCTTGGCTTCGGATATCAAGCAAGCTCTTTATTATTTGGGAGAGATCACGGGTCAGGTGACTACTGATGACTTGTTGGAGACGATATTTAGTAAGTTTTGTATCGGAAAGTAGATCCTTATGAAAACCTTTGAATCTTTGGCTTAAAATCAAATCTCAAATTCTTCATTTTAAAATCTTCGAGTATCTAATAATCTTTTTAAAAATTCATTAAATTGTTAGTAGATCTCATTTCATAGATGTAAACAAAATTGTTTATATTTGTATATGTTTGAAAAGCTAGCCATATTAAAAGGATTACATCCAGGATTTTTTTTGGAGCATCAGCTAAAGAAGAAAGGGTTGAATAAAAGACAATTCGCAATTTCTTTAGCGGAACATCCGCAAACTATTGGTGCTATCACTAAAGGTAGTAGAGCAATGAATACTGCTTTATCTCTAAAGGCAGAGAAAGCTCTCGGACTTGAAGAGGGATTTTTAATGATGCTTCAGACTTTTTATGATATTGAGTCAGAAAAGAAAAAGAATAAAGAAAAGAATACTCCGAACCTTGATTTAATTCGCCCAATACTATTCTGGGATGTTAAATTTGAACAAATCGATTGGCATCAAAATAAAGAATTTATCATTGAAAGAATTTTTGAAAGAGGAAATGAAGTAGAGCGAAGAGAAATTCAAAAATTTTATGGTAAAGAGAATGTAGAAGCTATGCTCTCAAATTTATCCTCAAATAATTATATCAAGACTAAAAAGCTTAATAGTTAAAATTATGCTTTATTGGAATACGGTAAATAATACCCTCAAAGATGCGTTATTATTATTAATGCAATCTTCAATTTTTGATCAGTTTAGGCTTGTCGGTGGAACATCTTTAAGTTTACAGCTGGGTCATAGAATGTCAATTGATATCGATCTTTTCACTGATGCTCCTTACCAATCCATCGATTTCAACCAAATAGATGAATTTTTAATGGATCATTTCTCTTATGTAGATGCCTCCTTCGGAATGTTGGTTGCTAATGGAAGATCTTATGCCATTGGAAAAAGTATTTGGGACAATGTTAAACTCGATATAAACTATACAGATCCATTTATAAAAGAATTCAAGTTTGTTGAGGGAGTGAGGTTAGCTACAATGGAAGAAATAATGGCCATGAAAATGGATATTATTCAATCTGCAGGAAGGAAAAAAGATTTTTGGGATATTCATGAGGTTTTAGACCACTATTCTATTGAGCAAATGATTGCTCTTCATGAAGAGCGATATCCTTATGGTCATGATAGAGATCTGATAATCAAAAATTTAACCAATTTTAATAAAGCGGATAAGGATGTTGACCCTGAATGTTTACGTGGCAAATATTGGGAATTGATTAAGCTTGATATGTTAGAATTATCCACTTAGAAATCATCTTTGAGATGGATTCTCTGATCCATTATACGTCAGGATTCCGAAGTAAAGGTTACCAATTATTCCGATGCTAAGTACGCCAGTATTCGGTGCCAAAATAAAACTCTATATAGGCTTTGGTTCAGGGCACAAAGTTTCGATTATTACAAGGTTTTATAGAAGCATAAATCACAATTTATTAGGGTTTTTTCTTTTTCGATTTTTTTCTAAATATTTTTTACCATTTATCATCTTTTTTTGTTGTTTTTCCAGTCAAATAATTATGGAAATTTAATGATAAATTATTCATTGTTTCTTCTAAACTTGGAATAGCATCAGCATAAGCACTTCTTATTTCTCCTGTTTTTTTGTAAAATGTTTTGTAATCATAAAGTACTTTTTGTCCACTATCAATAAAAAATTGTCCAATTATATACTCAAATTTGTATTTGCCATCTTTGAAAGATATTTCTACAGAATATTCCATATTATAATTTTGCTTCATCCCAAGTGATTTATACCACCAAGCATTTTCAGCAAAACCATCTATTCTTAATTTTTCATTTTCAATTTTGGCTTTAAGTACTTTTTCAGGATTTTTGTATGTTTCCTGAACCCAATTTAATGCTTTCTTGTATAAATCTGTCGCTTTTAAACTATCTGTATTTACAATGATTGGTTCAACACCATTTGGGGTTAATTTTAGTTTAGGAAAATCTTGTGCGTAAGAAATAGTAGAAAAAAGAATTGCAATCGAAAGTAAAATTTTGTTTTTCATTTTTTTATATATTAAGTGTCTATTTGTTTTCTGTCGCTCGAAAATATCAGGTAACTCATATGTACCCCTCATAAACTCATCCCAATCCACCCCAATAAGGGTAGATATGTTTCATAATCCATGATTTAATTATGTTTACCCAAAGTAAAAATAATTAACCATAAACATCCTAAAATTAACTCGAATAATTAAATGTTTTTCATTTCTAATAGTATGTTAAAATCAAAGAAACTTTTTCAAGGAAAAAATAATTACGGCAATGAAATAATTCAATTACTTATTTAACTTGTGCGCATTATTATATTTTTTCAAAATATTATTGAAACATACAATTAATCGGATTGAGCTCTTGTGAAAGCTAATATCTTTGAGTTAATACCATGGTAGATATATTATAAATCAAATACTATGAAATTTTAAATTTATGAAATTAAAATTCGGTGATAAAGTTGCCCTTGTAACAGGAGGGGAATCTGGAATAGGAGCGTCAATTGCCTTAGAATTTGCAAGTTTAGGCTGCAATATTATTTTGACCTATTTAAATGATAAACAAAAGGGTTTGGAAATCCTAAAAAGAATACATGACAAGGGAAGCAGGTGCTTACTTATTAAAACCGACGTAAGCAATGAAGAAGATGTAAAACATTTATTTAAGAAAGCCGCTGAAAATTTCTCGCAAGTAGATTTTTTAGTTAACAGCGCAGGCATCAGAAGTGCTGATAAGCCTCTATATGAGATGAGTTTCAGCGAATTTGAAAACACTATCAGAACAAATTTATTCAGCGTTTTTCTATGTTGTAAATATTTCATTGAACATAGAGCAACAAGCCCTGGTAGCGGGAGAATAATTAATATTACGTCAATTCACGAAGATATAGTTAGTGCTGGCAAAACTGACTACTGTTCTTCGAAATTTGCAATTAAAGGATTCAGCAGGGTGTTGGCACTTGAATTGGCTCCAAAACAAATCACTGTAAACTGTATTGCACCGGGGATGATTTTAACTCAAATGAATCAGCGTGCGTTGGATGATATAAACTATAGGGTTGAACAAGAGAAACGAATTCCTTTAAATTTCGCTGGTTTACCAGAAGATGTAGCAAAAACAGCAGTTTTTTTTGCCTCTGATGATGCTAGATATATTACAGGTAGCACACAAATTGTGGATGGCGGACTAATGTTAAATAGAGTTCAAGGTTCAAAATAACGTGTAATGTTATCCAATTTAATCCCATAATCAAAAAGCTCTATACATGACATTACCATAAACAATTTTTTGTTCATATTGTATTTTTTTTTAATCGCTTATAACGTTTTGCAGCTACCCGAAGGGCGGGACTTTTACCACAAAACTTGATATGAAAAACTAATGTTTGATTAACCACAAAACTGTCTTTGGAATACGAAACCCCGCCTTTTGGGTAGGTGCTGTTATGTGCTGGCTTTTTCATTGAGCTCACAAATTGCAATAAATTTTCTTCCAAGGTCAGTAATTCTATAACCATAATTGTCAGGGTCATATTCTGCGTCTATTTGATGCCATTTTTCCTCATATTCTGAGTCCCTACCGCCTGTTTGGAATTCTTCAATAAGAATTTTAGGCGGTAATTGTCTAATGAGACCAAGTCTTGCAATGTTAGCTACTTCAAATTCTTCTATTGATAACCAAAAACCATCTTGTTCAATTTTGTCAATTTCAGCTTTTAGTTTTTTTGTTTCAGGTTTGAAATAATATTTGTCGTCATTCAATACTCGCATGGTTGCAAGTTCCTCATACTTTATGGCAAGTTCTTTTTCTTTTTGAAAAACTTCTTGAAGTGCTTCATATTCTCCAAGAGACATTTGGCTAAGGATATGAGGGAAAATTTGATTTTGAAAATTAGTCTCTGAGTCAACCATATTTACTAGCATATTCGACCACTTGTCTTGCAGTTTTTCTTCATCTTCTAACGAGGCTTTCTCTAAAAGAGGGACTAAAATTTTGATAGGAATTTCTTTTAACGAAATGTTGTTTTTCTCGATATAGTTCTTGGCTTTAAGCAAGATTTTTACTTGGTTCTTAAATCTCAGAAACTTTATATTGTCTGAAATAAGAAGTCCAACTTCTTCAATTGTCGGAGAAATAAGTTTACCTAGAAAATCCTTAGCAAGCTCAAGTCCCTTTTCTATTGTCGATGATTTAATATTTAATTCTTTGCTCATTGTTTTGTCGTTAAAACTTGCTGCTGTTATGTGCAGGCTATCAATTTATTCTATGTTTTAAATCTTCAGGATGAGGGTTAAATATTAATCCATTAATTGGAATATTATCGCGTCTACCGTGATCAATCCTGTTTTTAATGTCTTTAATAGTATTCTTCACAGCTTCTTTAGTGCCTTCAGAAGTTGCGTACGTTGGAAAAGATATTGGGATTCCATTTGGGTCTTTAGCATATCTTTTTGATAACTCTTCCCTCTCTTCTTGAGGGATATTTCCCATATCACAAATTTCATCAAAACTACTAGATACACCGACTATATGCTCAATTTCACTTCCTTTTAAATTAGTTCTAAGTATTACCTCACTTTGATAATCTCTAAAATTTAATAAAGGATAAGCAATTTGGGGATCCTTTTTGTTCAGTTCATCTACCGATTTGATGAAGCTTTCATTTTTCCATAATTCGCAAATGTTTACAATAACATCTCCTTTCTTTGGTCTTTGCTTAAAGATCATTGCAAACTTTGTATTTTGCTTTAGTAATTTTTTGAATGTTTTGGCACAATCAATATTTAAAGTCCAACTGGCAATTCCTTCAAAAAAATCATCATTAATTATAATTGGGACAATTTCACCTCCAACAATAAATCTTTTTCTGAAGCATTCTTGTTTACATACTTTAAATTCTGCGGGTAGGTTTTCACAAGCTCCAACCAATTTGTCTGCAAGTTGTCTTCTAATATTTTGATCTTCCCCCCAACCTTTTTGCCAATCGGATAGAGTTGTTAGAAATTCTCGATTAAACAATTCCAAGTAATTTGTTTTGTCCATATTTCATTTTTTAAGCTTGCACATAACTAATATATACCCCTCATAAACTCATTCCAATCTACCCCATTAAAGGTAGATATGCCGGATAAATCACAATCAATTTTATTTATCCAAAGTAAAACTAATTAACCATAAATATCCAAATATTAACTCATACAGTTAAATATTTTTTGTTTTTAATATTGTTCTATTTTTACTGGGAAATAGGGTAGGGACATTACCAAATTGAATATTTAGGCATATCTTTGCCCAAAGAAATGAGAAAAATTTATCTGATCAGATTAGCTTTTTATTCTCAATATTGATTTTTTAATCAAAAGGAAATTTTTAAGAGTATTTGTACCAATTTTGTATCTCAAGCCTTGTAACTTATTGTAAATCAGTAATATTATACTTTCTGTATTGGAAAGTAATATTTAGCATTTTAAATACATTCTTTTTGAATTTCTTTGTTTTTTAAATCAAAATTGATTTTTTATTGAAAATATTCAAAACACACTCACAAGCAACAGAAATTAATTAAATCTATTACCCCGGATTGCAAATTATTCGCCATTTAATCTTAAAATTTCATTTACCACATCTTTTGATATGCGAAAATTAGTTAAAAGTAACTTATCAATTAAAGGCTTGACCTTCGGAATAAATGAAAGTTGCTTTGCTTTGTGAATTATCCCTAATGTACCAGTCGTTTTGAACATTAATTGGGCTGCTAATTTGTGAGCTTTCAAATCATCTAATAACAATAATACATCATCAAATTCTGCGGCCAATGCTAATGCACTTGCTTCACCAAGGTCGACTTGTGTTTCTAAAAATTTTTGATATTTTTTATCTTTTACTGATTGTAATACAATCCAGTCTGGTAATTTTTCTCCAAATTCGGAAGCAATTTCGGGGGTAGTAAAAATCTCTCCATAAACTTTTTGCAAAAGATCTAATTCGTTTATCTTATGAAGAAGAATTAATGTACTTGTATCGGAAATTACTATTCTAAGCATTAGCAATATCTAAATGCAGGTCTTCAACAGAACTACTAAATACTGAAACACCATATTTGCCTAATACTTCAAGGAATGCTCTTTTGGTAAGTCCAGCCATTTCTGCTGCTTGTCCTGCCGTTAATTTAGCATCTGCGTAAAGCTTTGAAGCAATAATCATTGAAAAATCAAAATCATTCAAATCGACGCTATCTGGTATATTTAATTGAACTATTTTCATTTTTATTAATTTTACTCAAAAATAATCATTTCAAATTAGAATCTCATCCTGTTAATTTTTTGTTTTTTATGGACAGCAGTTCACATCGTTGCGTTTACATCTCCACCACCAACTAATCATCAAAAAATGTAATAATAACCAGGGTTAATAACTTTAATCTTTTGTTATCCGCGTAATTTATTCTACATCCTCCTTATACTTAACATAAATCATCAAACAAACCTTATCCATTGCCTTAAAAATTTTAACATCTAAATCGGAAGCATTGCTAATGCTTGTTAAAGTTAAAACAGCATGGTATAGCATCTCATTATCTTGACTTGCAATACGTTCTATGAAATTGATTGTATTGCTTCCATTTGGAGATTCTGAAACGATTATTTCTTGTGTATCCTTATCTATTGCAAATAATATATTCTGACTCATAGCGATTTAAATTGCTTTTAAATTATTAATGTGATTGACATGTACCATCAGAACTTGTTGTCATTCTTTTGCATCTTGACCCTTTTTGTGTTGTTCCCGTGCATCGTGTTGAAGTACCTTTAGATTTTGTGCTGGTAGTTTTGCCATCACAACAATCTCTTCCCACTTTCCTGTCATGTACCTTACAATAACAGCTATTTGATTTACTCCGGTTGCACTTCTGACAAAGCAACTGAATATTTGATGCATTATTCTTACCACCACAAGAAAATGGAGTGATATGATCATATTCTAGGTTTAGTGAACTACCACAACATTGACACCTGCCACCATCTCGTGCAAAAACAATCTTTTTTGTTGTAGCTGATATATATCGACTCTGAGAAAAACTACAAAGACTAAATAAAAGAAGGGTTATGATGAGGGATAGTTTTTTCATTTTTTGAGGTTGGTTTACAAAAACAAATCTAATTAAATAATTATTTTCTTTTTGATTAAGTTCATAATTTTAGTCAGCTTATAACTTTACATTACGTTTATTTTTGTCAGTTTAAATACTTACATTTGTGTTTTATTTGTTAGTCTTTAAGCTTACATTTATGAAAAAGAAAACATTGCAAATTGAGCATCTCGATAGAAAAATGCATGAATTTGTTGAGATAAAGAAAATTATTCCTCCGCCAATAGGATGGATTAAAGCCATTCGTACGTCCTTAGGCATGTCATTGCAGCAATTGGGTAATAAAATCTCTATCACTAAGCAAAGTGTGATGGATATAGAACGTAGAGAGCAATTAGGTACCATTAGCCTAAAAACCTTGCGTGAATCTGCCAATGCTTTAGATATGGAACTTGTATATGCTTTTGTCCCGAAAGATGGCTCCTTGGATGCCTTAATTGAGCGTAAAGCTAAAGAGCTTGCTACCGAAATTGTTATGCGTACCTCCAATACGATGAAATTGGAAGATCAAGAAGTGTCTGTAAAGCGTATTCAAAAGGCAATTTTTGAAAGAACAATAATTATTAAAAATGAAATGCCTAAAATTTTATGGGACTAACCTTTAAATTAATTTATTAAGCCCCAAACCATATTATTGTTACAATTCCCAAACAAATATCATAAATACTTGACAATCAATTAATTATATGTTTTTAATTAATTGATTCATTCCTTTTTTTAGCTTTCTTATTGTTTCTACTCTAGTATTTTCTTATATTTCAGTTTAAAATTTAAAAAACACGATGAGAACAAAGCATTTTTTATTTTTTGCAATCTTATTCTTCGGAATGGCTGCAAATGCTCAGCAATCGGCCACAAGCTCGGGCAAACCTTATAGTTATATTATTAAAGGTGGCCATGTAATCGACGCTAAGAATAATATCAACGAAGTAATGGATATTGCCATTACCGCAGGATCTCGCGCTCAAGCAGCTCGACCAGCAAGTGCAAACAGTCCGGCGCTCCCAGCAGTACCCGCTACAGAAGGTAAAGTGGCAATGATTGCAAAAAATATTAACGCTGATCTTGCAGATCAAATTATTGATGCTAAGGGACTCTATGTAACTCCTGGTTTGATTGATATTCACGTTCATTTTTTCTGGGGACATGATGGTTCTTATTTAAAAAATGCTGCTACTGCATTACCTGCTGATGGTTTTACTTTCCGTAGTGGCGTAACCTCTGTAGTTGATGCGGGATGTACCGGATGGAGAGATTTTGAACTCTATAAAAAGCAAACCATTGATGCTTCTAAAACTCGTGTAATGGCCATGCTAAATATTGTGGGTACAGGTATGGATGGTGCTGGAGAAAACAATATCAATGAAATGGATTCTAAAAAAGCTGCTGAAATGGCTATGAAGTATCCAAAAGATGTGGTAGGTTTCAAGCTAGCACACTACAGCGGTCGTACTTGGGAGCCAACAGATCGTTTAATTGAGGCAGGTCGTTTAGCTAATCTACCAGTGATGGTTGATTTCGGTTCCGCAGATCCTTTCTTACCTCTAGATTCATTATTTAATGTGAAATTCCGCCCTGGCGATATCTATACCCATGCTTTCGGTGGAAATGGTACTAGCAGCCCTAATGGTAGAGAATCAATTGTAGATATGAATGGTAAAGTAAAGCCATTTGTTTATAAAGCTCGTGATAGAGGTATTGTATTTGATATTGGTTTTGGTGGTGCATCTTACCTATATAATCAAGGTGTTCCTGCTGTTAAAGCTGGCTTCTTCCCAACTACCATCAGCTCCGATCTTCACACAGGAAGTATGAACGGTCCGATGAAAAGTATGGAAAACCTAATGGGATTATTCATGGCTACAGGAATGCCGTTAAAAGATGTGGTTGCCGCAAGTACTTGGCATCCAGCAAAGGCAATTAAGCGTGAAGAATTGGGTAACCTTTCTGTAGGCTCTGTGGCTGATATTGCAATCTTTAAAATTAATGAGGGTCAGTTTGGCTGGCCAGTTAGAGGTGGTAAAATTGAAGGGACAAAAAGATTCCAAACAGAAATGACCATCAGAGATGGTAATATTGTTTATGACTTAAATGGTATTGCTCAAGCTGCGGGACCAACTGCAGTAAAATAATTTTCAATAAAAAATTTAAAGGTGCTTTTCATTCGGAAAGCACCTTTTTTATTATACCTTAATTAAATATTAATAACCTTAATTATGTTCTTCAAAAAGGCTTTTTTATGCTCATTCTTGTTAATTAGCATACTTAGAATTGAGGCTCAAACTCTTAAAATTGCCACCTATAATGTACGTCTTTATAATAATGGAGATACCGGCAATTTATGGGTAGATCGTGCCCCACGTGTTGCCAGTCTGATTCGTTTTCACGATTTTGATGTTTTTGGTGTTCAAGAAGCTTTTAAAAACCAATTGGACGATATGAGCAGCGCTTTGCCAGAATATGCACGCTATGGACTGGGTAGAGAGGATGGAAAGGAAGCTGGTGAACATTCTTCTATTTACTATAAAAAAGATCAATTTAAATTGCTTAAAAGTGGCGATTTCTGGCTTTCTGAGACTCCAAATGTGCCAGGAAAGGGTTGGGATGCCACTTGTTGTAATCGAATTTGTTCTTGGGTGTATTTGGAAGAGATTAAAACACGTAAAAAGTTTTATCTTTTTAATGTACATTTTGATCATCAAGGAGTAATAGCAAGAAGAGAAAGTGCCAAGCTAATGGTGCAAAAAATAAAGGAAATTGCTGGTAACCAGCCGGTTGTGCTAACTGGCGATTTTAATGGAAGTCGCTCAAGCGAATTATACCAAATTTTAACGAGCTCCCTAATTTTAAGTGATTCATATTCGGGAGTGAAATTCCCTTATGAAAATAATACATCCTTCAATGGGTTTAAAACTCCAAAAGGAATGGATGTTATTGATCATATATTTATCTCAAAGCATTTTACACCCACAAAATGGGGCATTTTAACAGATACTTATTTTGGGAAATTTCCTTCAGATCATTTCCCTATTGTAACTTACTTGAAATTCAATAAATGATTTTGAAAAGCTAAAGAGGGTAATTTTTACCCTTTTTAGCTCTCTTTTATTTCAGTTGCAGTTTTTTTGGGTTCTTCTGAAACGCCATCCTTAGCATCTTTAAACTCTTTCATGCCACGGCCCAAGCCACGCATAAGTTCTGGAAGCTTCTTGCCTCCAAACATCAATAATACCACTACCACAATTAAAATAATTTCAGGTCCGCCTAATCCAGCCATAATTTTCTATCTTATTTTTAAGCAAGGTGTGAATAAATTTTAGTTTTTAAAAATTATTAATTAATCTGTTACAAAACATTTTTTCTTCGCCTTAATTTACCTAAATCCTTTCCATGCGAGCTCAATTAAAATCAAGCATTTCAATGATTTTAATCAATAAAAGGCATCTTGATTTCTTACATTTTTGTATAAATTCTTTTGTTATGAAAAATCTCCAAGATATAAATACGGCTATTTTCGACCTTCGCAAAAGAGGGTATAGATTAGATTTTAATTTTTATTCTAAATACATTATTTGCGTGCCTTTGAGGCTAAAAATCGACTTGACAGATGTTGAGATTGATGAAACCTATAAATTCCCTTCGAAGGAGCACCCAGGTAAGCAAAATGTTTTATGTGCTTTAAAAACTCATGGCGGACAAAGAGGAATTCTTTATGAGATTTCGGATCGAGTTTATGAACTTTTTGAGGTTGTAAGACCCAAAAGAAAATTATCTAATACACAAGAAAAAAAGCAGAAAAGGAAGGATTCTTACTCAACCCAAACTTTGCTCACAACAGGATGATAAATATTAATCAATTACATATGAAAATTGAACCTAAAATATTGCCTGAGCAGATTTCAAATACTTTGTTTGAGCCTGCACATGAAAAAAAATATAAGCTCAAGCCTAAATCAGATAAAGTTAAAATGCCAATCATTGGTGTTTTAAATTTTGATGAATATGTGCTTAATGAGGATAAAGAGAAGCAAGCTAAAGTCCCAGTTTATAATCAAAGAATATTGAAGTTGTTGGATGATTTAGAATGTCCATTATTATTGCTTCCTCGGATACAAAGCGGCAACATTATTCAGAAAATAGGCTTTTTTACAGACATACGATTTACGGGTATTGCTACCATTGCTATGATTGTTAAAATAGCGAAATCTTTCCAAGCAGGATTAACCCTTTTTAATTTTGCAGAACCCTCAATTCCTGAAATGGATGATGATTATGCCCAAAGCTTTTTCATGAATAAGGGGATGTCGAAGGTCAACGGACTAGATCTTAAGCTTGTAAATATTGAGAAGGCAACAGCTTTCGATAATTTGGAAAGTATTTTAGATCAGCACGATATCGATTTGATTGCCGCCATGAATGGTAGAAAAGACCTGCTTTATAAATTGGATTTTGGATAATAGTGCTTCAAAATCGCTCTCCAAGCCATAATCATTTCTAGATGATATTAAACTTTAAACCATCTACCAAACAATTACAAGCAAAAAAGCAAGATATGCTCGTATTGGCAGGAGATATTGGCGGCACTAAAACCAACCTGGCTTTATTTAAGGCCTCAGGCGATGAGATTGTGCCCTTACATAATAATTCGTACCACACATCCGATTTCTCAAGCCTGATTGAGCTTTTGGCTTTATTTTTAAAAGATATTCCTGATCCCCATAAAATTTGCCTCGGTGTAGCTGGTCCTGTACTCAAAGGCCATGCTAAACTTTCCAATATTAAATGGGAAATTGATCAAAAAGAACTTAAAAAACATTTTAAAAAGGATTTTTCAATCATTAACGACTTAGAAGCAACAGCCTATGGCTTGGCGATGCTGAATGAGTTTGAAACTGTTGTAATTCATCAAGGGAAAGATCAAATTTCAGGAAATGCTGCAGTTATTGCTCCAGGTACGGGCTTAGGTGAAGCAGGTATTTACTGGGATGGTAGATTTTATCATCCCTTTGCTACCGAGGGTGGCCATGCTGATTTTGCTTCTCGAAATGCACAAGATTTTGATTTGTTTCTTTATTTACAAAAGCAATTTGGGCATGTGAGTTGGGAGCGGGTGCTTAGCGGACCAGGAATTATTCAGATTTATCAATTTCTTGTTCACGAAGTAAAAAGAGAGGAAAGTGCTTTTATAAAAGAGAAGTTTAAAAATGGCTATGATGCCTCTATAATTAGTCAGAATAATGAAAAATGCCCCCTTTGCAAGGAAACCATGCAGCTTTTTATACGATTTTTAGCTTTTGAATCTGCTAATTTGGTTTTAAAACATAATGCTACTGGCGGACTATTTATCGGTGGTGGAATAGCGCCATCTATTTTAAATCTTTTTAAAGAATATGATTTTAATAGATTTTTCTGCCAAAGTGGTCGTTTGAACGATTTAATTGAGAATGTTACGGTTAGGGTCATTCTCAATACAAAAGCTGCCTTGTTGGGGGCAGCTTGGTTTGGTTTTAATCATGATTAATTTAAAAGAATAATAATTTTATTCCCATCTTAAACCATAGGGTGCTCTCCGCTTTCAAAACGTCCTGTTTTATTACTTAAAACAATTTTAAATAAAATAAGCTCAATCTTGGTTTCAATATCATATTCATTTACACTTATGGCATGAAAAGGATGTTGAGCAGGATCACTTACCAAAGGCATAATCTTGTGAATTAGTCCCTGCATAGCCCTGCCACGCTCTTGTGGGTCTGTAATTTCTTCAAATCTTCCCCAAGCAATTACCGTCTGCCAGCGAAAAATGGATTGAATTTCTTCAACCTCGAAACAAACCTCCGGGTTTTTCCGCATCATCTCTATTTTTTTTCCTAATGCCGAATGGGAGATGATACTGGTGCCATCATAAATATAATTGGTCGGGACCAAATAGATAGCCCCGTCTGCATGGCATGCAATACGTCCAACAACTTGCCTTTTTAATAGGTTTTCAACTTCTTCTTCACTTAAATTTCCCAACATAATTCCGGATTTTATGGTTTACTCATTTTTGTTGTTTTTACACCCTCTATTTAGTTTAACAATTTTTAGAGTACCAATGTTTTATGAAAATCCGTTTCTTCTAAGGCACGTTCTAGGCGACTTAAAAAAACTAATTCTGATTTGTTTTTTGCAGAAAATGAGGAGCTTATCGCGGATGCAGTTTTCATAATCATTACCTTAACTTTTTCAGTAAATAGGTCCGGGTACTTTTCCTTGAAAACTTGTAGGCTATGTATTGCTTTTCCTGGATCTGGATGTTTATCTGTTAACCAATCGAACACAATTTCAATCTGATAGGCTGAATCTGTTTCGAATTCATCAAAAGTATCATCAAAAGCTAACCAATGTGCTTTTACTGATTCTCTTAATGCAGTCATTTCTTCTTTTCTTACGGTTTTATCCACTGCTGCAGCAGCGTAAAATATCTTACCTAAAAGCTGGTAAAATCTTAAAATAGTTTTGTTTGAATACTTCATTGACCTTGTTTTTTTCTTGGGTCAATTTGCATTTTTTAACTAAATGGCTAGATGATAATTACTAGCAAAATCTATGATATTTATCAAGCCTTGCTTTGAGGAATATGATCATGCTTGAAAATAATATTCTCAAGCATGATGAATAAAATGGCTTATTTGGATAAACCCGCTTCGGCAATAAGTAATAGTAAGCCGAATTTTATGGCTTCATCGCCTTTCTCATTAATCCACCACTCGTCTAGTGAATGTGCATTTCCGCTATTTCCACCTCTTCCAATCGTAATACTTGGAATGCCTAATGAAATGGGAATATTCGAATTTGTTGATCCAGCGCCAATTTTTGCTGTACGATTAAAGAATTCATTTGCTGCAGCTGCTCTTTGGATTATAGCTAAGCTTTCTTCTTGAAGGCCTGAAGGACGTTCACCAATTTTTTCGAAAACTAAACTAAGTTTCGGACCTTTTTGAACTTTAGAATTATAGTCGTTCAAGGCTTTATTCATCTGCTCTTTTAATATTTTTTCGATTCCTATTAATTTCTCGGGACTCAAAGAGCGCATATCAACTTCAATCCATGTTTCAAAAGGAATAGAATTGACTGATGTACCACCACCAATACGTCCCACATTGAAGGTGGTTTTTGGTCCCGTACTCACAAAATCACCTGCCACAGTACTGAAATAATCGATTGCTTTTCCCATGGCATGATGCGGATTTGCTAATCCAAAGGCACCAAAAGAATGTCCTCCGGGACCATTGAAAGTCACTTTATAACGTAATGATCCTAGTCCGCTACTAACCACCCGGTTTATGTCGCCACCATCAATAGCAATATGTGAATCTATTTTTTTAGCTCCTTGTTTAAAGATGTTTTTGATGCCTCTAAGATCTCCTAAACCCTCCTCACCAACAGTGCCAGCAAATAAAATATCAGATTCTGTTTTAATTGAAGCGCTATTCATGGCTTTTAAAATGGTAAGCATCATACTTAATCCGCGGGTATCATCACCAATTCCAGGTGCATAAAGTGTATCCCCCTTCATTTTTACTGTAACGTCTGTTTCGATAGGAAATACAGTGTCTAAATGTGCATCAATCAGGACAGTTTTGCCATTTCCGCTTCCTTTTCTTAGGGCCATAACATTACCCACTTCATCAATCCAAATGCTATCTATTCCTGCAGCTTCCAGCATTTTTTTGAAATGTTCCGCTCTTTTTTGCTCCTGAAATGGAGGGGCAGGTATTTCGGTAAGCTCAATGAGCTCTTTTATGCTGCTAGGTTCTAATTCCTGAATGATTGTAAAGGCTTTTTGAATCTTATCGTTTTTACTTAACTTCTCAATTTCCTTCTTAAAAGGGGTCTGAGCGCTGATATTTTTTTCATTTTGAGCGAAAAGAATTGCAGTAGCGAAGAAAAAGATGATAAAAAGTGATAATTTTTTCATGAATTAATTTTTCTTAAATATTTATTCAATAAATATAGTATTTCAGATTTTATCGGTTAATATTTCTTGTAATTAGCGTAGAAAAAACCTTCTTATCCCAATTAAAATGAAAATAAATACACTGAAAATGATAAAAAATGGCACAATGTATTCAATTAAATTTAATGGCAGCATGATGGCTATAATTAGTAATTGAAAGCCTAATCCGTAGATTGAAAGCAAAGACATGAACCATGATGGGAAGCTCTTAACTTTATAAGCCTCTGGGTCTAAAACATGAATAATCTTGTCGAAAAAGCCATAAACTAGGTAATAAATTGCGAATAGGATGTTCACAGAACTTTGTTTCTCACCCGGTAATGCTCGCGGTGCTTTATATTCAAATATTTTACTGGTTGTATCACCACCTTCCGACATATTTCTCAAAATAACATAGTAATAGTTATATAGAGTACCTTGCAATTGAACGGCAAAAAATGCTATGTATGCATAGTAAAAGCTCGTTTTTGTTACCATGGCGATGCTGGTAAATATTAAAAAATTTAAGATGATATCGAAAACACTATCTAAATATCTGCCAGTATAAGATGGCGTTTGATTAATTCTTGCCAATTCTCCATCTGCAGCATCAATAATCGATTTTAAGATGATAAAAAAGGATGCCCACCAATAAAAGCCTTGAATGATGCAATAAATAGCAATAAGTCCGGATACCCCAAAAAGTAATGTGACATGAATGGGAGTAATACGAGTATGGCTTATTGAGTTTGCGAATAATTTTCCTGCCGATCTGCCGTAATCTGACAGATCAAGAAATTTATCACGAGAATTTAATTTTGACATTAGAAATAGAGGGTAATGCTTGTGACAATATAGTCGAGAATACAAAGGTATAATTGTTTATTGTATTGCCATTAATAAATGCAATTTCTTATTAATTCTTCATGAGTGGTGTTTCTATGCAATTATTTGATTTTTGAATAAAATCTTTGCACTGTCAAATTGTTTTTACAATCCTACAATATGACACAATATCGACCTAAGCACAACTTGAAATCAAAACATTACCTTTATTATTGTGCTCATTTAACACCCAAATTTACTAATGGATAAAAACAATACGCTACGAGGTCTAATCGGTGCCGAAGATCAACTTTTGGATCTGATTTCTGATGAGCATATTTCTACCTCATTTGATACTCCACTGAAGCCTGATGCTTTCAAAATGGATGATGAAACTAAGATTCAACTTATAACCAAGCATTTCACTCAAATCATGGATATTTTAGGTCTTGATTTGACTGATGATAGCTTGAAGGATACTCCAAAAAGGGTAGCTAAAATGTATGTTAAAGAGATCTTTAGTGGTTTAAACCCAGATCTAAAACCTTTGCCAACTTTATTTGAAAACCAGTACAAATACAATCAAATGCTGGTTGAACGTAATATTTCAGTGTACAGTAATTGTGAGCATCATTTTGTGCCAATTACAGGTAAAGCGCATGTGGCATATATCAGCAATGGAAAGGTTATCGGACTTTCAAAGCTGAATAGAATTGTTCAATATTACTCCCAAAGACCTCAGGTTCAGGAAAGGTTGACCATTCAAATAGCGAATGAAATGAAGAAAGCATTAGGGACTGAAGATGTGGCAGTTATCATCGATGCTCATCATCACTGTGTTTCTTCTAGAGGTATTCGTGATGTAAATAGCTCAACAGTAACGGCTGAATATTGCGGTAAATTTTTATTGCCTGATACAAGGAATGAATTTTTAAAACACATTGGATAATGAATTTTCAAGGTAAAAATATATTGGTGGTGGGTGGTAGTTCGGGCGTGGGACTCGCTTTAGTGAAGTCGCTAGCCGCTCAAGGCGCCCAAGTTTACTCTGCCAGCAGAAATACTTCTTCGGAATGGCCAGCAGGGACAATTCATATTCCTTTTGATGTTTTAGCCGAAGGTGCATCTTTAGCTGATAGTCTGCCAGAACAATTACACGGTTTAGTTTACTCCGTTGGAAGCATTACGCTAAAGCCATTTAGTCGTTTAACGGAAGAAGATTTCATTACAGAATATCGTTTAAATGTGGTAGGTGCGGCAAAAACCATTCAACAGGCTTATCGTGCTTTGAGAGGCGCAAAACCTTCATCAATCGTATTAATTAGCTCGGTTGCAGCACGTACGGGTATGAGTTATCATGCAAGTATAGCTTCAGCAAAAAGTGGGGTAGAGGGATTAGCAATTTCATTGGCGGCAGAGTTTGCATCTCAAGAAATTCGCGTTAATGTGGTTGCTCCTTCATTAACAGACACGCCATTGGCTGCAAGTCTTTTAAGCACGCCTGATAAACGTGAAGCATCCGCTAAACGCCATCCTCTAGGTAGAATTGGAACGCCTGAAGATATATCTTCTGCAATTTCATTCTTACTGTCGGATGAAAGTTCTTGGATAAGCGGACAAGTACTCGGTGTTGATGGTGGAATGAGCTCTTTAAAAACGCTTTAAATCATGAATATCAATCGGGATCATATCTCTGTGATGGAGAAACGTTTTCGTACGACTTTTATCAATAGTCTGCCGGGTTATAAATGTCTTCAAATGCTCGGGACTATCAGTCCTGCGGGGATAACAAATCTAGCTTTATTTAACTCAGTTTTTCATTTAGGGGCTAATCCAGCCTTGTTAGGCATGATTTTTAGGCCAGATGGAGATGATCATGACTCCCTAGAAAACATTAAAAAAACAGGGCAGTACACCTTGAATAATGTCTTACCTGAGTGGTTTGAACAAGCTCATCAAACAAGCGCTAGGTTCCCCTCGGGATATTCCGAATTTGAGCCTTGCGGTTTTAAGGAGTTTTATATAGAAGGTTTTAAAGCACCTTTTGTAGCTCAGTCGAGCATTCAAATTGCTCTGGAAATGAGAGAATTGATAGATATTTCAATTAACAATACCAAAATGCTAATTGGGGAAATTGTTCATGTTTCGATGGATGATAGCATTTTAGAGAGCGATGGTTATGTAGATCATTTAAAAGCAGGTACGGTAACTGTTGCCGGATTGGATAGTTATTTTACCACTTCGCATTTAGCAAGGTTAGCTTACGCGAAGTTTTCTCAATAATCAGGATTCAAGATTCAAAATGGTGACAAACTCTAGGACAGATGTTTTAATAATTGGGGCGGGTTTGGCTGGACTTAGTGCTGCGCGTGTGCTTAAAAGTGCTGGCCGTAATTTTAAGATTCTTGAAGCTTCTGATGCAATAGGAGGTAGGCTTAAAACAGATCAAATAGATGGCTTTTTACTAGATCGAGGTTTCCAAGTGCTTTTAACAGCATATCCTGAAGCTAAACATTTCCTTGATTATAAAGCCCTTGATTTACAGTCGTTTAGTCCGGGTTCAATTATTCTAAATCATTCAGGTATTGATCAAATTGGTGATCCGCTACGTGAACCTTCTTCACTTTTAAAAACTTTAAATTCACCTGTCGGTAGTTTTTTTGATAAGATTAAACTCCTCGGACTAAGATTGAAGTTAGCAGGTTCGAGTATTGATGAGATATTCACCAATACTGAAATTACTACACTAAATTATTTGAAAAATGCGGGTTTTAGTGAGCGTATTATCGCCAATTTTTTTACCCCATTTTTAAGTGGAATTTTTTTAGAAAACAAGCTTGATACCTCCTCTCGGATGTTTGAGTTTGTGTTTAAAATGTTTAGTGAATCCGATACGGCGATTCCTGCAAAAGGGATGGGAATGATTCCGATGCAATTAGCTTCGGGAATAAATCCTGAAGATATTATTTTAAATGAATCCGTAAAGAGCATAAACGGGAATGATGTTTTAACGCTTTCAGGCAAGGCGTACCAAGCTAACACCATCTTGATCGCAACTAGTGCCGATAATATCCCAGAGCCCTTTATAACGCAAAACAAGGGCAAAAAATCAGTGACATGTCTATATTTCTCGGCTGATCAGGCACCATATCATCAAAAATTGATTGCTTTGAACGCAAATCCCAATAAACTTGTCAATAATATGGCAGTAATGACTAATGTTTCTAAGCATTATGCTCCAGAGGGTAAGTCATTGATTTCTATTTCTATAATTGAGGATTGTAGTGCTTATAATGATGCTGAATTGGAATTAAAGGTTAAAGAAGAGCTCAAATTCTGGTATCCAGATTGTGTAGATTGGAAGCATCTAAAAACATATGTCATTCCCTATGCGCTACCTGAAAATAAGCATGTTACGAATGATTTAAATTCCTCGACTATCCGCTTAAGCGATTCAACTTTTATCTGTGGCGATCATTTACTAAACGGCTCTATAAATGCCGCGCTTAAAAGTGGAAGGCTAGCAGCTGAGTCGATTTTATCTCTTTGATAAATAATAAATCCCCATCATTAAATACTAATATCTTTAAGCTTTTTAAGCTTTCATCGACTAATGATTGATTTGTTCTAAGTTTATTCAACAAGAAGCATGGTTCTAATCTGCTGTAGAGTTTTGTTTTGAAGTCGAGCATAATAAATACCAGGTGGATATCCCTCATTTTCAAAAGTTATTTTATGCATCCCCCCATTAATTTCACTATCTACCAGAGTTTTAATTAGTTTTCCTTCCGTATTAAATACCTGAATTAAGGTATGTCCTCCATTACTTTCGTAAGAGATAGTTGTGGATGTTTGGAATGGGTTCGGATAATTGGTAATTATATTTTTCCCTGAACTTTCTACAATTAAATCTGGTTTGCTCGACATACATGGAGCTGATTTCTTAATTAGTGGCAGATTTTGAAAATTTTTAAGCATTACATTTTCAAGGGTCCGCTCAGGAACACAAAACCATTGTTGGAGGATAGATGCATATATCGACCTAAAATCATATTGCATGGGTATATTATCTGCAGTTCCAGTGCTTAAATTAATTATGGGACTAGTTCCAGTGATATCATTTTGAGCATAATGCCCGAAAACGAGAAGGGGGGCTGCTGCTCCATGATCGGTACCGCCACTAGCATTGGATTTGATACGTCTTCCAAATTCAGAGAATGTCATACCAATTACTCTTTTACTTGAATTTAGAAATTCAAGATCATCCATAAAAGCCTTAATTCCTTCAGAAACTTTCTGCATCAGATTTGCATGGGCACCAGTTTCAGTTGCATTCGCATTAACTTGCTGTGCATGCGTATCGAAACCGCCCAGACTTACCATGTAAATTCTTGTTTTTAAGCCACCAGCAATTAATCGCGCTACTATTTTCAATTGATCTGCTAGCGTGTTTCCTGTAGGATAACCTGAAAATTGTTTTGTTACCCTTGCTGCCGCTGCTTTAATTACGGAACCATATTGCTGAGTTTGTTGTGCAATTTGGCGGATATAGGTTAATTCTTTTCCACCTCTAGTATTTGGCGCGGTTCCTTGTATCCCGTTTATTAGGTTATAGAAATTTACTGGGTCAGATATAGCCATACCCATATTTACGGCCGGGCCTTGCATAGCTGGTGATACAAATGATCCAATCTGAATAGCGAGGGGGTCAGGCATAACAGTATTTGGATATCCCGTTGGGAAACCACTGAATTCTTCATGAAGATAGCGGCCAGCCCATCCTGAATTAATTGTTTGGTTCGAATCAGATGCACTTAGCCAAATATCGGTAGCTCTGAAATGTGAAAAATTGGGTTGTGGATAGCCTACTGATTGAACGATATTAAGTTTATCTTCATTGAATAGAGTTTGCAGCCCTTTCATTGAAGGATGTAAACCTGTAAAGCTTGTACCATTCAACTTAAGTATCTTATTTTTAGGAATAATTATATTAGAACGAGCATTACTCAAATTATCATATTGGTCAAATGGGATAACCATATTCAAACCATCATTCCCTCCGTTCAGTTGAACTATAACAAGCACATGATCAGTCTCTGTTGGAGCCTGCGTAAGGGCCGAAACTAGTGGAGACTCTGCGAAAGCTTTAAAAGTAAAGCCATTGATAAGAGCAGGAAATAAAATTCCAGCAGGTGCTGTGTTTTTTAAAAAATCCCTTCTTTTCATGATAGCTGGTATTCCGGAAGGTTCATTAAATATTTATACATAGCCTGCAATCGGCTTAAAACTATTGTTCTATTGGCAGCAACAGTAACATTCGACTTATAAGCATTCCATGCACCGGTCCAGTAAGAATCAGTCAACTGTCCCGAAAGCAAAATACTCTTTAGAAAGACTTTTACCTCTGGGGAAACTTCTATAGCGTAAATAAGTGATAAGCTATCGTCTATTAAAGTATTTGGATCAGAAGGGTTTGGTAAGTTATCAACAAAAGAAATTATGTCAATATTTATTTTTTTACCATTTCTCGTATATCCGTTTGAAATCATTGTATCGCAAAACTGGTTGCGTCGTGGAAGTGTGTCTGCATTAATCCAGATTTCATGATATTGAGGTTCTTGATGATAGGCAGGCCAACCAGCAACGCTTGGAGGGTCTCCCACATTTTGCTGCATATTTGAAGCTTGAGTACGAATATAATCATGCATGAAATAATGATTTACTACATCAGAAGATTGCGGAAATATTATATTGAACTCCCTACTTAAGCCTATGCAAAAATCAATGGGGCTTTTTATTAAACAAGCTTTATTTACTGGATCAAAAAAATGTTCACTGCTAAATAGTGCTTTTAATACAGGCTTTATCTCATAATTGCTATTTCTGAAAATAGTAGCTAGTGGTGCAATTATATTGGCCTCTGTTGCATCATCTATTTCATAATAAATGAAAAATCGATATAGTTTTCTACAAATATAGAGTGCTGTTTCAGTTTGTTGAAAGATAATATTTATCAATTCGTCAAGTTCTGTCGCTCCACTCGCACCCGTTTTTCCTTTGATTATTGCGTTATTGTAGAACGCTGAAAATTGTTTATCTCCACTGTCATGCTTATTTGGGTCAAATGAAGAACTAATAGTTGTGGAGTTAACAGTATATCCTGTAAGAACCCTAGCGGCTTGTTTAACATCATTTTCGGTATAATTTGACTTAGGTCCTTTTCCTAGAGTGAATAATTCTTGCAATTCTCTCGCATAATTTTCATCAGGAGAGGTTTTATTATTTAGATAACCATTTAGGTACTTTAGCATTCCAGGATCTAGGGTTATTTCTTTTACCATAGTTTTGAAATTGCCAAGTGCTAATTTTCTAAGTAGCATGTGATGCTTATAAGAGTACCTTGGGTCATTAATGTCTAATATTTCAGTGGCAAAATGATTATGCCAAAACAAGACCATTTTTTCATGAATACAGGTGCTTTGATTTAGCATCAGGCCAGTCCACCATGATTTAAGTGAAGCATTTCTGCGGGAAGTATTATTTCCGTCAAGCGGAGCATTCACCCAACTTTGTCCTAATTGAACATTTGGATCGGTATATGATGTGTCATTGTAATTATTTACGGGCGCTTGCGGACTAGGTTCTTCGGTTAATAGCAAATCAAGAATTTCGTCTAAAGTCTTGCCTTTTAATTTGGCAAGGTCTGATTGCTTAACACCAAATAAAATTCGTTTCAATAAATGGCTAATCTCCGAATTTCCTAGGGGCGGAGAGTACGGAAATAAGCTAGCATTTGTTCGAAATACAGAGGTTCTAATTTTAGAACTCAGGAAACTTCTTCTATCCATTAAGGATGACTATATTTTTTAAGCAAAATTTAATTCTGACAAAACTATATCCTAAAATTAATATTTTTTTATTTGATTCTGGCTTCTGAATTTTTATTGATAAAACCTTTTCATAATATAATAAAAATAAATAACATTATCAAATGTTTCAAAACACCTTAAAATGTCTATTTTTAATTAATTTATTAATGATACAATAATTTTAATCGCTAAAATTCCATCCTAATGAAATATCTATTTTCCATCTTGCTTATCGCCATTGCCTTTTTTTCTCTTGGATTTTTGCCTTCAAAATTAACCAAAAGTCCTTTGGGTAATCAATTTTCAGATACAACACAAACGACTGTTGTTGCTACTAATTTAACTGTGCCATGGGAAATTGCTTGGGGGCCAGACAATAAAATTTGGATTGCCGAACAGGAAGGTTTAATCAGTAGGGTAGATCCAAATACAGGCAAAAAGGAGCTTTTGCTTAAATTGACTGATGTTTGGCAGTTAAGAACCTCTGGCTTACTTGGCATGGCTCTTCATTCAGACATGAAGAAATTCCCATACATTTTTTTGAATTATACCATCGAAAAAGACAATAAGAAACAAACAAGATTGGTTCGATATACCTGGAAAAACGACACCCTCATTCTACCTAAAGTTTTAATGGAAATTCCTGCAGCTTTAGGTCATAATGGCTCTAGAATTACTGTCCATAAAGGTCTTGTTTACTGGGCTACAGGCGATGCTTTAAGCATGGTAGATTCGCAAAATCCACTTACGCCGAATGGCAAGATCTTAAGAATGCATATAGATGGCACGGTTCCTAAGGACAATCCGATACAGGGCAATCCGGTTTGGGCATGGGGTTTTCGTAATATTCAGGGAATGGCCTTCTCTTCAAGTGGTCAACTTTACACCTCCGAGCATGGCGATACCAATGATGATGAAGTAAACTTAATCCTTAAAAATAGAAATTATGGATGGCCAACCGTTCAGGGTTTTGCCGAAAGTGATGCCGAATCTGCGTTTAAAAAATTGAATAATACGGTAGATCCATTATTGGCATGGACTCCAACAATTGGTCCGGCAGGTCTCGATTATTATTCATCAAGTAAAATTCCTGAACTTATTAATTCATTGCTTCTGGTTTCTTTAAAGGGTAAAAGTTTAAGATCCCTAAAACTTGATAGTGAGGGTAAAAGCATAATTGAACAGCAAGTTTATTTTGAAAATAAATTCGGTAGAATACGTGATTTATGTGTTTCTCCTGCTGGAGATATATATTTAGCTACTAGTAACCGCGATTGGAATCCTGTAGCGGGCTTCCCAAAACCTGAAGATGATAGAATTATTAAAATTTCTGGTTTAAGCAAATCCGATCCTCAAAATCTACTTTCTTCATTGCCTCCTGGTTCGAAGGGTGAGACTCTTTATCTTCAATATTGTGCTTCTTGTCACAAAGAAAATGGAATGGGACTGAAAGGTGTTTTTCCTTCTTTGCAAAATTCTCAAACTATTGTTTTGAATCCTAAGGACTTAATTAAAAAGGTATTAATGGGTTCCAAGGGACCAGCAATAATTGATGGTGTTAAATATGATGCGGCAATGCCAGCTTTTGGATTTATGAAAGATGAAGATTTGCTTGATATTTTAACCTATATACGCTCTTTAGGCTCAAGTCATGCTACACCAATAGACGCCAAAATGATTAGACAAGTTAGAGATGCTAATCAATAATTAGCTTCATATTTATTATTTTGCCTAAGATTTAATATTTTTGTAAAAATTTAAGGAAGATTTTTAGCTTATCGTTAAAAAATCAATTCCTTTTATACTCAAAAGCAATACTATTTATCTACCTATGGCTATCAAAACTAAATCTGAAATGAAATTTTATATAAAATCATTTCTATTTCTCTTGTTACTGTTTATTTCAAATATTTCTAATGCTCAATCTCAAATTGACTTTATAAGTGATGATTATCCAAAAGCTCTAAAAAAAGCAAAGGAAGTCAATATGCAAATGATGATTATGGTATATGCAGATTGGTGTCCGCATTGTAACGTTATGAAAACCACAGTATTAAACGATGCAAATGTGATAGAGACGCTGAATGCAAATTATGTTAATTTGCAGATAAATGCAGATAAGCCTGAATCTAAGGTTATTATGGATAAGTTTGGGGTAGTTTCATTCCCTGCTTTTATATTTGTTGATACAACTGAAACCATGCTGTATAATGCAGTAGGAGAGATAAATAAAACAGATTTCCTTGTTGAAGCTAAAAAATCTTTGAATCCAAGATTGCAATTACCCTTTTTAAAAGCTCAATTTGAAAGTGATCCACTAAACGGGACAAAATGTTTAGCTTATTTAAATGGTTTGCGCCGCGGTATCGAGAAGAATAAAACAGCTGAAATTGCTTCTCAATATTTAAGCTCCCTTAATGAGCAACAAATGGTAAGTCAGCTGAATTGGAGAATATTAGCCTATGCAGTAACTGATCTCAAATCAAAGGAATTGCCTATTGTTCTAAAATACAGAAAGGAATTCGCTCAGATTTTTACTGAAGCAAGGGTAGAGACTAAACTCCATAGTGCGGTTAATCTATCATTGAAAAACGATGTTGCAAAATTGGATTCTGCTAATTACTCAAAAAATAAAGATTTTGCTCGTAATGTAATGAAAGTGAATATTGATTCATTGGCCTTTAAATACGATATTCAATTATATGAGAATTTAAAAGATTGGCCTAAATATAATGCTGTAGCAAAGAAAATGCTTTCTAAAATGCTTTGGAACGATGCGGCTAAAATCAATGATATCGTTAAAAATTATGTGCGTCACATCAGTTCAACAAGTGATTTGAAAATTGCTAGTGGCTGGATGAATCGCTCTTTACAGTTGAATAATAATTATGAAGCTAATTTTATTCAAGCCAAATTATACCAAAAACTTAAGAATATACCTGAGGCAATTAAATATGCTCGTGTAGCTAAAAAATACGTAGTAGAAATGAAGATTGACACTAAAGATATTGATAAGCTTTACACTCAATTAGCAATTAAATAAGCTGCTTTTAATAAATAAGCTCATTTTAGTCATCCTAGAGAGTTTGTCTTTTTAGATGACTAAAATTTAAGATTGTATATAACATGATTTGATGCTTTTGCTAAAGTAATTTATACCCTTATATTACCATTTTAATATCGCTACCACAGGTAAATGATCAGATGCATAATGCTCTTGCACTACATAGTGTTTAACAGTTATAAATGCATTTCCCTTCTTAAACGCGATGAAATCAATGGTTTTATTTGGGCTTACTACCGGAAATGTAGGATCACAGTTTTGGCAAGTTCTAGTAAATTTTTGATCAAACTGTTTTATCTCAGCTGATTCTTCCTCCGCATTTAAATCGCCTGCAATGATAAATGGCAGTCCTTCTTCTTCTGCTATTTGATTAATCTCCTTAATTTGGATAGCCCTATTTTTAGGTTCTCTTTGTGCATCTAAATGGGTAGATCCAAATCGTATGAAATCTCCATTTTCTAAATGGATTTTGGCAGTCGCTAATACTCGAGGCTCACCTCCAGTTTCCTTGACTGTTGTTAATCGATGAATCTTGCTTTCACTGATTGGATATTTGGATAAAATGCATACTCCATAATCGCCACCATCATGATCAATGGCTTTGGCAAAGAAAAAGTTCATTCCGAGCTCCCTAGCAATGATTTCAGCTTGGTTTATTTTGCCTGAGCGACCTGTATTTACATCTACTTCTTGTAGTGCTACTAAATCGGGATTTTCAGCTTTTATTGCCTTTATAATTGAATTTAGATCAATTAATTTGGGTTTACTTGGCGGATTTCCAATGTGGATATTGTAGCTCATTATTTTAAGCTCTTTTT
This sequence comes from Daejeonella sp., assembly GCF_017495225.1. GTDB lineage: Bacteria > Bacteroidota > Bacteroidia > Sphingobacteriales > Sphingobacteriaceae > Daejeonella. The sequence continues at coordinate 147,503 of NZ_JAFEIG010000017.1, read as the reverse complement.
GTCCTGAATTGCTAGATTTTTGCTTGATTGTAGCACAAGAACTTCCTACAAGAATTAAGACTGCTAAAATTAATTTTTTCATTTTCTTTTTGAATGAATCTAAGATATTTTTATAAATTTCATTACATTGATTTTGTACATTTAATAAAAATAATAAATATGAAGTCTAAATTTCTGATCTACATCCTGATTTTAATATCATGTAATGTATTTGCTCAATCTAAAAATGCTGAATGGGAATATTTGTTTAATGGCAAGGATTTAAATAATTGGAAAATTTTAGGAGGAAAGGCTACTTATTCAATTCAAAATGGTGAAATAATCGGAACAACGGTCTCTAGCACGCCTAACACCTTCCTTTCTACCGAAAAAGAATATGATGATTTTATTTTGGAAGTCGAATTGCTCGTTAATCCACTGATGAATTCAGGCATTCAAATTAGAAGTTTGAGCAAAAAGGATTATCAAAATGGGAGAGTCCATGGTTATCAGGTAGAAGTTGATCCTTCATCGCGCGCCTGGAGTGGTGGTATTTACGATGAAGCGCGTAGGGGATGGCTTTATAATTTAGAATTACATCCTCAAGCAAAAACAGCTTTTAAGAATAACGAATGGAATAAATATCGAATTGAATGTATTGGAAATAGTATTAGAACTTGGTTAAATGGTATTCCTGTAGCGCATTTAATTGACGCCGAAACACAAAAGGGATTTATTGCTTTGCAAGTTCATTCTATTCCTAATTCTGAGCCTGCTGGGCGACAAATTAGATGGAAAAACGTCAGAATACAGACCAAAAACTTAAAGCCATCTCCACCAAGCTCAATTTTTGTGGTAAATACATTGCCTAATAATCTCTCTAAAGAGGAAAAAAATCTAGGCTATCGCTTATTATGGGATGGAAAAATGAATAAGGGCTGGACTCAAGCCAATAAGAATGTATTCCCAGAAAAGGGTTGGAATATCCAGGATGGTGTTTTAAGCGTTGAAAAGGATCAAGTCGGTCAGCCTGCTTTGGGTGGGGATATCACCACAAAAAAGAAATATACTTCTTTCGAATTGAAGTTTGATTTCAAATTAACTGAGGGGGCTAATAGCGGAATAAAATATTTCGTAAATGATTATAATGGCTCTTTGCTTGGCTTAGAGTATCAAATTTTGGATGATGAGAAACATACAGATGCTAAAATGGGAATTAAAGGTAATCGAACCTTGGCCTCATTATATGATATTATAGCAGCTCAAAAAATCCCTGCCTCGCTTAAAAAGAATGGAGAATGGAATCAGGCTATGATACGTGTTTATCCCAATAATAAAGTAGAACATTGGTTAAATGCTTATAAAGTTCTTGAATTTGATCGTTCCTCAAAGGAATTTAAAGAAATGCTATCCCAAAGTAAGTTTAAGGAGGTTAAAGGTTTTGGCTTTGCTCCCAATGGTAAAATATTGATTCAGGATCATGGTGATGAAGTGTCTTTTAGAAGTTTGAAAATTAGAGAATTACAATAAAAACGCATGGCTTTTATTGCTACTTCAATCTTCTTTTTCAATAATACTGACCGATTTTTTCTTCCTCATTATTTATGGTTCTGAAAATAAAATTCTCTATAATATACGATTATTTTTATTAATTATTCAATAAATAGTCAATTTTGGTATATTTTATCAATTAATATTTAATAATTGTTATAAATATTGCACTTTTGTATATGGGCTGCATGTTAGGCCATAGAATAGAATTTAAATGAAGCTAAGCGAAAAAGAATCAATTTTTACCAATGAAGTGGTAAACAGATTTGAACTTTATAATAGTTTATTTCTGACATTACCATTTTATCAGATTAAGCATACCGGGACTTTATTACCGTTTTTCACCTCCCATTGTGAGGAGGGGGTAAAATCTGAACTCGGTCCCACAGATATTATTGAAAGTTTCTTCGGTCAATATGAGCAATACGTTCATGCCGCCGATCGCTTTGATCTCTTATTTCGATTCATTCAATACATTGAACGTCAGGTGGTTCTATTTGATGCGGTTGAAGATGCTTCTTTTAATAAGACTGGCCGATTTGAAGATACAGGTTCTTTAAATTCACTCTTTCAGCAGGCTGCTTCAAACCCAGCAATCGACAAAAAAATTAAAGATAAGCTGAAAGATTTCTCACTTAGACTTGTTTTAACAGCACATCCAACACAGTTTTATCCTGGTCCGGTCTTAGCTATTATTACCGATTTGATTGAAGCCTTGAAGCAAAACGACATTAATTCAATCAATTTATTGTTAAAACAACTTGGGAAGACCCCATTCTTCAATAAAAACAAGCCAAGCCCTGTAGATGAAGCAGCTAGTCTTGCCTGGTTTCTTGAAAATGTATTTTATCAAACAACTTCAAGTATTCAATCGCAAATTGACAAGGAGTTTGATCTTTCGGATGCAGCCCAGTTTATAGAATTGGGTTTTTGGCCTGGTGGTGACCGTGATGGTAATCCTAATGTGACTACAGAAAGCACCAAAACTGTTTCAGCTTTATTAAGGACAATACTTTTCCGTTGTTACTACCGCGATTTTCGTAATTTAAAGAGGCGTGTTACATTCCGTGGAGTGGAAGGGTATATTTCAACATTGCAGGATCTGTTTTATGAAAACAGTTTTAACGTAGCCGAAAATCCTGAAAATCAACAAGCTGAGATTCTTACAAACCTCGAAGCAATCAAAAAAGTGCTTATTGAAGTCCATGATGGCTTATTTTTAGATAAAGTTGAAGATCTAATCAATAAAGTAAAGCTTTTTGGTTGCTATTTTGCCTCTTTAGACATTAGACAAGATAGCCGTATTTTAAGAAATGTACATCAATATGCTTTAAAGCAAAATGGCATTGAAAGAGGGACTGAAGAAATAACTGAAGAAGAGCGTATTGCCGGACTCACATTTAAAGAATTAGATTTTCATTGTCCCAATCAGCCAGACCTTCTAATTAAAGATACGCTGGATACTATTCGTTTGGTTAATAAGCTTCAATTTGCTGGTGGGGAGAAGGCATGTCATCGTTTTATAATTAGTAATTGCCAGCAAGCCTCAGATATTCTTCAATTAATGGAGTTATTCCTATTGAGTGGATGGAAAAAGGAAGCCCTAAATATAGATTTTGTTCCACTATTTGAAACTATTGATGATTTATCAAAGGCAAGCCAAATTATGGAGGTGCTTTATACTCATCCCTTCTATAGCGAGCATTTAAAGCGTCGGAATAATAAGCAAACCATTATGCTTGGTTTCTCAGATAGTACTAAGGATGGTGGTTATTTGATGGCTAACTGGTCGATTTTAAAGGCCAAGGTGGCATTAACTACTGCTGCGAGAAATAATGGGGTCAAACTTGTGTTTTTTGATGGTAGAGGCGGTCCCCCAGCTAGAGGTGGAGGTAAAACTCATTTATTTTATGCTTCTATGGGTAAAGATATGGCGAATGATCATATTCAGCTTACCATTCAGGGACAAACAATTAGTAGTCAATATGGTTCATTTGATAGTGCTCATTATAATATGGAGCAACTTATCAACGCGGGTATTGTTTCTTCTTTAGCATCTAATAATGAGCAAACATTAAATGCTGCCCAAACCGACTTAATTGCCAGTTTGGCAAATGATAGTTATGAGGTATTTGCTGCTCTTACAAAGCATCCTTTGTTTTTGAAGTATCTCGAAAAATATAGTCCGCTGAAACTACTTTCTCAAATTAACATTAGCAGTAGACCAGTAAAAAGGAATGTAGATTCAGAATTAAGGCTTGAAGACCTTCGTGCAATTAGTTTTGTTACCGCTTGGAGTCAGTTAAAACAAAATATTCCAGGTTATTATGGTGTGGGTACAGCCTTGAAAAAAGCAAAGGATAATGGTTTATTTAATGATATAAAAGCACTTTACAACGAATCAGGTCAATTTAAGACCATGATTGATAATTGTATGATGTCGATGTCTAAATCCGATTTTAGACTAACAGCATATCTTGAAAATGATGGTACTTTCGGACCATTTTGGAAGATGATTAGGGATGAATTTGAACTTACTCGTAATTTATTGCTAGAGGTATCTGACACTCATTCTTTAATGGAAAAATACCCCGTTGAGCGTAAATCAATCGCTCTACGCGAAAAAATTGTCTTGCCATTGGTTATTATTCAACATTATGCTCTTCAACAGCTTAATCAATTGAAAGCATCAAATTTAGATGATAGTCATAATGAAATTTATGATAAGCTGATTATTCGTACAGTTTATGGAATAGTAAACGCAGGAAGAAACTTAGTTTAAATTATTGTTTACAAAAGAAAAAGCCTGTTATTTTATAAATAACAGGCTTTTTTGTGTGCCCAGAGGGATTCGAACCCCCATCAGCAGAACCGGAATCTGCAATTCTATCCATTGAACTATGGGCACCTTTTCCTGAGGGAATTAATATTTCTTTTTTAATGGATATTTAAACATTAAACCTGAAGTGCATAATGTCGCCATCTTGCACAATGTAGGTTTTCCCTTCTACACCTAACTTTCCTGCTTCCTTACAAGCAGCTTCAGATCCAAGGGTGATAAAATCATCATATTTAATAACTTCTGCTCGGATAAAGCCCTTCTCAAAGTCGGAGTGGATTACTCCAGCAGCCTGCGGTGCAGTAAATCCTTGAGTGATAGTCCACGCTCTAACTTCTTGAACACCAGCAGTAAAATAGGTTGCTAAATTCAAAAGTTTGTAGGCTGCACGGATTAATTGTGTTACACCTGATTCTGAAAGTCCTAAATCCTCTAAAAACATTTGACGCTCTTCAAAGCTCTCTAAAGAGGCAATTTCAGCTTCTATCTGTGCTGAAATCACTAAAACTTCTGCGTTTTCTTCCTTAACTGCCGCCCTTACTAAATCAACATATTTATTTCCGTTTACAACAGATTTTTCATCCACGTTACAAACATACATCACTGGCTTTTCAGTCAATAAGTTTAAATCAGCTATAAACTCTTTATCTTCTTCACTAATTGGGGCGGTTCTTACAGATTTTCCGGTCTCTAAATGAGTTTTTACAATATTGCAAACTTCATAAGTCCTTTTGGCATCTTTATCATTACCAGTTTTAGCCATTTTTTCAACCTTTTGGATTCTTTTTATAATACCATCCAGGTCTTTCAACTGTAATTCAGTATCGATAATCTCCTTATCACGGATAGGGTCAACAGAACCATCTACGTGGATAACATTATCATCATCAAAACAACGTAAAACATGAATAATAGCATTGGTAGCTTTAATGTTTCCAAGAAATTGATTGCCTAGTCCTTCTCCTTTACTAGCTCCTTTCACTAAGCCTGCAATATCAACAATCTCAATTGTATTTGGTTGTACTTTTACTGGTTTTACAAGTTCTGCGAGTTTAGTTAAGCGCGGATCAGGTACGGTAATTACACCAATATTTGGCTCAATAGTACAAAATGGGAAATTTGCTGCCTGTGCTTTCGCATTCGATAAACAATTAAAAAGTGTTGATTTTCCAACATTGGGTAAGCCAACTATACCGCACTGTAATGCCATATGAATGAATCGTAATTTGAATAAATATATAAATCAATAGATCAGACAATATCTTATGGATTTTGCCTCTTTTCTCTATTTGGCGCAAAGATAGAAATTATGTTCTGAGTTTTTCTTTCAGATTATAAAGCATTTGATATTCCTCTTATTAAAGGCTTTGATATTCGTTATTGGGGATAGGATAAGCAAAAATAAACCCCCGAATCAAATGATTGAAGCGGGGGGCTATCGAAATTAGTGCTTAAATTGAGTATTAAATCTCAAATGAGAAATCATCATCAGCTTTTGATTGCTCATTATAATTCTCTGAATATTCGTATCGTTTTTCAACAACCTCCTGATTAGCCTTGATATAATCGATCGTTTCTTTTAAACCTTCAGCAAATTTTTCAAAATCTTCTTTGTAAAGAAAAATCTTGTGTTTTATAAAAACACCATCTTCCAAACGTTTTTTACTTTCAGTTACGGTTACATAATAATCGTTAGAACGTGTAGCTTTAACATCAAAAAAGTAGGTGCGCTTCCCGGCTCTTACCTTCTTCGAAAAAACCTCTTCTCTTTCTTTGTTGTCGAAATCTCCCATTGATTTATTTTTTTCTTGGGGTAAATATAATAGATATTCGGAAAGTTACAAATTGATTTTTTTTCTGCACTAAGAATATTTTATATTCAAAAATTTTTAATAGCTATTTGCAATTAAACTTTCCTTGTTTAATGATGCTATGTGCCTGTTTATTAGGGAATTTGCTCTTCTAATAATTGCTTTTCATATAAATCGAAATAGCTTCCTTTTAAGTCAATCAGAGCCTCATGTGTGCCTTGTTCAATTATTTTGCCTTCATCCATCACTAAAATATGGTCGGCATTTTTAATACTTGATACCCGATGTGCAATTAAAATACTGGTCTTATTCTTCATTATCCGACCTAAATTATTCAAAATTTGTTCTTCTGTGCTTGTGTCAATTGCAGATAAGCAATCATCAAAAATAAGTATCTGCGGTTCCTTGATAATAGCTCTAGCAATTGAAAGCCGTTGTTTTTGTCCGCCCGACAGACTAATCCCACGCTCCCCAATCATCGTCTGAAAGTCTTTTTCAAATCCTATAATATTGTCGTAAAGCGCTGCATCTTTTGCTGCTTGCTCAACCTGACTTTGCTCGGCAACTGATAAACCAAATGCAATATTATTGTAAATGCTATCTGAGAATAGAAAAACTTCCTGAGGTACAAATCCAATTTGATTCCGAAAATGTGTTAAATCTAAATCTCTAATCTCTTGATTATCAATTAATATTTCACCTTGATCAGCATCGTACATGCGCATCAATAAATTCGCAATAGTTGATTTCCCAGATCCTGTACGGCCTATTATGGCTAAAAACTGTCCCTTTTCTACCTTAAATGATATATTTTTAATCGCCTCAATGCCAGTATCTGGGTATTTAAAACTCACATCTTTAAACTCTATCTTTCCAGTTAATTTTATTTCTTTGTTATTAACAGAAGTGATTTCAGGTTCAGTTTTTAAAAATTCATTAATCCTTTTTTGAGATGCCGAAGCTCTTTGAATAAGTGATGTTACCCATCCCAAAGAGGTTACAGGAAAGGTTAACTGACTCACATAAACAATAAACTCTGCGATATTACCTGACGAGATGGTGCCCTTCATTACCTCAATTCCGCCAATATAAACAGTCGCAATAGTGCTTAATCCTACTAATAAAAGCATAATTGGATAAAATAATGCTTGTACTTGTACCAGACTCATCGAATGTGTTTTATAGTCCTCACTTTCTTGATTAAACTTTTCACGGATATCATCCTCTCGCACATACGATTTAACCACTCTAATGCCTGAAAAGCTTTCTTGAACAAAACTCGACATGGAAGAAAGTTGCTCTTGAATTTTTTCGCTTCTTTGATTTATGATGGTATGTACATAATAAATGGTCACCGCCAAGAGTGGTAAAGGCAATAATGAAAATAAAGTAAGTCGCGCATTAACATTAAACATTGCCACAATTATCAAAATAAATAATACAGCAGTGTTGATGGTGTACATAATTGCAGGGCCTATGTACATTCTAACTCTACTTACATCTTCGGTAACCCGATTCATTAAGTCGCCAGTATTATTCCGGCGATAAAATGCCATCGAAAGCTTTTGATAATGTTCATAAATCTCATTTTTGAGGTCGTATTCAATATGCCTCGACATAAGAATAATGGTTTGCCTCATAAAAAAGAGGAAAATTCCTCTGAGTAAAGCTAGTGCCAGTACTGTTAGACCGAAAAACAATAAACTCTGCCCAAAAATCACAGCGATCATTTCTTGTTTTTCAAAGCCATTATAGAGTTTATAAATGGCAATATTTTCGTTTACGAGATCAAAAGCAATGCGAATTACTTGTGCTGGTAGTACTGCAAAGAGATTAGAAATAATTACAAATAGAATCCCTGGTATAAATCGCCATCGATATTTATAGAAAAACTTATTGAGGTAGGCTAATTCTTTCATGCTGCAGCTATCCCACAAAAATATGAATTTATGTCTTAGCTATCAGATTAAATGCTTTGTCTTTCTTGTATTTTTCTTTCTTTATCAGTGATTTTTCCAATTATTGCGAAGGGTTTAGTGTAAATCCTTAAAAATGAATTTGTTAATTAGGATGTATTAGGCTTGTTTTCAATTATCAATCTTTCCGATTAATCTTTAGAAATAAACTTGATTTTATTTAAAATTTATTGAATTAGCCCATTGTTTTGGGTCATAGTTTGGAAATTTTACTACTTTTGTCGGGTAAAGAGCTCCAATTAACATGACATTATCCCAATTTGATGAACATTCAGTTTTTAGTCAGCTTGATGCTTTCAGCCATCAAAAATTAGTTTATTGTAGTGATCCTGGTACGGGATTGAAGGCAATTATTGCTATTCATGACACTACATTAGGCCCTGCCTTAGGTGGAACGCGTATGCAGCCATACAAATCTGAAACGGAGGCATTGCATGATGTTTTGCGTTTATCGCGAAGCATGACTTATAAAGCTGCCATCACTGGATTAAATTTAGGGGGAGGTAAGGCTGTAATTATTGGAGATAGTCGTTTACACAAGTCGGAAGCACTTATGCGCCGTTTCGGACGCTTTATTGAAAACTTAAATGGTTCATTTATTACCGCCGAAGATGTAGGTACTAATCCTCGTGACATGGAATATATTCGTATGGAAACGAAACATGTTACTGGAATTCCTGAGTCTATTGGTGGGAGCGGCGATCCATCTCCTGTGACTGCTAAAGGTGTTTTTATGGGTATAAAAGCCTGTTTGAAAGAACAATTTGGTAATGATAGTTTAGCAGGTAAATCAATTGCTGTTCAAGGGACTGGCCAGGTGGGTGAAAACCTGATTGCTTTACTTAGAAATGAAAATGCTAAAGTTTATATCAGTGACATTAATGAAGAGCGTTTAGCACAGGTAGCTCAAAAATATGGAGCAACTGCCGTCTCTAATAATAGTATTTTTGATCTTGATATCGATGTTTATTCTCCCTGTGCTCTTGGAGCAACAGTAAATACAGAGACCATCAATCGCTTGAAATGTTCAATTATTGCAGGTTCTGCTAATAATCAGCTAGCAGATGAGGTGATACACGGAAATATGTTATTGGAGAAGGGGATTATGTATGCGCCGGATTATTTGATAAATGCGGGCGGACTAATCAACTGTTATTCTGAAATTGCAGGGTTTAACAAGAAAAAAACCCTTCAAATTACAGAGAATATTTACGACGCAACAAGAAAAGTAATACAAAAATCAAAACTTGAAAATATTCCAACTTATGAAGCAGCAAATAAAATTGCTGAAAAAAGAATTGAGGATATTAGAAAAATAAAAGCTTCCTATTAATTTTAATAGGATTTATTAAACACAAAATCGTTCTTATACATGTTAAACAGAAGGCATCTGAGGGTTAAAGCGTTGCAGGTATTATATTCATATCAGCAATCGCAGGTTAAGGAAATATTACCCTATGAAAAGGCTTTACTACAAAGTGTTGATAAGGTTTATGAAATGTATATCTGGCTTCTATCTTTATTGATTGAAGTGGCTGATTACAGCATAATTGATGCTGAAGAGCGTGCAAATAAGTTTTTGCCTTCAGAAGAAGATTTGAATGCAAGTGTAAAGATTCAAAACAATTTATTTATTGCTTCTCTGAAGCAAAATCCTGAATACCTTGCCGCAGTAAAAAAGTATAAAATTTCTTGGGATTTTGATCCTGAAGTACGAAAATCAATCTTTATTACTTTAAAAGCTTCTGAAGAGTATAAAACATTCCTAGGACTTACAGATCATACCATTCAAAAGGATAAGGATATCATTAAGTTTATTTTTAAGAAATTGATTCTTAAATCTCCAGGGATTGAGCAAATTTTTGAAGAAAAATTTATAAACTGGTCGGTTGATAAAGATGTGCTTCAAGCTTTGGTAGCTAAAACTTTCAAGAATTTTTCGAGTGTAAACCCTGAGGAGAACAAACTCGCTGAAATATGCCCTAATTGGGATGAGGATAAATCTTTTTTAATTGAATTATTGAAAAAAGTAATTTCCTTTGAGACCGAATATCAGGAATTAATTGCACAGAAAACTAAAAACTGGGACTCAGAACGAATTGCTTTAATGGATACTCTGCTCATGCGAATGGCGATTACTGAGTTAATCCATTTTTCTACTATCCCTATCAAGGTAACTATGAACGAGTATATTGAGATTTCAAAAGAATTTAGTACTCCTAAAAGCAATTCATTTATAAACGGTATTTTAGATAAAATTTTAGCAGATTTGAAGTCGGCCGGCAAACTTAGAAAAACCGGTAAAGGCTTATTATAACAGTAATAATATATGAAAAAAATCTTATATTTCCTAGTTTTATCGTCTTTTTTGGCGGCATGTAACAATCAAACAGCAACAGATACAGAGTCTGTAAATCAAAATGAAACAAGCACTGTTGATACAGTAGCTAATACCAATGTACCTGCATTTCAATTTGAAAAAGAGGTTTATGATTTTGGTGAAATTAAAGAAGGGGAGAAGGTTAGCTACGATTTTAAATTTAAAAATATTGGTAATGCTCCGCTTATCATTAGTAGTGCAACGGCTACTTGTGGTTGTACCATACCAGAATATCCTAAAGAGCCATTAGCGCCAGGTGCTGAAGGTGTAATTAGAGTAATTTTCAATAGCACAGGTAAGCCAGGAATGCAAAATAAGGTAGTTAGTATTACTGCAAATACTAATCCTACACTTACAGAATTAAATATATTAGGTAATGTATTACCTAAGGAATGATAACCTAAAATAAAATAGAATATGAATATGGATCAAATCGGGCAGTTTTTACCTATGCTGCTAATTATCGTGGTGTTTTACTTTTTTATGATTCGCCCACAAATGAAGAAGGCAAAAGATCATAAAAAGTTTGTTGAAGAGTTAAAAAAGGGTGATAAAGTGATTACTTTATCAGGAATACATGGTAAAATTGTTGATTTGAATGATACTACTTTTTTAATTGAGGTAGAGAGTGGGACTAAAATTCGTTTTGATAAATCTGCGGTATCTTTAGAGGCATCTAAAGCTCTAAATCAGACAACAGTCAAGTAATCAAGAAATTAAATTAAATGATCGCCGCTTCTTTTGAAGCGGCGTTTTTATTTTAGCTAAATTTGAACAGGATTTAAGATATGCCATTTGTAAAATTTAGTCCAATTGAACGTCGCCGAATTTCTTTGTTCTTCGTCTGCTTAGCATTTGCGGTAGGGGCATGGATGTTCTTTGCACTCTCTAATAGCTATGTTTATCAAGTTCAAACATTAGTTCGTTTTGTAAATATTCCTGAAAATAAGGCATTTACCTCATTACAGTCTGATACTGTGAATCTTCAAGTTGAAGGTACTGGATGGCAGTTACTGTTTTCTAAATTGAGAATTAAGCCCCAATCGGTTGATGTAAATCTAGGAATACTAAAAAAACAATCTTTTATAGATCTTTCAGACCAATTATCAGGTATAAATCGGAAGTTTCAATCCAATCAAAAAGTTATCGGAATTTATCCCGATACGCTATATTTCGATTTTTCTTCTCGAGTCTTTAAAAAAATCCCAATACGGGTTAATACTGATATTCGTTTTCAAAGTCATTATGGCATTTCAGATAAAATTAAAGTATCGCCAGCCTTTGTAACAGTCTCGGGGCCGCAAAATGAGCTCGATAAGCTCGAATATTGGTCTACCGATACTCTTGAATTGAAAAATATCAACAGTAATATAAATACTAAAATCTTACTTCAGAATCCATTGAAAGCTAATATTAGTATTTATCCTCGAGTAGTTGATATTGAAATTTTTGTCGATGAATTTACTGAAAAGCTTGTTGAGGTACCGGTCAAGCTAATTAATAATAATGAATTTAGGAATGTGAAATTGCTTCCAGATAAAGTAAAAATTACTGTTTTGACCGCATTAGGCAATTATAATGAGGTTGAGCGAGGTAGTTTTGAAGTCACTGCCGACATAGATAAATGGAAGTTAAAGGGCTATAAACAATTGCCTGTGATAATTAGTAAATTCCCTGACTATTGTGAATTAGTGAAAATTGAACCGCAAAATTTAGATTTTATTATTCAAATTGATGATTAAAGTAGGAATTACAGGCGGAATTGGTAGTGGTAAAACAACCGTTTGCAGGGTTTTTGAATTATTGGGAATTCCAGTTTTTTATGCAGATAATGTTGCAAAAACAATTATGCAGACTGATTCTCAATTGAAAAATAAAATCCTTAATACATTCGGGCCAGAATCTTATTCGATTGATGGACAGCTAAATAGGCCATATATTTCATCCATCGTTTTTAAAGATCAATCGCAGCTAAATAAATTAAATGCTTTGGTTCATCCTGCTGTTTTTAGGGCTTTCGACAGATGGATTGCAGAACAAAAAGAAGTACCCTACATTCTTAAAGAGGCTGCTCTTTTGTATGAAAGTGAATCCTATAAAATGTGCGATCTATCAATTCTGGTAATTTCTCCGGAATCTACCCGAATTAGTCGCATTAAAGCAAGAGATCATATCAGTGAAGAGGAAATTATGTTGAGGATGAAACGCCAGTTTAGCGATGAGCAAAAGATGAAATTGGCAAATCATATTCTTATAAATGATGAAAATCGCTTGTTAATACCTCAAATTTTAGATCTTCATCAACAATTTCTTAAAATTAGTCGCAATTATGATTATTGAAGATTTTCTAATTCTTAATGAAATTGGCTTGTTTTGCCGAATTGGTAATTTTTACCTTGATCCGAAGATTCCTGTTAATCAGGCAATTATATCCCATGCTCATGGCGATCATGCCGTTAGAGCTAATGAAAATGTTTATTGTACAGCAGCCACTGCTGCGATCATGCAACATCGTTATCAAAAACAGGCAGCTAAAAATTTTTATATCCATACCTGGAATGAAACATTTGATTTAAATGGTGTAAAAATCAGTTTTATTCCTGCCGGTCATATTTTAGGTTCGGCACAAATATTAATGGAATATGACGGTGTAAGGTATTTATATACAGGCGATTATAAGTTGCAATATGATCTAACTTGTGAGCCAATTGAATTTGTTAAAGCAGATGTTTTAATTACTGAAACCACTTTTGCTGATCCTTCTATTCAGCATCCAGATGCTATTGAGGAGATTAAAAAGTTTAGTGAAATGAATCATAATATCTTGCTAGGTGCATACTCACTTGGTAAAGCTCAAAGGCTTACACGACTTATTACAGATCATTGTCCACAACGCAGTACATACGTTCACCACTCCATTTTTAGCATCAATAAAGTCTATGAATCTTTCGGATTTAATGTGGGAAAATATGAGCTATACAATAGGAAGTCAATGAAGCAGCCTGATCAAAATTTAGTATATATTGTACCTCCGCTAGCCTTTAATAGCTATATCAGAGCAAAAAATGTTGTTAGAGCTTTTGCCTCAGGCTGGATGCGCCTTCAAAGAAATAATGATCTACAAATCCTGATTTCCGACCATGTAGATTGGAACGATATTATAAATATGTTAAAGGAAGTTGAGCCCAAACAGGTTTGGACCCTCCATGGTGATGGATCTTTTTTAAAAGAGCATTTTAAAGATAAATTATTAGTAAAATTGTTAAACTATGCTCATTGAAAACATTGATTATTACCTAGATGAAGATGGGAATCTGGTGTTCACAGAAGCCTACCATTTAAAAAGAGGTTCCTGCTGCAAAAATAAATGTAAGCACTGTCCCTGGAAATATGGGCAAGCCATAAAACCTAATTTAAATATTAAATAAATTTCTTAGTAATTATAATTATATCTTTGTAAGAAAATTGTTCTTTATTAAATCGGTTTTAAAAACTAAATAATATGGAAATAGGTAAAGAAATTAACAGTAATAAGTTTGATAACAATCACCAAAAGTCGATTGTTAATTTGATTTATACCTATGGCTGGATAACAAATTTATTAAGACAACAACTTAATAGGTATGATATAACTCTTCAGCAATACAATGTGCTGCGTATTTTGCGTGGCCAGCGTCCTAATCCAGCTACCATTAATTTAATAAAAGAGCGCATGCTGGATAAAATGTCTGATGCTTCGAGAATTGTTGATCGTTTAGTTCAAAAAGAATTGGTTGACCGTACAATAAATAATAATGATCGGCGCGCTGTTGATATATTGATTACCACTAAGGGTCTTAATATACTTTCAAAATTAGACGGTGAATTATTATTTGATCAGATTCTAAATGAAGATTTTAATAATGCAGATGCTGGTATTTTGAGTGATTTATTAGATAAAATGAGGTATTAATTGATAAAAATTTAAAGATCTACTTATCCTATTTAGTGCAAGAAAAATCCCATTAATGCGATTCCAATTCCAAGCAGGACAGCAATTATTTTTTTCAAATTGAATTTATGATCTACACTAGATTCGAAGAGAATAGTAGTTGAAATATGTAGGAAAATACCGATTACCACAGCCATGATTTGATCAAAATAGACTTCAATATTCCCAATAGATCCTTGTCCTATTTCAAAGCTCAGCCAATAGCCCAAAGGGCTCATTAGCGCAAATAATATTAGTAATCCTGATATCTTTCCTTTGCTTAATTTATTTTCCAACAGAACGCTTCCTAATGCGAATGCTGCAGGTATATGGTGTAAAGCTATTCCATAAACAAGTTCTTGATGTTGCCCTTGTGCTAAAGGCATTCCCTCAAGAAATGCGTGTAAACATAAACTTATCATAATCCCAAATGGGAAAACTACATGTTGGTGACTATGTTTATGGATATGACCATGTTCAATCCCTTCCGAAAATTGTTCCATGAAAATTTGAAGGAGAAAACCTCCAAGTATAAATAAGCCAATTTGAGGATTATTTGAGGAATACACATCAGGCATTAAGTGCAATACTGTAATGGCAAATAGATATGCTCCACTAAATGATAAAACTAACTTTAATCTATTGGTATTGTCTTTTTTAAACAGAAATATTGCGAGTCCACCCAACGTAGAACTGCTAAAAAGTAAAATCAGTTCCCAGATTTCCATGTTTTAAACGATTTGTTTGATAATAAAATTTTACTCATCCCTAGTCCAATACTACTTCCAAGAAGTCTTCCTGTTAAGATGTCGATTGGGTAATGTACTCCTACATAAATTTGTGCGAAACTAATGGATGCTGCCCAAAGTATTCCGATAGGTAGAATAATCTTCCATTTATGATAAAACATCATGATTAAAAATACGGCTATAGCAAAATGATTTGTGGCATGCGAAGATGGAAAACTATATCCAGTACCGCAATCAACTAAATTATTCACCTTAATTTTAATTTCTGTTTCATTGCATGGTCTTAACCTCTGAACACTTGGTTTTATAACTGAAGAGGATAAAAAATCACTTATTCCGAAGGTCATTGCCAAAAACAAAATCATTATAAAACCTTGTTTACCATAATTTTTTATTGAAAATACGATGATAAAAAGGTAAAGTAGGACCCAAGTATAGCGGTCTCTTAGAATTGGCATTAACCAATCAAAAAAGCCATTGCTGAGGCCGTGATTTATGGCAAAGAATAAATCTCGGTCAAATTGAACTAGTTGATCAATCATTGTTTTTTTGGCAAATAAATATTAGTCGGTCAGATTTTACTTCATCGAATGGATTTAATGAATAATCGCCGAAATGATTTAAAATTTTAAATCCGCTTTGGTTAAACATTGACTCAAAATCTTTCTTGCTGAAGGCTTTTACCTCCTCTTTGAATGAAAATTCTTTGTTTTTATGCTCAAATG
Organism: Daejeonella sp.; assembly: GCF_017495225.1. Taxonomy (GTDB): domain Bacteria; phylum Bacteroidota; class Bacteroidia; order Sphingobacteriales; family Sphingobacteriaceae; genus Daejeonella. The sequence continues at coordinate 131,523 of NZ_JAFEIG010000017.1, read as the reverse complement.
AGATGCTTTTTATAATTTTTTCGTTTTCAACCTTCTTGCTGATATGAAAATCAATTCCATCAACATGCTTAACTTCTTGATGCGTTAAATGGCGCATAATTTTTTCACTATTGAAATAATCGAGCACTAAAATGCCAGATTTTTTAAGCGATTTATTAAATGCACTAAGTGCCTTCAAGTGATCTTTTTCGGTTTCGAAATATCCAAAACTGGTAAAAAGGTTGTATGCGATATCGAAATAATTGATGTAAAAGGCATTTCTCATATCATGAACGAGAAACTGAAGGCTCTCATTTTCAAACTGTTGGGCAAATTTTATATTAGAATTTGATAAATCTATGCCTGTAACATCATAACCTTTTTTATTAAGATAGACAGAGTGCCTACCACGACCACAAGCTATATCGAGCAATTTGGCTTCCGGCTGAGGTTTTAAAAAAGCACATAGGTTATCTATAAAAAATTCAGCTTCTTCATCATTCCTTTGATGATATAGAATGTGGTAATAAGGTGAACTAAACCAGTTTTGAAACCATTTTTTGGGCATATGAAGCTTGCAGAATTAGAATGCAAATATATACATTTACCTTTTTACAATATTGTATTCAATGGATTTGTTATTTTTGAATCTTTAAATTGACAAAGTGGCTTTAATCAAATCAATCTCAGGAATCAGGGGTACAATAGGTGGTCAAGCAGGTAATGGCTTAACACCTCCCGATATTATTAAATTTACAGCAGCCTACGGTCAGTGGGTTATTGCTAATACGGGTAAGAAAAAAATTGTAGTTGGCAGAGATGCTAGAATTTCAGGCGAAATGGTCCGAAATTTAGTCGTAGGAACACTTCAAAGTATTGGGATAGATGTTGTTGATCTCGGACTTTCAACTACGCCAACAGTTGAGCTAGCTGTGCCTGATGAACATGCAGGTGGAGGTATTATTTTAACTGCCAGCCATAATCCTAAGCAGTGGAATGCCTTGAAGCTTCTCAATGAAAAGGGTGAGTTCATTTCTGATTCTGAGGGTCAATGGGTTCTAGCACAAGCAGAAAAGACTGATTTGGAGTATTCTGAGGTAAATGATTTAGGTTCAGTTGTTTATGATGATACTTATTTACAAAAGCATATTGATAAGGTATTGGCATTGCCTCTTGTTGATGTGGATGCTATCCGTAAAGCTAATTTTAAGGTAGTTATTGATTGTGTTAATTCTTCCGGTGGGATATTTATTCCGGCTCTTCTAAAAGCTTTAGGAGTAGATACGGTACATGAATTGTATTGTGAACCCAATGGCGAATTTCCGCATAATCCGGAGCCATTACCTGAAAACTTGGTTGATTTATCACGTGAAGTACTTGCCAAAAAGGCTGATATAGGTATTGCCGTTGATCCAGATGTAGATCGTTTATGTTTTGTATGTGAGGATGGATCTATGTTCGGTGAAGAGTACACGCTTGTTGCTGTTGCTGATTATGTGTTAAGCCATACTCCAGGAAACACGGTGTCTAACCTATCATCTACTCGCGCCTTAAGAGATGTAACCGAAGCAGCTTCTTGCACCTACACAGCATCAGCTGTAGGGGAGGTTAACGTTGTAAATGCCATGAAAGAAACCAATGCTATTATTGGTGGTGAAGGTAATGGTGGCGTTATTTATCCTGAATCGCATTATGGACGCGATGCCTTGGTTGGAATTGCCTTGTTTTTAACTCATTTAGCTAAAAAAGGGCAGACTGTTTCTGTATTAAGAGCCTCTTATCCAGCATATTTTATCTCAAAAAATAAAATAACATTAACCCCCGAAATGGATATCGATGCCTTATTGGCTGAAGTTGAAAAACGTTATCAAAATCAACCGCATAGCACTATTGATGGATTGAAAATTGAATTTGATAAGCAATGGGTTCATTTGAGAAGATCAAATACAGAGCCAATCATCAGAATTTATTCGGAAGCAAGCTCAGAGACAATGGCCGAAAATTTAGCTCAAAAAATTATATCAGATATTAAAGAAATATTGAGTCTGACGGAATAGTCATAAAAATAATATCACTAATTTTGCGATAAATATCCTTCATACCTGCATTCGTTTTAACCAATGGCATTTGCAGGTTATTATTCTACATTAAAAAATAAAAATGCGCGTATATCTAGATAATGCAGCAACAACACCGCTTGATAAAGAAGTTTTAAAATCAATGTATGAAGTGATGGAAAGCCAATATGGTAATCCATCTTCTATCCATGCACATGGTAGAGAGGTTCGGACTTTAATAGAAAAATCTCGTAAAACTGTTGCATCACTATTGCAAGCATCTCCATCAGAGTTTTTCTTTACTTCAGGTGGAACAGAAGCAGATAATATGGCTATTCGTTGTGGGATTATTGATCACGGCATAAAACATGCTATTACTTCTTCAATTGAACATCATGCAGTTCTTCATACCCTTCAGGCTCTTGAGAAAAGTGGTGAAATTAAGCTTAGTTATGTAAACATAGATTCAAAAGGCTGTGTTGATTATAAGCATTTGGAAGAATTATTGAGCACTAATGATCGAAGTTTTGTCTCTTTGATGCATGCCAATAATGAAATAGGAACTCTTACTGATTTAGAAGTGGTTGGCGATTTATGCGAACAATACAATGCTATTTTTCATTGCGATACGGTTCAAACCATGGGTCATTATCCGCATGATTTAAGTAAGTTAAAAGTTCATTTTCTGGTTTGTGCAGCACATAAACTTCACGGACCAAAAGGTGTTGGTTTTTTATATATTAACCATGCCGTAAAGATTAATCCTTTGATTTTTGGAGGCTCACAAGAAAGAAATATGAGGGGTGGGACTGAAAATGTGTATGGTATTATTGGTTTAGCTAAGGCATTAGAAATGGCTTATAATGAAATGGCAGCTCACCAAGCACATATCCAAAACTTGAAAACTTATATGAAGGAACAGTTAATTCAATATGTTCCTGGAATAGAATTTAATGGAGAAACTGAACCTGAAAAAAGTCTTTATACGGTATTGAATGTTTCATTCCCAGAAATGGAAATGGCAGAGATGTTACTTTTTAGCCTTGATATTGCCGGAATATCGGCATCTGGGGGGAGTGCATGTAGCTCCGGGACAAATATTGGTTCTCATGTTTTAAATGGAATACAAGCAATTCCTAATAGGCCTGCAGTACGATTCTCATTCAGTAAATTTAATACTAAGGAAGAAATTGACTATGTTATCGAAAAGGTGAAAGAATTATGTCATGTTTCTTAAAAACGATAATAATTAGATAATCTCTATCGATTCTTCTTGTTAATGTCCTAGCTTTTTTGTAAATTGTTATTGTAATTGAGAAGGAGGATTTATGAAAAAAAGCATGTTTTCAAGCTCAGAGAAGAAAGATGCAAGCAAGGATAAATTAAAGGAAATAACAACAAGTAAACATCATTATGGTGGCTTACGTTCCGGATATAGCTTCAAACATCATTCTCACGGTCGAGTGAATCTTCATTCGATAGGGTTCAACCATGAACCAGGTACTTTGTAATTCTAAAATCCCGTATAAACGGGATTTTTTATGTTATATTTATTAGAAAATCATATTATTTTATGGAACGTAGAAAATTCATCCAATATGCAGGTCTTTCTTTAGGAATGATTGCATTAGCTCAAAATAAATCTTTAGCGGATATCTTAATTCAACCAAAATATCAATTTAAGCTTTTAAGAAATAATGTAGGCATATTTACAGAGCAGGGTGGCACAATTGCCTGGTTATCAAATAGCGGAGGCATGGCTGTTGTTGATACGCAATTTCAAAATCCTGCGATGAACCTTATTGCTGAATTGAAAAAAGCATCCGAAAAGCCGCTTCAATATTTAATAAATACCCATCATCATGGAGATCATACTGGTGGTAATATTGCATTCAAGGGCTTTGCAGAAAAAGTTGTAGGACATGTTAATTGCCTTGTTAATCACCAAAAGACTGCTGCTGCACAAAAATCGGAGGATAAGCAATTGTTTGCCGATACTGTATTTCAGGATCAATGGCAAGCGAAAGTAGGTTCTGAAAAAATTCAGGCTACCTACTTTGGAGCAGCACATACCAATGGCGATATTATTGTTCATTTTGAGAATGCAAATATTGCCCACATGGGCGATTTGATGTTTAATAGGCGTTATCCTTTTATTGATAAGAGTGCTGGGGCGAATATCCAAAGCTGGACCGAGGTATTGGAAAAGGCCATTGCAAAATACGATAATGATACTTTATTTATTTTCGGTCATTCATTAGATCCTGAAAAGGTAACAGGTACAAAGGCAGATTTAAGGGCAATGCAAAATTATCTTGAAAAGCTTCTGACATTTGTTAAAGCTGAGCTGAAGTCAGGAAAATCAAAAGAAGAAATTATGAAAGCTGATCGAATTCCGGGAGCGGAGGAGTATCAGGGACAAGGGATTGAGCGGAGTTTGACTGCAGCTTTACAAGAATTGTCTAGCTAGTTATTTTGAAATTTTAAGGAGTGATAATCTAATTTATCACTCCTTAAAATTATTTAGGATATCATTTTAAGGAATGATCCTAGTTTTTCTTTCATCTGACGTCTGTCTACGATGAAATCTAAGAATCCATGTTCCAAAACAAATTCTGAGGTTTGGAAACCTTTAGGTAAATCTCTTTTGATAGTTTCTTTAATTACTCTCGGACCAGCAAAGCCGATTAGAGCGCCAGGTTCTGAAATATTTATATCTCCTAGCATCGCATAGGAAGCTGTTACACCACCTGTTGTTGGGTCAGTAAGTAATGAGATGTAGGGGATTTTTGCCTTGCTTAAAAGGGCTAATTTAGCGGATGTCTTAGCCATTTGCATCAATGAGAATGCTGCTTCCATCATTCTGGCGCCTCCCGATTTAGAAATCATCATAAATGGTATCTTATGCTTGATGCTATAATCTATAGAGCGTGCAATTTTTTCGCCAACCACGGATCCCATAGACCCTCCAATAAAATTAAAATCCATACAAGCTACAACTAAGTCTTGTCCGGCTAATTTTCCGGTTGCCGCACGTATAGCATCATTAAGCCCTGTTTTTGCATAACTTTCCTCTAATCGTTCAGTGTATTTTTTAGAGTCAGTGAAGTTTAACGGATCTCCTGAGCGGATATTTGCAAAAAGTTCGGTAAACTCATTATTGTCGAAAAGGATTTCAAAATATTCTTTTGATCCAATTCTTAAATGAAAAGCACAATATTGACAAACATATTTGTTTTCTACTTGCTCTGCATAGTGCAAGGGTTTTTTACAGGATGGACATTTATTCCACATCCCATCAGGTGTTTCTTTTTTCTCCTCAGTGGAGGTGATAATCCCCTTATTTTCTCTCTTAAACCAGGCCATTTTGGATATTTGTATAACGTACAAAGAAACAAAAAATTTAAGAAAGGAATGCTTTCGGGTGGATATTGAATAAAAAAAAGCTATTTAGATGTATTTGTAGGCTATTTTAATTGAAAATAAGCCATTTTTTCGTAAATTAGAGGCTGTTAAACAAATTGAAAATAAAATGAATTTAAAAGGATTTAAAGGTGTTTTGCATGGTGATGCAGTTCAAGAATTATTTGAAATAGCCAAAAAACATCAGTTTGCATTGCCTGCAGTCAATGTAATTGGAACAAACTCAATCAATGCAGTGATGGAAACAGCTAAGTCTGTAAACTCTCCTGTAATTATTCAGCTATCTAATGGTGGAGCCCAGTTTTATGCCGGTAAATCCTTAAATAATGATAATTTAAATGCATGCATTTTAGGTGCTGTATCGGCGGCTCAACATGTTCATCTTCTAGCTGAACATTATGGAGTGGCGGTTATTTTACACACAGATCATGCGGCAAAAAAGCTTTTACCTTGGATTGATGGTTTACTTGATCATGGTGAAAAATTCTTCGCTCTTCATGGAAAACCTCTTTTTTCTTCACACATGATTGATCTTTCTGAAGAATCTATTGAAGAAAATATTGAGATCAGCAAAAAGTATCTTGAGCGCATGAAAAAGATGGGCATGACTCTAGAAATTGAGTTGGGTGTTACCGGTGGGGAAGAGGATGGTGTTGATAATACAGATGTTGACAGCTCAAAATTATATACTCAGCCTTCTGAAGTTGCTTATGCCTATAAAGAATTAAGCACGGTGAGTGATAAATTTACCGTTGCAGCTGCATTTGGAAATGTTCATGGGGTTTATAAGCCTGGCAACGTTAAATTACAGCCAGTGATTCTCAAAAATTCACAAGATTATATTCGTAAAGAATTTAATCTTAGTCCTGAAAAACCAATCAATTTTGTGTTCCATGGTGGTTCAGGTTCATCTAAAGAAGAGATTAGAGAGGCTATATCTTACGGTGCAATTAAAATGAATATCGATACAGATATGCAATGGGCTTATTGGGAGGGTATTAAGGATTATTATAAATCTAAAGAAGCTTATCTTCAAAGCCAAATCGGAAGTCCTGATGGCGACGATTCGCCAAATAAAAAATACTATGATCCTCGTGTTTGGTTACGTAAAGGAGAAGAAACTTTCGTTAAGCGCTTAGCGCATGCATTTGATGATCTCAATTGTATGAATGCAAACGATAAGCTTTAATGCTTTAAATAAATAAAAAAGGGCCTTTTGAGGCCCTTTTTTGATAGTAATAAGAATCCGAAAATCAGGATTCTACAATAAATTTAAAAATATGAATCATTCCATTGAAGTTAAAAAAGTTAGTACCAATGAAGAATTGGAGCAGGTTTTTGCAATCCGGAAAATAGTTTTTGTAGAAGAGCAAAATTGTCCCCCAGAACTTGAATGGGAATTTGAAGATGAATCTGTACACTTTATAGGATTAGTTGATGGAACACCGGCTGGTGCCTCTCGGTGGCGCAAGACTGATAAGGGTTATAAATTGGAGCGCTTCGCAGTTTTAAAAGAATACAGAGGAATTGGTTTAGGGCAAGCCCTTGTTGGCTCTGTTATTAAAGATCTTCCAGAAGATGCCTCTTATGTATATCTGCATGCTCAATTAACTGCAATGCCTTTATATGCCAAATTTGGATTTGAAAAATCAGGCAATCAATTCGAAGAGGCAGGAATACAACATTTTAAAATGGTGTTGGCGAAATAATCTGTAGGGACAGGTCGCGATCTGTCCTTGGATTTGAGAGGACAGGTCGCGACCTGTCCCTACGATTAACCAAATACCTTATTCGAATACTTCATTGCCTCATTCCATGCTTCCATGTTTAAGGAAAGATGTTCTCCTTTTGCTTCTAGGAATGAAATAAGGCTCTCTGTTGCGATATTTCCTGTGAGTTCATCATTCGCCATAGGGCATCCTCCAAATCCCCTGAGGGCGCTATCAAAGCGTCTGCAGCCACTAAGCCAACTAGCTTCTATTTTTTCAAGCCAATTAAGAGGATTACTATGTAAATGAACTCCGAATTCTATCTCTGGGAAGCTATTTACGAGCTGTGGGAATAGATAATTAATTTTTTCGGGATTTGATACACCGGTTGTGTCGGCTAGGGATAAAATTTTAGCACCTCGCTTAGCAAGCTCGCTAGTCCAATGTTCTACAATCTCATAGCTCCATTCATCACCATAAGGATTTCCGAATCCCATGGATAAATAGATTACTGCTTCTTTGTTTGATTTGTCACATTTGTTCAATAGGTATTCAACACTTATTAATGATTCATCAATGCTTGAATTGGTGTTTTTTTGTTGAAATGTTTCAGAAACTGAAAAAGGAAAGCCTAAATAGTTTATTTCTTGATGTTTTATAGCCTCCTCGATACCTTGTTTATTTGCTACAATAGCTAATAATTTTGTACCATTTTCTTTCAAATTAAGCTTCTCCAATACTGCATTTGTATCTTTTAGCTGCGGAATAGCTTTAGGAGATACAAAACTTCCAAAATCAATAGTATCGAAGCCTACCTTGATTAAGAGATTGATATATTCTGCTTTTATTTCTGTAGGGATAAATTCATGGAGCCCCTGCATAGCATCTCTTGGGCATTCAATTAGTTTTGTCATAAATGTTGAATCATCCTTGCCTTTACAAATCTATATTTTTAAAGATATGTGATTTTAAATTTTAGGATGAAATTATAATTCATTATTTGGCTTCGTGTCACGAGTATATTTCCTAATAATTAGCCTTGTCCCGCGATCAAAACTTATATAACTCCAAACCCAATTTACAAAGGTGATGACTTTATTCCGAAATCCAACCAAAGACATTAAATGAATAAACATCCACACAAACCAAGCAAATGTGCCTTGAAAATGAAGTTTTCCTAGATCTACTACAGCTAAGTTTCTTCCTATTGTAGCCATTGAACCTTGATTTTTGTATTTAAATGGAAGCAGACTCTCTTTTTTTAGTATTCTGATGAGATTTTTAGCTAATGTTTTTCCTTGTTGTATGGCCACTGGAGCAACTCCAGGCAATCCATTGGGGTAATCTTGGCTAACTTGTACTGCAACGTCGCCTATCGCAAAAATATCTGAATGCCCTTCTACTTGATTAAACTCATTCACTTTTATCCTCGAAGATTTAGTAATTGCCACCTTATCTAAGCCCGAAGGAATAGTTCCTTTGACACCAGCAGCCCATAAAACGTTCTTTGTAAGTAGCTCTCTTTCATTGGATAATTTAATTAATAAACCATCATAACTGGTTACGGTAATATTTGTTAATACTTGTACCCCAATTTCTTCTAAAAAGTGTTTGGCTTTAACGGAGGCCTTTTCAGACATATTGGCTAAAAGTTTTGATCCACCCTCAATTAGGTAAACATTGATATCGTTTATATTTAATTCGGGATAATCATTTGGGACTACGTGTTTTTTTAGTTCAGCTAAAGCACCAGCTAGTTCAACACCCGTTGGACCACCGCCAACAATTATATAGTTTAAAAGTGAGTTTTTTATGATTGGATTGCTTGTAATTAATGCCTCTTCTAAATTTTGAAGTATCAAACTTCTTATATTCAATGCTTCTGGAATTGATTTCATGGGCATCGCAAACTGTTCGATTTCTTTATTACTGAAATAATTAGTATCTGATCCAGTTGCAATAACTAAATAGTCGTAATCAATTTCGCCAATGTTTGAATAAATCTTTTTAATGGAGGGGTCAATATGCTTCACCTCGGCCATTCTAAAGGTGAATCTCTCTTGATTATTTAATATTTTGCGTAGCGGGTAAGCAATTGAATCTGCTTCTAGCCCCCCTGTTGCTACTTGATAAAGGAGGGGCTGAAAAGTGTGGTAATTATGTTTGTCGAGCATGATAACGTTTATATTTTTATCTTTTAAACGTTTTGCTAGCTCAATTCCTCCAAAACCTCCTCCTATGATAATAATTTTGGGAAACCCATTTGAATTTAATGTTGGCCGATTCATTTTGTTTGATTTTTAAGATCATGAAGGAAAATTATTATTGTTCATCTCCTTTAATCTTAAAAATCATGCCATTTAGCCTTTCAGTCATACGGATTTGGCAAGCCAATCTACTATCGAAATTTGCATCGGGTAGGGTATCTAGCATATCCATTTCGTCATTTCCAGCTTCAGGTAGCTTTTCTAAACCTTTTAACACTTGTACATGGCAAGTTGCGCATAATGCCATTCCGCCACAGGTTGCCAAAATATTGTATCCTGAGGCTCTTAAAACCTCCATCAGACTTAAGCTTATCTCTTCAGGAATTTCAACATCTTGCTGCTCTCCATTTCTATCTTCAATTGTTATATTGATCATTTTAAAATGAGTTTACGCCGTAAACGGTAGTGTATTTAAAACTTAGTTTTTGATCAGGGTACACGTATTTAAAAGCACTCTGAACCATCAAAGCAGACTCATGAAAACCGCATAAAATGAGTTTTAGCTTACCTGGATAGGTATTGATATCACCAATAGCATAAATTCGCTCTATATTGCTTGAGTAATCAAAAGTATTTACTTCAATAGCAGATTTTTCAATATTTAATCCCCATTCGGCTATAGGACCTAATTTGGGACTTAAGCCAAAAAGCGGAATTAAATAATCGGCTTCAATTGTTTTTTCGACTTGGTCTCTACCAATAAAACGGACTTCTTGAAGATGCTTATCTCCTGAAACACTCAAGAGGTTAGATTGTAATATTAAATCGATTTTGCCGGTACTTGCCAATTCATGGACTTTCTCGGCTGAGTCGGGTGCTCCACGAAATGTATCACCACGATGGATTAAACTTACTTTAGCAGCAATATCTGCTAGGAAAATAGTCCAATCGAGTGCTGAATCACCTCCTCCAGCTAAAACCACTCGTTTATTCCGAAAATGTTCAGGATTTTTAACCATATATTCTACTCCTTTACCCTCAAAATCAAGAAGCCCCTTTATTTCTGGTTTGCGTGGCTCAAAGCATCCTAATCCGCCAGCAATTACAACAACTTGACAATGCACCTTAGTGCCATCATTAGTTTCTACAATAATTGAACCATCAGCTTGTTTCTCTAACTTTTCAACTCGTTCTCCTAAAGTAAATCCAGGATTAAATGGTGCAATTTGCTCCTTCAATCTTTCAACAAGCTCTTGAGCCTTAATTTCAGGATATCCCGGTATGTCGTAAATGGGTTTTTGAGGGTATATTTCTGATAATTGGCCACCAACTTGCGGTAATGTATCTATCAGGTGGCATCTCATCTTGAGTAAACCTGCTTCAAATACAGCGAAAAGTCCGACTGGGCCAGCTCCAATTATGCAAAGGTCTGTTGATATCATTTTATTTATTTCTTGGTTTAGATAAATTATTCACTTTCATTATCCAGATTAGCATAAATGGTGTTCAGAATTCTTTTTAGATTTAAATAATCATCCTCGGAAAGGTTTTCCCATGCTTTCATACGTATTTCAGACATTTTAGGACTCCATTCAACAACGCGATTCCTTCCTAACTCGGTAAGATGAATATGAAATGATCGTCTGTCTAATGGATGTATTTTTCGCTCTGTAAGTCCCTTTCGGCATAAAAGATCAATGATTCTCGTTAATGTAGGGTGGTCCTTGCCAGTTATTTCTGCTAACTGACTCTGATTTAGGTCGTTTTCGTTGTTCAGGTTCTTTAAAATTAACCATTGATCAACTGTGATATCGTAATTTTCCGCATTAAAACGACGCTGAGCATATTGCTTAACCTTTCTTGCCGTACGATCCAGCAAATAAGAATAGGTGCTAAATTTTTCTGTTGCCATACTTATTGTTAGTACAACAAATATCTATATAAAATTGTTATAAAACAAAAAAGCATCCGTTTTTGCGGATGCTTTTTTGTTTTGATGAAATTGGTAATTAAACTTTTTCTTTTTCTTTAATGAATTCAACAACAAATGGTGTTGCTACGAATAAAGATGAATAAGTTCCGAAGATAACACCGATTAGCATCGCAAAAGAGAAACCTCTTAATATCTCACCACCAAAGATGAAGATGATAAGAAGTACCGCAATGGTACAGATACCGGTGATCACTGTTCTACTTAAAGTGCTGTTTAGTGCATTATTAATAACAGATGGTAGATCTTCGTTTTTAGAGTGGTGCTGACCAATATATTCACGAACACGGTCAAATACAACTACTGTATCGTTGATTGAGTAACCCATTACTGTTAGAATCGCTGCAACAAAGGCTTGGTCGATATCTAAAGAGAACGGTAACCAACCATTGAATATGGTGAATATTGCAAGTAAAACAAGCACATCATGAACAAGTGCAAGAATTGCTGCAAAACCAAATGCCATTCTTCTAAATCGTACCAAAATGTATAAGAAGATTACTAAGATTGAGAAAATTACTGCCCAAATAGCTGAAGTTTTAATGTCATCAGCTATGGTAGGAGTTACTTTTTGTGAATCTTTAATCTCATAATTAGGACTAATTTTTTTCAAACCAGCAGCTAATTTCTCATTAACCTGATCATTAGCCTGATCAGAATTATCGTTGATAAGATAAGCAGTAGTGATTTTAACTTGATTTGATGAACCAAATGTTTTTACTTCTACGGCTGTACCAAATTCATCAACTAAGATTGAACGTACATTTTCAACTTCTACAGGTTTTTCAAAAGCAACAAAATAAGCTCTACCACCTTGGAAATCTACACCTAGGCTGAATCCTTGGGTGAATGCAGAAATAATACCAGCAACAATGATGGCAGCTGATAAGAAATAGAAACGCTTACGGCCAGTGATGAAGTCGAATTTAGAATCTTTAAATAGATTTTGAGTCGCTTTGATTGAGAAACCAATAGATTTCTTTCCATCAAGTAACCATTCGAATACTAAGCGTGAGATAAAAATAGCTGCGAAAAGTGAGGTTACGATACCGATCATTAAGGTGGTTGCGAAACCTACTATCGGACCTTGACCGAAAATATACAAAATCACACCAGTTAAGAATGTGGTGATGTTTGAGTCAAGAATCGATGGCATAGCTTTTCTGAAACCTTCAGTGATGGCTAATCTAATGGATTTGCCTTCAGCTATTTCTTCTCGAATCCGTTCATAAATTAGGACGTTTGCATCAACCGACATACCTAATGAAAGCACGATACCTGCGATACCTGGTAAAGTTAAAACAGCACCTAAAGATGCTAGAACACCCATTAGGAAGAATAAGTTAACGATTAATGCAATATTTGCTACCCATCCTGCAGTGCTGTAATACATTCCCATGAAAATGAGGATGAAGATAATACCTGCTATCGTTGATAATAAACCTGCAGAGATTGAAGCTGCTCCTAATGATGGACCAACTACATAATCACTTACAATTTTAGCTGGAGCTGGTAATCTACCTGCTTTTAATACATTGGCAAGATCCTGAGTATCTTCAATTTTGAAACTTCCGCTAATTGATGAAATACCATTTGGAATTTCGCCCTGAACGGTAGGAGCAGAGTAAACAAGATTATCTAAAACAATAGCTATACTTCTTTTATTACTTGCATTGGCAGATGCTGCTGCAGTAATTGTACGCCATGAACGTGCTCCATCAGCGTTCATTACCATCACAACTTCTGGATTCCCACGCTGATCATAATCAGAACGAGCATCAGAAATTACATCGCCTTCTAATGCAGGACCGCCAGCTAAATTGCTAGTTTTTAATGCATAAAGTTCAAATACTTTACTTTCTTCAGAAATTGCTTTTACTCCCCAATATAATTTTATGTTCTGTGGGATAACGGCTCTAACAGCTGTAGATGAAAAATATGAATTGATTTTTGCAGTATCTTTTAAGGCAGCATATCCAACTACAGGTCCAGGCTGTAAGTTTGTCTGACCATCTTGTCCTTGGAAAGTTGCAGGATTTAACAAGGCAAACAAAGGATTTTGTTTTGCTTGTTCAGCTTGTAATTTACTTTTTATTGCTGCGCTATCTGTAGCATTACTATCTTTTTTACCTAATGCAGCAAGTTTACTCTTTGAAGTATCTTGAGCCGCAGTAGTTTTTGTTGTATCAGTAGATTTTACTGAACTCGCTAAAATGCTGTTTACATTTTGAAGTAAACCGAATATTTCTGAATTGTCGTAAGTCTCCCAAAACTCAAGTTTTGCAGAACCTTGTAATAATTTACGAACACGGTCAGGATCAGTAACCCCAGGTAATTCGATTAAAATTCGGTTAGTACCTTGTTGTTTCTGGATATTAGGTGAAGTTACACCAAATTTATCGATACGAGTACGTAGGATATTGAATGAAAGATCAATTGCTCCATCAGCAGCTTTTCTTAAGAAATCTAAAACCGCTTTATTATCAGCATCAATCTTTAAATTAGCTGAATTCTCTTTAGTTGCAAAAATAGTTGCAAGTCTTGAATTGGGACTAAGCTTTTCATATTCTCTACCAAAAGCAGAGATAAAATCTTTATCACCTTCAGCTGTTGCTTTTTCAGCGTTTTTAATTGCTGCATTGAAATTTGCATCTGTGCTGTTGTTGGCTAGGTTACGTACCATTTCACTTAATGAAATTTCCATGGTAACATTCATACCGCCTTTTAAGTCGAGCCCTAGAGGAATTTCACGTTCTTTAGCGTATTGGTATGTGATGTAATCTAAGCTACCAAACACCGGTACAGAGGCTACAGAATCAAGATAACTCTTTTCTTTTGTAACATCTCCTTTTGAAAACTCCTTGGCTTCTTTTTCAACTTTATTCGCTATCCATGTGAACGAAAGTGAATACAAACACGCGATTGTGAGCGCTATTGCTGCGAATTTTATTAATCCTTTACCTTGCATTTTATTTTAATTGTCTGTTAATGTTGATTTAAGCCTATTTTGGTTAAGACGCCAAAGCTAATTAAATTTTTGTTTTTTGGAATAGTTCTTTAGTAGAGAAATGAAAAGATATGCTAAATCTTATCATATTTTTTAAAATTATAGTAATAAATGTTCTTTTCGTCGGGTTCATGAGGCTCATTTGAGCTTTCCTTCCATAGTTTTTTGTCTATTTCGGGGAAGAAGGTATCCGCAAAAAAATTATTTTGAATAACTGTTAAATAAAGTGTGTTAGCTATATCTAATGATTGTTCAAATATTTGAGCACCACCAATAATAAATATTTCTTGTTCATCTTTACACAATGAAATTGCGCTTTTAAGTGAATCGCAGACCTCAACACCATTAATTTCAAGGTCTTTTTGGCGGCTAATCACAATATTTCTTCTGTTGGGGAGTGCTTTTCCAATAGAATCGAAAGTTTTTCTTCCCATTACTATAGGAAAGCCTGTAGTTATCTTCTTAAAATGCTGTAAATCGGCAGGTAGGTGCCAAGGCAATTGATTGTTCTTTCCAATTCCATTCTTTTCATCTACAGCTACTATTAGGCTTATTTTCATGTTTTATATGGCTACAGCGCCTTTAATGTGTGGATGAGGATCATAATTTTCAAGAATGAAATCTTCAAATTTAAAATCGAAAATATTTTTTACATCTGGATTTAATTTCATTTGTGGCATTGGACGGCAATCACGGCTTAATTGAAGTTTTGTTTGATCGAGGTGATTATTGTATAGATGCGCATCCCCCAATGTATGAATGAAATCGCCTAGTTGGAGATTACAAACTTGGGCAACCATCATGGTTAGTAGGGCGTAGGAAGCAATATTAAATGGAACTCCTAAAAAGATATCTGCACTTCTTTGATAAAGTTGACAGCTTAATTTCCCCTCTGCAACATAAAACTGAAAAAAACTATGACATGGGGGAAGTGCCATATTTTCAATCTCCGCCACATTCCATGCGGATACAATTAATCTTCTAGAGTCAGGATTCGATTTTATTTGATTAATAACCTGACTAATCTGATCAATATGACCTCCATTTGGTGTTGGCCATGATCTCCATTGCGAACCATAAACCGGTCCGAGTTCTCCTTTTTCATCTGCCCATTCATCCCAAATACTTACTCCATTCTCTTTGAGATAGGCAATATTAGTTTCTCCCTTTAAAAACCAGATTAATTCATGTATAATGGATCTTAGGTGGACTTTCTTAGTTGTTACTAATGGGAAGCCTTCTTGTAAATTAAAGCGCATCTGATAACCAAAAACACTAATGGTGCCCGTGCCGGTACGATCATGTTTTTGAGTTCCATTTTGCAGAACATGCTGCATCAGATCAAGGTATTGTTTCATGTATGATGATAGGTGTTAGATTCTTTTGTTTAGTTTTTATTGCTAAAAATCAAATATCAGCAAATAAAATATTAATGTACTTTTGCAAGTCTAATTTTTTTATAAAAGTAGCGATCTTTAGAATATGATTACCTTCCCAAATGCAAAAATAAACATTGGATTAAATATTCTCAGTAAAAGGGAAGATGGTTACCATAATTTAGAAACTATTTTCTATCCTATTGGCCTTAGGGATGCTCTAGAGGTTGTTGAGTCAGATAGTCTTGCTTTTTCTTCATCGGGTATAGAAATTCCCGGTAACGAAATGGATAATCTTTGCGTCAAGGCTTATCATCTTTTAGCTAATGATTATAAACTTCCACCTGTTCATATTCATTTGCATAAGCATATTCCAATTGGTGCAGGATTAGGAGGAGGTTCTTCAGATGCTTCATTTTTTATCAAATTAATGAATGATAAATTTGAATTAGGTCTTGATTTTTCTAAAATGGAGAATTATGCCTCACAGCTGGGATCTGATTGTGCCTTCTTTATACAAAATAAGCCTTCTATTGCCTTTGCAAAGGGCGATCAATTGCAAAATATAGCTTTAGATCTTAGTAAATACTTTTTCGTTTTAATAATGCCTCCAGTACATGTTTCTACAGCAGCTGCTTATCGAGGAGTAATTCCTCAACCCGTTTCAAATTCTTTAGTTGAACTAATTAATTCACCAATTGAAGATTGGAAAACATGTATTAAAAATGATTTTGAGACATCTGTTTTTGATCAATATCCTATTGTTGCTGAGATAAAATCAAAGCTTTATCAATCTGGAGCCTTATTTGCCTCCATGAGTGGGAGTGGCTCTTCTGTATTTGGAATCTTTAAAGAAAAATTACAATTGTCTGATCTTGAAATAGATAATCAGGTGTTTTATGGAGTGTGATAATCATTTTTTAATTAAAATCAATAATACCCCATTTTTATAATATTCTTCAAACTAAAAAGCCCCAGCTATTGCTGAGGCTTTGATTAGTTTAAATGCGCCTTTATTGATCCCACCATAATTTAGTAGTTCTTGCTACACCAGCTGGAACATTTGTTCCATTTTTACTGCGTTCGCCAAGAGGATAATCAATTCTTCTTATGAACGTAGAAAGAACAGCATTTTGAGGTAAAGTAAAGTCTTTGTACTTGAAATCATATCTACGAGCATCATTAAATGCTTCAGGATTTAAGTAGGTGGCTACATACTTTTCCTTAAAAATCAGATCTTTTGTCAGGTTAGCTGCACCTACAGCAACTCTTGCGTCAGCTAGGTAAGCATCGCGTTCGCTTGCTGGGACTAATAACTTATCCATATTGGCACGAATACCTGCTAAATAAGCTGTATAGGCTCTCGATGGGTCTGTAGCTAATGCGGCTTCTGCTTCAATAAATTTAAGCTCAGCGAAGGTCATAATTAACAAAGGTGAGGTGTCGCTTGTCCAAGGTGAATTAAACGAAATGTAGTTTTCATCCTTAGTTGTATTATTGAAAGATCCATTGGTTCTGTTTCCAGCGCCATTTACTGTTCCTATATATTGTGGGTAACTAGGGTTTCCCGGAACAACGGTAACATCTGTAATTTTTTTGATTCTTGGGTCGAAAAGTCCGTATGTTTTACCATTTAAATGATCAACAAACTGTTCGGATAACCAGCCTCCCAAAGTTAAAGAAGCATTGTTTCTAGATACAGTAGCCCAATTATTACGCAAAACAAATGTAGCCATTCCAGCGTCATCCGCATTTGAGGAATAAGAACTTCCAACTGCGGTTAAAACTGAAGAAGCATTAAAGGTTGTTGTTTTGCTTGTCTTTATTAGAATTCTAGCTTTTAAACCTTGTGCAGTTTTTAGCCACTTTGTACGATCACCAGCATGAATTAAATCACTTGCAGCAGCTAATTTGATAGTTGCAGTAGTTTTTCCAAGCTCGGTAATAGCTTCATCTAGAAGTGTCAAGCTAGCGGTATGCAAAGCCTGGTCGCTATCATATTTAGGAGTAAAATTACTTGCATTAAAAGCTTCAGAGAATGGAGCCGCACCCCATAAATTATTAACCATCATTAGGTTATAAGCCATTAATACATTTGCAACACCTAAGTATTCACTTGAGCCTTGTTTTACCGCTTGCTTCTTCAATTCGTTCACATCCGCCATAGCGAAATATAATGCATCCCACATGCCAGTAAAATCTATTGTTTCATAGATGTCACTTGCCGATGAAGCAGCAGGATTTGCTGTATATTGAACATAAGGTGCAATATTGCTTCCAACAGTGAAGGTATTTAAGCCAGCTTTAGCTGTTGTAGTTGATAATAGTGCTGGAAGTGTAGCTTCAGAAACCTGATTAGGATTAGTGCTTAGCTCATCAAAATATTCTTTACTGCATCCCTGAAGGGTTAATGCAGCTCCAGTAACTAAAATTAGGGAGTATTTATATATTTTATGCATCATCATAATCTTTAAAATCCAACATTAAGTGTAAATAAAAATGTCCTTGCAGCTGGGTATGTCATACCTGCAGCACCATCCACATTGCTTCCGCTATCTGCAGATATTGATTCAGGATCAAGTCCGTAATAGTCAGTGCGCAAGAATAAGTTATTACCAGTAACTGAAATATTCGCATTACGAATAGTCTTTGCGGGTAACCATTTTGATGGTAATGAGTATGAAATACTTGCTGAGCGCAAACGTATCCATGATGCATCCTGAACAAAAGGCTCAGAGAGCACTCTGTGGTAAAGTCTGTAATAACCTTCACCGTAATTAACGCCATCCGGACCTGTACCTTGGTTTAACCAAACTGATTTAGTATTATCTGTTCCATCAGCTAGCTTACCAGGGAAAGTGTAAAATGATCTACGATTAGCTGTATAATCTGCAATACCGAACGCAGAATTAAAGTTATCTAATCTGTTAAATTTCTCAAAGCCCCAACGTGCATCGATTAGTGTGGAAAGGGTCAATCTCTTATAAGTAAAGTTATTTGAAAGTCCACCTACCCAGTCAGGCATTGTATTACCTAATAATTTTTGCTTTGTTGTTGAATTAAGAGGGAATCCATTGGCACCAATCAACATCGGCAACGACTTGTCTGTACGCATTGGATCTTCAACACTATTGCCATAGTAACGCAAATAGTATGAGCCATAGATATTACCGTAAGGCTGTCCAGGTATAATTTTAAATGTTACAGGTGAATTGCCATAACCGCCAGTACCAGGACCATAAACAATTTCACTAAGTCCGTCGTTAAGGCTAATTACCTTATTTCTATTTGCGGAGAAGTTAAGCGTTGCATCCCATGTAAAATTCTTGGTTTTGATTGGTGAACCTCCTAAAACGAGCTCAATACCTTTATTTCTGATTGTTCCTGCATTTATTGAAGCGGTTACAAATCCAGTTGTCGAAGAAACTTGCGCCCTTGTAATCTGGTCCTTACTGAGTGAGTAATAATAGGTTAAGTCAAAATTTAATCGATTTTTAAGAAATGACATTTCAAGTCCTGCTTCATAGGTATCCGTAAATTCTGGTCTTAAGTTTGGATTTCCTAGGTTAGACGATATGGTTAAACCTGTAACTCCAGTTGGTAAACCTGTATAATTTGAGAAACCACTTGAAGTAGAGTAAGGTGAGGCATCTTTACCAATTTGAGCATAAGATAATCTCAATTTACTTTGACCAATAAAGGCTGGTAGTTTAAGATTGTCTGAGAAAACATAACTTAAACTTGCAGAAGGGTAAAAGAATGATCTATTGGCTGCAGAAAGTGTAGATGTTACATCATTACGTCCAGTAACTGTTAGGAATAAATAATTTTTATAATCGAAAGTAGCCTCACCGAAGAAACCATTAGAACGATATTGATTAATTCCTTGTGAAACAGCTAGTGTTTTAGCATTAACTAATCTAAAGTCATTGTAAATACTTAAAACGCTACCTAAAACTCCATGGTCTTTAGTGCTTCTATCGTAAACTTCATAACCTAAACGAAGAGTACCATTGATGTTTTTTGTGATTTGCTTTGTAGCTGTTGCCAATAATGTAGAGTTTATTGCTCTGTAAGAAGTTAGATATTCACCAACAAAACCATCAGCATTGTCATAAACTCTTTCTCCTGATATTCCTCTTGGGCCTGGTGCAGTACGTTTACGGTTATCCGTATAAGTGTCAACACCCACACGATAATTGAAATTTAACCAGCTTGTAGGTGAATAACCGATATTTGCACCAGCTATATAACGATTAACATTATCTCTTAACCTATTTGTTGCAGCTCCAAAAATTGGATTGTTGGTTCCTCTCCACTTTTGTGTTCCATCCTCATTGATATAATCTCTTACATCCCAGCGACCAGAATAATATGTCAAGCTTTCTCCATAACGATCTGCGTCAAAACGATAACCTCCAGAATTATTGAAACCCATATTTACTCCTGCAGTAATTTTAGGACTAATTTTAATGTCCGTATTTAATCTTGCAGATAAGTTTTGGTAATCAGTAAATGGTAGCATTCCATCATGATTGAACTGAGATACTGATGAAAAGAATTTAATAGCTTCTGAGCCACCAGTTACTGAAACTGTATTTCTTAATTGACTGCCTGTATCAAATGCATTTTTGTAATTCTCGAAAAGTTGATCTGGATGAGTTGGGTCAATTGCTTTTGCTTCAGCGATTGTTGGACCCCAAGCAGGACCTAGTCCGATTGGTGTGTAAACCCCAAGAATACCAGCAGTATATTCAGTTTGTACAGCTGGGGTTTTGTTTACATTTTCAAATCCATAGGTGCTTGTAAAATTGGTTCTTACACCTGTACCTTTGCCTTTTTTGGTAGTGATAATTACAACACCATTTGAACCTCTTAATCCGTATAAAGCCGTTGCAGCACCGCCTTTTAAAATGTTGATAGTTTCAATATCATCAGGGTTAATATCGGATGCTCTGTTTCCCACTGAACGAACATTGGCTCCTGCTCCAGATCCTTGAGTTGAGGTTGAGTTATCAATTTGAATTCCATCAATTACATACAAAGGATCGTTTGAGGCAGATGCATCTATGGAGTTAATACCCCTGATTCTGATATTTGCACCTTGACCTGGTCCGCCACCCACACTCGATATAGTTGCACCTGCAACTTTACCTTGTAGTGCATTCAAAATATTAGGTTGTCTATTAATGTTCAAATCCTCAGATTTTACACCTTGAGCGGCATATCCTAATGATTTTTGCTGACGTGAAATACCTAAACCAGTAGTTACAACAACTTCTTCGAGCTGTCTACTGTCATTATTCATTTTTACATCAATAGTACTCTGCGCTCCAACACGAATTTCTTGTACAGAAAAACCGATGAAAGCAAAAACTAGAGTCGCATCATTGTTTGGTACCTGAATGCGCTAATTTCCATTTGGGTCAGTTGTGGCCCCGGTACTCGTACCTTTTACCCTAATGCTTACTCCAGGAAGGGTGCTTCCATCTTCAGCAGCGGTAACAGTGCCTTTTATTTCTCTAACCTGTGCGCTTACACTAAGAGTTAGAAATAATAAAATTGGCAGAAAAAAAAGTCTGGTTTTTTTCATAAAAATAATTTTTGATAAATAATAGTGGAAATTAGAAAAAAAATAGATAAAAAAGAAAATTTATTACAATTCCACCTCATAGATACAAGAATTATTATTCGAGATAACTATATGAATTACAATGGAATAAAATTTAAATCATTGAAAAAATAGGGTAGGAACGTGCTTGCTATTTAATATACTCACGATCTTCATCGCTTAACCTACTGCTTTCTTTATTGCCATTAGGATTAGTAAACTCATCTTCATTATCCTCCAAATCTTCATGCCTATTCGGTTTTTTACGTGGCCTGCCAGCAAGATATCCTACAATTGATCCAAGTCCGAACATAAACCCTAAAACGGCTAATTTTGGAATCTTAGCATTTCCGAAAATCCAAAATTGAATTTCATCGGTATTATTCATTAATATGACAGTTACTAACACAGAAACGATAATAATAAAAATTGTTTTAAATGACATGTGATCTATTTTGTAAACTCGAATATCGGATTTTGCCCGTATAATTTGCTAATAATTAAAATTTTTGCTATATTGTAAGTTCTAATTTATTTTGTACCAAATTACCACTAATTAATATTGTAGGTAAATCCCAACTCAAAAATTGGTTTTTTTCTACTTGCCTCATTTGAAAAGATTAATTTTCCTGCAAGCTCAAAATCTGGAAGATAAAAACGCATTAAGTTCATGTCAGCACTCAATTCAATTCCGTAACTACGTGCTTGAAATTTTGAACCCTTGCCGATATTTTCAAAATCTGTAAAAAGTCCTCCTTTAACTCTCTTGATGTAGGCTATCGGACCAATTTCAGCATCTGGGTAAAATAATGGTAGCTTGTAATCCAATAAAAGTGTATTTCTCAATTTAGTGCTCGTATTTAAATTATTATAGCCGCTAATTCGTGGAATTTCGACATTGAAAGCATATGCTCCATCGCTACTTTGATAATTAAAGCTAGTTTGAAAGGAGTGGTTTGGTAAAATCCCCGGACTATAAAACATACTTCTAAAAGCAAATAGGTTTCCACTCAGCTGCGATTCAAATGGTAAATGAAAATAAGATAGAATTAGGTTTTGTCCCCATTTGGGTGCAATATCTCTTGAACTTCGCTGCGTGTTGCTCCTGAAATATGCCGTATATTTTATTGGAAACCTAAGTTTATCGATGAAATTTCCTGGTTTATTCTGTATTTCATATCGTGAAGTATAACTGGTTGAACTTAAAATACCTAAATTATAGGTTTTATTCAGCCTATTGAAAGTGAAAGGTATATTCATTTCCATCTCAACAAAGTTTTCACGCCAATTGATTGGAATTATATTATTGTTTTGCCTAAAACTAGCTAATTGAGCACGGTTAAGGTATTTCAAATTGATTATGGGATAAAAGCGTTTATAGCTAATCTCCGCCAAATACTCATTTCTTCTTAAGCTTGAATTATATTGATAGCCTGTGTAAAAATCAAAGGTGTTTAGTTTGTTATTCGATTTTAATTTAAAACCAATTTTCTGGGCATTATTGCTATCGCCTTCTTCAAAAATGGGTGAGAGGCTATGGAAATAAAAGAGATTACTAGTTTCTTTAAATTTTTGACTTTCATATTTTAATTGAGGAATGCTGTCTAACAAAGATGAGTTGGATTCTTGTAAGATTATTGGAGCAGAGTAATCGATGAAGGTGTTCTTAGTCGCAAAATCGATTTTATGATTAATTTCAAAAGGAATCGATGTGATATCGTAGCCTAATGCTTCATAATTAATGAAAAGTATGCTATTGCTTTCGGGATGATAGGAGGGACTAGAAGAGCCAAATTTTGCATGGCTCAATGCTGTGATTTTGTTTGTGCTCGGTTCCAGACTGTAAATATTGTTTATCCCATTGTAGTGGGCTCGAAAAATTATAGTGCTGTTGGCGTAAATTGGTCTGCTAATTTGTTGTTTGTTGAATGGTAACAAATATTTGCGACTTCCTTTGTTTAAATCAAATTCTAAAAGCGAGGATCCTTCTTTGCTGCTTACGCTGCAGACAATTCTATTACCATCTTTGCTGTAGGAGGGCATTTGAAGCGCCTGGTTGTTATTTAGCAGGTGTTCCTTGATAATTTCACCCGACTCGGAATTTAATTCGACCAGAAGGCTCTTATTGTCTTCTTTGATTATTACGGCTACCACTTTATTTCCATCCGCCGAAAGTGCGGGAGAAAAGAGTCTGCTTCTATGTGTGATTTGTTTATACGATCCGCTTTTTAAGTCGAGGATATTTATCACATTATATGACCGTTTAAAAAATCTTTTGTCGAATCTGATTTCATCCCAAACAATTTTACCTGCCGCATAATTAAAATTTGGTTCAGTTTGAAAACCGATTCTTTTGATTGTTTTTTCATTACCCTTTTCATCTATTAAAATTATGCTCGGGGTTTCTGTAAGATTTTGCTTTAATGCAATAATTTCTTTGTCGGATATCCGGACTGGAAAGAGGTAGTCGCTAGGCAATGAATCTTTTCTTTTGTTTAAAATTGGGTAGGACTGAGCGTTAATTTGAATGGCTTGTTTCTTCCATAAATTTTCAATTTCACGTATTGTTGAATCATGGAGTGTTTTGCTATTCATTCCTGTAAATTTTTTGATTGAATTGCTGAGGTTAAAAGGGCGTAAAGGATTCCTCGAAATTCGTGTTAAAATGCTGTCTATAATTCCTTCGCCATAATCTCTTCGAAGTTTGCTAGTCATGAAATAGCCCATTTGATAATAGCCAGCTGTTCTGTCTTTGAAGGATCCAAAATAGTTTTTAGAGTAGGTATATTTTTTTGAGCTTAGTGTATTTGTCTTTAAAAATAATTCCCATTCTGGAAGTCGCCCGCGGCCTGCATGGCTAAGTGCAGTTTCAATACCAACTGCATCTCCTTCATAGAACCAGGGTGGGAGGGAGATGCCAAAAATTGCGAGAGCTAATTCTTCAAAAAATGGAGCTTTAAGATTTGGGTTAAGCTTATCAAATTGTACCACATGGCGGAGCTCGTGAACAGCCAAGCTATTAAGCCAATCTTGGAAGTCGATGTTTTGAGGTGAGGTAGTAAAAAACTCAGATCGGCGTGGCGCAAGCTGAACGAAGCCGTTGGAAATAACCGATTGGTTTTGCAAAATTATTGAGATTTTTCTTGGCTTAGTATTTAAAGATTTACTAACAGCACTCACAACATGCTCCAAAGTATTTGCCATTCTTTGTGCTTCTGTTTCGAGCTCAGTAGGGTAGATGATTTGAAAATTGGCGCTATTGATTTGTAACCATTTTATACTTGGAGGGTTCTGTTCTGCACTAAATATTTGTGAAAAAACCTCTGTTGAATTTATGCTTGATATAATTATACATAAAGTACTGATAAATAGATATTTAAGTTTATATAATTTCATGATTAAATTAATTTGCTAAATATTTTAGTCCGCTGCCGTATTTTAACGATATTTTATGTTGATTAAAATTTTAATTAAAATCTATAAGTTGCTGATTTTTAATTAATTATATTTAATTTTTTTGGTATTTGATTTATATAAAAAATGATTTTTTATTAAAAAAAAGAGGCTTTTTTGAGAAAATTTGATTGTTGAAATATAGCAAAATTATAAAGACATTATTTCAATTTAATCGAATGATATTTTTTAATATACGAGAATTTAGGTGCAGACTGTTAAGAATGTCTTGGGGTTAAAGCTTCGCTCCTATTTTATAAATTTTGATTAAATCTTTTTGAAATATTCAGATTGAATTTGAAATGCAATTATTAATAATCTTTCGAATTCTGAATTTCAATTTTTCTTTTCTAAAGGTTTTTTCAAAAAAACGACTTTGTATTTTTTAATGTTTACAATATGTAACTAACTGTAAAGTCTTTTGTTTTTTCTCTGATATGAATGATGAAAAATGAAGTCTAAAATGGGGCTATAATTATTAAAAATGGGATGATAAATTAGAAGTTTCTTCGACTCATTTTTATATACATGATACGGATTTGATTTGAATTTATTTTTCAAATTATTGCATTATTCCTAATTCTATTAAAGGGGATACTTAGTGTATTTTTTTGATTATTTTATTTTCCAGATTTTCTTAAAATCTTTCTAGTATTTATATTTTTTATATAAGGAAATAAAAAGATGGTACCTAAAATTAAGAGAGCGCCAACATAAAAACCTACTGTCATTTGCTCCTTTTTTCCGAAGAAAAGAAACGCTAAAATGATGCCATAAATGGGCTCAAGATTGGTAATTAGTGCCACCTTAAAAGCTGATAATTCTTTCATAACTGCAACGCCAGAAACGTATGCAACGGAGGTACATACCGTTCCCAAGACAAATAAAAATGCAAAATCTGTCGGGTTGAGGCTCACAGGAGCCTTCAGTCCCTCTGTAATTAATAAATAGATAGAAACCCACACCCAGGCTCCAATGAGCTCATAGAAGCTTATAATGGCTGCTGGGCGATTTTGTATTTGTTTCGAATTTATAATGGAGAAAATACTGGCAAAAAAAGCACTTAATAAACCGCAAATTATTCCGAATGTGTACTTAGATTCAAACTTAAAAATCATATAAATTCCGAAAATTATTAATAATCCGGTTAAGATTTCAAGCTTTGAAATCTTTTGTTTTTTTAAGATTGGTTCTAATATTGCCGTGAATAATGTTAGGGAAGATAAGCTCACTAATGCCACCGAAACGGTTGAAGACTTGATCGATTGAAAGAATAAAATCCAATGTAAAGCAACGATTGCACCGGTAAAAAAAAGCTTTAAAAAGGTTTCTTTTGAAACCTTAATAGGGGTCTTTTTATAAAGAAAATAAGCATATAAACTTACAAAAGCTATCAATACCCTATACCAAACAAGGTAGGTAGCATCGATTGAAATCACAGCTCCAAGGATACCTGTAAATCCCCAAATAAAGACTGTAATATGTAATATAATGAGGTTCCGACTAATCGGGGTTTTTGAAGATGGCATATTGGATTATTTTGGAGCTTTTATTAATAAATATGCGCCTAGCATCCCAAAAATAACATTGGGAATAAATACTGCAAGTAGTGGAGGCAATCCCCCTTTTAATGCAAACATAGTTGCAAATTGAATAAATATGATGTAGGCAAAACTTAAAAATATGCCAATTCCAAGTGGGAGACCGATACCTCCACGCACTTTTCTAGAGGATAAAGATACTCCCATGAGCGTTAAAATATAGGCTGAAAATGGATAAACAAAGCGCTTATATTTTTCTAATTGAAGGTCTACCATCACACCAGTACCTCTAATTTCTTCCTTCTTGATGCGGTCGTTTAATTCACGCATATTCATCGCCTGATAAATATTATCATAGATTTCAAAGTCTTTAGGACGCATATCGAGGGTAGTATCCTTGACAATTCCAGAGCTCATACTTTCCCTTAAGCCATCTATTTTTCTAATCGAATAATTCTCAATTTTCCACTTTGATTTAAGCGAATCCCATGTGATTTTATCTGCTATTAGCTTTTCTTTTAAGTTATCACCTGAGAATTTTTCTAGGATGAATTTGTAGCCTATTTTTTGGTTATTATCAAAATTTTCGATGTAAACATAGCTATCCTTATCGATTTGCATATGTGTAAACATCTTTGAATTATCTGATTTAGGATTTATAAAGGTGTTTTCAAAATCAATTTTTAATTGATTAGTTTCAGGAATAATGAAAATGTTAAAAATTAATGTGACTAAAAATATAACCGTTGAAGATATTATATAGGGGCGAAGGAATCGCTTAAAACTAACCCCACTACTTAAAATGGGTACAATTTCTGTCTGGTCGGCCATTTTAGCCGTAAAAAATATAACAGCAATAAAATTTATAAGTGGAGAAAGAAAGTTTAAATAAAAAGGAATAAAACCGGCATAATAGCTGAATATTATTTCAGAAATCGGAGCCTGGTGGCGTATAAAATCATCAAGTTTCTCAGAAACATCAAAAATGACAATAATCACAGTAAAAATAGCTAGAGTAAATGTAAATGTACCTAGGTATTTTTTGATGATGTACCAGTCAATTATTTTGATCATATCTTATAAACGTTGTGCTAATTTAACGACCATTTCATTTTTCCATTTCGTAAATTCTCCAGCAATTATCTTTGCCCTTGCTTCATTTACAAGCCATAAATAAAAGTTTAGGTTATGTAAAGTAGCAATTTGAGCTCCTAAAATTTCTTTTGAATGAGTTAAATGTCTAAGATAAGACTTAGTATAATTTCTATCAGCAAAAAGGTCGCTATCTTCCTCAATTGGAGAGAAATCATTCTTCCAGCGCTCATTTTTAATGTTTATGATTCCGTTTTTAGTAAAAAGCATACCATTTCTAGCATTTCTAGTTGGCATCACGCAATCGAACATATCTATACCAAGCGCTATATTTTCTAATAAATTGATTGGAGTGCCTACACCCATTAAGTATCTAGGTTTTTCTTTGGGAAGGATATCGCAAACAATTTCGGTCATTTCATACATATCCTCTGCCGGTTCGCCCACAGATAAACCACCAATGGCATTACCTTCACGTTCAAATGAAGCAATTACTTCTGCCGATTGTTTTCTAAGATCTTTATAAACAGAACCTTGTACAATAGGGAATAACGTTTGATCAAATCCATAAATAGGCTCAGTATTGTCAAATCGTTCGCAACAGCGTTTCAGCCAGCGATGCGTCATATCCATTGATCTTCTAGCATAACCATATTCACATGGATACGGTGTACATTCATCAAAGGCCATGATGATATCCGCACCTATGATACGTTGAGTATCCATTACCGATTCAGGTGTAAATAAATGCTTGGATCCATCAATATGAGATCTAAATGTTACGCCTTCTTCTTTTATTTTTCGCACACCCGACAAAGAATAGACCTGATAGCCACCACTGTCTGTAAGGAGTGGTTTATCCCATCCATTAAATTTATGTAGCCCCCCTGCTAATTGTAAGGTTTCTAGTCCCGGGCGCAAATACAAATGATACGTATTTCCAAGTATAATTTGGGCTTTAATATCGTTTGCAAGTTCATGCTGATGTACCGCTTTTACCGAACCTGCGGTCCCAACCGGCATGAAAATAGGGGTTTGTATCACTCCGTGAGCAGTTGTTATTTCACCTGCACGTGCCTTCGAATTTTTATCTTCTGCCTCTAGTTTAAATTTCATTGATCATTTATAATGCAGGCAAAAATAGCAAAATATAAACTGCTCCCGTGCTAAGCTTAAATTTAGAGGAATAAATTTCTTTTATTTTATAATTAATGCCAATAGTTCAACGAAAAATCAGAAATTTACAAGATTTAAATTATGATTTAAGGCGTGAATTATCTGTATATCTCTATTGTTGTTACTTTACATATCTGTTTATTACTTCAACTTTATTACGTTTTAGTAGTTTATCGAAAACTTGCTGTTTTTAAGGCTCCTGACTTAAATTTACAGACTAATTTGCCACTCTCTGTGATTATTTGTGCAAAAAATGAAGTCCAAAATCTTAAGAAAAACCTAGTATCCATTCTGGGACAAAATTATCCAAATTTTGAAGTAATTGTTGTGAACGACTGCTCAAATGATGGTACTGAATGGTTTTTGCGCGACTTATCTTTGGAATATAAAAATCTTAAAACGGTAACAATTAATGATCATCCGCGATTTAAGCATGGTAAGAAATTTGCTCTTACTTTAGGAATCAAAGCCGCCAAAAATGAAAATCTTATTTTAACTGATGCCGATTGTTATCCTTCATCAGAAAATTGGTTAAGCCTTATGCAGCGTAACTTTAGCGATCAAACGGATATTGTACTCGGATATTCACCTTATGAAATTAAAGGAGGATTGTTAAATAAATTTATACGATTTGAGACCTTTTTTACCGCATTAAGTTACCTTTCTTATGCTTTAAAAGGAATTCCATACATGGGTGTTGGTCGAAATATGGCCTATAAAAAATCGCTTTTTTTTAAAGGAAAAGGCTTTGCTTCTCACATGCATATTTTATCTGGTGATGATGATCTATTTGTTAATCAGAATGCAAATAGTCAAAATACTAAAATTGAGATACATCCTGAATCGTATGTATGGTCTGAACCCAAAAAGTCTCTTTCTGCCTATTTTTCACAAAAAATTAGGCATCAGGGTGCTGGAAAGGCATATAAAAATCAACATAAGAGAATGTTAAGCTTTCAAGTGCTGTCTGGAATATTATTTTATGCAGCATTAATTGCGCTCATAGTTGTAAAAGGTCCTTGGTGGGTTATTGCTTCTATATTTTTTATCCGATTAATTTGCCAAATTTTTGTTTATATTCCTGTATTAAAGAAATTAAAATACATTGACCTTATTTGGTTCTTACCTGTTTTTGATTTCATTTACTACATTTATATCATGCTGTTAAGCTTAATATCCATATTTAGGAAGAAAGTTGAATGGAAGTAAATCCTAATTTCTCGGCAAATGCCAGAAACGATTTTAATCTTGTTTCCAAAGCAAAGGAAGGAGATCAAAAGGCCTATGCAGAAATTATGCAGAGGTACAAGGATTCTATTTATTTTATGGCCCTAAAAATGGTCAATAATAAAGATGATGCAATGGATCTTACAGTTGAGACTTTTGCAAAAGCATTTGAAAATTTAGAAAAATATAAGCCTGAATATGCTTTCAGTACTTGGTTGTTTAGAATTGCAACTAATAATAGTATTGATTTTATTCGAAAAAAAAGACTTAATGTAGTTTCCCTTGATATTTTAACTGAAGAACAAGGGGAGGATAAATATTTACAAGTTCGAGCTGAAGGATTGAATCCAGAGGAGACATCCATTAGAAAGCAGGAAAGTGAGAAATTAAAGAATATGGTTGAACAACTGCCTTTACGATACCGTACTTTGATTGTTCTGAGGTATTATGAAGAGCTTTCCTATGATGAGATAGCGCAGCAAATGGATATTCCAATTGGAACAGTTAAGGCTCAACTTTTTCGCGCCAGAGATTTAATGGCCAATATTTTAAATCGTAATAAGAAAAATTTAAGAAGTGACTTCTGATATAATTAAGCAGTATTTTCCTGACCTAAGTCAGACCCAAAAAGATCAATTTGATGCTCTTGATGAGCTCTATCGTTTTTGGAATGCCCGAATTAATCTCGTTTCAAGAAAAGATATTGATATGCTCTATTTGCATCATATTCTTCATTCTCTGGCTATTGCGAAGGTTATTTCTTTTCTTCCTGGTGAAAAAGTATTAGATGTTGGCACCGGTGGTGGCTTCCCAGGTATCCCTTTGGCTATCATGTTTCCTGATACCGATTTTCATTTAGTTGATTCTATTGGAAAGAAAATAAAAGTAGTGCAAGAGGTTTCACTTGCATTAGGCTTAAAAAATGTTAGGGCAACTCATGCTCGGGCAGAGCAAATAGACGGAAAGTTTAATTTTATTGTTTCTAGAGCGGTAACGCGATTATCTGATTTTTACCCTTGGATAAAAGGAAAATTTGAGAAAAAATCGTTGAATAAGCTTCAAAATGGTATATTGTATCTTAAGGGAGGGGATCTTCAACAAGAAATTGAAGAGTCTGGATTAAAAGTTGAATTAATTCCACTGCCAAACTATTTTAAAGAAGAATATTTCGACACGAAATACGTGGTTTATATTCCTCAGTAATATTTTATTGAATGCACGGCACCCCAAATGCTGTTAAATATTGGATTTTTTTTAATTTTTAACATTTATTGGGATGTCATTATTTCATCAAATTGCCCTTTCTTGCCTTCCAGGTATAGGTTCAGTACTCGCCCGTAATCTACTAAGTTATTTTGGGAATGAGGAAGAAGTATTTAAAGCTAAAAGTAAACACCTTGGCAAAGTACCTGGTATTGGTCCCAAAACCAAGGAACTAATCTTAAATCATGAAGTGTTTAGATTCGCTGAGGATGAGCTAAAATTTATTGAAAAATATAAAATAAAGCCTTATTTTCTTACGGATGAGGATTATCCCAAGCGACTTAAAAACTGTGCTGATGCACCTGTAATGCTTTATTTTAAGGGAAATGCTGATTTAAATAGTACTAAAATAATCAGTATTGTTGGGACTCGTAATGCAACAGAGTACGGTAAAGAGATTTGCAAAAACTTGATACTTGATTTAAAGCCACATAATCCATTGATAGTTAGTGGTTTAGCCTATGGAATAGATTTCGCTTCTCATAAAGAGGCTCATAAATTAGCAATTCCATCTATTGGTGTGCTTGCGCATGGCCTTGATCGTATTTATCCTGCTCAGCATAGAAGTATGGCTGAAAAAATGCTTGATTGTGGCGGTTTATTGACTGAGTTCATGTCGGGTACAATTCCAGATCGTGAAAATTTTCCAAAGCGGAATCGAATTATAGCGGGTTTATGTGATGTTACCATTGTTGTTGAAGCAAGCATAAAAGGTGGCGCTTTGATAACTGCAGAGCTTGCTAATTCTTATAATAGAGATGTTTTTGCTTTTCCCGGTAGGATTAATGATGAATTTAGCCTCGGATGTAATCATTTAATTAAAACAAATCGCGCCAATTTAATTACTAAAGCTGCTGATATTGAGTATATTATGGGATGGACTACCGAAATTGATACTAGCACAAAAACTCAATTGAGTTTACCAATTAATTTGTCGGATGATGAAGAAATTATTGCTAGGATACTTTCTAGCAAAGGTAGCCTGGCTATTGATGAATTGTCCTTTTTAACGGGTTTTCAACAAAGTAAATTGGTTCATACCGTTTTAGGTATGGAAATGCAGGGAGTTTTAATTTCCTTGCCTGGGAAGGTCTATAAGCTTGTTTGAAATTTTATACTAGTGAAGAAATATTTTTAGGGTAGTCGAAAAATATAAGTTCGCCCGTGCCTTTGCTTAGCATTTGCCATTTATCGAATGGGAATTTCATTAGTATCATTCCGCAAGTTGGAAGGCTAAATCCAATATTATCACAAAAATAGTTAGCCAGATCACTTAAGCCTGGATTATGGCCAAATAAGGCTGTAAACTCAGAAGAATCATCAAGATTGTTTACCACTTCTAATAAAGTTTGACTATGCGCCTCATAAATTTCACCTTCTTGGATAATTTCTGAATGATCAATTTTGAATGTAGAAGCAAAAATTTTAGCGGTTGATAATGCTCTTAAAGCGGGACTACTAACTAATTGTTGTGGGATTAACTGTTTCTTTATCATTCTTTGGGCCATTTCAGGAGCGTTTTTTTGCCCTCTTTCATTTAATGGCCTTTGGAAATCAGGTAATAATAAATCATCCCATCCTGATTTAGCATGTCTGATTAGTAATAAATTTTTAGGCATTTGCTACTTTTATTAACTCGCTTAGATTTATGCTATTCATGCATTTAAAATGGCCTTTCGGACAAGTATTATGGCCAATTTTAGAGCATGGTCTGCAATTTAGTCCCGAAACCTCAAAAATTCGTGATTCATCTACTTGATATGGATACATCCCAAATTCTGGAACTGTATTACCCCAAATAGATAAAATTGGCTTCTTAAAGGCAGCGGCAATATGCATAAGTCCGGTATCATGGCTAATTACTTTTTCCGACATTTTAATAAGAAATGCACTTTGGTCGAGTTTGAATTTACCACATCCATTATAAACATGTTTCCCAGCTGTATTGGAGATAATTTCTCCACGTTCAGCATCCTCAGGACCTCCTAAAAGAACCACCGGATGATTGATATTGCTACATAGTTCGATCAATCGCTCAACTGGGAGGCGTTTAGTTGCATGTTGTGCGCCAATTACTACTGCAATATATTTGAGATGTGAGCTAGGTAAGAGAGTTTCTAGCTCATAATTGCCATTTAAGTAATAATCGAGGCCTTTATTATCGTTGTTTACCCCAAGAAACTCGACAGTTTTAAGATACCTATCAACGATATGGATTTTTGGAAGTACATTTTTCTTGAAATTAACTAATAACCATTTTTGCCAATTTAACTTATCAAATGATTTGGAGTGTGTAGCAAGTCGTGTTTTAATGATTAATGTCCTTAAGTTGTGGTGAAGGTCAATTATATGATCAAAATTCTCCTTTTTAAGCTCCGAAATAGAGTCATTAAGTGAATTTTCAAGAAAATGCAATTTGTCAATATTGGGATTAGCAGATAGAACCTGTTCAAATGATTTTTTTGTTAAATAATGGACTTCTACTCCCTCAATTTGCTCTTTCAAACAGCGGATAACAGGGCTTGTAAGCACAATATCACCAATTGAGCTAAATCTTATAATTAGGATTTTAACTTTCTTATTTTCCAAGTTTATGCTTTGTTTTTTGTTGCTCAAAAATTTTGCTGATTTGCTCTAAAGTCATTGCATTAAGACAGTTTAGTTTACTTAATCCACCTTTTCGCGCAATCAAAGTACCATATTTCATGTCTAAATTACCTTCAACACGATGTGCATCAGGATTTATGGATAAAAGTATACCTTTTGATATGGCATATTGATGCCAGCGCCAATCGAGGTCAAGCCTCAGAGGATTTGCATTAATCTCAATGATGACATTATTTGCTGCACAAGCATCAATTACCTTTTTATGGTCGATAGGGTATCCACTTCTACTTAATAATAATCTTCCAGTTGGATGTCCTAAAATTGTGGTAAATGGGTTTTCAATAGCTTTTAATAATCTTTCAGTTGCTTTTTCCTCATTCATATTTAAAATGGAGTGGACTGATGCAACAACAAAATCGAAACTAGAAAGCACCTCATCCGAATAATCAAGAGAACCATCATAAAGAATATCTGACTCAATTCCTTTAAATATACGGAATGGAGCAAGTTTTTTATTCAACTCATCTATTTCTCGATGCTGAGCTGCAACACGCATCTCATTTAATCCATTGGCATAAAAAGCTGATTTTGAGTGGTCGCAAATACCAAAATATTCTAGTTTAAGCTCATTTTTACAATAAAGAGCCATTTCTTCCAAAGTATGAATTCCGTCGCTCCAAGTACTATGGTTGTGTAAACTACCTTTAAGATCGGTGTATTGGATTAATTCAGGTAGCTTTTTAGATTTTGCTAATTCGATCTCATTTGTGCCTTCTCTTAATTCAGGAACTATAAACTCTAAGCCTGCCAATTCATAAATCTGCTCTTCCGATTTATTCTTTAAATCATGGCCTTCAAGTAAGTTTAACAGATTTTCTACATGTAAGTCATTCCCGGTTTTTAGGATAAGTTCTTTGCCAAAATCTTCTTTGCTACAGAATGAGAAGCCTATTTTCAATCCTGATTCAGTTTTGCATTGTACCTTATGATTACTACTATCAATTTTTTCAAGTTCCAATAAATTAATCTTTTCAGATAGCAAATCATTGTTTTCGCCGATAATTAGGAAATCAAGTTCATCAATAATTTCGCATTTACGACGGTATTGACCTGTGAAATGAATTTCTTCTGTTTTTAACTCTTTTTTAAGGTTTATTAAGAGCTCCTCCGCAAGTAATTCAATCTTTGCATAAAGAAAGCGTCCATTGCTAGCGATGCTAAATTCAATATTTTTTTTAATTTCTTCTTGTGTCTTTAATCCAAAGCCTTTAGCTTCAATTAAGCGGTTTTCATTGCATGCATAATACAATTCGCCCACGGTATCAATGCCTAAATCTTTCCAAATTGTAAGAATCTTTTTAGGGCCGATACCCTTGATTTGCATCATTTCAATAATGCCTTCTGGGGTTTTATTCAAAAGTTCGGTCAGTTCTTCAATGGCATTAGTCTTAATAAATTCATCAACTTTTGCTGCAATACTTTTACCAAGACCTTCAATCTGTTCTAGCTCTAATAAGCTTTTCGTATCAATAGGATAGGGGAGTTTATCTATTTTAAATGCTGCATTGGCCACAGAACGTACCTTAAATGGGTTTTCATTATGTAATTCAAGCAATGAGCTTAAGAATCTTAATGTCCGGGCAATGATTTTATTTTCCATATCGACAAAAATAAAGAACCCTTCCCTGAAAAGGGAAGGGTTTCTTTTATTTAATAAAATATTTTTAAGAATTATCTAATTTGTATGTTATAAGGTATACGAGCCTGTACTCCAGATAAATTTAGTGCCGATTTCATTTGTTCATAATACATGAAATTATCACCTAGTTCTCTTTTTACAAAATAAGCTTTTACCTGATCACCCGATTTATCGAAAAGTGCCGTAAATGGATCAATTTGTGCAGGATAGTCAACAATTTTATAATCTTTTAATTTTGCTTTTTTAGCTGCTGATGCAATAGCATCATTGATATCACCCAATCTATCTACAAGCCCTATGTTAAGTGCCTCTGTTCCACTCCAAACTCTACCTTGGCCGATGCTATTAATATAGTTTTGATCTTTTTTTCGTCCATCTGCAACCTTTTTGGTGAAAGTATCATAAACTTTATTTACTTCTAGTTGGATAATCATTTTTTCACCCTCAGTTAAAGGTCTGCTAATTGACCCTAAATCGGCAAATTTTCCTGTTTTTACACCATCGAACGTTATTCCAAGTTTATTCTTGAAAAATTTCTGCATGTTAGGAATAATGCCAAACACTCCAATTGAACCTGTTATGGTATTAGGTTGCGCAAAAATTGAGTCGGCTGCACATGCAATATAATAACCTCCAGAAGCAGCTACGTCGCCCATTGATACAATTACAGGTTTAGTTTTCTTTGCCAATACTGTTTCTCGCCAAATCACGTCGGATGCAAGAGCACTACCTCCCGGAGAATTAATACGAAGAACAATTGCTTTAACTTTATCATCCGTACGTGCTTTTCTAATGGCTCTAGATATTCTTTCTGAACCAATAGTTTGATCATCTCCTTCACCACTAATTATTTCGCCATTGGCATAAATAATAGCAATCCTATTTTTTGAAGATTCTTCTTTTATTTCTTCTTTTGCTGTATAATCTTCGAGGCTTACAGATTTTATATCTTTCTTTTTATCAATTTTTGTAAGTTTTTTCAATTCATCTAACACCTCGTCTTTATATTTAAGTCCATCGACCATTTTATAAGTCAAAGCATCTTTTGGAGCTCGAATTTTTGCACTGTCAGCGATTGAAAACAAGCTTTCCTTCGAAATTTTCCTGCTTTTAGATATTTCAGAAAGAAGGTGATCATACATTGAACCTAAGAATGAACTTACCTGCTGTTTATTAGGTTCGCTCATTTTGTCTAAAATAAAAGGCTCTACGGCACTTTTGTAAGTTCCAACTTTAATAATTTGGGCTTCAATATCTAATTTTTCCAGAGCACCTTTAAAGAACATGATTTCAGAGCTTAATCCACGGAAATCTATCATTCCTTCGGGATTAAGATAAATTTTATCTGCTATTGAAGACAAATAATAAGCCCCTTGCGAATAAACCTCGCTATAAGCAATAATAAACTTACCACTTTTCTTAAAATCTATTAATGCATTTCGAACCTCTTCAATTGTTGCCATTCCAGCACTTAATGAAGACACATCAAGGTATATACCTTTTATACGATCATCGGTTTTAGCTTCATTAATATTTGCCAAAATTTCATTAAGTCCCAAAGTTTTCTTGCTTTCAAGTCCGAAGAGATCTAATTCAGCAAATGGATTTTTATCCGTTCGTTCTGTAATTGGATAATCAAGACTTACATGAAGTACACTATTGGATGCGATGCTAACTTTGCCTTCATTGCTTGCAGATGAAACAAGAGCGCCAATAATTGCAATAAGAAGTAAAAAAGCCACGAAAAATGATAGGATAAAACCGATCATAGAAGCAAAAACAAATTTGAAAAAATCTTTCATATAACCTTTAAATACATTATCTATGTAATATTACAAATATACAGATTTAGTTTTTGTCAATTTGTTACATAATTTTGTAAAATAATATGTTTGATACTTATATTCTTCTAGGTAGTAATCTTGGTAATAGCAAAAAATATATTTCTGATGCCATTCTTGAGATAGAAAATAATATTGGCTTTATTAAATCTAAATCCTCATTATATCAAACAGCAGCTTGGGGAAAGATAGATCAGCCAAATTTTTTGAACCAAGTAGTTCATGTAATAACTAAGCTTAATCCCGAAGAATTATTAAATTCAATCTTAAGCATAGAAAAAAAACTGGGGAGAGAACGGCAAGAGAAGTGGGGCTCTAGAATAATTGATATAGATATATTGTTTTATGATAATCAGGTAATTAATAAACCTGATTTAGTAATACCACATCCTTATTTGCATGTCAGGAAGTTTACACTTATGCCTTTAAATGAGGTTGCTCCCGACTTAATTCATCCGGAACTTTCAAAAAGTGTTAGTCAATTACTTCATGATTTGGATGATAACCTTTCAGTGGAAAAAGTTGAATTTTAGTTTTATATTTATTTTATGTCAATAGATTCAAGCCATAATAACGCAGATTTTGAATTAGATCTAACTTACCTTCGCGGGATTGCTAGTGGAAGTACGGAATTTATGATCGATCTTATTGATCTGTTTTTATCTCAGATACCTGATTATTTTGAGAAGCTCGACCAATTTATCAAAGATAAAAACTGGGCTGATGCTGCCGAAATAGCGCATAAAATAAAACCCAGTTTAACATTTATGGGTGTGCAATCGGCGATGGAAAGTATGGCTGAAATAGAGATGAATGCTCGAAACCTTGAAAATTTAGATGCTATTCCGCCATCATTTAAGATTTTAAAAGATATGAGTAAAACTCTTTTTGTGAAGTTAGCAATTATTAAGTCTGAATTAGAGAAATCTGTCTGACAATAATTTAGAAATCTTAAACTTTTACTGTTTTTCTGAACTGTAGAAGAGATATTAAAATATATAGAATTAGAATTATTGGAACTGCAGCAAATTGAAGTAATAAGATTAATAGTATCGAGCTAAGTATCAGAGTATAGCGAAGTGCATTTTCTGAAAAACTAAGTGTTTTAAATTTTAAAGAGATGAGTGGTATTTCAGAAATCAATAAAAAACTCATTATCAGACTAAAAACTAATAAAGAATAAGGATTCATGATATAATTCATAAAAAATGAATTATTTTCTTCCATCATGAAGGGAAAAGATGCAATTAATAAAGCATTTGCAGGTGTTGGTAATCCGATAAAATTCTCAGATTGACGTGTATCGATATTGAATTTTGCTAATCTTAATCCCGAAAAAACAGCAATAATAAAAGCAGAGTAACTGATGAGACTGAGTGATGTAATTTCTACTGAACTTAAAAAAAGATGGTAAATAATAACTGAAGGTAAAACCCCAAAACTCACCATATCTGCAAGTGAATCTAACTGTTTTCCAAGTTCTGAATAAGCTTTTAATAGTCTGGCAAGCATTCCATCAAGAAAATCGAGAACTGCTGCGATCAGTATGGCATAACTTGCGAAAACAAGGTTTCCATTGAATGCAAAAACAATCCCCAAACAGCCGCTAAATAAGTTTAGACAAGTAACTGTATTGGGGATATGTTGTTTCATCAGTATATTATTGATGTTTTATTTCTTTCCTTAAAATTATGAATTCATTGAAATTAAGAATTCTTCATTGGTTTTTGTTCCACGCATTTGTGACTGCAAGAATTCCATAGATTCTTGTGAATTCATATCTGCTAAGTGATTTCTTAAAATCCAAATACGTTGTAAGGTATCTTTATCTAATAAAAGATCATCTCTACGAGTACTTGAAGCTGTGAGGTCGATTGCAGGGAAAATACGCTTGTTAGATAGTTTTCTATCCAATTGTAATTCCATGTTACCGGTACCTTTAAACTCTTCAAAGATAACCTCGTCCATTTTAGAGCCAGTTTCTGTTAAAGCAGTAGCTAAAATGGTTAAAGAGCCACCATCTTCAATATTTCTTGCGGCACCAAAGAAGCGCTTAGGCTTATGTAATGCGTTGGCATCAACACCACCCGAAAGAATTTTGCCGGATGCAGGAGCAACAGTATTATAAGCACGCGCTAAACGAGTGATTGAATCAAGTAGAATAACTACATCATGTCCACATTCAACCATTCTTTTTGCCTTTTCAAGTACGATATTGGCAATTTTAACGTGTCGTTCAGCGGGTTCATCAAATGTTGATGAAACAACTTCTGCACGAACACTTCTAGCCATATCTGTAACCTCTTCCGGACGTTCATCAATCAATAAAATGATTAAATAAACTTCTGGATGATTCTTTGCAATGGCATTGGCAACATCTTTAAGTAGCATTGTTTTACCTGTTTTAGGTTGTGCTACTATTAAGCCACGCTGACCTTTACCAATTGGTGTGAAAAGATCAATAATTCGAGTAGAGTGATTTCCAGTATCAACAAAAAGGTTTAATTTTTCTGTTGGGAAAAGCGGTGTAAGGT
Source organism: Daejeonella sp. (assembly GCF_017495225.1). Taxonomy (GTDB): domain Bacteria; phylum Bacteroidota; class Bacteroidia; order Sphingobacteriales; family Sphingobacteriaceae; genus Daejeonella. Next base: position 91,731 of record NZ_JAFEIG010000017.1, on the reverse strand, counting down.
AGTCGAAGGGTACTCTATCGCGGACTTCAGCAGGTATTCTTCCATTGATAGCTTCAACACGTACCAAAGGGAAATATTTTTCACCTTCTTTTGGTGGACGAATACTTCCTCTTACAGTATCTCCGGTTTTTAATCCGAAAAGTTTTATTTGCGATTGAGAAACATAGATATCATCTGGTGATGATAGGTAATTATAATCTGATGACCTTAAAAATCCATATCCATCAGGCATAATTTCTAAAATACCTTCATTAACAATAACATTGTCAAAATCCATGTTTAATGCAGGAGCATCTTGATTTCTTTGATTTTGTTTTGGATTGTTAGGGTTTGGTCTACGTTCAAACTTTTTAGCCTCGTTAGGCTCCGAGGGACTTTTTGTTTCATTAAGCTGAACATCTGCTTCAGTTGTAGGGTTTTCTGAGGCCAAAACTTCAATCTTAGGTTCTGAGGATTCTGTTAAAACCACCTCATCTTCTACTTCAGGGAAGTCAAATGTCCTAGTATTATCTAAATGAACCTCTTTATGCTGCTTATTATCCCCGGAAGGTTTTGTAGTACGAAGTCGCTTTCTTGGCTTTGAATCTATATCATTAGAATTTGATATTGGATTTTCAATTTCAGTATTCACCTCGATAGGAGGTACATCTGCTTGTTCAAGAATTTTGCTAATCAGATCCTGCTTACGTAATGTATCAGTATCTGCGACACCTAAGGTTTGAGCAATTTCACGTAGCTCGGAAACGAGCTTATCGTTCAATTTATTACTATCCAGCATTAAATATGGTTTATGTTTTTTGGGATTTTAGTTTAGTAAATTTATCCTGGAGAATGGCAACACAAGAATTAATGGAATTATAAAGATACAAAAAATTATTGTGATTTCCTGAATTCAGGGATAAAATGAGATAACAGTACAATTTTATGGAATAAAAAGAAAAAAACAAAATTTTAATTCTTTTTTTATTCAAAGACTGCATCTTTTTTTAAATTCGTCCAAATTCAGCTATTAAAATGACTAGAGAGCAGCTTATTGAGCAAATAAAAATCAAGAAATCTTTCTTATGTGTAGGTCTTGATACAGACATTAATCTGGTTCCAGAGTTCTTACTCGACTTTGAGGATCCAGTATTGGAGTTTAATAAGCGTATTATTGATGCTACGCATGATCTTTGCGTGGCATATAAGCCTAACAGTGCTTTTTATGAAAGTAGAGGAATTGCTGGCTGGCAAAGTTTAATTGGGACCTCCAATTATATACCAAAAACATGTTTAGGAATTATTGATGCTAAGCGCGGCGATATTGGAAATACCTCAACTATGTACGCAAAAGCATTTTTTGATCATGCTTCTTCTGGAATGAGCTTTGATGCTATAACCATTGCACCATACATGGGAAGTGATTCAGTTAAGCCATTTCTAGCTTTTGAAGATAAATGGGTCATACTTTTAGCATTAACATCAAACGAGGGAGGAAAGGATTTCCAATTTATTGAAACCGAAAAAGGACGTTTGTTCGAAAATATTATTCAAAAAGCTAATTCATGGGCAGGAAACGACAGAATGATGTACGTTGTAGGCGCTACTAGAGCTGAAGAGTTTTTAGCAATTCGAAAATATGCCCCAGATCATTTTTTACTCGTGCCAGGTGTAGGAGCGCAGGGTGGAAGCTTGCAGGAGGTTTGTAAATATGGCTTATCAGAAAGTTGTGGATTACTAATCAACTCGTCGAGGTCTATTATTTTCGCATCTTCAGGCCATGATTTTGCAGAACGTGCTAGAGAAGAAGCCAAGAAACTTCAATCAGAAATGGAAGTTCTTTTAGAGGGAATTGGTCTGTTAAATTAGGATTTTTACCGTTAATGGGCTAAAAACTGCCGTTTAATCATATTTTTTTACTGCATTCTCTAATTGTGCTAGCTTGAAATATGACATTACCAGAAGATTTTTATCATTATTTATGGAAGTATAGTTTATTCAATAAGCTGAATTATAAAACTGTTGCAGGCGAAACATTAGAAATTCTTAATGTTGGTTTGCACAATATGAATGCTGGCCCAGACTTTGAAAGCGCTAAAATTAAGATAGGTGATACATTGTGGGCTGGAAATGTTGAAATTCATATTCGATCTTCTGATTGGAATCGACATCAACACCAGTTTGATCCAGCCTATGAAAATGTAATTTTACATGTGGTGTCTGTTCATGATCAGACTATCTATCGCAGTGACGGAACCGAAATACCTGTTTTCGAGGTTAAAGACTTAATTTCTAAAGAACTTATTTACAATTATTCTGCCTTAATGGCCGAAATGACATGGATACCTTGTGAAAGGCATTTATCAATCATAGAGCCATTCATTATTAAAAATTGGCTTTCTAGGATCTTGATAGAACGTTTAGAAGAAAAATCAATTCAAGTTAATGAACTTTTAAAGGAATATAAAGGTAGTTGGGATGATGCCTTTTACATTATGCTAGCACGCAATTTTGGCTTTAAAACAAATGCACTTCCTTTTGAAATGCTCGCTCGTTCTTTACCACAAAAATTATTAGCAAAATACAAAGATAAAGCCACCCAAATTGAAGCCTTAGTTTTTGGGCAGGCAGGATTTTTGAATGAGATGTTTAAGGAATCTTATCCAAATACTATCATGCAGGAGTACCGTTTTTTAAAGAAAAAACATAGTTTAAAGTCGATTGATAAATATCTATGGAAATATATGAGACTCAGGCCTCGTAATTTTCCGAGCTTAAGGCTTGCTCAATTTGCAGCATTGGTTTTAAAGTCCAATCATCTTTTTTCTAAAATCAATGAGGAAAATGATATCAAAAACATCCTTAAAGTTTTCAGAGATCTACCTTTAAATAGCTATTGGGATACCCATTATCGCTTTGGTAAAGAATGCCGCAAATCTTCAACAACATTGGGAGATGAAGCCATAAATAATATTCTTATAAATACTGTGGCAGTGTTTTCCTTTGCATTTGGTTTTCTTAATGGTGATAAGAAATACATAAATAAAGGTATAAACCTTTTAGAAAATATTGGTCCAGAGGACAATGGATTTATAAAGCGTTTTATAAAAATGAATTGGATTCCTGAAAACGCTGCTCAAAGTCAGGCGCTAATTCAATTAAAAAAAACTTACTGTGATCAAAAGAAATGTTTATCTTGTGGAATTGGAATTAAAATATTATCAAATAATAATGCTACAACAGTTTCTAACATTTTTTGAAAAACGATCATTTGGGGTTTGTGCTTACCTTGGAGAGCGTTTTAATATTTCTATTTCAAAAATTAGATTATTTTTCATATATTCTTCTTTTCTAGCGGTTGGATTCCCCTTAGTATTTTATGTATTTGCTGCCTTTGTACTCGATATTCGTAATTATGTTAAGCGAATTAGAACTCGGGTGTGGGATTTTTAATTGTTTATGAAATCTTAAAATTTTATAAATAAATAACAATTTATTGCTCTATTTAATACTTAGGAAAGTATTTTTGAAATTTCATCGAATCCGTTTTCTAGGGCTAGATCTGCGGGACTTTTACCATCATGATTTTTTATATTTACATTAGCTCCAGCTTCAAGAAGAACGATTAGTAAATCGATATTTCCGTTTTTTGCTGCTAAATGTAGGGGGGTAATCCCTGAAAATTGTGTAAAACTGCAATCCGCACCACCTTCAATTAACATTTTAGCAATCATTGTAAAGTTATTTTCTATAGCTATATGTAATGGGTAAATGCGATAAACATTATTAGAGGGGATATTAGGATTAGCCCCTTTTAGAAGCAGTAAATGTGTAATATTTTCATTCCCAAAATAACTTGCTAAATAAAGCAAGCTAAAGCCATCGTCAGAGAATTCATTGATTATTGTCGGATTTAGATTTATAGCTTCCTTAATTATATCCAATTTATTGAGCGCAAGGGCTTCATAAATAGTTATAGTAGGAGTATAGCTAAATAAAATTTCAGCAATTTCAGGTTTTTTATAATAAGCGCTTAGCATAATTGGGGAAACTTGCTGACTTGTTTTTTGGATTGCAAGCTGAGGTTGTGCCTTTAAAAGCACACTTAGTTCAATTATATTGCCAGTTTCAATATATTCCTCCAATAAAGCCTGACTCATATTTTTAAAATAAATTGAATTTCATGAGATATAATTAAAATTAAAAAAAATATCTAATAATTATCTAAGCTCATTGTTTTAAATCATTTTTTATCTAGAAAATATTTTCAAATAAATAACACGTATTTTTATCACAACTTTTAAAATAAAATCTTCAATATAAAATATTGGAAAGTCATAATTCCTTATTATTATTGAGGATACTAATTCTGCCTATTCAAATATTCTTTATAACATTATATTTGTCTTTATTTATAAATTTACCAAATGCCCCTAAAAGGAAATCAATTCAGGAATTCAAACACTTTTCGTGACGAACCTAAGTCTAAATCGACCTCGAAACAAGCGGGTTCGAATGAAAAAACAGAAGTTCTGCCAAAGTTTAAGTTTAATGATGACCGTACGATTAAAATAATTGGCTTGTTTTTTTTAATCGTTTCCCTATATTTTATGGTTGCTTTTACTTCCTATTTGTTTACTTGGGAAGATGACCAAAGCTATGTTTTAGATGCAAACGGGGGATGGTCTAATTTATGGAAAACTCAGCTGGAATTGACAAAATCTGGTGTTAATCAAGCAATTGTACAGAATTGGTTAGGTAAGTTTGGAGCACTTTTATCTCATCAGTTTATTTATGAGTGGTTTGGAATTGCATCATTTATATTTATTGGTGTTTTCTTTATTTTAGGTTATAGAATGCTGTTTAAGGTTCAGCTTTTTTCAGTTTCAAAGACACTAGGCTATTCACTTTTCTTGTTATTATTTATTTCTGTCAGTTCAGCGTTTTTTCATTCTTTTATCATTGATTATCCTCATTTTCTGGAAGGTGAATTTGGATTTTGGACAAACAGGTTATTGCAAGCCCAAATTGGAAATGCAGGAATCGCTGGTTTACTTGCTTTTGCAGGTTTAAGTGTTTTAATTATTGCTTACAATATTGATTTCAAACTTCCCGAGCGTAATTCAGAGCCTAAATATGTTGTTCCTGACACCTCAGATGCCGATATTCAATTGGAGGATGAAGTTATTTATGACCCTGTTGAGTTTAATTTACCGAATAAGCCTGGGCAAACAACGCCAGTAAACACGATAAATACTATCTTAAGCAAGGAGCCAGCTAAGGAAACTATTGAACTCGAGACAGAAGTTCATCAAGCAGTAACTCTAAGTCCTTCAAATGATATTCCTTTTGAAACAGCTCAATTAGTAAATGAGGATTTAAATGTATCTCCGCCATTGAGTATAGAAAAAACGGAAGAAGAGCAAAAATCATCTGAGCTTGTAGAGCAGTTTGGGATGTATGATCCTACTTTAGACTTGTCAAGTTATAAATATCCAACTTTAGATCTTTTAGAGAACCATGGTTCAAATAAAATAGCTGTAAATGCAGAGGAATTAGAAGCCAATAAGAACAAGATTGTAGAAACCCTCAACCACTACAATATTGAAATTGATAAAATCAAAGCTACCATTGGTCCCACAGTAACTTTATATGAAATTATTCCTGCTCCAGGGGTTCGAATTTCAAAAATAAAAAATCTTGAGGATGATATTGCTTTGAGTCTAGCCGCATTAGGAATCCGTATTATTGCTCCTATGCCTGGAAAAGGTACCATTGGAATTGAAGTTCCAAATCAGAATCCGGAAATGGTTTCTATGCGTTCTGTTTTGGCAACTGAGAAGTTTCAAAATACTACGATGGACTTGCCAATTGCACTTGGAAAGACAATTTCAAATGAGGTTTACATTGCCGACTTAGCTAAAATGCCACATTTGCTTGTTGCAGGAGCTACAGGGCAGGGTAAGTCGGTGGGTATTAATGCAATATTAGTCTCATTGCTTTATAAAAAGCATCCATCGCAATTAAAATTTGTACTTGTTGATCCTAAAAAGGTTGAATTAACGTTGTTTAGGAAAATTGAAAGACATTTTCTTGCCAAATTGCCAGGTGAAGCAGATGCCATTATTACCGATACTAAAAAAGTTATTACAACTTTAAACTCGCTTTGTATCGAGATGGATAATCGTTATGATCTCTTGAAAAATGGTCATGTACGTAATTTAAAGGAGTATAATCAGAAGTTTATAAGTCGGAAATTAAATCCAAATGATGGTCATCGATTCCTGCCATTTATTGTATTAATTATTGACGAATTTGCCGATTTGATGATGACAGCAGGTAAGGAAGTTGAAACTCCAATTGCTAGAATTGCTCAGTTAGCTCGTGCCGTTGGTATTCATTTAGTTATTGCCACTCAGCGACCATCAGTTAATATTATCACTGGGACAATCAAGGCCAATTTCCCAGCTAGATTAGCCTTTAGAGTACTATCTAAAATAGATTCTAGAACTATTCTAGATAGTGGTGGTGCCGATCAGCTAATTGGACGAGGAGATATGCTTTTATCAACAGGTAGCGACTTAATTCGTATACAATGTGCTTTTGTGGATACGCCTGAAGTTGAGAAGGTTTCTGAATTTATTGGTTCTCAACGAGGATATCCATCTGCATGGATGTTACCTGAATATATTGATGAAAATGGGGATTCGTCAGCTAAAGAATTTGATCCTTCAGACCGCGATCCAATGTTTGAAGAAGCAGCCAGAATGATTGTAATGCATCAGCAGGGCTCAACTTCTTTAATTCAACGTAAGCTAAAATTAGGTTATAATAGGGCTGGAAGAATTATTGATCAGCTTGAAGCAGCACATATTGTTGGTCCTTTTGAAGGAAGTAAGGCAAGAGAGGTGCTAATTCCCGATGAATATTCTTTGGAACAATTCTTGAATACATTAGACAAAGACTAAATAAAACAAAAATATAATGAAGAAATTTTTAATTGGAGCTCTGATTATAATGGGTTCTGGATTTAGTGCTTATGCACAAAGCGAGGTTAAGGCCAAGGAAATATTAGCAGAAGTTTCAAAAAAATATCGAGCTTACGATGTTGTAAAAACAGATTTTTCATATACCCTTGAAAATCCTCAGGCTAAGATTAAGGAAACTCAATTAGGGACTTTAATTGTAAAATCTAAATTAAATAAGTACAAAATTATTTTAAAAGGGCAGGAGTTGATAAGTGATGGGAAAAATCAATGGACTTATCTAAAAGCCGATAAAGAAGTGCAATTAAGTGAAGTAGATAACTCGTCTGATGCACTTAACCCAGCAAAACTGTTCACTATTTATGAAAAGGGATTTAAGTCGGTTTATACCAATGATACCAAGTTAAATGGTAAAACCTTACATGTTATTGATTTAACTCCACTTGACGGAAAACGTTCCTTTTTTAAAGTTAGGCTACAAATTGATAAATTAACGAAGCAAATAATGAATGCTGTTATTTTTGATAAAAACGGTAATAGATATACTTATACCATCAAAACATTTATGCCGAATGTAAAGGTGCCAGAATCAACATTTACCTTTGATTCAAAGCTTTATCCTGGGGTAGAGTTGGTAGATCTAAGATAGTTTTATAAAATTTATTTTAGGGGCTTAATCGTATCGCGTTTAAGCCCTTTTTTATTATTTTTGAATGCAATGACACTCAGCTATACACAGCACACTCTTGATAAATTAGAGGCTTTATTAAAATCACTTGGCTTTAAGTTAAGATATGAGAGAGGTAATTTTAAGACTGGTTCATGTCTATTAGAAAATAGTAGGGTTATTATTGTTAATAAATTTTCAAATCTTGAGAGTAAAATAAATGCTCTTGCCGATTTGCTACAAAGGACTGATAGCGATGAAACTTTGCTTGATGATAAGCAAAAAGCTTTTCTTTCCGACTTAAAACAATTAAAATTAGAACTTTGAGAGTTACATTTTTAGGAACAGGAACTTCACAGGGCGTGCCAGTAATAGCATGTGAATGTGACGTTTGTAAGTCGGAGGATAAGTACAATAAGCGACTTCGAGTTTCAGTTCTTATAGAAATTGACGAGAAAGTAATAATTATAGATACAGGACCTGATTTTCGCTTTCAAATGCTTCGTGCAGGGGTTAAAAAATTAGATGCTATTTTATATACACATGAGCATAAAGATCATGTTGCTGGATTAGATGATGTTAGAGCTTTCAATCATAAACAGCAGTCTGAAATTGATATTTATGCTCATCCTCGAGTTCAAGAAGCGCTTAAGCAGGAGTTTCACTATGTTTTTTCTGGCAATAATTACCCTGGAATTCCACGTTTAAAACTAAACGATGTTTCAGAAGGGGAGTCCTTTCGAGCTGTTGGAGTAGATATCATGCCGATTTCAGTTATGCATTATCTACTTCCCGTTTTTGGTTTCAGAATAGGTGATTTTACCTATATAACTGATGCTAAAACAATAAGTCCGGAGGAGAAATTGAAAATAAAAGGTTCTAAAATATTAGTAATTAATGCCTTACAAAGAGAAAAGCATATTTCACATTTTACTCTTGATGAAGCTTTGGAATTTGCTGCAGAAATAGGCGCTGAAAGGACTTATTTAACGCATATTAGCCATAAGTTGGGATTTCATGCTGAGGTGTCAAAGCAATTGCCAGAGGGTGTTTTTTTGGCTTATGATGGACTAGAATTGGACTTATAATTTTTTGAGAATTTTCTTAATCTTGTTTTGAGAAAATCATTATATGTGGACTATTTCCAATTATTTATTATTGAAGTCTGGATTTTTCTGTAAAAAACAATCTTTTTTTAATGCTTGAAGATAAAACAAGTATTTTAAGTGCCCAGGAGCAGATTCGAACTGCCACACCCGTTAAGGCGCCACCCCCTCAAAGTGGTGCGTCTACCAATTTCGCCACCTGGGCATAGGTGATATTCTAATATCTTTTAAAAGATAAAATTAGATTTTCGTTTTATTGGATTGCAAATATATAAGATTTGCTAATAATTAACATTAAAAGATAGAAAAATAGCGTTATTATCTTAAATGTGTGTTATAATTCAAGGTTTTTATTTGATGAAATAAGACAGGCTATATTTTGATTTTTCAAGTTAGAATCTGTCCCCATTTTCACATAAAAAAATTAACTTTGTATTTACTATTAATGGTACCCAAAGAAAACGTTAAATGATCCATTTTTTTGCCTCCCCACTCGATAAAATTTATGCGGTTCAAACAAGTGAAGAGATACTTCCGGCTGATGTTATAAAACTAAATTGGCTTTTTGGGGAGTCTAAAAAAGAAGATGATCAGATAATGCCAGGCTATTTTATTGGGCCTAGAGCAGCAATGATTACACCTTGGAGTACCAATGCGGTTGAAATTACCCAAAATATGGGTATTTCAGGCATAATTCGTATCGAGGAATTTGAAAGAGCTCCAGCAGACTTCAATGATTTTGATCCGATGCTTTTTCAAAAATACACGGAGCTCAACCAAGAAATTTATACCGTAAAAATCAGTCCTGAGCCCATTCTAGAAATCAATGATATTGCTGCATACAATCAATCTGAAGGACTTGCGCTAAGCACAGAAGAGGTTGAATATTTAAATAATTTATCTGTCAAATTGAATAGAAAACTGACAGATTCTGAGATCTTCGCATTTTCTCAAGCTAATTCTGAGCATTGTCGTCATAAAATCTTTAATGGTACCTTTATTATCGATGGGGAAGAAAAGCCCACCTCGCTATTTAAGTTGATTCGCAAAACTTCGGAAACTAATCCAAATGATATTGTATCGGCTTACAAAGACAATGTAGCTTTTGTAAAAGGTCCTAAATTGGTGCAGTTTGCTCCAAAAAGTGCAGATAAGCCTGATTTTTATGAAGAAAAAGAGTTTGAGTCGGTTTTATCATTAAAAGCAGAAACTCATAATTTTCCGACTACAGTTGAGCCATTCAATGGAGCTGCTACCGGTTCTGGAGGTGAAATTCGTGATCGTTTGGCTGGTGGTCAAGGTTCATTGCCTTTGGCAGGCACAGCGGTTTATATGACTTCTTATTCTCGTCTCGATAGAGGCAATTCTGCAGATAATCAGGGTGCTGAGTGGGAAAACGCAATGGCTGAACGCCCTTGGTTATACCAAACACCAGTAGATATTTTAATAAAGGCATCAAATGGTGCTTCAGATTTTGGAAATAAATTCGGTCAGCCATTAATCGCTGGTTCAGTCTTAACCTTTGAGCACCAAGAAGAAGGTCGTAAAATAGGCTTTGATAAGGTGATTATGCAAGCTGGTGGCATTGGCTATGGAAAACTCAATCAAGCAATAAAACAAACTCCTAAATCAGGTGATAAAATTGTAATTCTTGGAGGTGAAAACTATCGAATTGGAATGGGTGGCGCTGCTGTTTCTTCTGCAGATACCGGTGCTTTTGGCTCTGGAATTGAGTTGAATGCTATTCAAAGGTCAAATCCTGAAATGCAAAAGCGTGCTGCAAATGCAATCCGCGGATTAGTAGAAAGTGATCACAATCCAATTGTTTCTATTCATGACCATGGTGCTGGAGGGCATTTAAACTGTCTTTCTGAATTGGTGGAGGCTACAGGTGGATTAATTGATTTGGATAAATTACCTGTGGGAGATCCAACTTTATCTGCAAAGGAAATTATTGGTAACGAATCGCAAGAGCGCATGGGTTTGGTGATTGGTCAAGACGATATTGATACATTGAAGCGTATTGCTGACCGTGAGCGTTCTCCGATGTATGAAGTTGGAGATGTAACTAATGATCATCGTTTTACATTTGAATCTAAATCAACTGGTTTAAAACCAATGGATTATGCTTTGGAAGATTTCTTTGGAAGTTCACCAAAGACTGTCATGGCTGATAAAACAGTGAATAGAGCTTATGCCGAATTAAATTATACTGTCTCAGATCTTCCAAAGTACCTTAATCAAGTTTTACAATTAGAGGCTGTTGCTTGTAAAGATTGGTTAACTAATAAAGTCGACCGCTGTGTTGGTGGTAAAGTCGCAAAACAACAATGTGTTGGTCCACTTCAATTACCTCTCAATAACGTGGGGGTGATGGCATTAGACTTTAAGGGAAAAGAAGGTTTAGCAACATCTATTGGACATTCTCCAATTGCTGCCTTGATTGATCCTGCAGCAGCCTCACGTACAGCTATTGCTGAAGCCCTATCAAATATTGTTTGGGCTCCACTAAAAGATGGCCTATCTTCAGTTTCATTGTCAGCAAACTGGATGTGGGCATGTAAAAATGAAGGTGAAGATGCTCGTTTATATGAAGCTGTAAAAGCATGTTCGGATTTTGCTATCGATTTGGGAATTAATATTCCTACGGGTAAAGATTCGCTATCTATGAAGCAAAAATACCCAAATGAAGAGGTAATCGCGCCTGGCACGGTAATTATTTCGGCTGGTGCAAATTGCTCAAATATCAATCAAATTGTAGAACCCGTTTTAAAGCGTAACGGTGGTAATATTTATTATCTCAATCTTTCACAAGATACCTTTAAACTAGGTGGCTCTTCCTTTGCTCAAATTTTGAATAAAATAGGTTCTGAAGTCCCAACAATTAGAGATGCATCCTATTTTAAAACAGCTTTCAATGTACTTCAAAATTTAATTAAAGAAGGCAAAATTGAAGCTGGACATGATGTTGGTAGTGGTGGATTAATAGTCACTCTTTTAGAAATGTGCTTTGCCGATGTAAATCTTGGTGCAAATTTCGACTTAAGTTTATTGTTAGAGAATGATAGTGTAAAGGCCTTATTTAATGAAAATATAGCTGTAGTTTTCCAAGCAGATTCTTCAGTAGAATCAGTGTTTGCGGAGCATAATATTGAAATTTTCAATATTGGGACTGTTATTGATAGCAATGTTGTGAATATTAAAAACAATGATGATTCTTTTAATTTCAATGTTTCTGAATTTAGAGATGCATGGTTTCAAACTTCATTTTTATTGGATTCAAAGCAGTCGAAAAATGGAATGGCCTTAGAGCGCTTCACAAATTATAAGTCTCAGCCATTAAAATTCCATTTCCCTGCTAATTTTGATGGTAAGCTTCCATTTATTGCTAAAGGTGCAACCAGACCGAAAGCAGCTATTATTCGCGAAAAAGGGAGTAATTCAGAACGTGAAATGGCCAATGCTATGTTTTTAGCAGGTTTTGATGTGAAGGATGTGCACATGACAGATTTAATTTCCGGAAGAGAAAACCTAGAAGATATTCAATTTATTGGAGCTGTTGGTGGATTTTCCAATTCGGATGTTCTTGGATCAGCTAAAGGCTGGGCAGGAGCTTTTTTGTACAATGAAAAGGCAAATTCAGCATTAAAGAACTTTTTTAAGCGTGAGGATACGCTTTCAGTTGGTATTTGCAATGGTTGTCAATTATTCATGGAGCTTGAATTAATTAATCCGGAGCATCAAAAGCATGGTAAAATGCTTCATAATACATCTCATAAGCATGAGAGTGGCTTCACCTCAGTTAAGATTCAAAAAAATAATTCAATTATGCTTTCCTCAATGGAAGGTACCACTTTAGGGGTATGGATTTCACATGGAGAGGGTAAATTCAATTTGCCAAATCCTGAAGAACAATATCAAATTGTTGCAAAATATGGGTATGAAAATTATCCTGCAAACCCAAATGGGTCTGATTTTAATACAGCTATGATGTGTGATGCAACAGGAAGACATTTAGTAACAATGCCTCATATTGAGCGATCGATTTTCCCATGGAATTGGGCAAATTATCCTGAAAGAGCTCAAAAAGATGAGGTATCACCATGGCTTGAAGCATTTGTTAATGCTAGAAAATGGCTTGAAAAGAGAACTAAATAATTTTTGTCTTATAATTGTAATTATGGGCTTAAATTTCAGATCTTCCTCTATCATTAGTCGGATAATTTGAAATTATCCCTATTTTTATCTTAGATCAATTATTTTTATGAACAAGCGTCTTATATTTATTTTCTTGCTGTTTTTCAGCATCAATGCATTCTCTCAAAACAAGGATCAGATTCTTGGAAAATGGCTTAATGCTAGCGGTGAAGCACATATCCAAATTTATCCTAATGCAGGTAAGTATTTTGGTAAAATTTCATGGATGAAGGTGCCCAACAATCCTGATGGGAAGCCAAGGCTGGATAAAAATAATCCCAATACTTCATTAAGTCAAAATCCTATTTTGGGCTTAGTTATCTTAAAGGACTTTGTTTTTAGTGATAATATTTGGGAGGGGGGCAGTATTTATGATCCTAAAACTGGCAAAACTTATAGCTGTAAAATAAGTCCGCAAGGCCCAGACAAAATAAATGTTAGAGGTTTTGTTGGCTTTTCTATGTTGGGGAGAACCGAAAGTTGGACTCGCGTAAAATGATAAAGCTTTTCTTATCTATTTTTTTCTTTCTAGTCTGTTTTCAATCAGAGGCTCAAATTTTAAATCCTATTGATTCTGGCAAAAATACAAGCTTGCGTGGCTTGTCGGTTGTAAATGATTCAGTTGCTTGGATTAGTGGTAGCAAAGGTTGGGTAGCTCGTAGTTTAGATGGCGGAAAAACATGGTCATGGAATCAATTAGCGGCTTATAAAAACCTAGATTTTAGGGACATAGAAGCCTTTTCTGATTCGAAAGCTATTTTAATAAATGCCGGAAGTCCCGCAGTAATTTTAATTACTTTTGATGGTGGAAATTCATGGAAAGAGGTTTATAGAAATGAATCACCAGATATATTTTTAGATGGGATGGATTTTTGGGATTCTGAAAGAGGAATTATTTATGGAGATCCGATAAATCAAAAAATGGTTTTGTTGAAAACCAATGATGGAGGTGCGAGCTGGGAAAATATTAGTACCAATAATTCCATTGATCTACATGTTGGCGAGGCTAGCTTTGCAGCTAGCGGGACGACCATTCGTTGTGATTCGAAGGGAAATACTTGGATTGCTACAGGAGGGTTAAAATCAAGACTTTTTCACTCTAAAAATTATGGTCAATCTTGGAATGCTTATGATTGCCCCATAATTCAAGGTAAAAGCTCTACTGGCCCTTTTTCAATTGCTTTTCGTAAGAAAGGAATGGGACTTGCAGTTGGTGGCGATTATCTAAGTGATACCTCAAGAGTAAATAATTTATTGATAACCAAAAATGGTGGAAAATCATGGCAAAAACCATTAATTTCTACTTTTGGATATCGTTCTGCAGTTGAATATCTTTCTAAACAAAGTTTAATTGCAACTGGTCCCACTGGTACCGATTTTTCAGACGATGGTGGTAAAACATGGCGTAATTTATCGATCTTAGGCTATCACACAGCTAGAAAGGCTAAATTGGGCAAATTGGTTATCTTGACCGGTAGCGATGGCCGTATCGCTTCTTTGACATATTAATTTAATTGTCTTTTTTTCATTTTTTTAACGCTTAAATTGCCAATATGAATCTAGAGTTTAATAAAAACGAAGATGCCAATAAGCAGCTTTCATACGAGGTTAAAAATCGATTGAAAAAGATTTATGCTGGGGGAGGAGAGAAAGCTGCTGCAAAGCAAAAAGAGAAGGGGAAAATGCTAGCTCGCGAGCGAATTAGTTATTTGATTGACAAGGAAAGTCGCTGGTTAGAAATTGGTGCCTTTGCAGCCGAAGATATGTACAAAGAGGTTGGTGGATGCCCATCAGCAGGCGTAATTTGCGGTATAGGCTATGTTTCTGGTCGACAGTGCATGATTATCGCCAATGATGCCACAGTTAAAGCTGGTGCTTGGTTTCCCATGACTGCCAAGAAGAATCTAAGGGCACAGGAAATAGCGATGGAAAATCGTTTACCTGTTATTTATCTGGTAGATTCTGCGGGAGTATTTTTACCCTATCAGGATGAGATATTCCCAGACAAGGAGCATTTCGGTAGAATATTCCGAAATAATGCCATCATGAGTAGCAAAGGTATCGTGCAGATTTCCGCAATTATGGGTTCCTGCGTTGCTGGTGGAGCATATTTGCCTATCATGAGCGATGAAGCTATGATTGTTGAGGGTACAGGATCTGTGTTCTTAGCGGGAAGCTACCTAGTAAAATCGGCTATAGGAGAAGATATTGATAATGAAACTCTTGGTGGTGCAACAACACATTGTGAAATATCTGGTGTAACTGATTATAAGCATCCAAATGATGCTGCTTGTTTAGATTCCATTAAAAAGATCATGAGCATGATTGGTGCTCCTCAAAATGCAGGTTTTGATAGGATAAAACCTGCTTCACCCAAATTAGATGAGCAGGAAATTTACGGGATTTTACCAAGTAATAGAGAAAATCCCTATGATATGCGGGATATTATTCATCGTTTACTCGATAATTCTGAATTTGAAGAGTATAAACAATTATACGGACAAAGTATAATTTGCGGCTTAGGGCGCATTGATGGTTGGGCTGTGGGAATTGTGGCAAACCAACGTAAAGTAGTTAAGAGCAAAAAGGGGGAGATGCAATTTGGAGGCGTTATTTATTCAGATTCGGCAGATAAAGCGTCCCGTTTTATAATGAATTGTAATCAGAAGAAAATACCCTTAGTTTTTCTTCAAGATGTTACTGGATTTATGGTTGGAAGTAGGTCTGAGCAAGGTGGAATAATAAAAGATGGCGCCAAAATGGTAAATGTAGTAGCAAATTCTGTTGTGCCTAAGTTTACAATTGTGATTGGCAACTCCTATGGAGCAGGCAATTACGCCATGTGTGGAAAAGCATACGACCCTCGATTGATTTATGCATGGCCTTCGGCAAAAATTGCAGTAATGGGTGGCTCACAGGCAGGAAAAGTATTGTTACAGATACAAGAAGCATCTTTAAAGGCAAAAGGTGAGGTGATTACCAAGGAAAAAGAAGATGAATTACTAAAAGAAATTACCGATCGATATAATAGCCAAACTACGCCGTATTATGCCGCTTCTAGGCTTTGGGTTGACGGAATAATTGATCCGCTTGAGACTAGAAAAGTTATCTCAATGGGAATTGAAGCCGCAAATCAATCTCCAATTGAAAACTCGTTTAACCCTGGTATTTTACAAACCTAATTTTTAATAGGATGAAAAAAACTTTATTCCTATTGTTTCTCATAGCATCATTGAATGCATTTGGACAATCAAATTCTAAATTTCATAAAAAAGCTATTGTAGTTGACACTCATGGTGATATTTTATCAGATCAGATTAAATCTGGGATAGATATTGGATTAAGGCAAAAGGGAGGGAACTTTGATTTGGTTCGTGCAAAAGAGGGCGGATTGGATGTTCAAGTTTTTTCTGTGTGGAGCGATCATACTGGCGGTTTTAATCTAGCAAATCGACAAATTGATTCGCTTGATGCTTTAATTAATCGTCACCCGAGTTTAATTGCTAAGGTTCGTACCACCAAAGAGCTTAAAATGGCTATTAAGAATGGTAAAATGGCCGCTTTGTTTGGTGTTGAAGGCGGACACATGATAGAAAATACCTTTGATAATCTGGATTCATTGGCTAAACGTGGAATGACCTATATGACTCTAACTTGGAATAATAGTACTCCTTGGGCCAGTTCAGCATATGAAGAAACCTATAAAAGAGATAGTTTAAAACAAATAGGATTGAGTGATCTTGGTATCAAAATCATTCACAGAATGAATGAACTAGGAGTTATTGTTGACTTATCGCATGTTGGTGAAAAATCTTTTTATGATGCTATCCAGGCGTCAAAGAAGCCAGTTATGGCCTCCCATAGCTCTGCTTATGTTTTTAATGCCCATCAGCGGAATTTAAATGATGATCAAATTAAAGCCATTGCAAAAACAGGTGGTGTTATTTTTGTTAATTTTTATAGTGGTTTTTTAGATAGTACTTATGCGGCAAAGTTCAGTGATTTTAATTCAAGACATAAAAATGAGCTCATTGAATTGAGTAATAAACTTGGAAGTAGATCTTTGGCACAAGAAGAAATTAATAAAAAATATCAGTCTGAAATTGAAGACATTAAAGCCCCTTTGTCGTTATTAATTGATCATATCGATCACATGGTAAAGCTTGTTGGAGCAAATCATGTAGGTTTAGGTGCAGATTATGATGGAGCGGAATCTTATCCCAAAGGATTAGAGGATGTTTCAAAATACCCTTTAATTACTGATGCTCTAATTAATCGTGGCTACTCAAAAGCAGATGTTAAAAAAATCCTTGGATTGAATTTCATAAGATTATTAAAGGCTAATAAGGGCTAATTTAAATATTCCACCAGTAAGTCATTTTAAGGACTAAAAACCTGTTTTTTACCGAGAATGGAGCAGGTAAATAATTGTCGGTGTACACGATAAATAAGTCTGAGGCAGGCTTGTAACGCCATTGTAGACGAGTATTTAAGTTGATGTTATCGCTTTGCTCATTATACTGTACGAAACCTGTAAAAAATAACTTGTTAGTCATGGTTACATCCAATCTAGGACCAATAAGCCAAAATTTAGTAGTGTTCCATGGTTCCGGCAAGCGGATATCATTATAACTTGAACTTAATGCCACACTAACATAAGGTTGGAAGCGATATCCGAACTCACTGCTGATATTTAAACGATTACCATCTGCATAATATCCTCCGTAGCGAGTTGATAAAGCCATTGTAAAGAGACTTTGAGGTCTTGAAGTAAATTCCATACCGAAAGCCTCCCAACTATGCTCAGTACCTGTTGCTAACGTAGCACCACCTCGGTTTGTGGGGTCAAAAGGTCTTTGTAGGTTTACATAATCATTTGCTATCCAGCTTGTAAATGTAGTTTTATCTCGAAAAGTGAAATTATATGCAAGGTAATTAGTGTAGTCCGTACGGTTTAAATGTTCATCAAAATAGGTGCCTGAAAATAATTTAGGCCCGTGGCTAAGAATTTTACCTTTTTTCGGAAAAAAAAGGTATCCAATTGATGGATTTATGCTGATGTAACCTCTTCTTGGCACAAAGCCAACCTCAGCATTATAATCGCTGCCAACGTATTCGTGCTGCCAATTGATATCCCAATTTCCTGTCCAATAGCGTAGGTTTCCTGCTTGCATCATATCCTTATTGCCACCATTGGGACTAAAAGATTTCATAGTAACAGCCTTGCCAGTCCAAGTATTGTTTGATGACGCCAAATTATACTCAATTCCAGCAACCCGATTATATTTTGATATCCCTGCAGCTACATTTTCAGAGTTAAGATTAAGAGATTGCTTGTTAATTAAAATCCCTCCAATGTTTGATCGAGCAAAAACTCTTCTTTGGAGTGCCATCACAGTAAAATTTTGTGCTGGGTCTGAAACTCCAGTTTTCTCTGTTTGCATATTCATTAAACCCACTCTCCAATCTTTGTTAAGCTTACCACTTAAACGAGCACCATATTGAATAGGAACACCTAGTCCGATTCTTCTAGAAAAAAATGGTCTAATATTTTGATAGCCAAAATTTGAAAATAGATCTCCATTTTCAAGAAAATATTGTCGCCTTTCAGGGAAAAATAACTCAAATCGCTCTAAATTCGGTACTTGACGGTCAACTTCAACTTGTGAATAATCAGGATTTACAGTTAAATCAAGGTTTAGCGACGAATTTATAGCAATTTTCAAATCACCACCAATTTCTCCTCTTTGATCACGTTTAATTGGGCTTATTGCATGATTGCTTGAAAGTCCGCCAAGAGTGTAGGGGATTATAGAGATATTTTGTCCTGGTACTGGAGGAGGTTGATCCCACACCAAATTACCGGTATAGGCAAGCGATGCAGTTGCAAATTGGCGTGGTACGGGAGCCCAGCTTGATTTCTCAGTCGACTTTAAATCCAAACGACTAAAATTTATGCCCCATTTTGTGATTCCAGGCTTGTATCGAATTGATTTAAAAGGAATTGCCGCTTCAAATACCCATCGATCTTCATAATTTTTAACTGCCGATTCCCATTTATTATCCCAACTTAAGTCCACTTTGCTGCCTTCGTACATTATCCCATCCCATTGGGCACCAGCCGCATTTGAGCCAAAAGAGAAACCATTTGTTTGATCATCAAATGGGTCCATGAAA
The DNA here is from genome assembly GCF_017495225.1 of Daejeonella sp. Lineage (GTDB taxonomy): Bacteria > Bacteroidota > Bacteroidia > Sphingobacteriales > Sphingobacteriaceae > Daejeonella. The sequence continues at coordinate 72,619 of NZ_JAFEIG010000017.1, read as the reverse complement.
ATTAAAAAATTATCATTCTTCCCAAAAGCAAAATCACGTCTTAAAGATTCAACGAAATAAGGGCCTGGTTCATGATAACAAATGGCAATAATGTATAGAAAGTCTTTATCATAACTCATTTTAACATCAGTGCGGATTTGGGCGTAGCTCGTATCCATAGGCTGAACCATGAAAAATTTACTCGCTAAATCAGCATCTTGCCAAGCCTTCTCATTCATGATGCCATCAATTTTAATTTCTGAGCTATTAGGCCTGATTTTTAACTCGTATTGAGCATTCTTTTTTTGAGCTAATGCATTGATGCTAATAGAAAAGAATAGTGAAATGAGTAAAAAACGATAATTAATTGATGTCAAAAATTGCAACATAGGGGAATGATTTTTTTTGTAATGAGGTGTAATATTAGGAAAAAGACTGGGTTTAGGTATTAAAATTAGCTTTATTCTTCTATTAGTTCCAAATATAGGTACTCAAATGATTTAATGTTTAATTCTTTGGAAAAAGATGGTTGCCTTTACGCCCCCAAATCCTTATTTTTGTAATAAATATTAAAAAGATGTCTGAACAAATTGAACATGTTGAATGCCTGATCATAGGATCTGGTCCCGCAGGGTATACAGCTGCTATTTATGCAGCGCGTGCTGATTTAAAGCCGTTGATGTACACGGGTATGGTTCCTGGGGGGCAATTGACTCAAACAACTGATGTAGAAAACTTTCCAGGTTATCCACAAGGAATAATGGGTCCTGAAATGATGGAGGACTTTAGGAAGCAAGCAGAGCGTTTTGGCACTGAAATTCGTTTTGGATATGCGAGTAGTGTTGATTTTTCATCTAAGCCTCATAAGGTAATCATTGATGAAAGCAAAACAATTACAGCTGATACCGTTATTATCGCTACTGGTGCTTCTGCAAAGTGGTTGGGACTAGAAAGTGAGCAAAAATACAATGGTTTTGGTGTTTCAGCTTGTGCGGTATGTGACGGATTCTTCTTTAAAGGTCAGGATGTTGCAATTGTAGGTGCCGGCGATACAGCAGCTGAAGAAGCTACATACCTTGCAAAACTTTGTAATAAGGTTCATATGCTTGTTCGTAGAGATGAGTTTAGAGCATCAAAAGCAATGCAAAATAGAGTGTTAAACACACCAAATATTGAAATTCATTATAATACTGACACCAAAGAAATTCTTGGCGATGGTAAAAATGTTACAGGTATTTTAGTTTCAAATAATCAAACTGGCGAAGAAAAAACAATTGATGTAAGCGGATTTTTTGTGGCTATAGGTCATAATCCAAATACAGAAATTTTTAAAGGTTGGTTAGATATGGATGAAACGGGTTATTTAATAACCAAACCTGATAGTACAAAAACAAATATTGAGGGTGTTTTTGCTTGTGGCGATGCTCAAGATAAATTATGGCGTCAAGCAATTACAGCTGCAGGAACTGGTTGTATGGCAGCCTTAGAAGCTGAACGCTATTTAGCCGCGAAGGAAGATCATTAATATATTTTCAATTTATTTATTTGTAATGCCCCTTTTAGGGGCATTTTTTTTAACCATAAATTCAGTTTGTTTAAGAACATTATTAAGGATAAATTAAATTGTTAAATTTGTTTAACATCCTAAACCATAATATAAAAAGCATACAATGAATGTAAAATCGATTTTTCCCTTGTTATTTTTAGCAATTGTCTTATTATTTGGCTGTGGAACTGAAGAGCCTAAGGAAGAAGTAAAGCCTGTTGTGAAGAAGATAATGCAACCTTTTCGTTTTCATAAAGCTATTGAAGTTAGACCGGGCTTAACCTTGGATATTGTTAGTTGGGGACGAGGTTCTAGTTCGGTAGGAGGATATTTAATATTGAGATCAGACTCTACACAATTAAATTATCGCTCTGTTGCTGGTGAGCTTGATGGTAAAATAATGGATGCTTGGGATATGGATCTCGATTCTGATGGAAATCCTGAATTATATATTCATGCAAAAGGAGAGGGAAAGGGTTCCTATTTGAGCATGTATATCTATGAATATGCTGATAATGGTTCCAATCAACAATTGCGTTTTCCTGAATTAAGCACCTCATTAAGTGAGGGTTATCGTGGTAATGACTCCGTTTATATTAAGGACGGTAAATTATTGCGTCAATTTCCAATTTACAATAAGAATGATTCAACAGGAACAAAAACTGGCGAGATTCGTAAAATTGAATATGTTTTGAGAAATAATAATTTTCAATTCAAGGAGTTAAAAGAAGAGACAAAAGAAGCTCAAAAGAAATAATCTACAAATCATTATCCTCAAACTGCTTTTGTATTCGCTCCAAGTTGTGAATCATACCTTCTAGTTTAGATTCTTCTCTTTTGATATAAATTCTCATTAATACAAAAGAAGAATAAGCTATCCAAGAGAATGTTAGTACCAGAGCTAAAATTGTTAGCCATTGTGGCATTAAAAAGGACATTTCAACAAAGTAAAGTAAAAAACCAAGGCTCAAAAATATGGAGTAAAGCCTGTATTTTCGGGTGTTTAATACATACCTTTTTTCTTTGTATGCTTTTAAATAATTGATATAATCTTCAGGCTTATTTATTAATTTATCATAGTTTATTTGTTGGTAATTGCCAATCATTGCAATTATATAATATAGGCAGCATGCTAAAAATATGATAATGGCGAGATGGGTGGTCCACATTGTAAATGGTATAATCCACCAAATAGATAAGATTGCTATTGTAGCTATGCACATGCCAATAATTTCAATTAGCAGCCTTCTCGAAAGCCCATTTTTTGCTTTTCGTATTTTTTTAAATACATCTTCGTGACTGACTTTCGGCAGCGTAATCTGGTTATGCCAGATAACTTTCAATGCTTCAAAATCTTTCATACTTATTATAAATTTCAGTCAGTTTTTGTTTTATACGATGAATCTTCACTCGAAGGTTTCCCTCAGAGATGCCTGAGATTGCTGCAATTTCAGCATATGGTAACTCATCTAATACCATGGTGATGATAATACGCTCATTTTCTTCAAGTTGAGCAATACACTTATATAAAGAAGAAATTTGCTCGTTTTTTTCTGAAATCTCTTCGCCTTTTGTCTCTATAATATTATCGGTGAGCTCGTCTTTAGGATGCCTTTTTTCAACGCGTAAATAGGAGAGACAAGTATTTACTGCAATACGATAAATCCAAGTAGAAATTAATGCTTGATTTCTGAATTTATCAAGATTTTGCCAGACCTTCATGAAGGTTTCTTGCATGAGGTCATTCGCCGACTCATCATCTCCAGTATATCCATAACATAAATGATATATCTTTTTGGAGTTGGCCTCAAAAATTTCCTTAAAAAGCGACTCTTTGCTCAAACCTTATTTTTCTGTTAGATTGAAATTCGACTGTTTTGTTACAAATATTCGTTTTTATTAATCCATTTTGCCTTTTTCTCGGCATTAATTATCAATTGTTCGAATTCTTGTTGATAATCAAATTGAAGATCTTCATGGAGTTTATCCATTAACTTGATGATTTTTTCAAATTGTCGATTTAATAGGGCTTGCAATGGTTTATGGCTTGTTTTTAAATCTACATAATTAAGATAATTGTTGCAAAACCATATTGCTAACTCAATTTCTACCTGCTTTGAGCCGGTATATTTGGCATATCGGTTCATTAATCGAATAATTTTCCTTAGGCTTTTTGTGCTGTAGAAATAATGCTTCTGCATACTTTCGAAATCTGCAGTCAAGAAAGTTTTTACATCTTCAGCATATTTCATTGGCTCCAGTGCGTCAAAAAGCAGATAATTGAGCAACTCTTTGTTTTCCTTTTTATATTTAGCAAGCCTCCAACAAATTTCTGTAAGCTCGGAAGTGTTAAGTCGCGATAATGTTTTTTTTAAATCACTTAATTTTTCTGGCTTCATGTGCTTGTTTCGTTTGCTTGGTAAATCTAATTAATTACTTTTGTTCATTACGCTAACCATATATTATGAAATTTAAAAATTTTGGAATCGTTGCATTAATTGCAGTCACATTTTCTGCATTACTTACTTTCTTAGATCATTATAATATTATTGCTATTCCTGATGTAGCACTTATGTTCTCTAGGTGGCTAGCAATCGCGGGTTTATTCTTATACGGACTTAAAAAGAAGTCGCTTACCACTTGGATATTAATCTCAATGGTTGTAGGTGCCGAAATTGGAAACGACTTTCCTGAAATAGGAGTGAAGCTTCAAGTTTTAAGTAAGGTATTCTTAAAAATGATTAAGACCATTATTGCTCCATTATTGTTTGCGACCCTTGTTTTTGGTATTGCAGGACATTCAGATTTGAAGCAAGTTGGTAGAATGGGTTGGAAATCAATACTTTATTTTGAAGTTGTGACTACCATAGCCTTATTTATTGGCTTGGCAGCAATTAATATTTCGAAAGCAGGTATGGGCATTACACTGCCTCCAGGTGCTCATGAGGAGCTTGAAAAGGTTGCTCCACAAACATTTAATGATATTATTTTGCATATTTTCCCTGAGAATATTGCAAAATCAATTGCTGAAGGTCAGGTTTTACAAATTGTTATTTTCAGTATCATATTTGGAATTGCATTGGCAATGGTTCGTGAAGATAAACGTCAACCGATGTTAAAAGCAACTGAGAGTCTCTCAGAGGTGATGTTTAAGTTTACTAATATCATTATGTATTTCGCTCCAATAGGGGTAGGTGCTGCCATTGCTTATACTGTTGGTCATATGGGATTAGGTATTTTAGTAAATCTATTCCAATTATTATTAACTCTTTATGTGGCTTTATTCGTCTTTTTGATCGGTATTTTACTCCCAATTGCTTTGATTATAAAAGTTCCAATCAAGAAATTCCTTCAAGCCATTGCTGAGCCTGTTTCAATAGCTTTTGCTACTACTAGCTCTGAAGCCGCTCTTCCTAGAGCGATGGAAGCCATGGAAAGAATTGGTGTTCCTCGTAAAATTGTTGCCTTTGTTATGCCAACTGGATATAGCTTTAATTTAGATGGAACTACGCTTTATTTAGCTCTAGCAGCAATATTTGTGGCTCAAGCAGCTGGTATGCCTTTAACTTTCGGACAACAGTTATTGATTGTATTTACCTTAATGCTTACCAGTAAGGGAGTTGCAGGAGTGCCACGTGCATCTTTAGTAATACTTTTAGGTACTGCTGCTTCTTTCGGAATGCCAGTTTGGCCAATTTTTATCATTTTAGGTATTGATGAGTTAATGGACATGGCTAGAACATCAGTAAATGTTATTGGAAATTGCCTTGCAACTGTTGTAATCGCTAAGTGGGAAGGTGAATTTAATCCGCCAGTAGATGATTTGGAAGAACCAAATGAAAACAGAATCCATAAACTGGAAGATCAAATAGAGAAACATTAAATTTTAAAAAGATGAGTGATAAAGGGAAAAAGATATTTTTAGGTGTTTGTATTATATTGCCGTTTCTAATTTATATGGTTTATTATTATTCCATTATGGTTAAGAACGCTCCTTATCGGTTTTCTGATTTCGAATCAATTAGCTTTAAATACGGCTTAGGGGATAGTTTGGTGAATCAATATGATTCCAAGACTGGATATTATCAATATGTGAATAGTAGAGATTCTTTGGTTAAAACTAAAGTAAAACTTCGTAAAGATGATTTCTTGTATTTACATAGAAAAGCAGCTGAATTAGGATTTTGGAATTTTCCGGAACAAATAGTAGGAGAGAATGCTGATGGACAATCAGCGAAACTACCACATTATTATTTAGAATTTAAATATAAGAATAAAACAAAGTTTATAAATTTTGACACTGGGTATAACAAAGATCCAAAGTTAAATGATGCTGCAAAAAACTTGATTACCGAAGTAAGCAATATGATTAATGATGTAAGAGATCGGGATCAGGACTAAATTGGGACTTTGAAACATCATATTTATTATACAGATTTTCAAAAGCCTTTTATTATTTAAAATAATTGCTTATATTTGCACCTCATTTAAAAAAATATATTAATAATGTACGCAATAGTAAATATAGCCGGACAGCAATTCAAAGTTGCTAAAGACCAATATCTTTTTGTACACAGGTTACAAGGAGAAGAAGGCGCTAGTATTGAATTTGACAACGTATTATTAGCTGAAAACAATGGTAAATTCTCTATCGGTGCTGATGCATTGAAGGGAGCTAAAGTTACTGCTAAAATACTGTCTCATTTAAAGGGTGATAAAGTGATCGTTTTCAAAAAGAAGCGTCGTAAGGGCTACAAGAAAAAGAACGGACACCGTCAGCAGTTCACTAAAATAGAGATTACTAAAATTACTCTATAAGTTTTACGATTTTTCGTAAATCAATTTGTCTAAAGTTTAAAATCCTGAATTGTTTATCAATTCATAAATAAGAAAATAAAATGGCACATAAAAAAGGAGCCGGTAGTTCCAGAAACGGACGCGAGTCGCATAGCAAACGTTTAGGTATTAAGATCTTCGGTGGTCAGGCTGCAATTGCAGGAAACATTATCGTGCGTCAGCGCGGTACAAAACACCACCCTGATAAAAATGTTGGAATTGGAAAAGACCATACATTATTTGCTTTAATTGATGGTACTGTGTTCTTCAGAAAGAAGTCTGATGATAAATCATATGTTTCTATCATTCCAAGAGCTGCTGTTGTTGAAGATGCAGCACCTGCAAAAGTAAAGAAAGCTGCTGCTCCAAAGGCTGAAGCTGTTGCAACTGAAGAAGCTCCGGCAAAACCAGCTGCAAAGAAGGCTGCTGCTAAACCAGCTGCACCTAAAGCTGCTGCAAAGCCAGCTGCAAAGAAGAAAGCTGATGATAGCGCTGCTCCTTCGGAAGAAGCATAAAATTAAAATATAATTTGATGAAAGCCCTAATGAAAATTAGGGCTTTTTTTATTGTTCTCTAATTAATAATTGCTCCGCAAAACCTCTTAAAAGGTTCTTTTTGTCGCTTTTAACTTCAATCTTATCTAAAGCGTAAAGTGCTGTTTGAACATAGTCTTCCATTACACTTTCAGCCAATTTCCTGACTTTCAATTGATTGTAAATATTGGTAATAGCCTCAACCTTAGCTGTAGGATTATCATTCGTTTCTATCCATTGATTTAACTCGTCTGCAATATTGCCGGTAGCCAATTCCTTTGCCTTAATAAGCATGAAGGTTTTTTTATTCGAAAGTATATCTCCTCCAACCTGTTTTCCGAATTTTTCCGGATCTCCATAAACATCCAAAATGTCATCTTGTAATTGAAAGGCTAAACCTAAATTTTCACCGAACTCATATAATAATTCTGCCTGATCTTTTGCTGCTCCTCCAATCAGGGCACCAATTTGCATGCTCCCAGCAAGTAATACTGCCGTTTTTTGTCGGATCATCTCTAGATATTCTGCCAGACTAACATCATTTCTGCTTTCAAAATTCATGTCGGCTTGTTGACCTTGGCAGACTCCAGAAGCGGTATCACTGAATATGGCTAATACATCCCTTAAAATGGAATCCTCCACTTTGATCATCAGTTTATAGGCTTCAACAAACATTACATCACCAGATAGAATTGCAGCACTTTCATTCCATTTTACATGAACAGTTGCTTTGCCTCGCCTAATTGGAGCTTTATCCATGATATCATCATGCATAAGTGTAAAATTATGGAAGATCTCAATACCAATTGCAGCATCTAGGGCCTTTTCAACCTGACCTCCAAATAGTTCTGTAGATACTAAAACTAATACAGGACGCATTCGTTTTCCACCTAATTGCATCAAATAGCTAATTGGCTCATAGAGTTCAGCTGGTTCTTCAGTGTATTTTGTATCGTTTATTGCCTTGTTAACTAGGCTTTGGAGTTGTTCTATTGAATGCATTTATTAGGTATAGGATTATAACAAAATTAGTAAAAATACCTCATCTGTTTTTAAAAGATAGAAATATACTTATGTGATTCTTACAATCAAATTATTGTTTTATTTATTGAGGTTTTGAATCAAAAAAACCGACTCTTTAAATAGAATCGGCTTTTAAATTGTTTTAAAATTCAATATTAATTACTCACGAATTAAACTAAAATCTATCTGGCGTTTAGCTAAATCAACTTTTTTAACCAAGATTTTTACTTCGTCCCCAAGCTGATATTTCTTTTTACGTCTTTGTCCGATAATGCAATAATTTTTCTCGTCTAAAACATAAAAATCATCATTTAAATCGCGTAAACGTATCATTCCCTCACATTTATTTTCAATAATTTCAACATACATTCCCCATTCTGTAAGTCCAGAGATGATACCATTATACTCCATTCCAATATTACTCTGAAGAAATTCTGCTTGTTTATATTTTACTGACGCACGTTCTGCATCGGCAGCTTTTTTCTCCATTTGGGATGAATGCATAGAGTATTTCTCATACTCTTCTTCAGAAACGGATTTTCCACCTGCCAGGTAAAGTTCTAAAAGTCGGTGGACCATTACATCCGGATAACGGCGAATAGGAGAGGTGAAATGGGTATAATAATCGAATGCTAAACCATAATGGCTATGTTTTTTTGTGGTATAAACCGCCTTAGCCATAGACCTGATTGCCAGTTGCGTTAACACATTCTGCTCTTTCTTACCTTCTACATCGGCCATTAAAAAATTGAGTGATTTGGCAGTTTCTCTACCTGAGCTTGTGTCGATTTTATAGCCAAATTTCATCGCAAATTGTGAAAAATTTAATAAGGCATCTTCTTTTGGCGAATCATGTGAACGATACACAAAAGTCAGTTTTTGCTTTCCCTTACCTTTTTTTGCTATAAATTCAGCCACTTTTTTATTGGCAAGCAACATAAAATCTTCAATAAGTTTATGGGCATCTTTACGCTCCTTAGCGTAAACACCTAAAGGTTTCCCTTGATCATCTAATCGAAATTTAATTTCAACACTTTCAAAGCTAATGGCCCCATGTTTAAATTTTCGTTCTCTTAAGATATAAGCCAATTCATTTAATTTGAGAAGCTCTTCACTGTGTTTGCCACTTTTATTTTCTAAAATTTCTTGAGCATCTTCATAGCTAAATCGAGTGTCAGAGTGAATGATTGTCCGGCCAAACCATTGTTCAATTACATTAGCTTCATTATCAAGCTCAAATACGGCCGAGAAACATAATTTATCCTCATTTGGTCTAAGTGAACACAAACCGTTTGAAAGTCGCTCAGGGAGCATAGGAATCACTCTATCTACTAGATAAACCGATGTGCCTCTTTCAAAAGCTTCTTTATCAAGTGCTGTTCCTTGTTTTACATAATGAGATACGTCAGCAATATGTACTCCAACCTCAACATGGCCATTATCAAGCTTTCTGAATGAAATTGCATCATCAAAATCTTTTGCATCAATTGGGTCGATGGTAAAAGTTAGAACATTTCTGAAATCTCTTCGCTTTGCAATTTCTTCTGAAGAGATAATTTCTTCAATGGCTTCTGCTTGCTTTTCAACTTCATCAGGAAAGGCTAGAGGGAAGCCATAATCAGCTAAAATGGCATTCATTTCAGCGTTGTTCTCGCCTTGTTTTCCTAAAACATGCGTGATCTGACCGATTGGGTTTTTTGCATCCTCAGGCCAATCTACAATTCTTGCAATGGCTTTATCCTTATCTTTTGCACCCTTCAAGCTATCAATTGGGATAAAAATATCGTGAAGCATTTTACGATCATCAGGAATGAAAAATGCAAAGCGATCGGATAGATTTACAATGCCTGTAAAATCCATTTTTGCCCTTTGCAATATCTCAACTACCTCACCATCCTTCTTGCGACCTTTATTTTTAGCGTAAACATAAACCTTCACCATATCCCCATGAAGGGCATTGCGCAGTTTTCTTGGGGCAACATAAATATCTTCTTCAAACTCATCTTCACTAACAATATAAGCTGATCCATCGGAGGTCATGTCAACCTTACCCGTTACAAAAGTCTTTAATTGCTTCAGTAAAAATTTGCCCTTTTCAGGCTCATTTAAAACTCCTTTTTTTGTTTCTTCTTTTAGGATCTCTAAAATTAATGCTCTAGATTCATCATCATGGAGGTTTAATTTTGAAGCAACCTGTTTATAATTCAGTGGCTTATTGCCTGATTTTTCAAATACATCGGTGATGAGTTTGTTGAGTACCAGGTTAAAGCTATTTGATTTCTTTTTTGACATTTTTTACTGATTTGCTCTAAGATAAGGCTTTGCAGATAAATACAAGCCATCCTAACAATTTGATAACATAAGAATGACAGCTTTGTTTAGGCTGAATTTTCGCTTACAATGGTAATTTGCTCGTCGGGAAGGCTTACGACTGATTTAAATTTAAGCAAAATTCTTGCTGTGGTGATTACATCCTTCTCACAATAGGTTCTAATTCGCTCTAAATTATTTTCTTTCCAATACACCTCATTAACCATACTGCCGTCTATATCATCTTTGGGACTTGGGATTCCAAAGACAGCGGCTAAAAGCTTGAGTGAGGTATAATTTTTAAAATCTCCGAATTTCCATAAGTCCATGGTGTCAAGATGCATAATTTCCCATGGTTTCTTCCCATGAAGATTAAGTTGAACTGGTATTTTCAATCCATTAATGAGCATTCTACGGCATAAATAGGGGAAATCAAATTCTTTTCCATTGTGCGCGCATAAAATAAGGCTATCGGATTGTTTTTTGAGAAGATCGATAAATAATTGTAAAACATCTTTTTCATTATCCCCATAAAAAGATTTTACACGAAGATTAAGCTTTTCTGTTTTAGTAGAGAAAATACCGACAGAGATACAGATAATCTTGCCAAATTCAGCTAATATGCCTCCGCGAGCATAAAATTCTGCTGGTGTTTCACCATCCCGACGTTGGAACCTTGTTTTTTGATCCCATAATTGCTGAAATTCTGTCGGCAATTCATTAAATGATGGATATTGTGGTACCGTTTCAATATCGAGTACCATAACTTGTTGCAGATCAATGTTTTCTAACATAAAGATTTTTTCTGAATGTTAAGCTAATACATTCCATGCAAATTTAATATTTTAATGAGTAAAAGGTGGTTTTATCCCAATGAACGTATTTGATTCTTAATTTGAAGAAAATAGAATAAGCTTGAATTTTTACTCTAGCATAAATTCATTTTATTAGAATAATCAATTAGAAAATGACTTATAATTTAAAATGAAAGCATTGATTTATTATCTAATTTTTGGGTAATTATTCGCCTTGATTGGAATTGTCATTTTGATTAATGTCAGTTATTTTAAAGTCTTTGTACGTTGCCACAAGAAATACCAAGAAAGCGATAGCAAGAATTGAGGTTAAAATCGATATATCTAAATTTTCCATTTACTTCTTTGTTTTAATGTTTATATAAATTAATAATCCCAAAATAGTGGGTGGCCATAATCCTATAAAAATTGCTTTCTCAATATTGTGCTCAAAAAGATAATAATATTCGGAAACGAAGATTAATAAAATGGTGATTGCCAAAATCACTAATTCTGATATTTTAAAATTTTTCATTGATGGTTTTAAATTTCGTTTTGATGAAATGATTTTTCAGGTTTATTTTTATGAATGAATGTGATAGAGCGCTTAGTGAGCAAAGCTGAATTAAATCTAAATAAACTTAGATTCTTAATTTGCCATGAGGCAATTGTATTTGATAGCGTTTTAATGTAGAATAATCTTATTTCATTAAATATACAATAAAATAAATGATTTCTAAAAATGAAAGCTCCAATTGAGACTGGGAAATATCTCCCAATGTTTATTAAATTACTGGGAGATATTTTATTTAACTAGGAAGGAATAAAAGCAAAAATATTTAAAATCTAAAGGATAGATTAATTGCTCTAATCAATTATTCAGAAGGCTTAGTGACTATTAAATGGTTAACTGCCTAGCTAAGCTCTGCCATTAACTTATTAAAAGCATCTTTAAGTTCAGAGAGCTCTTTTTCTAAGGTTTCAACTCTACTTTCAAGCATCTCCATGGAGGCTGAATTTAAATTGCTACCAGGCTCTGCCACATATTCTGGAACATCTCCTAAAAGATGAACATAACGTACCTCTTTTTGTCCCGGACGACGCTCTAAAACCTTAACAAATGGTGCATCGCCTTCTCTAAGTTTTTCAAGGGTACTTTGAACCTCATCAAGCGAGTCAAATTCATATAATCGGCCAGAATTTGTATTTAATTCGCCTGCTGTTTGTGCGCCTCTTAATAATAAAATGCAAATAATTGATAGTTCTGAAGGAACTAATGGAAAAACAATGCCTAAATTATGCTTGAATTTAACAACCCTACCAGTCCCACCAGTCACCGTTGAAACTAATCCCTTTTTCTTTAAAGAATCTAAAGTTTTGACAATTATTTCTTCATCATATTGTACAATAGGGGATCTAGATGTTTTTTGATTACATGCAGATTGTAATCCATTTAATGACATTGGATAATAGTCTGGAGTTGTTCTGCTTTTTTCTATTAAGGATCCAAGTACGCGCTGCTCTTCAGCACTTAAAATAGGTAGTGTTTGATTTGATTCCATTTTTCAAATGTATAATCTGAATTTTGAATTAATAATTTTAATTAAAGTAATAAAATTATTCTTTTAAAGATATAAATTAAAGAATTAATATTGATTTTATATTAGCCAATCATTACCCCGGCTTTATTTAAGAGGGGTATTCTGATCATATTAGTTTCTACAATGCTTTCTGGTACGAAGATGAATTTCTTATCATAAATTTGGTTTCCCAGATAAAAACTTAACCAATATTCGTTGGTTAATCCAAATACCTGTTCATCAATTAGTTCAATTTGTATAAATGATTTTGCTTCAACATTGCCTAGTGAATGGCGTAAAACAGATGTTTTTATCTTTTCTCCATCTTTTTCGCCATAACCTTTAGAACTGATTAAAACTGTTTCTAAGGCTTGATCTTTTAAGTTGATCAAATACACCTTCCAAAGCTTTGCCTCGGGTGTTGCCGAATCTAAAACGATGGCAATGGAAACGTGCTCAACAATATTTTCCGGTAAATCTGTCTTCATCTAAACTCAAAAAATATTATTTAGCTTTTACAAGACGTTTCGCTGGACTTTTCTTTGCAGATGCACTTTTGCTTGTTTTTTTCGCTTTTGCAGTAAATGCATCAGGAATTTGCTCTTCAATTAGCTTTTTTACTGTTTCTATTGGCAATTCCGATAATTCCTCTGCAGTATATTTGTCTTTCGTGGCTGGATTTTTACCCAATTTCAACATCAGTTTCCCAAAACGAATGAATGGTCCCCAACGTCCATTTTCTAATGCAATTTTTTCTGCTGGCCATTGCTGGATGAAACGATTCGACTCTTTTTCAACCTTTTTGCTGATTAACTCATTAATTTCGGCCTCACCAAGATGATCAAAATTATAACGTACAGGAACATTTATGTAAAGATCATTCCATTTAATGAATGGTCCGAAACGTCCTTTACCTTTAGTTACGGGCAAGCCTTCAAAATGAGCAATAGGAGCATCAGCCAATTGTTTCTCATCAATAATTTCGATAGCACGCTCTAAATTTACTGCTAGAGGGTCTTCACCTTTAGGTAGAGAAATGAAACTTTCTCCCCATTTGATATAAGGCCCAAAGCGACCAACGCCAACACTTAATTCTTTGCCTTGATAATTTTCTAATTGAAATGGTAGTTTGAAAAGATCTAGCGCATCCTCTAAAGAGATACTTTCAATCATTTGGCCCGAACGCAAACTTGCATATCTAGGCTTCTCATCTTCCTCATTTTCAGCAGATTCGCCAATTTGGACAAATGGTCCATAGCGGCCAATGCGAACTGATATTTTCTTGCCTGTTTCAGGGTCGAAGCCTAATTCACGCTCACCACTAGCACGATTGGCATTTAGGAGTGTTGTTTCTACTTCAACATGGAAAGGGTCATAAAATGTACGGAGCATTTCCGTCCAGTTTTTCAATCCCTGAGCTATTTCATCAAATTCTTTCTCCACTTTAGCGGTGAAGTTAAAATCAACAATACCTTTGAAATGTTCAACTAAGAAATCGTTTACAACGGCACCAATATCGGTTGGGAATAATTTATTCTTTTCTGCTCCGGTATTTTCGGTCTTTGTAGCAAGCTTTATCTGACCGTCTTTCAAGCTAATTACCTGAAATTCACGCTGTTTGCCTTCGCGTTCTTCCTTAACCACATAACCACGATTTTGGATCGTAGAAATGGTAGGAGCGTAGGTTGATGGTCGGCCGATGCCAAGCTCTTCTAATTTTTTTACCAGACTAGCTTCAGTATAACGTGCTGGAGGACGAGAATAACGCTCGGTGGCGTTCATTTCGCGTAAGTTAAGAGTTTGACCTTGTGTTAGAGGAGGAAGGATAGAATTATCATTATCTTCATCAAGGTTGATTTCACTTTCATCCTCATCGCTCGACTCCATATAAACTTTAAGGAATCCATCAAATTTCATCACTTCTCCATTAGCAATAAATTCTTCACTACGTGTAGAAATGCTGATTTTGGCAGTTGTTTTTTCAAAGTTTGCCTCAGCCATTTGAGAAGCAATAGAGCGCTTCCAAATTAAATCGTATAAGCGCTGTTCTGAAGAATCGCCACTAATGCTGTGTTGTTCAAAATAGGTTGGGCGAATAGCTTCGTGTGCTTCTTGAGCACCTGCCGACTTAGTTTTAAATTTTCTTAATTGATGATATTTTTCGCCGTAAGCAGATTTTATTTCCGCTGCAGCGGCATTTAAAGCTGTATCCGATAAGTTTACCGAATCGGTACGCATATAGGTTATTTTTCCGCTTTCGTATAATTTCTGAGCTACTTGCATGGTTCGAGCTACCGAAAAACCTAATTTTCTACTCGCTTCCTGTTGAAGAGTAGAGGTGGTAAATGGTGCTGCGGGACTCCTTTTAGTAGGTCTTGTTTCGAGGCTTCTTACCGTGTAAATAGCATTAATACAGTCATTTAAGAACTTTTCTGCTTCTGGAGCTTTCTCGAAACGTTCGGGTAGTTCTGCACGAAATACTTCCTTTTGTTTATCAGTATAAAATATGGCAACAACTTTGAAAGCTGCTGTTGCAGAAAACTTATTTACTTCACGCTCTCTATCAACAATTAAACGTACGGCAACCGACTGTACACGACCTGCGGATAGGGAAGGTTTAACTTTTTTCCACAGGACTGGTGATAATTCAAAACCAACGAGTCGGTCTAATACACGACGCGCTTGTTGCGCATAAACTAGATTGTAATCGATGGTTCTTGGTGTTTCAATGGCTTTTAGGATGGCATTTTTAGTTATCTCATGAAAAACAATACGCTTGGTTTTATCCTCTTTAAGCCCTAAAGTTTCGAATAAATGCCATGAAATAGCCTCTCCCTCGCGGTCCTCATCGGATGCTAGCCATACCATTTCTGCATCTTTTGCTAATTTCTTTAATTCGTTAACAACCGCCTTTTTATCGGCTGGAACTTCATAGCGTTGTTCAAAATTGTGGCTTACATCGATTGCATCATCCGTTTTTATCAGGTCGCGAATATGCCCATAACTTGATTTTACTAGGAAATCTTTGCCTAGGTAGCCTTCGATTGTTTTGGCCTTAGCCGGGGACTCAACGATTAGTAAATTTTTAGCCATTCAATTCAGAGATAATATGCAAATAAAGGTATTATTAAAGGGATTGACAAATAGGGAAGCCATAGAATGCCTCAAATTTGTCAAAATTGTTTAATTTTTAGAGAAAACTCTATGATGTGTATCCTTTCTGTGTAAGAAATTATACAAGAAAACCTCCGCCGAGCAAATCATTCCCTTCATAAAAAACTGCCGATTGTCCGGGAGCGATACCCGAAACAGCATGATGGAAATTAACTTTGATTTTATCACCTTCTTGAATTAGCGTACTCATAGCGCCAGAATCTTTGTATCTAATCTTAGTTACTGCATCCAATGGTTGGGTAATACTTTCATATTTTACCAGATTGAAATTTCGTACAAGGGCTTCAGATTGCTCAAGTTCTTCGATAGTGCCGAGCATGACCGTATTACTTTCAGGTAAAATTCGGGTTACAAACATGGGATGACCAAAAGCAACTCCTAAACCTTTACGCTGCCCAATGGTATAATAAGGATAACCTTGATGTTTTCCGGCAATGGTACCGTCACTAAGCATGAAATTTCCAGGCCCGATTCGCTCATCAAGGTCTTCTACTTTATTTCTAAGGAAAGCACGGTAATCATTATCAGGAACAAAGCAAATCTCATAACTTTCAGATTTGTTGGCCAAATCAAACTGACCCATATCCAAGGCCATCTGTCTAATTTCGGATTTCGCGAAACTGCCTAATGGGAATTGTGTACGAGCTAAATTTTCTTGAGAAACGCCCCAAAGTACGTAGGATTGATCTTTATGCTCATCTTTTCCTTTAGAAATTACGTATCTGCCACTATCCTGAAGACGAATATTGGCATAATGTCCTGTAGCTATAAATTCACAATCAAGTTTATCGGCACGCTTCAATAAAGCTTCCCATTTGATATGGGTATTACATAAAACGCAAGGATTTGGAGTTCTTCCCGATAGGTATTCATCTACGAAATTATCGATAACAAAATCACCAAACTCGCTTCTGATATCTAAAATATAATGAGGAAAACCGTAAGCCACGGCGAGTGCACGAGCATCATTAATACTATCAAGGCTGCAACAACCTGTTTCTTTGGATGAACCACCAGAAGAAGCATAATCCCAGGTTTTCATGGTTAAGCCTATCACTTCATAGCCCTGCTCGTGAAGCATCACTGCTGCCACCGAACTGTCTACTCCGCCACTCATGGCAACCAAAACCCTACCTCTTTTGCTCATTGATATATATTAGAATTATGCTTCTTAAATTTTTGCAAAGATACGGCTTTATTAAATAATCTGGTGGGTGTACAGTCAAGTGTGGGTAAATAATCACTCAAATTAAACCATTTAAATAAATAATACCTTCTATTTAATCCTTTGCTATCTTTATTAGTCTGATATATAAATCGACCGATAATCATGAATAAATCTATTCTTAAAATTTTTGTTCTGCCCTTTTTGCTTGCTTTTTGTGGGATTTTGTTTGCCGCTTATATAAAACCTAGTCCAGCAGCAATTAAATTCCCATATAAAAATGCGGGATTAACAGATCGTGAAGCTGCTGCGCATTTATTAAATCGATTTTCTTTTGGTCAGAAGCCTGGAGATATCGATAAAGTGTTAAAAATAGGTTTAGAAAAATGGTTTACACAGCAATTGGCTGCCAATCAGAAGGATGAGCGTCTAGAAAAAATGTTGAGTTCTTATGATGCTTTAAATCTTAGCAATGCAGAGGTCATTAAAATTTATCCTAAAAATGCACAGGTTTTGCGCTGGGCAATACGTGATGGGGTAATTCATAAAGATTCGGTTAATCTTTCAGATCGTAAGAAATACCGGGAGCAAATTGCGGCTTACATGCTTGAGAAGGGCTACAAGCCACAGGCAGACCTTTTTAGGCAATTAATCAACCAAAAAATTTTAAGAGCCGCATACAGTAATAATCAATTGAAGGAGGTTTTAACAGATTTCTGGTTTAACCATTTCAATGTCTCCATTACAAAAAATATTAGTGCCGAATATATTCCGGCTTATGAACGCGATGTGATTCGTCCGCATGTATTTGGTCAATTTTCGGAATTATTAATAGCTACGGCAAAATCGCCTGCCATGCTCTTCTTTTTAGATAATTTTAGTAGTTCTGGAACATTAGAAAATACAAGAAAGCCTCAAAATGGCAAAATTCAAAAACAAATGCCTACAAATGCTGCAATGCAAATGGGGGATAGCACCTCTATGCGAGCTCAAATTGTATCTAAATTACAGGAAAACAAAAAAAACCAGGGATTGAATGAGAACTATGCCCGCGAGGTAATGGAATTACATACTTTGGGTGTTGATGGAGGTTATAGCCAGTTGGATGTGACTCAAGCCGCCCGCATTCTTACCGGCTGGTCTGTAGTACCTATGGAGAATGCTTATGGTGCTCCATTAAAGAAAATGATTGAAAAAGCAGGGGAGGACAATCTCAAGAAAAGAGGTTTCGTTTTTGAAGGTGATTTTATGTTTGCTGCCAACCGACATGACCGTGGCTCAAAAACTGTTCTAGGAAAGGTTTTTCCTGCAAATAGAGGCTATGAAGAAGGGGTAGAGCTTTTAAACATGCTTGCTCAACATCCATCTACAGCTAAATTTATCTCCCGGAAATTGGCCGTGCGTTTTGTGAGTGATAATCCCTCGGAAGCGCTGGTAGAGAGAATGTCGGCAACCTTTAATGAGAAGAATGGTAATATTTCGGAGGTCTTGCTGAGCATGGTAACTTCGCCCGAATTTTGGTCGAAAGAGGCATTAAGAGAAAAAACAAAATCTCCATTCGAGTTGGCGATGAGTGCAGTGCGCAGCCTAAATGCGGATATCAAACAGCCCAATCAATTAAATACGTGGATTAGCAAAATGGGGCAGAAAATGTATTATTATCAAGCGCCTACGGGTTTTCCCGATAAGGGGCAATTTTGGATTAATACCGGTTCCTTGCTAAATAGAATGAATTTTGGCTTGGCTTTGGCTTCTCAGCGAATTCCGGGTATTAAATTCGATCTTTTGGCCTTGAATAATAATCATGAGCCTGAAAGTTCGGAAGCTGCCCTGATGAGTTATAGTAAGCTCATTATGCCGGAGCGAAATCTTGATAAAACCATTGAGCGTTTGAAGTCGATGTTAAATGATCCCGATTTGATTAAAAAGGTAGAAACTGCTGCATCCCAAAACAATAAAATGCAAGATGTTGTAAATGAGGATGATGATTTAATGATGAATGAAAAAATTACTGATAAAAAAGTGAATAATTCTGTGAAAATGGCAGGGGATAACATGTTGGCTCAGGTTGTCGGATTAATTTTAGGATCTCCAGAATTTCAACGTAAATAATAAGATATACGATATGATATCTAGAAAAGCATTTTTAAAGGCCGGCGGACTCTCCTTATTTGGGATAGGAATTGGCGGAATTCCCACTTTTATGGCTCAGGCAGCCGAATTGATAGAGGCACCCAAGCTTTTTAAGCGGAAGAAAATATTGGTTTCTATTTTTCAACGTGGGGCAATGGATGGACTGATGGCTGTGATGCCATTTGAAGATCAATACCTCAAAGCTGCACGAGCGGGATTGTTTATGAGTCCGGTGAAAGTAGGAAACAATAATCCACTTATCGATTTAGACGGTCGTTTTGGCCTTCACCCCGCCATGCGCGCTTTTGAATCTGTTTTTCGAGAGAATCGTTTGGCAATAGTGCATGGGATGGGATCGCCCAATAATACACGTTCCCATTTTGATGCTCAAGATTACATGGAATCGGGGACACCCTTTAACAAAGGAACATCGAGTGGTTGGTTGAACCGTGCTGCGGGACTTTTAGGGCATGAAGCAACTCCATTTCAATCTGTGAGCTTAACGAATGCCATGCCACGATCATTTTACGGTGAAATACCTTCTTTATCCATCAGTAACCTTCAAGATTTTAATATTCAACTGCGAGCTAATCAGATGAATACCAATAAGGTATCACAAAGTTTTGAAGAATTATACGATCAAACATCAGCAGGATTGCTAAAATCTACCGGCAAGGAGAGTTTTGAGGCCATCAAAAT
The DNA here is from genome assembly GCF_017495225.1 of Daejeonella sp. Lineage (GTDB taxonomy): Bacteria > Bacteroidota > Bacteroidia > Sphingobacteriales > Sphingobacteriaceae > Daejeonella. Next base: position 52,847 of record NZ_JAFEIG010000017.1, on the reverse strand, counting down.
GTTGAAGTCTGTTGATACAAAGAATTATAAGCCAGCAAATAATGCCCTTTATCCAAATAGTCCTTTAGGAAATTCTTTAAAGCAAATTGCCCAATTAATTAAAATGGATGTGGGGTTGGAGCTTGCTTTTGCAGAGTCAGGAGGTTGGGATACCCACTTTAATCAAGGTGCTGAAAATGGAGTGTTTGCTAGAAATGTGACTGATTTAAGTATGAGTATCATGGCGTTCTGGACCGATATGGCTCATTATCAAGATGATCTGACAGTAATGACTATGACTGAATTTGGCAGAACGGTGAAGCAAAATGGTACGGGTGGAACAGACCATGGTCGTGCTTCTTGTAATTTTATTCTTGGGAATGATGTACATGGCGGACTAGTTCATGGTAAGGTTGCACCTTTAGCTATCGAAAATTTGGAGGATGGCCGCGATTTAGCTGTCACCACAGATTTTAGGAGTGTGTTCTCGGAAGTTGCCGAAAAACATCTATTGATTTCTAATAAAAATCAAGTTTTATTTCCTGGTTTTGAAGGGAAGGGAATTGGGGTGATGAGGTAGAGGGTAGGAGGAATAAGGAGCAAAGAACAAGGATTAAGAACAGTGAGCAGGTTTTAAGATGTTGTTTTTCTGACAAAAAATTTTCTGAACCATGATTTATTTGATTATTGTGATTTTGGTGAGGCTAATTGGATTAAAACATAGAAAAATGATTTAGAATGTTGGTAGCCTGATAAATAATAACTGACAACTCGCAACTGTCTGAAATTGATTAGAACAAAGAACAAGGAGCAGTTCCAAATCCGATTTTCTTTGTAGGATTATTAAATCTGTTATTTGTTTTGTATATTATGGGGAGGGGAGTCGAGAGACTCCTTTTTTGTAAATCTGTTCAGCATTTATTACTTTGTTTTTTGTGTGTTTTAGAATTCTAAAAACGAAAAAGATTTTATAATTAAAGATTAATTTTTTTGTAGAAAAATAAATAAAAATTATTGAAATTTATTTAAAAGTTGTTCCATTATTCGTTAACTTTGAATAATGAAAATCATTAGAGAAATTGTTTTTTATAAAGATTACTTCAACGACTTTTTCGAAACTTTAACCGATAAAATAAAGGAAAAGATAGACGAAGTGCTATTTATGATTACCATTCTTGAACGTATTCCAAGTAAATTTTTCAAAAGCATAGAAGGTAAAAAGGGGCTTTTTGAAATTCGAATTGAATATGAAGGTAACATATTCAGGATATTTTGCTGTTTTGATAAGGGTAACCTAGTGATTCTATTTAATGGATTTCAAAAGAAATCTCAGAAAATACCAACGAAAGAATTGATAAAGGCCGAAAAAATAATGGACGAATATTTAAATAATCAAAAGGAATTTAAAAATGGAAACAAAAAATAAAAATATTAAAACTTTTGCTCAACATCTTGATGAAAGATATGGTAAAACTGGAACAAATGAGAGAATTAACTTTGAAATCAAAGCCAAGTCATTTGCAATTGGTGAACTTATAAAAGAAGAAAGAAAGTTGGCTCATATGACTCAAGAGCAACTAGCGGATAAAATTGGAGCGAAGAAAAGTTTTATTTCTCGTATTGAAAATGGACATAGTGATATTCAACTTTCGACACTTTTTAAACTTATTGAGTTTGGTCTTGGAAGGAAAGTAAATTTTACGATACAGTAAGTTTATTATCTAAGTCTCACATCTCAAAAATCTAGAATAACATCAAAGAGGCTCGTATTTCAACAATCAAAGAATTATTGAATTAGGCTTTGGCGGTCGTTTGGAATTGGATATTAAATTTAACTCATAAAAATCTGGGATAGGATCAAGGAAACTCCTACATATTTACCAATCTTGAGATCCGCTATTGCGAATCTTCATTCAGTTTGAGTAAACAAGCTCTTAAATGTATTTTAATTTCTTTCCAAAATCGAAATAAGATATAAAGTAAAGCTCCGAGTATTGGTACAATAATTATAAATATCAGCCAAGGTATTTGTAAGGGTTTAGTTTTTAATATCAATCTTACAGCTATTACTAAAATTATCATAATAATGATTAAAATGATAATTTCAGTTAATGACATACCTAAAAAAGAAATTGATCTCATAGTCTTGATTTTAGTATAGTTCCATCATGTTCAACACCTCTTGCTTTATCTTCAATGAAAAATACAAGATTAATTTTATGATTTATTTAATACAACTACAGTGCTGAGATCAAAAGAAGTCAAGCACCTGAACCTATTCAAAGTATAAAATATTAATTGTTTAAAATAAATATACACATAAATTTTATTCTATTTGATTAAATAAATATCTTTTAAATCAATTCATAATTGATATCATAAATTAACGATTCGATTAATCTTTATAGGCTTATTAATTTTGAATAAATGCGGTTTATTTATTTTTGATATTTTAATTTCGGTGACGTTTTTTAATGAAAAAAGTCAGGATAATCCTCCGTATTTACCTACATTAAGATCCGCCAAAGCATTAAATCTGACAGTTTTAGATTATTTAGAGCAAGGAAAGCATTCGACTTTAATTATATATGAATAAACTGATAGCCGCTTTTAACCCGCGACGTTACAAAATCTCATCTCCGGGAATACAATTTCTGTGGGACGGTATGAATATCTTTATGATTGCGAATTAATCAGATGCTTGATTTAAAGGTATCTAGCGAAAATTCTATCCACATCAGCGTTTTTGACATTAATTTAGTTCAATTTAGCCAAACTGTTCTAAAACAACGTTGTTTTGGATGTAAGTTGGTGCTGGTTCAGGTTGTGGCGCTACAATTTCTAAAGAGGTATGAAGTTAATTGATTCTACGGCTCTAATCATTTTTGTTCGTAATCCAGTCCATGGTAAGGTAAAAACTCGCCTAGCCATGGTTATAGGGGATGATAGGGCATTAGAAATCTATATTTTATTGCTAAAACATACATTTGACTTTACTAAGGGACTAAAATGTAAGAAATTTGTGTTTTATGCTGACGAAATTGTACAAGAAGACCTTTGGTCGGGGGCGGATTTTGGAAAGCGACTTCAGAGAGGGAATGATCTTGGTGAGCGCATGCAAAATGCTATTAATGAGTTATTTATAGAAGGTTTTTCTCAAGTAATTCTAATTGGTTGTGATTGTTTTGAACTGAATAGCTCAGTTTTAGAAGAAGCAATATCCCATCTTAATAAAAATGATGCAGTTTTTGGTCCCGCGCAAGATGGAGGCTACTATTTACTCGGACTAAAAAAATTAATTCCTGAGCTTTTCGTCAATAAAAAATGGAGTACAGATGAGGTGGCTAAGGAAACTATTAATGATTTCAAAAGACTTCAATTATCCTATTATCTATTGCCAAAATTGAATGATATTGATGATGCATTTGATTTAGGACCTTTCGATAAACAGCAATAATTTAATTATCTCTAATAATATTTTCTTAAATTTCCTTATACGAAATTGATCAATGTTTATCAGCTAAGTGCTTGATTATGATCATGTAAATCAATTTTCAACATCCATATTTTTAATAAAAAATGAAGGATGAAAACAATCTTTTTAGTCTTAAATGCACTCAATCCTGATAAAGGATCTTCTGAATTTGCATTTTATTTAGCACGACTTTCTAAGTCGAAAGTTTATGGTATTTTCTTAGATGTCGGCAATCTGGATGATGATGATATTTTAGAAATTAAAGATTCTGCCAATCCATCCCAAATGGATTATCAAACCAATGTGCTCCCATCAAAGCAGGAACAAATTAAAGCCAATATTCACCTTTTCAAAGAGAGCTGTATAAGTAATGAAGTTTGCAGTGATATTTATTTGGAACTAGAACTATCTATAAATGAATTAATTACAGGAAGTGCTTTTGCTGATTTGATTGTTATTGATGCGGCATTTTCTATAAGAGACGGTGTATCCTCAGTACCATCAGAAAGTGTCAAAGAAATTCTAAATAAAGCTACTTGTCCGGTGATTATCTCACCTCTATCATTTGAGCGCATTGATGAGCTCGTTTTTACATATAATGGCTCACAATCTTCTCTTTTTGCCATCAAACAGTTTACCTACCTATTTCCGGAGTATTTTGATAAAAAGCTCAGCATAATTCAAGTTAATAAATCTGGTTCTTGGCCTCAAAGGGATTTAGGAAAATTGAGAGAGTGGCTTAAAAACCACTATTTAGATGTCAATTTTATTGCTCTTGAGGGTATTGCTGAAAATGAATTAATGACTTTTCTACTAAGGAAAAAGCATGTATTTATTGTTATGGGGGCTTATAGTCGAAATTCAATCTCACAATTTTTTAATGAGAGCACGGCCGAAGTATTAATAAAAACATTAACACAGCCCATATTTATTGCGCATAATTAAAAATTATCATTTAAACATATAAATAGATCAATATATGAAAACCATTCTTGCACCAACTGATTTTTCAGAAGTCTCGCTAAACGCAGTAAACTACGCTGCTCAGATGGCAAATATTTTGGGTATTAATTTAACCCTGCTACATGTTTGTCCCGTAACGATGACCTATACGGATGTACCTCCACCAGCACTTTATATTGAGGAGTCGATATCTAAGGCAGAGAAGCAGCTTAAAGAGTTAAAAGCAAAAATTTTAAAAGATGCACCTAAGAAAATTACTATTAAAACAAAGGTTTTAACGGGCGACGTAGTTTCAGGTATTAAAAACATCTGCGAAGTTATGGATACTTATGCCGTTGTGATGGGTGCGGATAGTAGTAATACGATTGATCGCTTTTTATTCGGTGGCAATACCATTGAAGCAATAAAATCGCTTTCCTGGCCATTAATTATCGTTCCTTCGAAGGTGCATTTTGGAAGGCTACATAAGATTGGGTTAGCATGTGATTTTAGAGATGTTGCCAGCACTGTACCTGTTGATGAGATTATTAAATTGGTTAAGGAGTTTAATTCGGAGCTTCATATTTTACATGTGCAAACTGAGAGTCGTAAGACTAGTGATTTGGAAACAGCGAATGCAACGCGTTGGCTACATGATCAATTAGGGGCATTGAATCCTAAATATCATTTTATGGTTTCAGATAAAGTTGAAAAAAGTATTAATGATTTTGCTGAGAAAAATAAATTGGAGATGCTTATTGTAACTCCTAAAAAACACAGCTTCTTTAATAAAATATTGAAATCTAGTAAATCGAAAAATATAGTTTTACAAGCACAGGTACCTGTTTTATCGATTCATGAATGAGGTGACACTTTAATATACGAAAAAAAATCGATAAAATCAAATTATTCGATGTTTTGGAATGCTGTATAAGGATAATTGATGGATTATGAAGAAAAATGGGAGGGATGTTTCTGTAATTTAATTTTGATTTTAATAACCAGCGCGCTCCAAATTTGGAGCGCGTGGTTAGACCAATTATTGAATAGGAATACTCTTTCCCACTTTCATTTTCGACTCTTCAGTCCGTGGAAGTGTGATTTTGAGTATGCCATCTTCGTATTTGGCTTCTATCTTTTCGGTATCGATACCTTCAGGTAAGGAGAAACTTCGGCTAAAGCCTCGGTAATTATATTCTTTACGCGTAAAAGTTTTCTCTGTTTCTTCTTTTTCCTCTTCAGTTTCATTGCTAATATTCAGCATGTTGCCACTAAGGTCAATCTTAAAGTCCTCTCTTTTCATGCCAGGAGCAGCTAAAGTGACCAAGTATTGATTCTCTTGTTCCATAATATTTACTGGTGGTAAACTCGTTGCACGGCTCCATAATTCACGTCCTTCAAACCAATCGTTCCATGGTTTTAATAAATCATCAAATACAGATGGAATTCCTCCGCTTACTCTAGCTAATGTGTCAGTTTTCATAATTTTCCTTTTTTAAATTGCTTATCTATTAATTGTTAAACAAAGATATTTTGAATCGATTTTAGAGGATTTGACGGGAATCAATTGGCGGACTGAGTTTCATCAATAAGCTCTTTTTTGAGCCATATGGCTAGTTTTTTAAAAGATATTAATCTGTACAGGCAGATTTTTTTCAGTTATTTTTTGCGATTTAATATGTTTTTTCGCCCACTCTATGGATATTATTTTTTTCATGCTTTTTACCAAGAATCCGGTCGATATCGTCCTTATAAATGACCTCTTTTTTAAACAATAAGTCTGCAATCTTGCTGAGTGATTCTTTATTTCTCTCTAAAAGGTTTTTGCTCCGTTCATAACAGGAATTGACTAGGATTCTAACCTCTTCATCAATCATTCTACCAGTTTCTTCACTGTATGGCTTTTGAATACTCATGTCTCTTTGTCCGCTTGAATCATAAAAGCTAACGTTTCCAATTTTTTTATTGAAGCCATAATAAACTACCATGGTATAGGCTTCCTTGGTAACTTTTTCCAGATCATCTAAGGCCCCTGTCGAAACATCCCCAAACATAATATCTTCTGCTGCTCTGCCTGCTAGTCCGCTGCATAAATGCTCAATGAATGTAGTTTTATTCCGAAGTTGCTTTTCTTCCGGTAAATACCAGGAGGCTCCCAAGGTTTTACCTCGAGGGATGATAGACACTTTTACGATTGGATCTACATGTTTCAGCAAGGTGCTTACCAAAGCATGCCCAGCTTCATGATAAGCGATGATTTTCTTTTCTTCGGGAGAAATAATTTTGCTTTTCTTTTCAAGTCCTGCCACAATCCGATCAATCGCATCTAAAAAATCCATTTTTCCAACAGCATCGGCTTTTCTTCTTGCAGCAATTAGGGCTGCTTCATTACAAATATTGGCGATATCAGCACCAGAAAAACCAGGAGTTTGTGCAGCTAAAAATGGAATATCAATGTTATTATCTAAAACTAATGGGCGTAGGTGCACGTTAAATATAGCCTCACGTTCTCGCAAGTTGGGTAGTTCTAAATAAATATGGCGATCAAATCTTCCAGGTCTGAGTAGTGCTGGGTCGAGCACATCTGCTCTATTGGTTGCCGCAAGCACAATCACACCACTGTTTGAGCTAAAGCCATCCATTTCTGTGAGTAGTTGATTGAGCGTACCTTCTCTTTCATCATTTGCTCCGCTAAAAAATGCCCCTTTGCCTCTTGTGCGGCCTATCGCGTCTAGCTCGTCGATGAAAACGATGCATGGGACTTTCTCTTTCGCTTGTTTAAATAAGTCGCGCACACGGGCAGCACCAACGCCAACAAACATCTCAACAAATTCAGATCCTGAGATGATAAAAAATGGGACTTTTGCTTCACCGGCAACGGCTTTAGCGAGAAGCGTTTTGCCAGTTCCGGGCGGACCAACCAACAAGATTCCTTTCGGTATTTTAGCGCCTAAGCGGGTAAATTGCTTCGGATTTTTTAAAAATTCAACTATTTCACGGACTTCCAGTTCAGCTTCTTCCAATCCTGCCACATCTTCAAAGGTTATGCGGCTTTCTTCATGAGCTACCATCAAGGCATTGGATTTCCCAAAATTGAAAATAGAATTTCCATTGGATTGACCTCCCATTCCTGCATATTTGCGGAACATGATACGCCAGAGGTAAAAAATCAATAATAATGGAAATAACCAGCCGAAGATATTCCAGAACCAATTACTTGTATTTGAATAAGTTATAGGAATTTTTTGTGTTATTGGGATGTTTTTTTGAGCCTCATCCATTTTCCGTTCAAAGCTTTCTAAAGATCCAATTGTAATTTTATAATGAGGGCCGGGATTTAATTGCCCCTTGATTTTTGTATCAAATACCTTTTTAAAATAGGGGTCGCTAGCAAAATCAGGCTTAATGAAAATTTCAGCCTCCTCTTTGTTGACAATATTTATTCTTTCAACAGCTTTACGACTTATTATTTCACTTTCAAATTGTTGCCAAGAAATTTTAGATTCAGCATTGTTGAACCCTGGCAAATAGGGGAAAAACAACATGAAAAGGATGGCGATATACACCACAGCCCAGAAAAACTGTTTTTGGGGACTCTGATTTTTGGGGATTTGTTTTTTTTGAGAGATTTCCTGTCGGTGTGGCTTCATGCTATTTTTACATGCTTAATTTATGACATTTAAAAAGCTGAATTCTTAAAATCCAGCTTTTTAAATGTTGAGGAGATTAATCATTGAATGCCATTTCGGGCACTTCTACATTCAGATTACTTTCTACGCTAAGAATACCTGGAGCAGACCATGCAGCTCTTTCAGCATCATCTTTTTCGGCAAAAGAACGAACTTTACCACTAAGAATAACTTTATTGCCATCTACTTCAACAGTAATTCGATCAGCATCTATGGTAGCATTTCTATGAAAAGCACTATTGATTTTTTGATGGATATCTTGTGCTTTAAGTGTTGGCTTTACAGAAATTAAATTTATCACAGAGCTAACTCCAGTAATATTTTCAATGGCTCTGCGAGCATTTACACGTTGATATTCCCATTCAACGTCACCTTCTAGTTTCACATTTCCATTTTCAACTTTAACCGAAATTCTATTGTCGGGAATAGTGGTATTCCATTTAAGCGCATTTAACACTGTTTCAGCAATCTCAGTATCTGTTTTTCGATAGTTCGGAGAAACGCCAACTTGGATATCTTCGGCTACAGCTCTTACACCTGCCACCCGCTTGGCGGCTTTCTCAGCACTTAATTTTTTTGAAAAGGTGTCAACAATGCCGGAGAGGGTTACAATCCCATTTTTTACCGCTACTCCAATTTCTGATTCATTTAGAAAAGGCTCCCAGCTTAGCTCTTCCATCACATCTTTTTGAATTTGATTGTCAGTTCTCATTTTTTTGATTTTTAATGTTAATAATTTGCTTTTCGTAATTATTTTCAAAGTAGGCTTAAATAAGAAAAATGCTTATGAGGCTAATCAATTAGGACTTTGATATTAATCAAAATTATTTGAGGGTATTAAATATTCAGCTTTAGGAATGTATTTTTAGCGGTTTTGCTTTTTTCTTGAGGTATAAAATTTTAAGAAAAGATGTTTAATTCATTATTTTAGATAATTTCGTGTATGCCTTTAAAATCTAAATCTGTCTCTGATGAGAAAGTAGAATTGCATCCACGCAATAAGCATAGAGCAAGCTATGAATTTGAAAATTTGATCAAGTCTTGTCCAGATTTAGCCAATTTTGTGATAAAAAATCAATTTGATAAAGAAACCTTAGATTTTACAGATCCGCTTGCCGTTAAAACCCTTAATAAGGCCCTTTTAATTCATTTTTATGGCATTCAATTATGGGATATTCCAGAAGGCTTTTTATGTCCGCCTATACCTGGTAGAGCTGATTATATACATTATGTAGCAGATCTAATTTCTGAAGGGGAAGAGTCGATCCTAAAAGGAAAAAATGTGAAGGTACTTGATATAGGTGTTGGAGCCAATTGTGTTTATCCATTAATTGGCCATCGTGAATATGGCTGGACCTTCGTTGGTTCTGAGATAGATTTATTGGCAATGCGCTCTGCAAATAATATTGTGGAGGCCAATGGACTTTCAAAATCGATAAGCATTAGAAAGCAAAGGTCAAGTTCTAAGATATTTATGGATTTAATTAATCCAGGTGAAAAATTTAAGCTTTCGATTTGTAATCCTCCCTTTCATGCATCTTTAAGAGAAGCGTCGGAAGCTACTGAGCGTAAATGGAAAAACTTAGCTAAGGGGCCTAAAATGGCTACTGATTTAAACTTTGGAGGAAAAAATGCAGAGTTATGGTGTGAAGGAGGGGAAGAGAAGTTCCTTCAAAATATGATAATCGAAAGTGGTCAATTTGCGCAGTCGGTTGAATGGTTCAGCTCTTTAGTTTCAAAAAAAGAAAGTCTAGCTAGCTGTTATTTTGAACTTGATAAAATACAAGCTAAAGAAGTTCGTACTATTGAGATGAATCAAGGAAATAAAAAGAGTCGGATTTTAGCTTGGAAATTCTAATAGATTAAATAATTTAATTAAAAAGAAAAAACTAATCTTGATAAATAAATTATTTAATAAAATTATTATACAAGCTATTTAATCCAGCTCTAAGCAAATCATTCAAACCATTGGTATAATTAGGGTTACAACCGTTGGTTATGACTACAAATCCAAACTTTTCTTTAGGATTAAAGAACATCGCGCTGTATAGTCCGTAGGCTGAGCCAGTATGTCCGGTCATCATTTCACCAGGTATTACATCATCCCGATTGGCGATAGCTAAGCCATAGCCTTCTTCTTCAGAAATTTTGGTTTGCATCAAACGTGAACTCTTTTTTGAGATGATTTTTACACCTTTATAATTACCGAAATTCATGTGCATAGCCATGTATTTGGCAAGATCTCCGGATGATATTTTCATTCCTCCAGTGGGCGAGAATAAAGGAGTACTATAGCCCATTTTATAATTTGATAATATATCGCGGCGAGTGGAATAAGCTAATGGCGAGGGACTTAGAGTCTTAGTTTTAGTATTATACTCATGTAGGGTAGCAAATTTGCTTGCATCTAAAGAATCGATATTATAACCACCATACAAACCTAGCGGCTTAAGGATGTTATTTTTTACATAATTATCGAATCGTACGCCTGAATATTTTTCAATGACTGTACCAATCATATTATAATTAAGGTTGCAGTATTGATAATTGGTTCCTGGCGCATATTTGCTAAAGCATTTTTCCCAATCTGGATTTTTCGAAGGATTTATGGCATCGAGTGTGAAATATCCTTGGCTGTCATTGATACTTGAGGTATGCGACATTAACATCTTAAGAGTGATTTTTTTGTCTGGGAAATTGGGATTACGTACGGTAAAGCCTATTAAATCACTAATATCGTCGTCTAAATTTAATTTTCCTGCTTCTACTAATTGCATGATAGAGGTAGCAGAGAAGGATTTGGAGATGGACGCAATACGGAAAATATGGTCGTTTTTTAAAGGTTCATTGCTGGTATTATCTTTTAAGCCGAAGGATTCATTATAAATAATTTCACCTTTTTTTACTACGGCAACAGATAAACCTACGACTTCAAATTTTTTCATAATTTCTTGAATGTCGGATGCTGCTTTTTCATTTTGAGCGGATGCTGATATAGAAAGGCAAAGAATTAGTGTTAATGCAATAAATGGCTTGATTAATTTCATTCTGGTGAAGCTTTTTGTTTGAATAAAACTACGATTATTTTTTAAATTAATTAATCAGAGGCATTTCAAATTATGGAATATTTGTTTTTTTAAAATCAGATTTTATTGCGCTTGCTTCTTTTACATCCTTAAAGCTAATTTCAACGGTTGTGCCACTATCGATTTTACTCTTAATTCTTATTTTGCCGTTCATTTTATCAAGATAATATTGCACAATGTGTAATCCAAGTCCTGTACCTTGAACCTGCTTTACATTAGAGCCTCTAAAAAATGGAGTAAACAATTTTTTCTGATCCTCTTCAGAAATTCCGAATCCATGATCTTTTATAGATAGTTTGTATTCACCTTCCAAAAATTTACTGGAAACAATAATTTTGGCATTCTCTGGTGAGAATTTTATAGCATTAGATAAAATATTGATTAAAAGGTGTTTAAAGGCATCAGAGTCGGTAAATAGATTTGTTGGGCCTACATGTTTAAATGTAATTTTCTGTCCCTTTTTTAGAATAACATTTAATTCAGATATGGTTTTGGTGATCTGTTCTTTTGAGTTAAAATTGTGTCTTTTGATTTCTAATTGCCCTTCTTCAATCTTATTTAAAGTTAGGAAATCGTTTATGATATCTCTTAAAAAGTTTACTGCCGATACGATATGTTTTACTTGCTCTTCTCTTTTTTCCTGATCTTCAGTTTTTTCGAATTTTGAAATGATAAATGCTGAGGAAAGAATAATACTAAGTGGTGTTCTAAGCTCATGTGATGCGAAATTTAAATTTTGTTTTCTTGCCTCATTTAGCTGTTTTTCTTTTTTAAGGAGATTTAAGAGATCGTTATCGATTTTAGTTAACTCAGAAATCTTTTTAGCCACATTGAAGTTTGCGGTTAAAGCATAGCAAGAATTTTTATTCGATGTTTTTATAATGTTCATAATGACCGGAAACTTACTGCCATCTTTCCTTATCATGGTTAATTCTACTTCGTGACCATGACCAAGTTCACAAATCAAAGCACATAAGCAATTTGTTTTTTTATATTCCGTATCAAAATCTTTGATCTGACTTTTGGCAATTATGGATAATTCTTCTTTGTCAAAAAAATCATCTAAGTGCATTTTTCCTATAGTATCTTCAGATGAATATCCTAAATTCTTTTTTGCAAAAGGATTCAACAGTTCTATAACACAATTATTATTAGTTATTAAAGCTATTGTTTCGCCCTTGTTCCAAATATCATGTAGGATATTATTTGCTTGATATTGTTTAACTATGTTTTGCATAAGTTTTCAATTTTATAGGCAATTATTATACAATAAAGTTTAAAACTCGTTTTTTGTTTAAATAATCTAAAAATTTTAAAAGTCTAGAACTTCATCTTCTAGACATATTCTAAGAAATAGGTCTTTAAAAGCAAATAATAAATTCTAAAAAAAATGATAAATCAACGATTCTACCTTTGGGATATAGAAAATAATTGTTGATTATTTGTTCAGATATTTAAAAAATGATTTTAATATTTAAAAGAACCATATTTAAAAATAAAGATTTTTAAATATTTAATTCGATTTTTAAATATTTTCAATCTTCTATTGTAACCACTATAAAGTCTTTTTGCTCACAGTTGAGCTTATAGATTACTTTATCTAAATAATCCATTGTGAAGTTGACTTTTCCATTTTCTAATCGCCAAACGTATTGACGATCTACTTCAAGTAGGTCAGCTAATTGTTTTTGAGTAAAATTCCTCTCTAATCTTCTGGATTTTATCAACGATCCTAATATTTCCTTTGAGCTCTTCATTATTTTCCAGGTCATTGTAAAATAAAATAAATTATATCGAATGTTTGTAACCATGAAGTGTTCACATGTCTAATTTTATTTAGAATATAATGATATAATTGGTAGTTAATTTTATTGTGATCATCTATATCAAGAAAACTTCGACATTTTAGTAGAGTATTAATTTGAAATATTTGTTAGGATCCTAATTAAGCGATATTTTATTCTTCAATGTACAGTGTTTATCAAAATAATTTCAATTGTTTAATTGATTTTTAGTTCTCAATACTAATACAAATTGTCTCGAACATTTATTTATATAATTCTATTTAGATAAATAAAATTAAAATCGAGCTTTTTGTTCTATGAAATTTCTCGATTTATTTTGTTGCTCTAGTTATGGAATGCTCTTTCTAAAAAAAATGTTGTAAAGCAACTGTATATCCTATTTTACATTCTTGTATAATATCTTGTAAATCTTTTACGATTCGATTTACAATCACTGTAAACCACGTTTTTTTCCAATTGGAAGTCTCTAATTTTAAAATTCTAAATAATGAATAATTGTTTAATTGAATTTAATTAAAAAATAAAATTATGAAACAAATGTATGCTTACTGTGCTCTAGTCTTAATAATATTAAGTGCTTCCTGTGCACCTCGCCGAAATCTGGTTTATTTCAGTGATATGAATGATAAAAGCAATGATAGTCAAGTAATTACTGCCGAAACTGAACCTAAAATCCAGTCGAATGATTTACTTAGTATAACTATTAATACACTAAGTACAGAATCAAATATTATGTTTTCTGTTAACTCTAACAACATTAATAAAAACGGTTATTTTGAAAAGGAGGGATACCGTGTGGATAAAGAAGGAGCGATTAATTTTCCTGTATTAGGTAAGGTTAATTTGAAAGGTTTAACGCTTGAGCAAGCACAGAAAACTATGGTGAGCCAGCTTAGCCAATATGTAAAAAACCCGATTGTAAACATGCAATATCTCAACTTTAGGATAACAGTTATCGGAGAGGTAAATAGTCCCGCAACATTTAATATTCCAAATGAGCAAATTAATTTGTTGGAGGCATTGGGTATGGCAGGCGATTTAACTCCTTATGGAAAGCGTGAAAATATACTTGTTATCCGAGAAATGGATGGCAAGCGGTCAATTGTACGTGTAAATATTAATAATAGAGCTATTCTAAATTCGCCCTACTTCTACCTGAAGCAGAATGACGTTATCTATGTTGAACCAGACAAAGCAAAATCTATAGAATTTAGTCCCAATAATCGACTAATGCCCCTTCTTGTAGCCACAATTTCGGCTGTAGCAGTATTATCTACCGCTTTTTTATCTAAATAACACAAACATAAAAAATTATAAGTCATGGCTTTAAAACCTAAAAATCAGCCTTCATCGGCAGCAGGTGATCTCAATGATATCTTGTCTAAACTTGTTAAATATTGGTATGTTTTTATAATAAGCATATTAATCTCTTTGGCTATTGCAAGTCTTTATTTAATGAATGCAACAAAATTTTATAAAGTAAGTAGCACTTTATTAATTCAAAATGATTTTAAAGGTGATGGAATGTTGAAGGGGACAGCCTTTAGCGATCTCGATATGTTTCGTGGCGCTCGTACAGTAGATAATGAAATGGAGGTATTGAGATCTAGAGATTTGATTTTCAAAACACTGAAAGATCTTAAGCTGGAAACAAGTTATTTTATTCCCGGGCTATTTAATGATAAAGAATTGTATGGTGAAAATTTGCCAGTTCAGGTGATAATTGAATACCTTAATAACCGAGCATATTCCCAAAAAATTGAACTTTCAATTAAAGATGATCAGGTGTTTTCGCTAAATACGGATGGAAAGAATGTTTTATACAATTACGGACAGTTGATTCAAAGACCAGGTTATAACATTCGAGTTGTTAAGGGACCGGCATTTTCAACAGCTACTCCGGCTTTAAAAATCAAGTTTAATGATCTTTATACTATGGCTGAATATTATAGTTTATCAGCTTTAAAAATTGTACCTATAGTGAAAGATGCCAATACTGTTTCTTTAACCTTACTAGACCCGATTCCGCAGCGTGGAGTTGATATATTAAATAGGCTCATTGAGACTTATAATGATGAAAATGTAGGCACTAAAAATAAGGTAGCAAGAAATACGATACGATTTATAGATCAGCGTTTAGTTGATTTAAATAGTGATCTTTCTGTTTTAGAGCGCGGAGTTGAAAACTATAAGCAAGTAAATCGTGTAACTAATATGAGTGCCGATTCGGAGATAAACTTAAGAACATCAGGCGATTATGATTTCAATTTATCTTCCGCAGGTGTACAATTAGATTTAATAAAATCTTTAGCAAATTATCTAGGTTCAAGAGATAGCATGTATGAGATTGTTCCAAGTACACTCGGAATTAAAGATCTTACTTTAAACAATTTGATTAACAAATACAATGATTTACAAATTGAAAGACAGCGCTTATTACGTAATAATAGACCAGATAATCCGCTGATTATCAATATTAATGAGCAGTTGTCGGGATTAAAAGGGTATTTGCAAGAAACATTGAAAAATGTTCAGGCAGGTCTTATTCTTGAAAGGAATAACTTAATAAATAAATCAAACCAGTTTGAATCAAAAATTAGAAATGTGCCTGCTGTTGAACGTGGTTTATTACAATTAAGTAGAGATCAAGAAGTAAAGGCAGCTATTTATCAATACCTACTTCAAAAAAGGGAAGAAACTGCTCTATCGCTATCTGCAACCATTCCTACGTCATTAGTTGTAGATAGGCCGGCCTATCATACTGCGCCAGCAAAGCCAAAAGAAGCCTTAATCTATTTAGGTTCATTAGTAACAGGATTTTTACTTCCACTTTTCTTTTTTAGTAGTAGAGAAAAATTAAATACAAAAATTAAAGAGGTAAGCGATGTTCAGCTTCTTGGTGATACTCGAATATTGGGTGAATTAAGTCATAATGACGAGAACAATACGGTAGTTGTAAAAAGAGGTAGTAGGACCACTATTTCAGAGTTATTTAGATATATTCAATCCAATTTAGGCAATATTATTAGCGACTCTAAGAGTCAGATTTTACTTGTCACGTCTGGAATGATGGGTGAGGGTAAGACATTTTTTTCTATCAATTTAGGAATTACACTAGCATTGGCTGGGAAAAAAGTGGTTATTGTGGAGTTTGATCTACGTAAGCCAGATCTGATGAAAGGTATTAATATCAATTATGAAAAAGGATTGGCTGATTACCTTGAAAATAAGGAGCTAGAATTGGATGAAATTATAAGTCCCTCAGCAACTACACCTAACTTATCTGTTATTGGTTGTGGTTCACTTCCTGATGATCCGACAGAACTTTTTTCATCCGATAGAATGGAAGGCCTCTTTGAAGAGCTAAGGAAAAAATTTGATTATGTTATTCTAGACACATCTCCAGTTGGTTTGGTAGCAGATGTATTTAATATCGCACCATATGCCGATGCAAGCATTTATTTATTGAGATATAATTTTACAGATAGAATGCAAATTGCTGTCCTAGATGATATTTGCGAGAATAAAAAACTTAAAAATCTCATGATTGTTTTCAATGATGCTAAAAAAGAAAATATGAGATCTTATGGCTATGGAAATATCAGTAAGAAATATGCTTAATATCATATTTCTCTGATATTCATCCTATACAGTTATTATTAAATGCTGTTTTAATTTGCCTTTTATTTGTTGAAAAACAATTTTATTACCCATTAAATTATTGCTTCATTCTACAGCAATAACAAGTTTAAAATCATTCTAATTTCAAAATTAATCATGTAAGTGAGTTAGCGAAGCTGTGTTTGATTGATAACAAAAAATAATTTTTTAAATATATTATGGAAGAGCCAAGTAAATTAAGATCATCGAAAACGAGGAATTGGTTTGTGATTTACACGAGAGCCAGGTGGGAGAAAAAAGTAGATCATCTACTTCAGCAGCAAGGAATAAATTCTTTTTGTCCTTTAAAGAAAGTAGAAAGCCAATGGGCAGATAGGAAAAAAGTAGTTGAACTACCTCTTTTTAGTTCTTATGTTTTTGTGAATATTAATTTAAAGGAGGAGCAGCAAGTGCGGCAAACTC
Source organism: Daejeonella sp. (assembly GCF_017495225.1). GTDB lineage: Bacteria > Bacteroidota > Bacteroidia > Sphingobacteriales > Sphingobacteriaceae > Daejeonella. The sequence continues at coordinate 35,788 of NZ_JAFEIG010000017.1, read as the reverse complement.
ATGGGGTATTAAACTTTATTTATTTTCTGGGCAAACCGGCCATTGTACAAGACTCTGAAATTGAAAAAATTAAAGATGTTCTTTTGAAAAATCCAGATGCAGAAGTAGTGAGTTTAGAAAATGTATGCGTTGGCAATCGTGTAAGGATAAAAAACGGCGTTTTAGCTAACCAGAATGGAAGTATTGTTAAAGTAAATGGGAAAACAGTTTTAATGGTGTTTGATCATTTGGATTGCGCCTTGGTTACTAGAGTTTCAGTTTCAGATTTAGCACCTATTTAAGTATGAGTAATATTTTATTAGAAAAAATATCTATCGCAGTTGTAGGATTAGGCTATGTGGGTCTGCCTTTAGCAACAGAATTTGCAAAGCATTTTGAAGTATGTGGCTTTGACTTAAATGCTGAAAGAGTAAGCCAATTAAATGGGGGATATGATCATACTTACGAGGTTGATTGTGAGTCACTTAATAGTGTATTAATAAATATCGATGATTCAGGTAGAGGCTTGTTTTTAACAGACCAGATTGACGATATTAAAAAATGCAATGTTTTCATAATCACTGTCCCAACGCCCGTAGATAAGTATAATCGCCCTGATTTAAGTCCTCTGTTAAAAGTAAGCAGCATGATTGCCTCTATTTTAAAACCTGGTGATACTGTTATTTATGAGTCGACTGTTTACCCCGGCGTTACTGAGGATGAGTGTGTACCTGTCTTAGAAAGAGAATCAGGATTGATTTATAATGTCGATTTTTTTGCTGGATATTCTCCTGAACGGATTAATCCGGGTGATAAGGAACATACTTTAACAAAGATTCTCAAGATTACTTCAGGATCCAATCCAGATACAGCAGATTTTGTAGATTCTTTATACAAATCAATCATCATAGCTGGTACCCATAAGGCCGAATCAATCAAAATTGCGGAGGCTGCAAAGGTGATTGAAAATGCTCAAAGAGACATCAATATTGCATTTATTAATGAATTGGCAATGATTTTCAATAAGCTTGGAATTGATACGAATAAGGTTTTAAATGCAGCATCTACCAAATGGAATTTTCTCAATTTTAAACCTGGTTTAGTTGGTGGACATTGTATTGGAGTTGATCCATATTATTTGGCTCAAAAAGCACAGGAGGTAGGTTATCATCCTGAAATTATACTTGCTGGAAGAAGGGTGAATGACGGAATGGGAGAGTATGTGGCAGATCAATTGGTAAAAGCTATGTTATCAAAGGGCATTGCAATAGCAGGTAGTGAAGTATTGATTTTGGGCTTTACCTTTAAAGAAAACTGTCCTGATGTAAGAAATACTAAAGTTATTGATATTGTTAAGAGATTATTAGAATATCAAATTGATCTTACCATTCATGATCCATTAGCAGATAGCAAGCAAGTTAATGATACCTATGGGATTGATTGTCAGAATGATCAATCTAAAAATAAACTTTATGACGGTATTCTACTTGCCGTAGCTCATCATCAATTTAAAGATTTGGATATAACAAGCATGTCTAAGGAAAAAACGGTCGTTTATGATATAAAATATGCTTTGCCACACGAAATGGTGGATGTACGCTTATAATTATCAAAGTTGAATTGTGCTAAGAAAATATAAAATTACTGGCTTAAATTGATTGGGATGCATCGTTTAAAGGAATTAGATGTTTTAAGAGGCTTTGCAGCACTCAACGTGATGTTATATCATTACACAACTCGCTATTTTGAAATATTTCAGATTCAAAATCAACCAAAATTTGAATGGTATTTTGGACATCATGGTGTGGAGCTATTTTTTATGATTAGTGGTTTTGTAATTTTCATGTCGCTTCAAAATGTGAAAAATATTAAAGAGTTTATCCTTAAAAGAGCTATCAGGTTATATCCTGCTTATTGGATTTGTATACTCATAACTCTTTTTATTTCAGCTGTTTATAGCATACCTAGAAGCAATGATTTTTCATCTTTTCAAATTCTAATGAATTTTACAATGATTCAAGGAATATTTGAAATTCCCAATATCGACGGTGTATATTGGTCTTTATTGCCAGAATTATTCTTCTATTTTTTAATGGGTACTTTGTACTATTTAAACTTCTTGAAAAACATTAAAATAATTGCAATAATCTGGTTAATCTGGATGATTTTAAATAAATCAGGCTTATTTCCTTTTGGAGAATATTTTTTGAACTTAAAATATGGAATGTTTTTCCTTGCAGGGATATTTTTCTATAATTTGAAATTCAAAAAGGGTGCTATTGTTGATCATTTAATAGTTCTAAGTTGTTTGTTTACAGCTATTTATGTAAATGGTGAGACCTACAACCTAATTATTTATCCTGTTTGGTTTGCCACTTTTTATCTTTTCATTGGAGGTAAACTGAGTTATTTTAATTGGGCTCCATTATTGTTTTTGGGCTCTATTTCTTACCCATTATATCTTCTACACCAAAATATTGGCTATGCATTAATCACTTATTTGTACACATATTTTCCTAATTATTTCATAGTGATTTTATCAACTAGTTTGATGATGTTTTTATTGGCTTGGTTAGTTATAAAATACCTTGAGAATCCTTTAAGTCTATTTTTAAAGCATAAGTTTCTTTCAAACCTGAATTTAAGTGAGAAATCAAAAATTACTACAGATTTAAATCATTTTTCGCATAAAAATGCTCTTGAAAAATCAAGGTAAATTTATTCAATAAGTCTATTCAAGACTCTTCCTATCACCATTTATCGATTCAATAATTGAATTAGATTGATTGCCCAATTTTTTATGAGTCTTAGAAAAAAAACACTGAATGGTCTCATCTGGACTTTTAGTCAACAGTTTGGTGTACAGGTTATTAGCTTTTTTATAACCATTGTTTTAGCTAGAATATTAGGTCCATCTGAATTTGGAATAATAGCTATGCTTTCAGTTTTTGTGGCTGTAGGCGGATTGTTAGTTGATGGTGGACTCTCATCATCTTTAATCAGGACGGGTAGGGCTAACCAAAAGGATTATTCAACGGTTTTCTTTTTCAACCTTGGTGGTAGTTTGGTGATTTATGCTTTAGTATATTTTTTGGCGCCATTAATTTCTAATTTTTATAAGCAGGAAATTTTGACTTCGGTTCTCAGAATATATTCTATTGTTTTCATAATCAATGCTTTCTATGAAATTCAAAATGCACGGCTTGTTAAAGTTATGGATTTTAAAACCCAAGCATTGATTCAAATACCATCTGTTTTAACTAGCGGTCTCATTGGTATTTTATTGGCAATTAACGGATTTGGAGTATGGAGCCTGGTATGGATGAATATTTCTCAATCGTTTTTAATTACCGTATTTCATTGGGTATTTTCTAAATGGCGCCCATCCTTAATTTTTGATTCTTCTTGTTTTAAAAGACACTTTCATTTTGGATACAAAATGACCCTTTCTGGATTGTTGGAAATTATTTATAAAAATATCTATGTATTGATTATCGGTAAAAACTATTCTGCAGCTCAATTGGGGTATTATTCAAGAGCAGATTCTATCAGTCAGCTGCCCACAAATAACATATTTAATGCCATTAACAGTGTTACTTATCCCATGTTTGCCTCCATTTCGGAAGATAATATCCGACTTAAAATGGTTTATAAAAAGTTAGTGCAACAAGTATTATTTTGGAATGCATCAATATTAATTCTTCTTGTTGTGCTCGCTGAGCCACTTTTTAGGTTTTTACTAACTGAAAAATGGCTGCCAGCTGTTCCATATTTTCAAATTTTATGTCTTGCAGGGATACTTTATCCTCTTCATGCCTACAATCATAATATTTTAAAAGTTAAAGGGAGGAGCGATCTCATCCTAAAAATTGAGATTGTAAAAAAGACAATTGCTGTTATCAGCATATTACTCATCATTCCATTTGGGATTTTTGGCCTACTTTATTTTCAACTCGCCTTCAGCATTTTTTCGTGTTTTATCAATTCATACTATAGCGGAATACTAATTAATTATCCCATCAAAGAGCAATTGGCTGATATTTTTCCAGCCATTTCACTATCCATTTTGATAGGCTTGATTTGTTTTTTTATGGATATGTTTCTTAAACCCTATATCCATTTTTCTGATTTAGAGCGTCTGATTATCAATAGCTTACTGTATTATATATTATACATGTCTAGTAGTTATTTCATGCAATTCACAGCCATTTCTGATTTTAAACAATTAATTCTAAAAAGATGATACCTGTAACTAAACCCTTTTTGCCGAAAGCCAAAGAATATGATGCCTATTTACAGAGTATTTGGGAGCGTCAATGGTTAACCAATAATGGTCCGCTAGTAAATGAGTTTGAGCTAAAATTGAAAAATTACCTCAACATCGAACATTTGCTTTATGTTTCAAATGGCACTGTTGCTTTGCAAATTGCTATTAAGGCCTTAGAGTTAAAAGGAGAAATAATTACCACACCTTTTTCTTTTGTAGCCACCACAAGTAGCATTGTTTGGGAGGGTTGCAAGCCTGTTTTTACGGATATTGAGCCCGATACATTTAATATTGATCCGCAAAAAATAGAAGCTGCTATTACTTCAAATACAAGCGCTATTTTGGCTACTCATGTGTATGGAAATCCTTGTGATATTGATGCAATTCAAGCTATTGCAGATAAGCATGGACTTAAAGTTATTTTTGATGCTGCGCATTGCTTTGGGACAAAATATAAAGGGAAGTCAGTATTTGAGTTCGGAGATATTAGCACAACTAGTTTTCATGCCACCAAGTTGTTTCATAGCATTGAAGGCGGTGCTGTATTTACTAGAAAACCGGAATTGCTTAAAAAAATGGCTTTCATGAGAAATTTTGGTCATAATGGCCAAGATCAATACAGTGAATTAGGAATAAATGGGAAAAATAGTGAGTTTCATGCTGCCATGGGACTTTGTAATCTCAAATATGTGGATGAGATTTTGAAAAAGAGAAAATCTCTTTCAGAATACTATTTGGAAAAACTAGCTGGCTTAAAAGCAAGTTTTCCAAAGCATCAAGAGAATTATATTCCCAACTATTCCTATTTTCCAGTATTATTTGATTCTAAGGAATTAATGTTAAAATGCCTTTCAGATCTTGAAACAGAGAAAATTTATTGTAGACGATATTTCTATCCTTCATTATCAACATTGTCTTATGTCAATAAAACTGAACTTCCTGTATGTGATTCAATAGTTGAACGTATAATTTGTTTGCCACTCTATCACACTTTAACTTTTTCTGATTTAGATCTCATTACGCGAGTTATGCTTCGTGCTCAACATTATGAGGTTCAAGCGCCATCAAGCATTGAGGCCGATATTGCCCAATTACTTGAGACAGCTTTGCTCGTAAAAACAAACAAATAGCCCTTCCAACTAGTTCATAATTATTTAATTCTAATTGAATTTGAAATCATTTTAATATAAAATCAAACAATCTATTCTCATGAACAAATATGATAATATGGTGAGCATATGCTGCATTACTTATAATCAGGAAAAATACATTGCAGAGGCATTGGATGGGTTTTTAATGCAAAAAACAAATTTTAACTATGAAATTATTATTGGAGATGATTGCTCAACAGATGCTACCCGGACAATTATTGAAGAATATTCTGAAAGATATCCAGGTAAAATACAATTGTTAACAAGTCAGAAAAATGGTGGAGCTATTCCCAATATGTTAAAAGCATTAAGTACAGCAAATGGAAAATATATTGCTTTGTGTGATGGGGATGATTATTGGACAGATTCACGCAAATTACAAATGCAAGTTGATTTTATGGAAAATCATCCCGATAGCTCTATTTGCTGTCATTATAGCCGTGTAATTGACGAGAATGGCGATTTAGTATATGAAGATAATAATCCCGTGAGTCTTGAATTTACTTATGAAGATGTGCTTTTAGGTAGAAAAAATGAAACGAGAGTTTGTACCATGATGATGAAAAATAGCGATCATCTAAAACACATAAAAAGTCAGGAATGGTTTTACCAGGTTTATAGCGCTGATACATTTTTTAAACTCTATGTATTATCTGAACCTAAAGCTAAATTATATGTGCTCCCTGAGATTATGGCAGTATATCGCTTGCATCAGGCAGGTGTTTGGAGCATGATTGATTCGCAGGTGAGAAAGAAGAAAATGATTGATGACTTCAATATCTTGATTAATAATTTTTCTTATACAGCACAACATAAAAAGGAATTATTGAAAATTTATTTGATGCAATATTTTCTTTTTGATGTTAAAAATTTAAAAATTCAAAAGGCCATAAATACATTAATTACTCTCGTTTAATTGCTTTCGAATGGATATTCTAAATCGAAATTCAAGGAAAAGGACTGTGTTTTTTGTAATAAATACCTTGCAAGGAGGAGGGGCTGAACGTGTACTCAGTACATTAGCTATTGATTTCCATAGTCGTAAAATCCCTGTAAAAATAATCTGCCTCAATTATGCTGAAACGGTGTATAAATTACCTCCTGACCTTGAAATTACCTATCTCCTAAAAAGAAGTTCAAATAGCAAAATTTCAAGAATTTATTATGCATGCATAACATTTTTAAAACTTAGTTATTTATTCTTGAATGAAAAACCAGAATGCGTTATTTCATTTATGACCACATCTAATTTATGGTCGGGTTTTTCAGCAATGATTACCAAAACAAATTTTATAGTTTCAGAGAGAACAACTCCTGAGCATAGCATTAAAACTCAAAATTATCTGTTTAAAGCAGTTTTGAGTCTGATTTATCGAAATGCGCGTGCTATTGTGGTCCCTGCGAAAGGAATTGAAAGTTGTTTAAAAATGTATTCAGGATTTGAAAAATTATCCAATTTTAAGATTATCCATAATCCGATAACAGATTTAGGAAATCCTTCGAAATTAAAAGTCAATAATCGAAAATTCATCTTTGGAGCTGGACGCTTATCTCATGAAAAGGGTTTTGATCGACTCATTGATGCATTTGCAGCACTAAAGCTCAGAAATATAGACCTATTAATTGCTGGTGAGGGTCAAGAATATGAAGTCCTTAAAAATAAAATACAATTTTTAAAGCTTCAAAAGAAAGTGAAATTAATCGGTTTAAAATCAAACTTGCAAGATTATTATGCCCAGGCTGAAATGTTTGTATTGCCATCTAGAAATGAAGGTTATCCCAATGCCTTAATTGAAGCTATGAGTTTCGGATGTGCCTGTATAGCAATGGATTGCGAATTTGGTCCTTCGGAGATTATAAGACATCAAAAAAACGGACTTTTAGTTCAAAACGATAATGTGAAAGAGCTTAAATCTGGAATTATTAAGATTTTAACAGATACAGTTTTAAAGGAAAGAATTGCCATTAATGCGAAAAAAATAAATAAAACAAATTCGCTCAAAAGTATCTCTACTCAATGGCAAAATATAATATTTAGTAACTAGTTGATTCAGATTAATCAAAATCTGATCATTCTTAAGAATTTTCTTCTTCAGTTCATGTGTCTTCTTTAAAAAATACGATTATGAAAATACCTTTTTCTCCACCTTTTATTGATCAATCAGTTATTGATCAAGTTATGGACACATTAAATTCTAAATGGATTACTTCTGGACCAAAAGTTAAAGCTCTTGAAGAGGAAATGGTATCATTAACAGGCTCAAAGGAGGCTGTTTGTGTCAATTCATGGACTAGTGGAGCAATTATGATGCTAAAATGGTTTGGGGTTGGTGAAGGTGATGAGGTTATTGTGCCAGCTTATTCATATTGTGCTACTGCACTTTGTGTATTGCATTGTGGTGCCAAGCCTGTTATGGTTGATATTTTAGATGATTTGACCATTAATCCAGCAAAGATAAAGGAAGCCATAAGCAATAAAACTAAGGCTATTTTGGCAGTCGATATTGCAGGTTTACCATGTCAATATGATGCAATTAATAAACTGATTAAGGAGCCTAATGTTAGAGCATTATTTATTCCTGAATCCGAAAAACAATCAATTTTAGGCCGTATACTTCTGATTTCAGATGCTGCACATTCTATTGGAGCTTTGTATAATGATATGCCTTCTGCCTTGAAAGCAGATATTACCATTTTCTCATTTCATGCTGTAAAAAATATTACTACGGCTGAAGGTGGCTGCATTTGCTTGAACTTGCCTGAGCTTTTTGATTGCAAAATGGAATATAGTTTTTTGAAAATGTTTTCATTAAACGGGCAGACTAAAGATGCCTTTAGCAAATCAATTGGCAATAATTGGAGGTATGATATCATTTTTAAGGGTTTAAAAATCAATATGCCAGACATTTGCGCTGCCATAGGCTTGGCCCAACTAAGAAAATACAAGAATTCGCTACTTCCTGAGAGAAAGAGAATAGCCCAAAAATATAGTGACGCATTTCTTCATTATGATTGGTTTATTGCTCCAGTTTTGAAGGATAATAATCGAGAATCATCTTATCATTTATTTCCACTGCGCATTAAAAACATTACCGAAGAGGAGAGGGACCAGCTCATTGATAAAATTATGGATGCTGGAATAAATGTTAATGTTCATTTTATTCCTATGCCCATGCTCACCTATTTTAAAAGTATTGGATATCACATTAGTGATTATCCCAACAGTTTTAAGCAGTATTCTTGTGAAATTTCTTTACCTATTTATCCTCAGCTGAAAGAAGAAGAAATCGATTATATCATTGAAAATGTAATTGAAAAAATTCAATCTCTTGTAAATCAGAAAACTCTTGTTGAAATCACTTCCTAATCTGTGTTATTATGATTGCTAAAAGAATATTTGATGTATTTTTTTCACTATTTGGAATCATTGTTATACTACCCTTGCTGATAATTATTGCAGTAATTATTCTATTTGATTCCAAAGGAGGAGTGTTTTATAAACAAGTTCGTGTTGGTCGGAATAATACTCCATTTAACTTGTTAAAATTTAGAAGTATGAAGATTGGTGCCGATAAGGGTAGCTTATTAACTATTGGCGATCAAGATGATAGAATTACTCGTTTTGGGCAATTTCTTAGAAAATATAAACTCGACGAATTGCCTCAATTGTTCAATATTTTGAAAGGTGATATGAGTTTTGTGGGACCGAGACCTGAAGTTTCAAAATATGTGGCTCTTTACGATCAGGTTCAACTCCGAATTTTAACTGTTAAACCTGGATTAACCGATTGGGCATCAATAGATTATATCAATGAAAGTCAGCTGCTCGCAAAAGCCCAAAATCCAGAAGCATTTTATATTGAACATATCATTCCATTGAAAATTGCCCAAAATTTACGTTATATAGATCATAATAATTTATGGATTGATCTGAAAATTATACTCCTAACAATTAAAAGTATACTTTCTAAATAGCCTTTATTCTTTATTGAAAAATCAATTCTGATTCTCTAAAATCCTTTAAATCAAATTGATATTAAAACTCTTAGCTACCTATGAAAACACTTAAAATAATCGACTGGCCTTCGCAGCGGTTTTACTCTGAAACTCATCCATTTCATAAGTGGAAATCCGAGTTTAAAGAAAATGGGGTTCAGATACAATTTCTTAATAGTCACCTGGATAAAAAGTTGCCCGACTCCGATTATCTATTTATACACTCTAGATATTTTGAAAAAGGTAAAAATATTTATACTGAGCAGAGGCAAGATCAAGAGTATTTAATTAATTATTTGACCGAAGTTAGAAGGTCGACCGCTAAACTAATATGGTTTGATGCTTCTGATTCAAGTGGTTCCAGTGATTTCTCTCTAATACCTTATGTAGATGTTTTCTTAAAAAAGCAGGTTTTAAAAGATCTAAATTATTACACCAATCCAAATACTAAAAATGAATTGAGAATATGGCTTAATGATACAAATTCTAGCAAACCTGATTATCCTTTTCCCGCATGTCCAAAAGATCAACTCAAGAAGATTCGTTTAGGTTGGAACCTTGGATTTAATGATTATAGATATTTTGGATATAAATTAAGCAGACTCAGCAATTATCTAAGCTATAGTTTGTATCCTCTAAAATTTAGTAAGCCTAGTAGCAAAAGAGATCTCGATTTAACATTTAGAGGTACCATTCACAAAGAAGAAAATGGGCTTAACAAAGTGATGCAACAAAGAAATGCCACGCTTAATTTCCTAAGTCAGCTAAATATGAAAATTGCTGCCGGAAGTCCGATTCCAAAGTATAAATATTGGAAAGAACTTAGAAATTCAAAGCTTAGTGTTAGTCCCTATGGTTGGGGAGAAGTTTGTTACCGCGATTTTGAAACTTTTGTAGCGGGCTCTTTACTCGTGAAACCTTCAATGGAACATTTAAATACCTATCCAGATGTATATAAACCATTTGAAACCTATTTTCCTGTTTCTTGGGATATGAATGATCTGCCCGAAGTGCTCGAGTACCTTACTGCAAACTATAGCAATTATCGAGAAATTGCTCATAACGGTCAACAGGCTTATAAAAATGCAATTTCTGATGGAAATTCCTTTGTCAACACCTTCCTAAAGTCAATTGCTTGATAAATTTTTAATTTTTTCTTTAAACTATTCTTATGAGACTATTTGTTATTGTGTTAATGGTTTTATACCTCTATGCACTCGCTTTTGGAATTTTTATGACCGAATCATTCAGGCTCCCAGCTCCATTTCTTTTTGGTTTTCCTTTGATATTGCTTTTTAGAGAAGGTGGCAAAGAATTGGTTTATTCAAAGGAATTAATCGCTTTTACCCTAGCTCTGATTAGTTATTATGTTATTGGAATTGGTGATTATCCTTCATTTTTTGCCACTTTGTTAAATTTTATACTTTGTTTGTTTTTCTTTAATTATTTCATCGGGTCAAATACCGCTAGGTATAATTTATCTGTCTTCATCTTTTTTATTTTGTTGGGTGTTTCAGCTTTAGTCTTAGTGTTAAATAATTATTTTGTGGGGATAGATGGACTCAGGGCGCAACTTGTAGATGATGTTATTTTACAAAGTCCCGCAGGTATTTCAACCACCCAATTTACATTTGGATACCAACTAGCAGCCTTCACACCTTTTTTATTAATCTATACTTTTTTATTTCAAAAGCCGCTTTTTATAAGATTATTGGCCTTTTTAACATGCTTAGTGCTTATTTATTTAGGTATGCAGCGCTCCGTTTTTGTCACTTTTGCCTTTTCAATTTCATTGTTTCTGATTCTTGCATATCGTTTCAAAGCTGTTATATTAATTACCATCGCAGTGATTTTTAGCCTTGCATTTTACAATTTAGTCTTGAAAAACGATGTCAATAGTAGAGATAATATTGTAGCAAAAAACATCAATAACGATCCCGAGCATAATCGCTCATTGCTTACTGCTGAAAATTTAAGAATATACTCTGAATACCCCTTCGGACTTGTATTTTATGGTAAAACTTGGGGGGATGTAATCTATAGAAATCAAGTGTTTTCGAGTGGAATTACATCTCACAATGCCTATTTAATGTTTATGACTTATTTGGGTCCCTTTCTAAGCCTAGGATTTTTGCTCTTTATTTATGGTGGAGTTTTTCGAATTGCTTATCCTGCTCTTAAAGAGATTAGAAAGAAGGAAAATGCTTTGCTGTTATGTTTGTGTTTTTCCTTTATCGCTGTTTCAATAAATGCTTCAGCACATAATGCTTGGCTTTTAAGTGCCGATGGGCCTACCTTATTCCTATATTTTAGTATTCTTCATTTTAATAAGCTTAAGCCTTCAACTGAGCTCAGTCCAGCTTTAATTTATAATCGGTAATCATGTTATTCTCATTCGTAATTCCAACCTATAACCGATCAGAAAAGGTTAGAAGGGCTATAAATAGTATTTTAATTCAGAAAAATTGGTCTGATTGTTCAGAAATTATCGTTGTTGATGATGGTTCTACCGATGATACCGAAAGTTCACTTCAAAATTATTTAAAACACGATCAAATTAAATTGATTAAGCATGATGAAAATGCTGGTGTAGCGCAAGCTAAAAATACTGGAATATTACATGCTAAAAATCAATATTCAGTTTTATTAGACTCGGATGATCTTCTAAAGGATGGTGCTCTGGCTCATCTTAAAAATTTGGTGCTTAATAAAAATTATGATCTGTTTTTTTGTGGTAGTATGACTTTGAACGAAGGTAATTTATTATATAATCCAAATTTTTATGGACCAAAATCCTATTTGGACTTGTTAAAAACATCGGTTGGCGAATATTTACCAGTAATACGCACCTCGATTTTGAAAAATAATCTCCTGCGTAATTTACGTGGATACGAAAGTATTACCTGGCTAAATCTCTCAAAAAATGGAGCCAAATTGTTTTTTGATCATGAAGCCATTAGATTATATGATGAGGAGGGTGATGACCGACTTTCAAATCGTTTTAACGGACTAAAAAACGCGGTTAAAATGAGAGATGGTTATCAACTATATCTAGATGAGTTTGCCTCAGATCTTAAAAAACACAATTATCTAGAATACTTGAAAGTGAGAATAAAACTGTTTTCTTATCAAGTAATTGCCTTTTTTCTTCCTCAAAATGAAGAATTATAAGTTTCAATTCTTTATTGCAATATGAAAAAAGTTTTTTTTATTGTCAGCCATTTAAGGGCTGGGGGCTCCGAAAAGGTCTTTTGGACATTGTCCAAATATTTTGATCAATCAAAATTTGAAGTTTATTTATTGGTTTTAGATTTAACTGAAGTTTTTTACTCTCCTAATTTAAAAGGTGTTAAAATCATTGACCTTAATTCGCCAAGAGCATCAACAGCAATTTTTAAAATTATCCGTTTAATAAAAAATGAAAAACCTTATGCTGTATTTACAACTGGTGGGCATATAAACACACTTTTGGCCATTATTTCCATGTTTGTCACCATTCCCAAATTAATTGGACGTGAGTCGAATGTGATGAATATCATGAATGAATTGGGTGGTTTCAAAGAGAAATTTTGGGATAAATTCATGAGCTTTACTTATAATAGATTTGATATTGCTATTTGTCAATCTGAAGAAATTAAACAATCATTATCTGGTCATTACCATATTGCTAAGCGTAAATTGAGGGTTATTCCCAATCCGATTTTAAAAACTCAAATTATTAAGCATACTAACTCAAGTCAATACAAAAAGATTCTAATTATTGCCCGTTTGGCAATAGAAAAGGGGATTATTCGGTTTCTTCATATCTTAAATCGTCTTCCACCAGAGTATGTACTTACAATTGCAGGTGAGGGTCCTATGAAAGCTAAGATTATACAGCTAATTCATGATCTTAACCTACACGAACGTGTTAAATTAGTCGGAATAGTACGCGAAATCCCTGAATTAATAGCTTCTCATGATCTTTTAGCTCTTCCATCTTTAACAGAAGGTTTCCCCAATGTAGTTTTAGAAGCCCTAGAAGTTGGTGTGCCCGTGATTGCTTTTGAAGTAGGCGGAATAAATGCCATGTTGAAATCTGGTTTTAATGGTTATATCATTCGTCAAAATGACTTGAATGATTTTCATTATAGGATTGTTAAAGCGTCTAATCAAAAATGGGATCACCATGCGATAAAGGCAGATGTAGAAAACAGATTTGGTATTCATAAAGTAGTTAAACAATACGAAGCACTCATCTCATAAGCTTCAAATCTTCTCAAATTTCAATTTAATTTTTTCTATATGTGTGGGATATACGGTTCTACGATTAATTTTAGCGATGATGTAATTAGCCAAAAACTGGCTGTTATTAATTTCCGTGGACCGGATTATTCGCAGTTTATTCATACTCCAGATGTTGTTTTGGGGCATAATCGCTTGGCTATCATTGATTTGGATCATCGCTCAAATCAGCCATTCTCTTATTTGCACCTACGTATTGTTTTTAATGGTGAAATATATAATTATCGCCCATTAAAAGCACGCTTAGAAAAGGAAGGTTATAAATTCAGCACAAGTTCAGATACCGAAGTTATTTGTGCCGCCTACTTAGCCTTTGGCGAAGATTGTGTGCTCCAATTTAATGGGATGTTTGCCTTTGTTATTTATGATGAAAAAAAGAAAATACTTTTCGGAGCAAGAGATCGTCTAGGTAAAAAACCTTTTTATTATTGCCATAATGGGCAATCATTTGAGTTTGCTAGTCAGCCTTCCCAATTAAAAATCGCAAGAAAGTTCACTCTCGATCAACAGGCTGTAAATGAGTATTTTATCTGGGGTTATATTCCTGATCCGAGTTCCATTTGGCAAGAAGTAAAAAAGCTTCCTGCTGGGCATAGCTTTATTTATAACTTGAGCTCTGGTGTATTGAACATTAAAAAATATTGGGACTTGGACTATGATAGGCAGAATAAATTTAATGGCTCTTATCAGGATGCTAAATTTATTTTAAATGAACTAATTCATGATTCTGTTGGCATTAGGATGAATGCTGATGTTCCTTTAGGAGTATTCTTGTCGGGCGGAATTGATTCTTCATTAATTGCAGCCATCGCCTCCCAAAAAGTTAGTCATCTAAAAACCTTTTCAATTCAATTTAATGAAAAGGGTTTTGATGAGAGTAAATATGCCAAAATGGTGGCGGAGCATTTAGGAACAGAGCATCATACTATTGAATGTAATTATCACGAAGGCCTTGATTTAATTTCTAATTTCTCTAATTATTACGATGAGCCTTTTGCCGATCCAAGTGCAATTCCTACCATGCTTTTAAGTAAATACACTAGAAAACTTGTTACAGTAGCTCTCAGTGGTGATGGTGGGGATGAAGCCTTTATTGGATACACCCGTTATAAGCGAATAAAAACAATGGAAACTCTGTTTTCTATGCCTTTGATAGTCAGGAATTTAATGGCAAAGTTAATCGGTTTTTCGCCAAATTATATTTTGAAACTAATCGCTATTGGGATATCAATTCCAGATATCGAAAGCCTATATATTAAAATGTTTGGCGGATTGGAAAACTCCTGGATTCTTGATTCTGACAAAGGAATGAATTACAAATATACGGATATTTTTAAAAATCCTCATAAATCGATCCTAGAGAAGGTTTCTGACTATGATATTAAAACCTATTTAAATGGGGATATCAATACTAAAGTGGATAGAGCCTCCATGGCATTCTCACTTGAAGCAAGAGCCCCACTAATGGATTATAGAATTATTGAATTCTCTCGTAGCCTGAACACCAATTTTAAGTTCTCAATGGGTAATCAAAAAAGAATATTGAAGGATGTTTTATATCAATACCTGCCTCCAGCAATGTTTAATAGGCCCAAATCTGGCTTTACAATGCCATTTAGAGATTGGTTTAAATCCGAACTCAAGGAATATGTTTTAGATAATCTTTCTTATTCTGAACTTCAAAAAATTCCAGGTATTAATGTTCCCAGAACTCAAGAAATTATTCAAGAACACATGAGTGGAAAGTGGAACCGTTATCCCCAAATATGGAAGCTATTGGTGCTTTCACAGTGGTTGAAAAAGCAAAATGAGGGGATTCCAATGCCTAAATCCCCTTTAATTCCATCAATCTAATTTTTTAAAGCCATATTTTAAAATATCAATGAATAGGAAGGTATTATTTATGACTTCGTCTATGTCAAAAGGTGGAGCAGAAACTCAACTGATTAAGTTAGCTCTTTTCTTGAAATCCCTCAACTTCGAAATTTGTATTATTTCTTTAAAACCAATCAATGAATTTGAGATTGATTATGAAAAGGAGGGTATTCCCGTACTTTTCATTCAAGATTGGAGTAAAAATCCAATTAAAAATCTCCAATTAATTTATGCTAAAATCAAGGCTTTTAAACCAGATGTGCTTATTGCATTCATGTTTATTGCCATCATTTTTGCTCGCATATATAAATTGATATTTAAGTATAAATTGATATCCTCTGTTCGAATTGGAGTACTTCCTCAAAAATGGTTTTTACCCTATTTATTGTCGAATGGCTTAGATGATGTGCTTGTTTATAATTCAAAGGCATCTAAATTAAATTTTGAAAAAAAACTGTTTGCAGATAAAAATGGACTCGTGATTAACAATGGTATTAGTATTCCTGAAATACAAGATTACCAAGTTAAAAAGACTGAAAATGAGCCGTTTATCTGGGTTTGTCTTGCTCATTTTAGATGGAATAAGGATTATAATACCTTGTTCAAAGCTATTCACTTGATTAAAGATTTAAATTTTAGAGTGGATATCATCGGCGAATACACCGAAAAAAATAGTCCCTTAGAATATATAAAAAGCCTAAATATCGAGTCGCACGTGAATGTTTTAGGCTTTAAACAAAATGTTTCCCAATATCTTCAATCTGCCGACGCCTTTGTTCTTTCTTCATTTTCGGAAGGTATGCCTAATGCACTTCTAGAAGCAATGGCTTATGCCAAACCAGTGGTGGTGAGCGATATTGATTGTAATGTTGAAATAGTAAATGAGTCGAAATGTGGCTTCTTATTTAAATGTTCGGATGAGCATGAATTAGCTAAGAGAATGCTTGAAATGATGAATCTATCGGCTACTCAAAGACTTAATTTAGGAATTCTTGGAAGATCCTACATCGAAAATAACTTCGCAGAAAAAAATGTTTTGAACGACTGGCTGAACCTTATTGATCAGTATTCAAACGATAGAGCGCTTATTCTCAGTAAGTAAACTCTTGAGCTACAAGCTCAAATTAATGCTAATCATTTTTTAAAATAAAAATCAATGTGTGGAATTTTTGGCACTTTAAATATTGCGGTTTCTGATCGCGCCTCCGAAATATTTGGGGGTTTATATCATCGCGGACCAAATGCTAAGGGTTTGTCAATTGATGATAATGTGGAATTATATCATACCCGCTTGTCTATTCAAGATTTAAATATTACCGGAAGGCAACCCATGCATCACCATGGACTAAGCATTGCTTTTAACGGTGAAATTTATAATCACATGGAGCTTAGAAAGCAATATGGTTTGTATGCAGAATCAAATTCTGATACCAAAACCTTATTAATGCTTTTTGAGTTAATGGGAATTAAAATGCTCGATAAATTGGATGGAATGTTTGCTTTTGCACTCTATGATCAATTTAGAAACGAACTTTATTTAGCTCGCGATAGGGCTGGTAAAAAGCCTCTTTATTTGTATAATAATGGCAATGGGACTGCTTTTTCATCTGAATTAAATATACTTTATCAGATTTTTAAACCGGAAGTTGACTATTCCTCCTTATCATCTTACTTGTATTTGGGATATCACTACCGAAAAGATACACCTTACAAACAAGTTATGGAGCTCGAAAATGCCCATTACTTGAAAATTAATACCAAAACTGCTGAGGAAGAATATGTTAAATGGTTTGATATCAATTCATATTATCAGAATAAAAGCAAACTATCTTATAATGAGGCTATTAATGAGTTAGATAAACGACTTAAAATTGCTGTTACTCGTCGAATCGATAGCTCCGATCTTGAAATAGGCTCATTCTTAAGTGGTGGGATTGATAGTGGAATCATTACCGCAATGGCGGCACTCCATAAACCCAATCTGAAAACCTTTACCGTTAAAATGGAATGGTCATACGATGAGTCGCCACTAGCACTCCAAGTAGCACAGAAATATAAAACCCAGCACCAGGTAGTAGATATTTCATTTTCTGACCTTCAAAATGATATTGAAAATATTCTGATTAATTATGGTGAACCGTATTGCGATAATTCGGCAATACCTAGTTATTATGTGGCTAAAGAAGCAAAAAAACATGTTAATGTAGTTTTAAATGGCGATGGTGCAGACGAATTATTTGCGGGTTATAGAAGATATGTTCCTTTTAAACACTTTGATTTTTTTAATTCAGGGATTTTAACACAAGCTTCAGCTAAATTTTTGTCAAATATTTTACCCACAGCACATGAAAAGCAAAGCAACTATAATTATGCATACAGACTATTGAAGTTTACAGCTCATGATAGTATTCTAAAGACCTATAGTTCAGCTACTTCGGATATTATGGTAGGTTTTGAAGATCAATTTTTAATTCAACCTAATTTGGATGAAATCGATTATGATTTAAGAAAAATCAACCAAATGGATATTTCTCCACTCAGAAAAATGCTTTTAATGGATTCTCAAACCATTTTGTTCAGTGGCTTATTGCCAAAAATGGATATTGCCACAATGTCGCATTCTCTTGAAGGTAGAAGTCCTTTTTTATCGAAAGAATTGTTAGAATTTGCTCCAAGTCTGAGTGATTCGTATAAAATTAATGGATTAAAGACTAAATCAATACTGAGAGATTTATCAAAAAAATATTTGCCACAAACTTTAGTTAAGCAGCCTAAACGGGGATTTGAAATACCTCTAAAAAATTGGATTAACAATCAACTTTATGAGATAGTAAATGATTATCTATTATCATCAAATGCACTTTATCCAAGTATAATTAAGAAAAAATTCGTTTTAGATTTATTGGAGCGAAGAATTCAAATATCTGAAGAGAAAAGAGCAAAAATCCTATTTGATGTGTTTGCCATGGAAGTATGGCATAAAAATATTATTAAATCTACCATCCCTAAAAAAGAATTAGTGCCATCCTTTGTTGAGGTTTAATTAATTCAATAGCTCTTTTTAGAGCATGTAATAAATAGTCACATTTCTAAAAAATATATTATGAAAGTATTAGTTACTGGCAGTGCTGGTTTTATTGGTTTCCATTTAGTGAAACAATTGTTGAAGCAAGGAGATGAAATTATAGGTATTGATAACCTGAATGATTATTATGATAAGAAGTTAAAATATGATCGACTTGCTATTTTGGGAATTAATAAATCAAATTTTAATTATGGTGTTGAGCTGCTAAGTGAAAAGTTTGTCAATTTTAAATTTCTCAAGTTAGACTTAACCGATAAAGAGAATCTCAAAAAACTATTCAAAAAGTATAAATTCGATGCCGTGTGTAATCTGGCTGCTCAAGCAGGAGTAAGGTATAGTTTAATTAATCCTGATGCCTATCTCGACTCAAATATTACGGGTTTCTTGAATGTATTAGAATGTTGCCGACATGAGAAAGTTGGGCATTTGGTTTATGCTAGCTCTTCAAGTGTTTATGGACTTAATAAAAAGATGCCATTTTCTGTTAAGGATAATGTTGATCATCCCATTTCTTTATATGCAGCTTCTAAAAAAAGTAATGAATTGATGGCACATACCTATAGTCATTTATTTAATCTTCCAACATCAGGGTTAAGGTTTTTTACAGTTTATGGTCCCTGGGGCCGACCAGACATGGCTCTTTTTTTATTCACTAAAGCCATTTTGGATGGAAAAGAAATCAATATTTTCAATAATGGGGAAATGAAACGCGATTTTACTTATATAGATGATATTGTTGGTGGTATTGTGAGAGTTTTAGCTAAACCTCCAAAAGGAAATCAAAACTGGGATGAGTTGGTGCCTGACCCTTCAACTTCAAAAGCACCATACAAAATTTTTAATATCGGTAGAGGTAGTTCAGTTAATTTGCTCAATTTTATTGATGAAATTGAGAAAAATTTAGGATTAAAAGCAAAAAAAATATTCCTACCTATGCAAGATGGGGATGTATCTGAAACTTGGGCCGATATTTCTGAACTCAAAACAGAATTCAATTATGAACCCAAAATTACTTACAAAGAAGGGATCAAAAAATTTGTCAATTGGTACAAAATATACTACTCCTTAAACCGTGAATCAATTAGGCAAATTGAGCCTTCTGAGGCAGTATTAAATCAATAGTTTTATTGATGAAAATCATAGTTTTTCAATTCTTAGATTTTTCTATGCATTAAATTACTATTTTATGACACTATTATTGCTTTAAAATGACATTTATAGCAAGTAATCATAGGTTTTGATATAAAATATATTACGATTTGTATTTTTTTTAATAAAAAACAAAAAAAAATGAAGGTTTTTTGAGAATAATTCATTTTCTGATTAATTATTCTTTTTTCATTAATTCTGGATTTTATAACCACTAATTATTTTTATAATTATTTATTAAATTATTATTTCACTGTACTAAAAATCAATTGTTTAAAAAAAAGTAGAATTTTAAAAATAAACTGTTCGACTTAATAAAATAGCTCATAATTCCAATTTTTTTGGCTGTATTGAATGCTTTTTCGCTTGCGTTTAAGCTGGTAATATTCAAAAAAATAAATAATTATGAAAGAGAACAGATTTAAAACAACAGGCTTTGTGACAGCTCTATTATTAACCATTATTTTTTTCGCTCAATGCAAAAAGGATAATCAATTACTCCCTAGTAATTCCATTGATACATTTGCCTCTACCACAGCTCCAACTAGTTCAACCTTTGAGCAGGGTACATTAGACAAAAGAACGATTGTAAAAGATTCTGGTTTTGCCTACTATCTTGAACGTAAGTTTATTATTCCGGGAGATTCAGAAAGTTCACCTACAAGTTCAACCCTCAAATTATATGAGAATGGTAAAGAGCTTGGTCCAGCACATACTTCTCATAAAGATATTAGACTGTATGGTAAAGGTCGATTTAGTCATTGGGGTAATAGCCTATATTTTTCTTCCTCAGATAATACTGACCCTCGTAAAAATGGACGTAGATATACCTTCACAATTGGTAATGTAAGTGGCGTAATAAGTCCCATAACAGATCCAATTACAACAGTTCCTATTACAACAACTCCAATTTCTAGTGATAAACCAATTGGTTATGCTATGGTGGATGGATCTACTACTGGTGGACAAGGGGGGCAAACCGTAACTGTTACAAATCTGGCAGATTTTAAAGCCGCAGCAAAATCTACATCGCCCCTAATTATTATGGTTTCAGGTAATTTTACTAGTACTGGTATGATTGATGTGCTGTCTAATAAAACCATAATTGGTGTAAATGGAGCTACTTTAAATGGAGTGGGACTTGCACTTTATCGCGTAAATAACATCATCATTAAAAATTTGAAGATTAATAAAGTTGTTGGTGGCGATGGTATCACAATTAAAGAAACTAGTCATCATATCTGGGTAGATCATTGTGAAATTTGGCAAGACAGAAATAATGGATGGGATTATTACGATGAACTATTGGAAGTTACTGATCGTTCTAGTTATGTAACAATCTCAAATAATAAATTCCATGATTCTAATATCGCATTGTTAATTGGAAGTGGCGATTTACAAACTACTGATATTGGCTTTCTAAAAGTAACCTTATACGGTAATTATTTCTATAATATCTCTGAAAGACAGCCTAGTACAAGATTTGGTTTTATGCACGTATTTAACAATTATTTTTATAATGGAAGTGGATATACTGTTGGTGTAACCATGGGTGCCACTGTTCGTACTGATAATAATTATTTTGAAAATCAGGCCAATCCAATTTATACTGAATACAATGCTAAGCCAGGATATGTGAGTGGGGCATCAACTAATTTTTATAAAAATTCAGGCACAAATAAAATATCAACTGCCGCTTCTAATTGGATACCTCCTTACGAATATCAATCAGTGCTTATTCCTGCTGCAGATGTTGCCGCAAAAGTATTGGCTGAAGCTGGTCCTAAATATTAATAATTTTCACTTTTAACCTGTTAAATCAGGATTCTTTGAACCAAGCCTTGCATTCTACTAAATGCAAGGCTTGGTTTTTATGCTATTTCAAGCATTAATTGCATTCGTTTTCAATTCTCATTCTGCACTAAAGCAGAAGACACCTTCAATTCTTCGAATTCTTAGACCTATTTCCAGGTCATTATTCATATCACAGTTGCTAAAAGCAAATTCTTTATTTTATGATTAAGCTAAAAAGAAAAAAAATTCTGATTGCCTGCGATTCTTATCGTACACTTCTTGGTTTTAGAGGTAAACTCATGGAAGCATTATTGCAAAATAATGAAGTGGCTGTTTTTACTCCGAAAATTTATCTTGATGAGGTAAAAAATAAATTACTAAATATGGGTATCGAAGTTTATGAAAACGAACTTGATGGAAGTAATGTGTCTATTTTCTCGGATATCAAATACATGTTGAGATTGTTTCAAGTCATTAGACAATCTAAACCAGATACCTTTTTCCCATATACGCTCAAACCCGTTATTTATGGATCATTAATAGCAAAAATTTGTCGGGTGAAACATATTGTTCCAATGTTAACGGGACTAGGTTATAACTTCATGAGTGGAAATGATAAAACACCGTTAATCAAACAAATGGTAAGGGGCATGTTGAAATTTAGTCTTAAACTAAATGGAAATGTTGAGCTTATTCTTCAAAATAAGGATGATTTTCAGACCTTAATTAACCAAGGTATTATTGATCAAAGTGTTAAGGCTCATGTTGTTAATGGCTCAGGTGTGGATCTTTCACATTATGTGTTTTCAAAACCTAATCCTAAAAATATTGTTTTCTTAATGATTTCTAGATTAATTAATGCTAAAGGGATTCGTGAATATTTTGAGGCCGCAGAACGAGTTAAATCATGTTTTCCTCATGTTAAATTTAAATTAATTGGTCCATATGACCCAAATATTGATTCTATCGATCCAGATTTATATAAAAACATTATTTCTGGTGAAATTATCGACTATTTAGGTGAAGTTAGTGATGTTAGACCGCATATTAAAGAATCATCCGTTCTTGTTCTTCCTTCTTATTATGGTGAAGGTATCCCCAGATGTTTGCTTGAAGGAATGGCTATGGGCAGAGCAATAATTACTTGTGATTCAGTTGGTTGTAAGGAAACAGTGGATCTTTCTGAAAATTCTCAAACCGGATTTCTTGTGCCAATTAAAAATGTAAAGGCATTGACAGATAAAATTCATCACTTTATACAAAACCCCTCTGATACCTTACTTTTTGGTAAAAATGGTAGAGAATATGCTAGGAAAAAGTTCGATGTAAATAAGGTAAATAAACAGATGCTTGAAATTCTTGAGGCGTAAATCAAGTTGGTAATTTATTGTAAGATTCTCTTAAGGTAGAATTAGTATCGAGGATTTCCCTTAACATCTTTATTTAAAAGATCTTTTTTATATATAATTCGAAACAATATTTATTTAAAATTAATTATGCGATATGGAAAATAAATTTAACTATTCTGAAATTTCTGCAGAAAATGCAATAGACCTACTCGATCAATTTGGGTGGCTTACCTATGAAAATGCATTAGAACCTGAATTCGTAAATCAAATTAATGATTCGCTTGATGATGCCTACGAAAAAAGACGATTAATTCAAAAAAAGAATGGCATTAGTCAGAATATGGAAGGTACTTTACATCATTTGATTGAGCCAGATAATTTCGCATTAAAATTTCTTGAGCGTATGTATTGTGACCAAGAAATGAAGGCTTTTTTTGGTGGTAATTATATTGTCAATGCATTTGGAGGAGTAATGAACTCTAAGAATAATCGGCCATATGTTCAAAATATTCATCGCGATGTTCGCTCATTTATGGGGGATGAAAAATTCATGGTGCAAATGATGGTACTTCTAGACGATTTTACTTTAGAAAATGGAGCAACATTTATGCTTTCTGGTTCTCACCTGATTGCCGCAAAACCTAACGAGAAATATTTTTATGAAAAAGCTGATCGTGCAATTGCTAAAAAGGGCAGTATTGTTCTGTTTGATTCTAATTTGTGGCATGCAGCGGGAAAAAATAATACAGATGGAAATAGGAGAGTGCTAACTATTAGCTTTACTAAACCACAGTTTAAGCAGCAATTTGATTATCCTAGGTCTTTGGGCTATGAGTTTGGTGAATCACTAAATGATGATTTAAGACAAATATTAGGTTATAAATCTAGGATACCGGCTACGCTTGATGAATATTATCAACCACTAAATAAGCGTATGTATCAGCCTGATCAAGGTTAATTGACCCTAAATATAATTCTAACAAACATCCTTGTTTGGTTTTAATCATTTTATTCCAAAATCTTAATGAGAATCTACTCCAGAAGAGTAAAGGCTATTGGTGGTTATCTAAATCTTCAATTACCCGCTTTAGAAGAATATTATCCTTCCCTTGTCAAATTAAATACAGGTAGAAATGCATTGGAATATCTCCTAATTGTAAACGCTTATTCCTGTATTTATATCCCATATTTTACATGTGAAGTGATAATGGAGCCAATCAGAAAACTTGGCATACAATATCATTTCTATACGTTAGATAGAAATTTAGATCCAATAGTTGATTTTGAAATCGAAGCTACCGACTGTTTTTTATACACCAATTACTTTGGAGTTAAACAATTAACAGTTAATACTTTAGCTAAGATGGGCATGGATTTGATTGTAGATAATTCTCAAGCTTTTTTTTCTAAACCCTTGCATGGAATCAATACATTTTATTCCTGCCGTAAATTTTTTGGTGTGCCTGATGGGGCCTATCTTCAAACTAATGAACTTATAGCTACTAAACTTGAAAGAGATATTTCATATGAAAGAATGTCTCATCTGCTTATTAGTATAGATCAATCAATAGAAAAAGGTTATGACAGTTTCAAAGCAAATAATGATATTCTTTCGAATAAGCCTATTCGAAGAATGTCGTTTTTAACAGAATACCTATTGAAAAGTATTGATTACGAGTCTTGTAGAGAAGCAAGAAATAGAAATTTTAAAATTCTTCATGATGCACTTTCAGACAAGAATCAATTGGCTATTGATAATTCATCAATCAATGGTCCATTATGTTATCCTTTATTAACAAATAAGGAAAATATCAAGAAAAAATTGATCAGCAGAAGGGTATTTGTACCAATATATTGGCCAAATGTGTTTAAATGGACTACTGATAAGATGTTTGAAAATTATCTAGCTCAAAATCTTGTGCCATTGCCTATTGATCATCGACATAATGAGGAAGATATGGAACGAATAATTAACTATTTAAAACAAATGCTATGAATTATTCTATTTACTTAAGAGAACTTTATCTATCGGATGCTAAAATCTCATTTAATTGGAGAAACAACCCGATAATTTGGAAGTATACCGGTTTTAAACCCGATAAAATAATAACCGAAAAAATAGAACTTGAATGGCTTAGAAATGCTTTAAAAAAGCCCAATGATCATCGATTTGCCATATGTTTGAAAAAAAACAGCCAATATATTGGAAATGTTCAACTTACCAATGTACAGTCAAATACAGCTGAATTCCATTTGTTTATTGGTGATCCTTCATTTTGGGGTATGGGTATCGGTAAGCAGGCAACAAGTCTAATGTTGAATTTTGGATTCACTTATCTCGAATTACATTCAATTAATCTTGAAGTTCATAAAGAAAATTACGCTGCAAAGGCTTTATATAAAAAGATTGGTTTTTCTGAAAATGGTATGAATAATGATTTTTTAAAAATGATTCTTCATAAAGACCAAGTATCAGCTTTTCAAGATAAAACGATTCCTACGCAATTTCCAAGCGTTCCTCAATAGCTCTTTTTCAGAAAAAAAAATAGTCAATCTAGAATTTTAAAATATATTTTTATTATGATTAAAGAAATTAATATCCACCAAGAAAGGGAATGGAAAAAAATTGTACAACAATCTTTACAATTTGATTCTTATCATACTTGGGAATATCATAATTTAACTAAAGACGGAATTCCTGTTTTACTGGTTTATTATGAAAAAAACGATTTTATTGCCTTCCCATTGCTTAAAAGAAGTATTCCCAATACTAATTTTTATGACATGACTTCAGTTTATGGCTATACCGGACCCATCTCAAATAAATTATTTGTTGAGATACCGGCAAGCATGAAGGAGAATTTTAAAAAAGCACTCTTGAAGTATTTCAAAGACAATCAAATTATCTCTATTTTTTCACGTTTAAATCCATTTTTGGAACAGATGCCTTTGATGGATTCTTTACAAGGCATTCATAATAATGGTAATGGCGTAGTAATCAATCTTGAACAATCCATTGAAGAACAGAGATTAAGATATGAAAGCTCTCTATTAAAACATATTAGAAAATTGAAATCTATGGGTTTTTATATTCAAGAGTCTAAAAGCCCTAAGGCTATTAATGAGTTCTCCGAAATTTATACTGAAAATATGATACGGGTAGGGGCTAGTAAATATTATATGTTCAATGAGGAGTATTTTAAAAACTTCCTTAATTCAATGGACTTTCACAGTAAATTAATAATGGTATATTATGAAGGGGAGGCTGTTTGTGGTGGAATTATACTTTTAACAAAAACTATTATTCAATCGCATTTAGCGGCAACAAAAACAGCTTATTTAAAGTATTCGCCCTCTAAATTTCTAACAGATGAAATCAGTCAGATTGGTCGCCAATTAGGAACTAAGTATTTTAATTTGGGAGGTGGTTTAGGTTTTAAAAAGGATTCTCTTTTTGATTTTAAATCTTCATTTTCAGATATATATTATGATTATAAAACTTGGCGATATATTTCAGATCCTGAAAATTATCTCAAATTGATTTTGGATGCAAACATTGACCCTGACAACTCAGTTGATTTCTTTCCTCTCTACAGATGCCCTATAAACATGTTGCATGAAATGGATTTAGTTTTTAAAAAATCATAATTAAAATGCTTTTCCCTTTTTTCTTAGAATTTAGCTTTTTTCAGGTTATTAATTTGATCAGATAGTCTTCCCTTGTATTTCTTCATTCAAAACTCAGGCATTTCTTAGCCCTCTTAATACCGAATTTATAAACCTCATTTTATCAAAATGATACACTCCATTTTTAAAGAAAAAACATCCTCGCGTTGGCTGATTTTTTCAATAGATTTTATTATTCTAAGTATTGCTTTTGTATTATCATATCTTATTATACAAAAGTTCAATATTCAGCAATTATTTACAGGTAGTTTTCTTTTCTACTTTCTTTCATTTATTGTTTTACGGACTCTAGTATTTCTTTTTATTAAAATTCATACAGGCATAATTCGATATTCAAATACCGAAGATATTATTCGAATTTTTAAAGCGGTTTCTATCAGTAGTTTGATTTTCTGGTTAGTAAGTAGTGCGCTGTTCATACCCGTTTTTAACGTTAATCTCGAGTCGCTCGAAGCTATCATTATTGTTGATTTTTTTATTTCTGCTTCGCTACTCATTTTTTTAAGAATTACTGTAAAAAGTCTATTTTCCTATATTAAAAGCCTAGATTCTACAAATTACAAGGCTGAAAATGAAAATATTTTGATTTATGGTTCGGATAAAAATGCTTTATTGATTAAAAAGGCATTTGAACTTTCTCAAGAAAAGAATTATAAAGTTATAGGTTTTGTTGATGATGACCCCGACAGAATTAATAAAAGCTTGGAGCAAATACAGGTTTATTCCTCCGAAACAATAGCATTTCTTAAACAGAAGCATGTGATCGATAAAGTTGTTATTATGTCTAATGAACTTAATAATACAAGTAAAAATTCGGTAATAAAGGAGTGTATAGCTCTGGGAATTAGTGTTTTATCTGTTCCTCATTCCACTCAATGGATCAATGGAACCTTGAGTTTAAATCAAATAAAAAATCTAAATATTGAAGATTTATTGCAAAGAGCTCCAATTATTCTAAAAAGCGATAATATATTCAGAGAGCTATCCGGGAAACGAATATTAGTTACTGGTGCTGCAGGCTCTATCGGTTCGGAACTGGTTCGTCAATTAATAAACTATAATCCCGGATTATTAATCCTATGTGATCAAGCTGAAACTCCTCTTCATGAATTGCAATTAGAGCTAGAGGAAAATTATCCCAATGCCCCAACGAAGGTTTTTATGGCCAATATTCAAAATTCTAAACGAATTAAGACCTTGTTTTCAGTATATCAGCCTGAGGTTGTTTTTCATGCTGCTGCATATAAACATGTTTCAATGATGGAAGATCATCCATGCGAGGCTATTTTAACAAATGTACTCGGGACAAAAAACTTGGCTGACATGTCTTTAGAGTTTAAGGTAGAGAAATTTATCATGATTTCTACTGATAAAGCGGTCAATCCAACTAATATAATGGGTGCATCTAAGCGCTTAGCAGAAATGTATATACAATCACTAAATTTCCATCAAGCTAGAGAAATGTCAATCCAAGAAGTTTCTAATAATAAAGAAGTACCAACTCGTTTTATTACAACCCGATTTGGAAATGTGCTTGGGTCAAACGGTTCTGTTGTACCTCGTTTTAAAGAACAAATTGCAAATGGAGGACCTGTAACTATTACACATCCTAAAATTACTCGCTATTTCATGACTATTCCCGAGGCAGTTCAGCTGGTATTGGAGGCATGTGCCATGGGCAAAGGGGGAGAAATCTTCATTTTCGATATGGGTGAACCTGTAAAAATAGTTGATATGGCAATAAATATGATCCGTTTAGCGGGATTAATACCCGAAAAAGACATTAATATTGTTTTTACTGGTTTACGTCCAGGAGAGAAATTATATGAAGAACTCCTAAACAAAGGCGAAAATATTATTCCAACACATCATTCCAAAATTAAAATCTCAAAAGTTATCAATTTCCATTTTTTCTATGTTGAAAGAATGATAAGTGAATTGATAGAATTGATGGACTTTGATGATCATATCGGTCTTGCCAAGAAGTTAAACGAGATTATTCCTGAATTTAAGAGTAATAACGCTGTTTATTGTAAGCCGGATGAAGTTGTGGTTAACTAATAGTTTATTATGTTTTTGGTCATTGTGTACTTTATTCATAATCAATATTTTACTTGATTAAAATCAGGTAAAAAGTATGCTGTAAGTTCTAATTTCATCCATTGTTAAGGACGGGAAATTGAAATCAATTTTTAGGTCATATAGAATTTATTAGGGTTATTAATTAAAATTTTCTTGATTATGAATAACGGTGAAATTGTTGAACATGTAATTCGCAGAAATAATATTAGCATTAGCGAATTATCTAGGAGATTGCGCGTAAGCAGAAGGTCGATTTATAATTGGTTTACTCAGAAAAATTTGAGCTTTGATATAATTCTTCAAATAGGAGAGGTTTTAGATTATGACTTCTCATCAGATTTTCCGGATAAACTCAACGGTAGAAAATCCAATCATACTCAAGCTTATCAAGGTGATATGCACATGAATGATTTTCAAAATTCAGCTAATTATTGGAGAAATAAGTATATCAATCTCCTTGAAAAATATAATGAGGTATAAAATGGCATTTAACTAATTAATTTGATCAATTAACTGATTTTAAATGTAAATCATGAAAATATTCCACAAAAGTACTGCCTGTTTTCTAGCAAAAAGTCCCAATTTATTCTAGTGCATTAGTCGCCAGCTAGGCCAGCTGTATCCACACTGAGCATAATTATTAATAAATAATTATTCCTTTCCTTTCCAAAAAGAATTGCTTGTAAGTGAGATCGAACGAATATTTAAACCTTCACAGAAATACTGGCGTACTTTTCAGTGGAAATTGAAAAACAATTCTTTCCATGTAATTTTAAAAGATTACAAAATAAACAAGAAGCCCCCTGTTTATAAAACAGGGGGCTTCTTGTGTTAAAAATAAAATTAGAGTAAACACAAAAATATTAGTGCCTTAAATTCCTTATTTTCTGTTCATCAAGAACAATAATAGTTCCATTATCCTCTACTTCAATGAGTTTTTCAGTTTTAAACTCTTTTAAAGTTCTAATTGTGGATTCTAATGATGAACCAACTACATGCGCTAAATCTTCTCGGGATACACTTATAATACTTTTCCCATCTTTGCTTTCCTTTAGTTTGTCAATTAATCGAACTATCCCTATGGCTACTTTCTTTCTTAAGGAATTATAAGCCATATTGATGATTAATTTTTCATTCTCTGTAATATTATTTGAAAGCATACCTATAAATTCCTTCGCAATTATGGAGTTGGTATGTATTTTTTGCATGAAATCATCTTTGGGAATTAAAACAATAGATGAATCCTCCATCAATTTTGCATTTTTACTATAATTGCATTCTTTTAATATTTCGGTATAACCAAAAAAGTCGCCCTGAGAATAAATACCAGTAATTAATTCCTTCCCATCTTCATTCACTATAAATTCTTTTACTTTTCCAGATTTAATATAGTAAACACATGAAGGGCGCTGCCCTGGCATATATAATACATGCTTTTTTTTGAAATTTTGTACTTCGTATTTATCGGAAATTAGGCTACTTATCTTACCATTATTATTCTGACTAAAGTTTAAATCCTGATCGGTGTCATTTGTTAAATGGAATTTATTTTTTAAGCTTTCATTTTTTTCAATTCTTAACCTTATAGTATTTAATAAATCATTACTGTCGAAAGGTTTAACTAGGTAATCGTCGGCACCTAAACTCATTCCCTTACGCTGATTCACATAATCGGCATTGCCAGAAAGGAAAATAAATGGTGTACCAGAAGTCTTGGGGTGATTACTTAAAATGTGAATTACCCCATATCCATCTATGTCAGGCATTTTAACGTCGCAGATTATAAATTGTGGACTTTCCTTTAATGCGGTTTCAATTCCACTTTTACCATTATCACAGCTCAATACTTCATAGCCAGATAGGCTTAATAATTGATCCAATTTGTCTCTAAAGGATTTATCATCTTCAATCAATAAGATTTTTTTCATTTTAAATTCTTTAATAGGCTTTAATATTTTTTTTTATTAAATTGTAATAATTTTAAATTGATTATTTCAAGAACAGCATCAATCAAATTGAATTAAATAATAATTAATAGGTCTTAGCCATTTATTTTATGTTTTCAATTTCCAATAGTTAAATGATTTTGGAGTCATTTATCTATTCCAATTATGAATGATTCTATTTCAATCTTTTCCTTTTAGAATGAAATAATAATTGTGAGTATTAATACTCAAATGTACCTTTTACTGATAGACTCTTTTAATGATTCTAATCAGTTTTTTCTATGATTTAAATCAATGTAATTTCGATATTAAATAGGTATGTTTTAATTGATAATTTGTTGTTTTTTGTAGGTATTTATTTTATTAATACAATTTACAAAGCTTTATCTCAATTAATAAATAATTTCGTGTGAATTGTGTTATGTCACACATAATTACATATTCCAGTCATTTATAGGTAGTAATAAACTATTTATAAATTTATTCTTTCTATTGCGTAAAAAAATACGGGAAACCGTAAAAACTGTTTAGTCCACAAATTTTGAATAGGAACCCTTTTTTGAGGAAATTTTTAATTTAAGGAGGTCGTTAAATGACAAAAGCTGATCGTTTGATCAGCTTTTGTACTCGGAGCGGGAATCGAACCCGCACGACCTTTAAGGGTCACAGGATTTTAAGTCCTGCGTGTCTACCAGTTCCACCATCCGAGCGTGGATTGTTCTATTTCAAACAAAAATTCCCTCTAAAAGAGGGATTTTTTATTGGAGCGAAAGACGAGATTCGAACTCGCGACCCCGACCTTGGCAAGGTCGTGCTCTACCAACTGAGCTACTTTCGCGTTTTGGTGAGTGCAAATATATGCAGAAAAGCTATTCTAACAAGTTTTTTTTATTTTTTTTATTAATTAATCTATAACTTATTGCTAATCAGTAAGTCAGAGATTAATTCGAGCTCAAATCCTTTGCCAGAACCATAGCGTGTTAATAGATATCGACGCTTAAATGGATCTGTTTCTGTGATGTTTTCTGCTTTTTTTTCTAAAATTCGTTTTAACATCGTTAAATAATCATCATCATCTATCGATTGAAGTGATTTCTTAATCAATTTATCAGGAACTCGCTTTAATTTTAATGCTTGCTTGATTTTTATTTTCCCCCAAGACTTAATTCTGAACTTTCCTAAAGTATAAGCTAGTGCAAAGCGTTCTTCATTTAAAAAATTTGATTCGATTAATTCGGATATAATCTCTTCAACATCATTTTGAAATAATCCCCATTCATACAGCTTATTACGTATTTCAAACTGCGATCTCTCCTGATAGGCACAATAACTTTCTGCCTTTATTTTAGCTTGTTGCCTGCTAAATATTTTCCGTTTTACTTGTTCATTTTCCAAAGCATTGAAATATCGTAAATATTTGATAGTATTCCTTAAAATTTATTGAAATTTACATCATGAATCATTTGCCTTATAAGCCAAAGGAAATAAGCTTGATTTTGAATGCCCAGGCCTTTATAAAGGATGAATATTCAACTATCAGAACACTGCTTACAGATAGTCGTAAATTGAACGACCCCTTAAATGCTTTGTTTTTCGCTCTCAAAGGCCGTCGTAATGGCCATGATTTTATTCCCGACGCTTATAAAAACGGTGTTCGAAATTTTGTTATTTCGAATTCTGATTTTCCTGCAAATAATTTTCCGGATGCCAATTTTTTCCTAGTTAAAGATACATTAAGCGCTCTTCAGGTTTTAGCTAAAGCACATCGATTTAAATTTGAATATCCCGTAATGGGAATTACCGGTAGTAATGGCAAAACAATTGTTAAAGAGTGGCTTTACCAAATATTAGCACCTGAAAAAAATATAGTTCGTAGTACTAAAAGCTTTAATTCTCAATTAGGCGTTCCAATTTCTGTTTGGGAAATGGGGAGTGAAAATGACCTTGCCATTTTTGAAGCCGGTATTTCTAAAGTGGGTGAAATGCAAAATCTTGCAGAAATTATTCATCCTACAATCGGAATATTGACCAATATGGGAGAAGCTCATTATTCCGGATTTGAATCAATTGACCAGAAAATCAATGAAAAATTAAAACTTTTTGATTCAGTAGATCTTTTTATTTACTCTCATAAATACCTTTCAACATTCAAAGGGATCTTGCCAGGGAAAAATAAATTTACATGGAGCTTTAGCGAAAGTGCTGATCTTCAGGTTTTTAAAATTGAATCAATTGAAAATAATTTTAGTCGTTTATATGCAAAATATCTAAATAAGATTTTAGAAATTCTTATTCCTTTTAACGACCAAGCTTCCATAGAAAATGCCGTGATTTGTTGGGCTACCATGTTAGCTCTTAATTATGATCCTGAAATAATAAGCCAAAGACTTGAAAAATTAAGTCCTGTAGGAATGCGACTTGAGTTAAAAAATGGGATTAATAATTGTTCCATAATTGATGATTCATATAGCCTTGACATATCCTCGCTTGCTATAGCCCTAGATTTTTTAAAGCAGCAAAATCAACATCCTCGTAGAACATTAATCCTTTCGGATATCCCTGGCGATGATTCTAAGTTAATGTACGATAAAATCAGTAATTTAATTACCGATAAATCTGTCGATAGGCTAATTACAGTAGGTGAAAAAATAGGAAAATATGCACTTCTCTTTCCTTGTGAGGTTCAATCCTTTAAAAATACAGCTGAATTGATTGAAAATCTACCTTTTATCAAATTTCAGAATGAAACCATTCTTTTAAAAGGAGCAAGAACATTTGGATTTGAAAATATTAGCCGATTACTAACACAAAAAGTCCATGAAACTGTTCTTGAAATTAATTTAAATGCTTTAGAGCATAATCTTAATTATTATAAGACTAAAATAGGCTCTGGGACTAAATTAATGGCCATAGTAAAGGCTTTTTCTTATGGTAGTGGAAGTTTCGAAATCGCCAATTTATTAGAATTTAATCAAGTTGATTATTTAGCAGTTGCCTATGCCGATGAAGGTGTGGCTCTAAGAAAGGCAGGAACAACTCTTCCAATCATGGTTATGAGTCCCGATTCTATGGCCTTTGATACCATAATTGAACATGAATTAGAGCCAGAAATCTATTCTATGCGTGTTTTGAATGATTTTATTGACGTTTTGAAAATTAAAGGTATATCTTCTTATCCCATTCATATAAAGCTTGATACAGGAATGCATCGTTTAGGCTTTATGGAAAATGAACTGGATGAATTGCTTTTGTTTTTAAATGATTCTAAGCTTATTCATGTAAAAAGTGTTTTTTCGCACCTAGTAGCTAGCGAAAATCCTGAACATGATCTCTTTACAAGAAGTCAAATTAGCTTATTCACTAATTTGTCAAATCAAATTAGTAAAGTGCTTAAATATCCATTTCTGCGCCACTTAGCCAATTCATCAGGTATTAGTCGCTGGCCAGATGCCCAATTTGAAATGGTGCGACTCGGAATAGGTCTGTATGGGATAGATTCAGCATTGACTAAGAATTCTCCACTACAAACCGTAACTTCGCTGAAAACTAGTATTTCTCAAATTAAACATATTCCGGCCGGAGATACAATTGGCTATTCAAGGGAAGGGAAAATGCCAAATGGTGGAACAATTGCTACTGTTAAAATTGGTTATGCTGATGGTTATAACCGTAAAATGGGTAATGGTAGGGGTAAAATGCTTGTTAGGGGACAAATAGTGCCAACAATTGGTAAAATTTGTATGGATATGTGCATGATTGATATCACTGGTATTGAAGCAGAAGAAGGGGATGATGTAATTGTATTTAATGATGTTATTCGTGTAGAAGATATTGCTAATCAACTAGATACGATTCCTTATGAAGTCCTTACAAGCATTTCTCAACGAGTAAAACGAATTTACTATTATGAATAAAATAATAAAATCATTATTTAATTATCTGGTGAGAGGTGCATTGGTTATTTTGCCAATTGCAGCGGCTTTGTTTTTTATTTATTGGGCAGTTTCAAAGGTCGATTCAGCACTTAATTTAAGTAATGTAATCTGGGTGGATCAAACAGGAAAGCCAGTTTATATTCCAGGCTTAGGAATTTTGACGGTAATCGTGATTTTAATTGTTGTAGGTATAATTGTTACCAATTTTGTCACAGATCCAATTAAAAAGTGGTTTGGCAGATGGTTCAAAAGATTACCTGTTTTTAATGTGATTTATACCTCATTTAAAGACTTAACAGAGGCTTTTGTTGGTGATGACAAGAAGTTTAGTGAGCCAGTTGTGGTTGAAGTTAATGAGACTGGTCTGAAAAAGATAGGTTTTCTTACTCAAAAAGATCTTTCTAAAATAGGCTACCCTGGTGATGTAGCAGTATATTTCCCTTTATCTTATTCGTTTGCAGGACAATTATGTCTTGTTGATTCGAAGAAAGTCAAGCCTTTGAACATGAGTGCAAGTGATGCCATGAAATTTATTATTTCTGGTGGTGTTAGTCACTTATAATCTCTTTTCTTTGCGCTTAGATTGGAATAATGGACATAATAACGCATTTAATTGAATAAATTATGAATAAAGCTGTTTTTCTTGATAGAGATGGTGTTTTAAATAAAGAGTTGGGTGATTATGTCTGCCATTTGGAAGATTTTAAAGTTCTCGAACATAATTTCAATGTATTAAAACAATTGCAAGATAGGGGATACCTCCTAATTGTGATTACTAATCAAGGTGGATTAGCAAAAGGTTGGTATTCTGTTGATGAACTCAATAAAATGCATGATCAATTAAAAAAGCAGTATGCGGCTCAGGGAGTATTAATTTCTGAAGTTTATTATTGTAACCATCATCCTGAATATAATGGAAAATGTTTATGCCGTAAACCAGGTTCATTAATGCTCGAAAAGGCTGTTGCGCGTTTCGAAATTGACGCTTCTAAATCTTATTTTATTGGCGATAGAGAAAGAGATGTTTTGGCTGGAGAAGCTGCAGGAGTTACAGGTATTTTGATCGATAGCGATCAGCCAATTGATGAAGTTTTACACTTAATCGATTAGTTTGATCATAATTTTGATTTTTCTAAATTATTCCTCAAATAAAAGAGGCTGTATCAAAATAAACCGATACAGCCTTTTTTTATTTTTCGAATTTTATAC
>NZ_JAFEIG010000032.1 GCF_017495225.1 Daejeonella sp. | reverse complement strand
GGGTGATATTGGGGTACGAGGAGCAAGTAAAACGAAATAAAAACCGATTTCCTGAAAATTTCATGTTTCAATTATCTAAAAAATAGATTGAAGACATGGTATCGCATTTTGCGATACCAGCAGCTGTTAAACAAGGCTTCGAGAGCCTCAGCCAACGGGCATTGTTTTACCCTTCGTAAAACGCAATCCGAGCACTTTTGGCTTTTGTGTGTGATGGGTGTGAACTCCAAAGGAGTCCTTCGGAACAGCTGCCTTAGTCCAAAGGACTCCCATGGAGGGAAAAAATGGGCTTTTGTTTCTTTTGGCCTTCAAAAGAAAGAGATTCATTTTTTATGCGGATTTCGTATTAATAGAAAAATTGTAGTTGTAATGATTATTTTTCCGCTCATAACCGAAGAATCCATTTCAGGATTCTTTGAATTTGTAATATTAGGAATTACAAGAATGTTACGGTAGTTATTTATGATTAGCATAATCAATTAGAACAAAATTTCAGATACACCACTTAATCTTTCATCAATAACCTTCATTCGATACTTAATTGAGATAGAATATTCTCCTATCAAAGTTTATTTTTGATGGTTAATCATTCTAATTCCTTCTTTTATAAATTCGTCTTCGATGTCATCATTACATACTACTTTATATTTTGGTACAAATTTTTCTCTTGGATAACCTGTAATGTGTAAAACCTCAATATAAGAGTATTGATAACCATAATTAAAATTAGAGAACTTATAACTTTTAGTTGCACCTGCTAATTTCAACATTTCTGTACCAACTATTTTTCCAATACCGGTTCCATCAAATCCAGATGCTAAACCTTCTCCTACACTTCCTGTCCATCTCCCAACTAAAACAATTAATGGTTTGTTGTATTTAGGTTTTGTAGTTTTTATATAGTCATCAAAATTTTCTTGTTTGTTAATGTACTTCTGAAATATCATTTTTTTATTTGTGAAATGTCCCGCAATAGGGTATGCTATATTTGTGTTTCCACCGTCTACTGTGTTTCGTAAGTCCAAAATAATACCATTAGTTTCTTCTAGGTTGTTTAGGGCTTGTTTAAATTCTTCTTTAGTTTTTGTTTCTCCCAATGAATTATTTAAACGGATAACTCCAATATTGTCAATAATTTTGTAGGACAATAAATTGGTGTCTTTTCTAATCTTGATTTTATCAATATCTAATGTTTCTATTTTACCTGTTTTGGTTTTTAAAGTAACTATTCTCGGTTCATTTCGTCTTCCTGAAAGTATTTTATTCGAAATCCAAGTTCTTACCTCATTATTGTTTTTATTTTGACAATGTGTTGGGAATTTTTCAATTAACTCATTGAAATTAATTCCGTTAAATGTTAGTATCTCAGCATTAGTAATATTGATGTTCAATCCACTTTCTATTTGGTCTTTCCAAGTACTAGAAATTTCAGTTTTATCTCCTATTGTTGAAACAAAAATTGGACTGTAAAGCCTGTAAGAAAATTTGTTTGAAGTATTCAAATGAAGGTGTGAGTCATAAAACTCATCCAATATGTATTCAAAAAATAACAACACTTCTGTACTGTTTTTTATGCTGTCAATTTTTTGACTGTAATAGCTTTCAATACAATTTAAATCAACATCTTTTGTGTTATAATAAACATAGTTTGTTTCCAAATTTGACATTAATTTCTCAAAATCTTGTCTAACTTTTAATTTGTCAACAATATTCGTTTGTCCAAAAGCAACATTTCCTAATAGTAGAAAAAAGAGTATTAATCTGTTCATATTTTGTTTTCAGAGTCGTTCCATCAATTCGAACTTGAATCGAAAATTTAGGAAATCTTTTATTTTCACCTCCCTCAAATATATTATATCATTTAAATATTACCTAATAGTTAGTATATCAATATTTCCCCAGTAAAAAAAATCGCCTCGTGATTCGTGGGTCCTTATTAAGTTTTAATGAATTTGAATTTCACTCACAGCAAAATGTAAAAAAAGAAATCTAAGCCAATTTACAGTTGTCATGTATATGTCTGATTTTACGACCATTTCAGTCTATCCAGAAAGCTATTGCGTATATTTAAAAAAATGAAAAAAATGAAACGCTATCTATACATTATACCTGCTCTGTCAATTCTTTTGGTTTTATTTTCCTGTGATGCCATCTCACAGAAAAAATCAGATGTAAGAAAAGTAAAACTTATTACACCAAAAGGAAAAGCAATCGCAGCCTTTGCTGAAGGGTGTTTTTGGTGTTCTGAACATATATTTGAATCGGTAGCAGGGGTCGACTCGGCCATTTCGGGATATGCAGGCGGAAACGTACCCAACCCAACTTATGATTTAGTGAATACCGAAACAACCGGGCATGCAGAAACAGTACTCGTTTATTATAATCCTCAGGTAATTTCTTATGCCGAATTATGTAAAGTATTTTTTGCTTCGCATGATCCAACTACCCCAAATCAGCAGGGTCCCGATAAAGGCTCATCTTATCGATCCATCTTATTTTATAGTGGACCAACAGAAAAAGCCAGCGCAGAACAGTCTGTTAGAGATATTAGCCAATCAGGTAGGTTTAAAAAAGCAATAGTCACTGAATTAAAACCATTAACAGAGTTTTACAGAGCTGAAGAGTATCATCAAGATTATATTGAGCATAATCCTAATCAGGGATATGTTAGAGCCATTTCTATTCCGCGTTATAACTTATTTAAGAAAACTTATAAAGGCAAATTGAAATGATTATAGCCTGTTTAAAATTGATTTTTAAATAGCTAATTTAACCAGGCAATCAACAAATGATTTGATACTAAAATCAAATTTCTACCTTTAATTTATATGGATTATCAGGTTCACCAATTGCAAAACGGAATACGCGTTTTGCATAAAACAAGCCCTTCAAATATTTCCCATGCATGCATAATAATTAATGCTGGATCGCGTGATGAAGGTCATGCAAAGGATGGACTTGCCCATTTTATTGAACACCTTCTCTTTAAACAAACCGAGAAAAGAAATACCAACCAAATTTTAAACCGCTTAGAGCTTGTTGGCGCAGATTTAAATGCCTACACCACAAAAGAATATACTTGCGTTCACGCTTCCTTCTTAAAACCACATTTGGAAAGATCACTCGACCTTTTCGAAGATATCATCTTCCATTCTGTTTTTCCAGAGGAAGAAATGAAAAAGGAAAAAGAGGTTATTTTAGATGAAATTTCATCCTATCAAGATCAACCCGACGAAGCTATAAATGATGATTTTGAAGATCTACTGTTTGAAGGTCACTCTTTGGGAAGAAATATTTTAGGTACACCAGAATCCGTAAAAAGCTTCCAAAAAAAGGATATTCAACAATTTATGAAATCCAATTACCGCACAGATGAAATCATTGTTGGCATCTTTGGTGATTATAATTTCAAATCAATTATCCGCATCAGCGAAAAACTTTACGGAAAAATTCCGGCCAATCTTCCAGAACGCACACGTGAAAAAATAGGTCATTATACACCCCAAAATTGTGTTTTTGATAAGCCCATTAACCAAGCTCACTGCGTAATTGGTAAGCGTGCTTACTCATTTCATGATAAAAATAGGACCGCCTTTTTATTACTCAATAATTTATTAGGTGGGAATGGAATGAGCTCGCGACTCAATTTAGAAATTCGCGAAAAATATGGCATTGCCTATACGATCGAATCAAATTATACCCCAATGAGTGATACGGGCATCTTTTCTATTTACTTTGGTACCGATCCCGAGAAAACTGAAAAGGCCATAAAATTGCTCGAAAAAGAGTTAAAAAAACTCCGCGATCAAAAAATTGGTCCGATTCAATTACAACAGGCAAAAAATAAGTTCATCGGACAAATAGCTCTTGGTGAGGAAAATAGAATGGGATTAATAATTTCAATGAGTAAAAGCTTACTCGACTTTAACCGAGTAGATTCTTTGGAAGAGGTATTCGCTAAAATTAACAAAGTAAATGCGGCGCAATTACTTGAAATAGCCAATGAAATGTTTGAAACAAAAGATCTAAGCTCTTTGATATTTAATCCGAAAGATTAAAGTCCATCCGTTTAATTATACGCTTGATTAACATTTATTAGCTTTCAATGGTCTTCCAGTTTGTTAGCTCTAGAAAAGATTCTATTTTTGTATTATGAAATTACCCATTGTTGCCTATGGAGACGCTGTGCTTCGTAAAAAAGCCACAGATATAAATGCAGAATACCCTGATTTAGAGGTATTAATCGCAAACATGTTTGAAACCATGTATGGTGCACATGGGGTAGGTCTGGCAGCTCCACAAATTGGATTAGCCATTCGTTTATTTGTAATTGATGCTACTTCCTTCGCGGAAGATGAACCCTCACTTAAAGACTTTAAAAAAGTGTTCATCAATGCCGAAATCTTAGAAGAAAGTGGCGAAAAATGGTCGTTCAACGAAGGTTGCTTGAGCATTCCCGATATTCGCGAAGATGTAGAAAGAAAAGAAAATGTGAGGCTTTCTTATTTTGATGAAAATTGGGTAAAGCATGAGGAAACTTTCAGCGGACTAGCAGCAAGGGTTATTCAGCATGAATACGATCATATTGAAGGTAAACTCTTCGTCGATAAATTAAGTCCCCTACGCAAAACCATGCTAAACAATAGATTAACATCTATCTCCAAAGGAATGGTGAAAGTGGATTATAAAATGAGATTTCCGGCGGTAAAAAAGGGGAGAAGGTAGTTAGTTGGTTAGTAGTTAGATGGTTAGATTAGCGACGTTTGCTACCTGGTGGCTGAGGTTCTCGAAGCCTCGTACTTGAAAGTAAAAATAGATTTGTCTTTGTCAGGCTAACGAAATTGGGATCAGTTTTCAGGTTATCAACACCCATGCTACTTACTCAAGCCTTTTGTCCTTACTCTTTGCTCCTTACTCAGATAAGAGTTGTCAGTTAGCCGTTGTCAGACTGGCGACATCTGAAATCCTACACCCTATCCTTAATCTTTGCTCCTAATTGTTTGGGA
>NZ_JAFEIG010000035.1 GCF_017495225.1 Daejeonella sp. | reverse complement strand
ACTGAATCAGGTAGAGCGGCTAATAGAAGGGTAGTGATATTGGTGAAATAAAAATTATTGATATTAATAAGAAAGACGCTTATGTTTTGGAAGAAATTTAGTTTTATGAGCAAAAAGGACACCAAGGAGATAAGCGTCTTTTTGCTTAAAGTAGAATTGACCTATAAAACGGTTGCACAAGTATCCTATAAAGATGAGCATGGTAATGTAAAAATTGTTCGTTTTTTTGATAATACATGGTCAAGGGAAGTTCTCAGTTTTAGCGATGATTTTGAAGATCTTTCTTTTAAGTTTTTTGCTCATTCGCCTAATTTGGTAAAAGATGAGCGAGTGAAGTTGACTATTTCTTTAAAAGGTGAAATACACTTATCTCAAGAGTTTATTGTGGATAAGGATAAAGATTTTACAGGCTGGTTGTCTGTTCAATGTGACATGAAACAATAAAATGTGTTCAAATTATTCTTAATTAATGAGAGCTTCGATTTAATTTTGATTTCTCGATTATATTTCGTATATTATATGTATAAACCCTCTGAGCGAGGGTTTATTTGTTTTATAAATTCAAGCTTTTCATTAATTTTTCTAAATCCTTGGCTTTTATATCAGGGTTGATATAGTAGTCCATCATACGTTTATCCTCAATATTGGAGGATCTAAAAATCAGATCTTTGGAGTCTAAATCCCTACGTAATTTCTGATTAATTGCGCCGATAATACGATACCTTATTTGTCTTTGATTATCGTAAGTTTTGGTGCTTATTTCCAATAAATTATTGAGCTCAATGCTACTTATTTTTATCCCGATAGTTTGATTAATGAATTTTTTTACTACCAATAATTCTACCTCTGTCAGGGTATAATCTTCCATCTTAAGATTCTTTCTTTTACGATAGTATAGGAAGCTCGCAGTAAGCATTAAAAGTGTTGTTAAAGCGATTCCAATGTTTCTGTTTCTAAAGTCGTTGTATCCATAAACCTGACCTATTATGCTAGATTGATTTACCAATGAGTCAACAGAAAGGCTATCGAAATATAATTTATCTATTTTTCCGGGACTTGCCATGCTTCTGGAGAAGATTTTTCCATTTCGAAAGTAAAGCTCGGAATTGTTCAAGTAAAATTGATCATTTGTTGATTTATGCTCAAAAAGCACATTTTCAAATGGCTCGGCGATGTAATATTTGGAATCGCTATTGTCAAAGATTAAAAATAAATATTTACCCGTCCAGATTGTCCGATAATTATTTTTGGCAAAATCAATTATTGGGTTACTTAAAAATCCCTTTTCTTCCCAGCTATCGTTTTTAAACGAGTATACTCTAAAGGGTACCTTATTGTTTTTTAAGTTCTCATCCACTTCTAGAAAAGATGAAAAAAATGCGTCTTGCTCTTTTGAATAGCCACTAAACTTATTTTTACTTGGGTGTTTATTATCTTTTTGTAATTTGTAAAATGCCCATTCAGATGTTTGCGGATTATAATAAGTGATGATACTATGTTTTAACCAAAAACCTTCACCACCGATAGAAAAAAGAGTATCCTTTCTAAAAAACTGGCTTGCATTAAAATTGTATCCTCTAAAAAAGGTCTGGTCAAGGCGATTAAGCTTTAAATTAGGTAGATCTAAACTGTAGATCTGCCCCGTCCCTGGGATAGTGATAAGTAAAGAATCGGCTTGGTAAAAGGCATTTACTCCGAAATCGCCAGGCAGCTCTGATTTTATGGATTCCCAATCTTGGATTTTGCCGAGTTCTAATTTTAGTTTGTTTGGGGCATCTTGACTTAAAATCCCTGAATTTATGTCAATTTTGAATAAAGAATGGTCAGGACTAATCCATTGAAAACCTTTGTGCACTTGCCCAAAGGCAAATGTTGAAAGACTAAGGATAGTGAAGAATATCGCGTAACGTTTTTTCATAGGTAAATCTATTCAAATATAGCCTTTGTCAATTAAATCTTATTCGCGATTCCCTCATAACATCTAACATGAAAGAGGGGAATAATTTTTAATGACTTTACGATCTTATTGCCTAATAATAAATTTGTTGTTAAAAATATCAATTAAATCAAAAAAGGTCTTTGAAATCATGTTCAAATAAATCTCCATGTAGAAATGTATTGTCAAATAGGGGATATTTGATAATTTAAAAGCGATATTTTTTCAGGTATTTATTTCAAAATAAGGTCTAAACATGGTTTTTGATTATGGAAACCCGTAGAGACACACGGTCGTGTGTCTCATAAATCATCATTTCATTGATTCAGTAGAGACACACGGTCGTGTGTCTCATAAATCATCATTTATTTGATACGGTAGAGACACACGGTCGTGTGTCTCATGAATTATCATTTTATTGGTGGGGGGAAGGAGACACACGGCCGTGTGTCTCTACGACGGCGGTTTTGATTTATAAAATTTATCTTCAATCCATTTGTCTGGATTATTTTTTATGTAATTTGAAATATTATCATATTCAAACTGATTTCTAATGATGTGGTCGTGATAATTGGGTTGGAAAAAATGGTTTTTTCTATTGTATTTTGGAATGGATAAATTATGTTTATCAATAAAATCATTGATTTTCGTATTTACGGCCGATTTAAAACCCGCGATGAATGATGATATGGATTTTGGTAATCGTATTGGTGGATTTCGTTTAATGGGTATCGTAGAGACACACGGCCGTGTGTCTCCAACGTTATCGTTTATTTTATTTGGTGTAGAGACACACGGCCGTGTGTCTCTACTTGTTTGATTGTTAATGGAGACACACGGCCGTGTGTCTCTACTGATTTCAACAATGCCATGTAAATGATTAGGCATGATTACAAATTCGTGTGACATTAATTCTTTTCTAATGTCAAATGATTTAAACCATTCCTGTTCAACGATTTCGCCGAAACTTAATAGATTTACACATGCCTTATCACCGATATTTATAATTTCTGCTAGATTACATTCCCTGTTTTGTGTAACAAGGGTCAAAAAATAAAAAGCATCTGCCGAATAGTCCCAATCAGGTTTTCGGTGTGATGCTATTCTATATTTATTTTTGAATTTATTCAATTTCTATTTAATCCTTTGATTTATTTTATTAAATATAAATAAAATAAATTATCGAAAATGGAAATTAAATGCGGTAGAGACACACGGTCGTGTGTCTCTAATATGGTTATTTATTTGGTTCGGTAGAGACACACGGTCGTGTGTCTCATAAATTTATCATTTATTTGGTTCGGGTTTGGTAGAGACACACGGTCGTGTGTCTCATAAATTTATCATTTATTTGGTTCGGTAGAGACACACGGTCGTGTGTCTCATAAATCATCATTTTATCGATGGGGGGAGGAGACACACGGCCGTGTGTCTCTACGATTTCATTTTATTGATGGTGGGAAGAGGAGACACACGGCCGTGTGTCTCTACGAGTTCAAAATCACCTTGGACTACATCTTTGCAGGTTGATTTCTTT
Source organism: Daejeonella sp. (assembly GCF_017495225.1). GTDB lineage: Bacteria > Bacteroidota > Bacteroidia > Sphingobacteriales > Sphingobacteriaceae > Daejeonella. The sequence goes on along the minus strand of NZ_JAFEIG010000035.1, from coordinate 48,929 downwards.
TTGCATCCCAAAAACAAAAATAGAATTATTAAACCGATAAATAATTTGAATTTGTAATTCATGTTCAGTCTGTTTTAATTATTTTTCTTTCATTAAAATATTGATCAACTTCCATTCGCTACCAATTGTAGCAATGTAGGAGCCGGCACTCAAATTGGAGAATAATGCTTCCCCATTAATAATTTTTTTGCTCGCTATTGTTTTTCCATTGCTCGTGATTTGCACCTCGCTTCCCTCGCGTTTTGACATCACTTTTATGGCTCCGGGGGCATAGCAAACGGCATCTTTCTTGTAAAATAGGGTGGGGTCTGCCGACTTACTTACCTCAACTTTATAATTCTTTAGAGTTGATTCATCTTCGGATAGCACCTCGTAACTGACTGGACTTACAAAATTTTTGAATAGATCGCCCGAATTCAGAATGATTCTATTTTCAAAAAGACTAGCTCCTTTACTAAGGGTGAAAACGGGTTTAAGGTTTGACAATGAATAGCTCTCTGAAATATTTACCTTGACTAAACCATTGCTAATAATTGATGATAAACTCGGGGTGTTCATAAAACCAAAGGATAGTATTTCGGCAGCACTATTGAGTGAAGGTTCAGCAATGCTATAGGATTGGAACAGATCACCTTTGTGTTCATTCATCACAAATATGATCGGTTTGCTTACCGAAACGGTTTTATTATTGGCACTATCATATAATTTGAATGTAATGCTTTCTCCTTGCTTATTAGAAAATACGGTGAGGTAGGCATAATAATTCTTCTTGCTAGCAACATAGGTAATGCCGCTTACACCACGGCAAACATTCCCAACAAATGCCGCCACTTTATCCTTGCTATTAATTAATTGTTTGCCATCTACATTTAATTTGGCTATAAAAGTCATGGTGTATTGATAATCATTTTCATTTACATTCCAATTGGGGCTTTGTGCAAATGAGCTTTGGGCCGAAATCACTAAGAGTATAAAAGAGACTGCGATTTTTTTCATGTAAAAAGCGGTTTTATCTTTAATCGTCATTTTTAAAATTGAATAAATGAGCATTAATTTTTTATTAATTTTTTAGTGATTAGCTTATCTCCAAACTGGATTTGTAAGATGTAAACTCCAGGAAGCACATCAGTTTGTATTTTTACACGCCTATCTTCATCCATCACCTTGAAGGTGCTTTCAGATATTTTTTGACGGAACATGCTGTAAACTGTAATGGTGGCATCTCCCACATCATAGCCCTTGAAAATAATTTCGAAATCTTTGTCGAAAGGATTCGGGAAAACACTAACCTCATCTTCTGGGAATTCAATCACAATTGGATTTAAAATGCTTCCCAAGATGGCATCTGGTGCAAAGTTTATCATTTTATTGGTGATTTTGGCACCACTTCCAAAGCCTATATGTGCGATGAGGTTTTCAGATTTATCACCGAAAATAGTAATGAAAGCGAGCTCTTCACCTTGTATGTTTTGTGTTTTGCTGATCCCTCTTAACTGCCCTGATTCATTGTAAAAAGCTAGATCTTGGTATCCTTGAGGAATTTTCACAATGGCACTCATGGTACTTGGAAATTTGGCGAAATCATTTGGACGTGCAATTTTTTCATCCTTTAAATTGCTGATTTTTATATCGTCTTTAAAGAGCCCTTTAGAAGCAGTTGTTTTTGCATTTAATCGGTTTAGATACTCTGGATAGCTAAAGCTTTGAGCGGTATTTGTTTTCACCATATAGCCTTCGCCAACTTTTAGGTAGCTTAATGAGCCTTTCCATCCAACTGTAGGACTGTAAATTGCGAATTCTGATTGCGATTTAATGAGGTCGCCATCACTTGCTTTGTAGTTTGCTAAAGCATCTCCAATAGGGATATTTTTTGAGACTACGTATGGAAGCCAATTCCAATTTTGATTTAAATTGATAGACCACGTGTTTAGGTCGACCGGTACACCCTTGATATTTAGTTTTTGCTCTTTTGATAATTTGATTTTATACATTTTATTGGTAGAAATGCCGCCATTATCAGAAATGCTTCCAAACCAACCATTGCTGGCAGTATCGAGTGCATTGTATTGATAGGCATCAAATCGGGCAGGTGAATTGGATTGTATTAAATCTGATGTATTTAAAGAAAGCGTTTTTGTAAGGGCATTCAAATTGCCAAATCTAACATCAGTAACATTAAAGGAGGTCCAAGTCCAACCTTGATTGAAGGAGATTTGCTGCCCAGTTACTGCGGTATTTACGAATGTGGCTGGAGTGGTATAAGTGCCAATAATATCGTCTTGCACAAATGGAATACTGAAATTACCATTTAGCGTAGCCTCTTTTAATTTACCATCTGAGGCATCCCAAATATAAAACATCACATTTTCTGTGCCAATGGAATTGCTGTAAATGGTTAAAAACACAAAGTATTCGTTAAAACTTTGATCGAACATAAGGTTGGCCATTCCACGAACTTCACCATTAACGATTGCTACTACTTTATCATAAATATCGTCAGTAAATAAACCATTTAGCTTGATTTTGGCGATTACGTTCATGGATTCGCTAAACTTACTCGGGTCTAGGTTTAAGATAGGCTCTTTCTCTAATACTCTCAAATCCAGCTGAATTTTATTATTATAGTTATAATTGGTGCTTAGCGATAAAATGGCATTGTAATTTCCTATTGCCAAATTATTATCAACTGTTGCTTTCAAGATAAGGCTTGTATTTGGTGCGATAGTACCTGATCTTGAAGAGAGTGTTAACCAGGTAGGCACATCAATAGAATAAGGTTGTGGTAGTCCGCCTTGGTTAATTAGCGTGATTTCAAAAGTTAAATTCTCATTTGATCTCTTCATCAGGTTAACAATATCGTCATGCCCATCTACGAACCATTTTGTTGGGTTTTTGTTGATGAAAGCTTGCCAAGTAATTGGAGATAATTGCCTATTATCTGCCATATCATTTAGGTTAGCCACAACGATATCAGCAACTTTGCCTTCTACACTTGCCCAATCGGTAATTTGAGGTAATAATATTATCTCATCTACATTTATAACTGCCTCAACAACAAGAGATTCTGTAGGTCTGAAAGGTTTAATACCAGGTGTGATATCCGTATAGGAAATTGGCTTATTTAGTTTAGCATAGGTGCTTATTTTTTCAAATGCATTTTTTGGATAATAGTATTTTGGCCCATCAGTGATGCTTACTTCAGGTTTGTTGAAGTTTGAGTAAAGAAGTAAGCCTGTGCTACTAAAATCTACTTCAAAATAGCGGTCCGACTTAATTTGTGCGCCACTTCTGGCCATATTCCAAATACAAAGTTCGTCTATTTGTCCGTTGAAATTATTGGTTAATGGGAAAGTGTTTGCTTCAGTTTTAGTTAATTGTGCACCTATATTAATAACAGTGCCACTAAATCCTCCGAGATCAGTACTTGGGTATGAAGCGGTTTCATTCCCATCTATATACATTCTAACGGAACCATTTCTAGACAAACTCATGGCAATATGATGCCAACTATCGTCGTTTACTCTGCTGCTACCAAAAGAAAACGTTCTTGTTTCAGCTTTTAGCTCAATACTTCCAGCAGAATTTAAATTGATTGACCATTTATTACGGTATCCATTCCCTTCTGTCAAATCGTAATTGCTATCAAAACCATTTGATAATAAGGTTCCTGTATTAGTTTGGCCACTTTTCATCCAGAAGGAAACTGTCGCATCCATTTCTTTGGAGATAATTACTCTAGATACAGAATCGAGTTTTAAATAATTGGTGCCGTCAAAGTTGTAGGCAGTACCTTTGGGGAAAATATCCCAATTGGTGCCTGCTAGAGCTAGATGTTTAAATCTTGCTAAATCATGTGCAACAATTCCGTTACCTTCATTCATTGGCCAGAATCCCTTCAGACCTAATTCATTGCCATTAAACAGGGTATTCATATTTATAACGGCTTGTTCTCTGGTAATATATTTTCGCCAAAATCTCAAATCATGCAGATTTCCCTTGAAGGTATTTCCACCGATTATGATTGGGTTTTCATTGGTGAAATTCAAAGTTGGGGTTGTTATGCTCCGCCTTTCGGAGCTATTTTCAAAAATGCTTAGTCTTTTGGCTGTCGCATCATAAGAAAGAGCATAGTAATTAAATGTGGTATCATTTGCTATTGTTGTCCTGATATTTTGTCCGCCAATAGTATAGCTTAAATCATTATCTATCAGTTCAATTTTAATTCCGTTAGCTTGGCTAAGTAGGGTTGAAGTACCTGCTGGACTAGTATTCTTTAACCAGAACTCAATGGTGAAATCACCGGTAGAGATAGCTGGCTTAGCTATAGTTGCGGTATTGGTTGAGCCGTTAAACGCTAGCGAGACTTCATGATTTACCGGCAATTGGTTTTTTTGTACTTTAAATTCAAATCTGCTTACGGTGCTATTGGTTTTAACGGGTTCATTAAATCGCAATTTAATATCGTCTCCTAAATTTAAGATGCCGCTTGTTGGTGTTGGTGTTCCAAAAAGCACAGGAGATGTAAGATCTACCTTACCTTCTACTATTTCCGATTCGTAAGCTGTTTGGTTATAACAACTTGAACGAGCTCTCAGTTCATAAACTCCATTAGCCAAACCTTTAGCAGCAATGTCCCAAGCATAGTTTAATTCAGTGCCATTAATTAGCTCAATATCATTATTTCCGCCTCTTCGTGCAGCATCAAAATCCTGCTGATTCTTAAAATATGTTTTTAATCCAGTCCAGTTTGGCGTACCTTTTAATCGATATTCTAAATTTATTTTCTCAAAATTGGCGAAATTAGCATTAAAGCCACCCAATTTGATGTTAACAGGTTTAGTTTTAAGACTATCAAGGTCGGCCGTATTTCTATTGAGCAACCAATTGTTTGATGGAGTCATAATTGTAACTGGAGAGCACGCAGGCACGAAACTAGCAGATACCAATACGTCGTCTACTGCATTCCCATCACAAGTTGACTCAAGTACCACACGAATGTTTTCATAATCAAACTGATCTTGTTTTACCTTTTTTAAGGTCATGGTGTACAAAACTGTTTGCCCTGCTGGCACATTAATTAGGGTTCCATTGGGCTCAATATTGATCAAGGCATTATCAGGATTAGTGCTTTGATCCACGCTAAGTTTGAATGTTGCGTCTTTATTAATATTACTTGTATTTCGTAGTCTGAGTACAAATTCGGCATTTCTGCCTTCGAAAATACCTGAAACATCAGCAGCTGTCACGGTTATTTCGGGTCTTTCTAATGCGCTTGTTGCGATGGATAGGGGTACACGTTGATTATCTTCAAGATTTTCAATTAATGCTTGTGGATTAGTTGCATTTGGGTGAGTTGGGTTGTAGAAATTAGAGAGCTCAGCTCCTTCATTAGGGCAAGAAGTTTCGCCACCTTTGGTGATAAAAATCGGACCATTGCCATCAAAAGCATTAATAACATCCACGCTTAGTAAATTGCCTGTATCGCTATCTTTAAGTGTATAAGAAATATTTGTTGTTTCATCGCTTGAGTCTTCCTCCGACGATTCCAAGCCAGTTCCAATGCTTGTAGTACCATTTATTTCAATACCTGTTTGATTTTCTTTGGTCCCATATTTATAACCAATAGTGCTGTTAACATCTACGGTATAGGTGATGGAATTAGCAGTTAAACGTTCTATCTGATTGCCTTTTGTAAATTCTCCCACGCCAGCATCAAAGGATATATTTTCAGAAAAAGTAGCATTCAATAAATTCTTAAGTTCTTTGGCTGAGTTTGACAAGGTATTGGTTTTGGGGTCCTTAAGACTTTCAATAATTGAATCTAAGGATGATTTAAGCTTATCTCTGTCATTAAGAGCTTGATATTTCGACAGTTCATTATTTAAAATTACCTTTCTCCAGAGGTTAACTGATGATTGATAAGCGTTTCTTGAGAGTACGCCATCTCTATTTTCTATTAATGTTCCTGCATCTATTTGTCTGATAAATTCCAAATACTTAGGAATTAGCTCTTCTAATATGTTGCGTTGGGAATAAACAAATAATGTTTTTTCTGGAGCATCACTAAAATACAAGGCTTGATTAACTATTGGATAAACATTTGATACGTTTGATCCACTTGGGCGTACCACTTTAATTGGCTGGGAGCTATTACTCGTTGTTGATGCAACCAAATTGTTATAGGTTCCATAAAACTGATTTGCAGAGGTTCCGATATATAAATCGGCATCACTGCCAATCCAATCTGGGTCGTCACTTGTAGAAATGGTTTGATTAAAAGTATAAGTATTGGTTACGCTTTTTCCATCGCTTGACGATTGAGACATGCTAATGCCTTGGCTTATATCATTTGTGATTTCTGATTCTTTAACAACCACTGCAACAACGGTTATGGTTGTACCAATTGAGAGAGCAACATTTGCCTCCGTATTATTGTTCGCACTCAATGAACTTTCTTTGGTAAAGCTAAATGAACTTCCTTTTTCAATGCTTGCAGAGCTCTCTGAACCAGGAGGGTCACGCAAAACAAAATCAGGTATTTCAGGGCCAGCAGTTACGAAAGTTTGTGTGCCATCTGCAGCACCTCCCAATAAAATCCCCTCAGAATTATAATTTTCTAATTGAGTTTCAATTCCATTGGCTCTATATTTTAAATCAATTGTTCGTTTATATCCCGCATTGGCATCAGTATTCGGTATTCCGCCTTTAAAAGAATAAATTAGGATGCTTGGGTCTTCTGACGAAACCTCTGTTTTCACACTATTTTCTAAAGCTAAATTATTAGTTGCAATAATTTCACCTCCTTCTACAGGAACAGTGCTAATTACAGGATTGGTAATACTATTGTCGTAATTAGCATAACGTTCTTGGCCTTGTATTTCAATGGTATATAGACCAAATTGGCTATAGATTGGCGTCTCTTGATCTTCTGCTATGGTATATGTTTGTCCATCTGCAGTTATTTGCGAATCTGAGCTTTGGCTTAGTACCCTATAAATTGGTGTAGCTAAATGTGTGAATTTAAGAATCTCCTGGTAGGGATTGCCTGTAATTGTGGTGCTTCCTTGAGTAAATGTTGGATATTGCAAGGGTTTAATCGTGCTAAAATTGATTGCTCTATCTTCACTTAGTAGCGGTTTATTGTCGGGTCTTATTCCGCTAATAAATGTTAAATCATTTTGAGACAAAGTATAATTTAGAGGTAATAATTTGACACGATATTCTCCTGTTTGATTATTTGTTTCAAAACTGGTTTTGTATTCGGGTGTAACACTTGTGGCTCCAGTAGGCATGTGACCAAGGGTTATTCTTGCTTTACCAATGTTATTGTCGGAGGTGTAAATAACTTCTCTTTCAACATCACCTCCATCTCTGTATTCATGTTTTTTTGTCCCGTCATATCCAAAACCAAGTGTCTGTTCAGACTGCTTGTTACCACCAACAACACGCCCAATAACTATCACTTTGGTCGTGTCAATAAATGTGATGGGCTCATCGCGATCTTCAAAAAAGTCTTGATAGGTATTGGTATAGGTTGTGTCCCTATTGACTATCGATCTAATTCGAGCAGGATATCGGCCTTCCAAATCAAAGGTATGACCACTTTTACCGATGCTTATAGCATGTTGTCCAATAGGTACTTCTATCGTAAACCTTCCATTAATATCGGTAACAATAGGAACATTATTGGCATCAATTGCTGGTACATTATCTATGTTTACTGAAACTCCTGGTACAGGTATGGGGGCATATCTTCGCAGACTAAGAATCGTGCCTGCAGCATTTTTCTCAGCCCAATACTCGCCTTTTTGATATTTAAGATTGCCTACAGTATAGGCATTATAAGCCTCATTTTCTTTGATATCACCAGTTATTGGCGCATCAGATGTTTGTGGGAAAACCCCTCTGCTATCATAAACTACAAGTCCTTTAAAAACAAAAGAAGATTTGTCTATAAAATCTACATTATTAACCACCGTAGATCCTGAACCCAAAAATGCCAATTCCTGCTTCGGATTAAATTCATGCTTTCCTAAAGAGGGAACAATGGTAAAAGAATCGCCATTACCACTATAGGGAACAGATGCAATTACATAATTTCCAAATTCATCCGTTACACCCAAAATCCCCAATTGACTACTGGTAGGGATGTTATTGATATCGTCTTCATTATTAGCCCAAGTAGGTACTATGGGCGAATTACTCAATTTAGCATTATTGCCGTGAAAGTTGAAGCCAGTATGCGCTAAATCGTAGGCAAAATCACCTGTTTTTTCGTTAGCTTTTATGTAGGTGTTCAAATATGCTTCATTTCCCTTCAAATAACGACGAAAATCGCGTTGAATTTGTGCGGGACTTAAAGCTGTCTCCCACACCCTAAATTCATCTAAAAAAGCAGTGGTTCTTCCACCCATTTTGAAATTCGACCAGTTTAGAGATTGTCCAGAAGTAGATGTATTTAGCCTAACAGTTCCGCTAGTAATATCCACTCTAACGGGTGGCAGGCCTTTTTTGGCCTGTATGCTAGTCATTTTATCTCGGTAAGCAGCATTAATTAAGCGCCCATTAATATAAAATTCAGCAGGTCTGTTATCCCTTATTACCACACTAAAATGGGTGAATGATGTACCCATGTTCTCAATAGGGACTAAAATATCATCTCCCTTATTATCGATTTCGCCATTTGGATAATACCCAAAAACAGTTACATATTCATTACCCAATAACATTTGAATATATCTTTCATTTTGCATGCCGGTGGCTAATGAATAAGTTAATGGCTGACTTGCATCATTTTCTAACTTGTAAATAACCAATTGATCATTCCAAGAAGATAATTGATTCTCTGGTCTTACCCATGCTTGTAAAGTTATGGAGTCTTTAAGACTTTTATTTAATTTAGGGACTGAAATATAACCGCCAGCAGGTACTTTTAAGGAGCTTCCAAAACGTAATGAACTTCCTGTTGGGTTAGCGGTAATTAACACATCTTTAACCGGATTACCCCCCGTATAGGCTATATTTCCAGTGATTACACCTGTTGGATTTCTATAGCCAATTCCAGTAATAAAGTTCGAATAAAGGAGTTCTATGCCATCTGCCTCAACTCCTTTAGCAAAAATTTTATAACGATATAGTTTTCCACCCTCTACATTGGTATCAGAAAAAGTTCCCACATCTCCAGCTAATGTTTTTAACGCTTTTCCCCAGTTAGGCTTTTCGCTACTAATGTCTTCAGTACGGTAAACCGTAAGACTTATTATTTTATTTTGATTCTTTTTTATATCCCAGTTTATCTCAATTCTATCACTATAATAACCTTTGGAAACGGTAAATGCATCCTCCGAAAAGGTATTGTATAGATACCGTATCCCCCAGGGGAAACCCAAATCCTTGATATAATTCTGTGTAGATGCACTTGCGTCTGTACTTCCTCTTTTTAATCCCATGTAGGGCATTCCTACCTGCATACTCATACTAGAGATGGTAAAAGTTTTACTTACTCCATTTACTGGTTTGGTAAGGGTAAGCCCCAAATTCTCTTTTTTAGAGGATGCGGCACCGATTGCAGATTTAACGCCTGATTTTTCTTGGGCAATTAACGTGCTATAACAGCCTAAAAATAAAAGGCATAGTACAAGAATGTTTTTCATTGTATTGGGGCTTGGGTAGGATGAAAAAGGTATTGGGCAATAAATATTTTTCGATTATAACTTTATGATATAGTTTACACCATAGTTAATAGGGCGGGTTTCTGTATCCCCAGTAGAGGCCGAATTTCCATTGACATTATGGCTATGATCTCCTACTGCACTTGTTGGTCTTGTATAACCAGCTCCTCCATCACGTATTAAGCCTGTGCCACTGGGAGTTCCATTTCCACTATTATTATAATCATCATTATAAAAAGTAGTTGTATGAGAATGGCCTCCATCGGCATTTGTGTTAATATTTACCCCATGAAAATGCGTTTTAAAAGAATCCTGTTGTACTTGCTTTACAGTAGGTCCTGTTTTTGAGTTTCCTGTGCCAGCACCACGTAAAAACATAGCTCTTAGGTCAGGAGTGGTAGTCGTACCTAATAAAGCTTTCAAATCATCACTAAATGTTCCAGAGGGGATTGCAGTACCATCACACATCAACCACCCGGCTGGTGCAGTAGTGCCTATATAAGGCATTATTGACCCTGTTGGTACTCCATTTTGTGCATATATAGCATAAGGAACGGCTTGTAATTTCTCATCAGAAAACACAACACTTCCCTGTGAAACTTTTAAGTATGCAGATTTAGTACTTATGAGATTGTACTGTGCCTGATCTATAGTCAGAACATAAGAAAATACTCCGAAATTATCTGTTTTTACCGTTGCTGTTCTGGTTAATATGGTGGTAGGAGTGCTGCTTGTTAAATAATAAACTGTAAAGGCCATATCTAATTGGTCGATATTAGCTAAAGCTTCATTGTTGATATCACGGGCAATGCCTTGAATAGACATACCTGAAGATAAAACAGTGGTTTGTGCATGAACGCTTAAATTGCTTAAAAGCCCTAAAGCAACCATTAAAAAAAGTAGTAATTTTTTCATGTTTTTCAAATTAAAGTTTAGATGTAGAGATGTATTAGAGTACATAGGTACATTATTAAAAAATAAGCGCAATTTTATTCGTATATTCGATACATATTTCCACTATTTGACACATGTTTTTGAGCATCCTATCTTTATTGGTCGGTTTTTTAAGCCTCTTTGTGGTGTTGTTGATGCTGTTTAATCAGAATTCTGATCGGAAAATAAATGTGTACCTAATTATCATATTATTTCTTGCTGGATTGCAGCGTTTCCTCAATGGAATGGAAGTTCTAGGCCTTCTAGATGTAACCTATAGTCCTTTAAAAATCAAGCTTATTGCTGCCTTCTTTATTGTACCAGTTTATTATTTATTTTTCCGCAGACTTATAAAATCAAGTGTTAATCTTAAAAAAGAATTAGTCCATTTTATTCTTCCAGCCATACTTGTTTTAATTGATGTTTTTTCTATCCAATATACTGTTAGCTATTATTTTTTTCTGATATTTTCTATTGCTTACTTTACTGCAGTTTTATATTTGGTTCTCGGATTAGTAAAAATAAAGAAACGATCTCTACTTGAAAAAACAAGCTATAAAACAATTAGAACATGGACAATCCTGATGTTTTTTATTACATTTTTATTGGTGGCATTTTCTAATTATTTCTTATTTAGTGGCGCTGATTCGGGAATGAATCTCAATGATTTTTATCGTTATTCATCTTTGCTTTGGTTAGTTGCACTAGTCTATATTTTTAAAAATCCTGTCATCATTTTCGGGGAACAGAGTTTGTTGAAAAACATTCAGCTCAATGAAGCCCAGGAGTTTTTAATATGGAGCATTAAGCCTTTAAAGTCAGTAGAAGAACGAGATACTGTGTTAAATAATAATCTTGCGACTAAAATAGATGGCATTATTCTAAATATTAAAAAACTCCAAAAGTCAAATTCTATTCTTTCAAAAAATACGCTTACGCCAAATTTTATATCTAAAGAACTTAAAATACCGAGGAGCCATGTAGATTTTATTTTCAAATATTACTGTCATTATTCAATGAATGATTTTAGTAATTTGGTAAAGATCAATTATGCAGTTTCACTCATAAATGAGGGATACCTTGATAAGTTCACCATAGACTCACTGGGGAATAAATGTTTATTTAATTCTCGATTTACCTTCTCTAAGAATTTCAAGAAATTTATGGGGGTTTCGGTGAGTGATTATGTGCTTGCTAATGCGGATAGTGGTAAATACACCGCTTAGAGACACACGGCCGTGTGTCTCTATACCGTCATTCAGCTCAATTATATAATATCGTAGACACACCGTCGTGTGTCTCCTCACCATCATTCAGATCAATTATTTAATATCGTAGAGACACACGGCCGTGTGTCTCCTCACCGTGATTCAGGTTAATTATTTATTATCAAGGAGACACACGGCCGTGTGTCTTGTGTAAACAAACACAATGGATGTTGATATTTAAACCTACAAGGAATATTTAAAGTCCAAAAACATTATTATTTAATCGTGTGTCTAACGTGTTATTACACATTTTCATTAAATTTTTTAAGATAATTTCATAATTTTAATTTTTATGAATATTCATCTATGAAATGTATTTACGCAATATTCACTGTCAGCATATTTTTATTGTTTTTTGACTCTGCGAAAGCGCAAAACCGTTATTTCGAATGGATGAATCCCAAAACACATTCGAGAGATCGAATTGATGTAGATAGTAAAACCTATTTTCGCGAGGAACAAGCTGGAATATGGAATGTTATTGGGACTTTTACTATTGATTCCAATGTAATAGAAGATTTACCGCAGAAATTTTCGAGCCAGTTTTTTTATTCAAGTAAACTCGACAGTATTTTATTTACAGTAGCTGGCACAGGGAAGGTGTACCAATTTGATCAAGCTAAAAAACTGCTAACTCGTTTAGACAAAACTTATTCTAAGGGTTATAATTTTAATGCCCCACAATTTGTGAGAAATGATACCTTATATAATTTTGGTGGATATGGATTTTGGAGCTATAGTAGGGTTTTGACTTATTATGATCAAACGAATCAAGAATGGCAAAACATTCGGACAGAAAATTTTGGACCAGAGTCATTTTCGGAAGGATACCAAGGTTATGCTAAACAAAATGATACCTTTTATTCAGGCGCTTCAGAAATAGAGTTAGGTTTAAAAAAATTCAATAGAGTTATTAGTGATAGGCTTTATGCTTTTGATTTTAAATCCCTTAAATGGACAGAACTTGGAGAAATAAATTCTTTACTGCCTTTCAAATCCGTTAGAATTGTGTATTGGGATGGCGCACATTTTATTCAAATGCTACCTGATAAAATGTATATCATTGATCCTATAAAAAATGAAGTTTCAGTTGTAGCTAACCCTAAATACTTTCACTTAAAAAGTTTTTATACCGTAGGTGATTCTATTTTTAGTTATTGGGAGAATCAAAAGACACAGGTAAAATTGTCGAAAAAGGCATTGCTCAAAGAAGCTAAGTATATTGGTAAATTTTATGATGATGTCAATTATACACTTTATGGCTACCTCGTTGCAGGCTTGAGTCTGATTGGTTTGGGAGCAGTGGCTTATTTCCGCTTTAAAAAACCTCAACAACATTCGGCTACTATTGTTAAAAACGGGCATCATTTTGGGCTCTTAGAGCATATGTTACTTAAGAAATTAATTGAAGCAGAAGCGGGGGAACAAGCTGCGAAGTTTATTTCTGTACTGCAGATTAATGAAATTTTGAAATTAGAAACAAAAACGCCAGAAAACCAACGACGAATACGCACCAAGTTTTTAAACAATCTTAACATGAAGCTGCTTTTATATTTCCAGGTTCATGATGCCATAGAACGTTTCCAGTTTGAAGAGGATAAGCGTCTTACTTTATATCGTTTAAAAGACGAGGTGAAACAAGCATTGATTACCTTGCTTTAAAATTCTTTGATAAATTACTGCCTACCGTTTTCAAACCCGAAATGAATGTTGATATGGATTTTGATGAATAAAATGGCCTGATTTTTAATTGATTATGTTTTTGTAATTACACAGGGTGGTGTGTCTCCGAAGTACCATTCACATTAATTTACCCAATTAATTATTGAATAATGTAATTTCAAACGGCCGTGTGTCTCTACCGAAAACCTCACAAAAAAACCACTCACGATTTAACGTAAATGTTTTTTTAAGCTTAGTATAACAACAATATATATTATTAAATATAACTTATAAAGTAAATTTTTAATAGTGTGTTATATTTCAAATTCCTAATAATCGCCATCAATTAATTTAATATTATTAGCAATGCGATGGGAAACACTTATTGATGCCTATTTTGGATTTTTAAAAACTGTAACTGGAAGTTTTTCGAACCTCCTTTCTTCTTATAGTTTTAATCTTGCCATTAAAGTGGTATGGTGTAGCGAACGGAGCGGTAAAGGTTGTGGTATTTTTAAAAAGTTACATCATTTTACATTTAATATCTATTTACCACTATTAACTTGACTCACATATTTATTATTAAATTATTTTTAATCCTTTAATTTGATATTGTAATAACATTTCTTTTGCAGGTTCTAATTCTGTGACAAATAAATTTATGTTTTCTAATGCTGCAACTTTTAGTCCTAAAGAGATGTTAAGCTTCTCAGAGATACAAAATACGGCAGATTTTTTAGTAGAGTTTAACATTTTCTTTTTTAACTGATTAATTTCCTAATCTTTTTCTGTTAAGCCATCTTTAGCATATAGCGCACTTGTCCCAAACAAACATAAGTCTGCATTTATTCCAGAAAGTTGATTAATGACATGACCGCTATGAGTAATTTGAGAGTTTTTAGAGAATAAACCATCAATTAGTTTCAATCAATCATAGGGTACTTAGAAAGTTCAACGGCTACTAAAGGACTAATGGTAAAAAATGTAGATTGCAAATTTTCAGGTAGTTGTTTAACAAATTCTATGATTGTAGTTCCAGCCCCAGTTAAAATAACCATTCCATCCTTAATTAAAGGGATAGTTTTTTGCAATTTTAATTTTAGCTTTATTGGCATAAACTGTACTGTCATCAAAAGTAGAAAGGTATGATTTGGATAATGCACCGCCATGTACCTTAAATAATAGGTTATCATCAGACATCTCCAGTAAATCGCGTCTAATCGTATCTTCAGAATCATTTAGTAATTGAACTAAATCAGAGGTAAGCTCCCTTATTGTGTAGGTTGATTTGTCGCATCACAAAGTCATGTCTTTCTTTAACATTTATACCGCAATTTTAAATATTAAGTTATAAAATTAAAATGTGGGTTTTTTACGGGTTTTTGTAAAATAAATCCAAAATATTTAAGAATAAAGTTGATGAATTTCTTTTGAGCCTGAAAAACATTTATCATTTTTAATTTTTATTTTGCGTATTCTTGCTTAATTAACAAAACCAAATATTAACAAAACAAAACTTAAATTTTTAACCAAACTGGCGTTTATGAAAAAAAAATTACTCATGCTATTTTTGGGCACATTTTTGTTAGCTATACAAGTTATGGCGCAGCAAATTGCAGTTACCGGCAAGGTAACATCGGCAGAAGATGGATTGCCCATTCCAGGAACTACTGTCAAAATTAAAGGAACAACTATTGCTACTCAAGTGGACATAGGCGGTATGTATGCAATTAAAGCTAACAAGGGGGATGTTCTTCAATTCATATTCTTAGGAATGAATACTAAAGAGGTGACTGTAGGTACGCTTGCTGTGATTAATGTTGCACTTACAGAAAATGCACAGTCTTTAAGTGAGGTCGTAGTTACGGCTCAAGGTATAGAACGATCTAAGAGATCTCTAGGATATGAGGCTCAAACTACCTCTGGTGCCGATATTGCGGGTAGTCAGAGAGAAAACTTTATCAATGCTTTACAAGGTCGTGTAGCTGGTGTAACCATTACACCTACAAATGGTACTCCTGGAGCTTCATCTTCCATCATCATTCGTGGTGCTGTTTCATTAGATGGAGATAATCAGCCTTTATTTGTAATTGATGGTTTACCTATTTCTAACAATACTTTTAGTGAGTATAATTTAGTTGGTCAAGGTACTTACAACCGTCAAAATGATTATGGTAATAGAGGAATGGATATTAATCCTGAAGATATTGAATCGTTGACAATTCTAAAAGGACCAGAAGCTGCAGCTTTATATGGTACTCAAGGTGCTTCTGGTGCGGTTGTAATTACCACTAAAAGAGCTAAAGCTGGTAAAGCTACTGTAGCATATAATAATGTATTTAAATTAGACAATGCTTACCGCTTTCCTGAGGTACAAACTGTATATGGTGGTGGTGCTGGAGGTATTTTTGACGAAGAAGTTCGTACTAGAACATATTTTGGCGCTAAATATCCAGATAGATTTCAACGTTATGACAACTTAGGTGCTTTTTATAAAACTGGTTTCACACAAAGACACAACGTATCAGTTGCTGGTGGTACTGATGCGCTTTCTGTAAGAAGTAGCGTTAGCTATACTGATCAAAATGGTGTAATTGATGGGACAGATTTTAAAAGCATCAATGCGAAATTAACTGGTGTATCTAAAATTAGTGATAAGGTGAGTATGAATGCATCTTTTAATGTTATTTCTTCTAACACTAATAAAACATTTAAAGGAGCTTCAAGTCCAATGCTAAGTGTGTTAACTTGGCCTGTAATTGATGACATTAGAAACAGATATACTGAAACTGGTGGTAGAAGAACGATTACAGGTTCTAATAGTGCAGAGTTAGATAACCCACTTTGGGCAATGGAAAACAACCCTAACTCTGATAAAGTTTCTCGTGTAATTGGTAATTATGGTATTGATTACAAACCTTTAAAATGGTTAAATATTGGCTTAAAAGCGGGTATGGATATTTATACCATGCAAGGTTTAAGTGGGTATGATGCTCAATCTTTTGGAGCCACTGGTTCTGGTAGTTCCTATGTAGGAGGAGGTATGAATACCTTTTCTGAAAACAAAATACTTTACAATGGTAATTTAATTGTAACTGCTAAGAAAACTTTCGGAAAATTCTCACCTAGATTAACTGTTGGTTATGACGTAAGTGATGATAGAGATCAAACTACTGCTCAATTTGGTACTAGATTTTATCAATCTGGATTTTTCAGTTTAAACAATACAGATCCAACTACGCAAAGAGTACAATTTACAGATATTTACAAACGTAAAATGGGTGCATTCGGACAAGCAGAATTAGGCTATGCTGATATGCTATATCTAACATTAACAGGTCGTCAAGATTATTCGTCTACTTTAAGCCCTGGTGATGTTAGTTTCTTTTATCCAGCAACTGCATTAAGTTTTGTATTTACAGAATTACCAATGTTTAAAAAATTAAGTTGGTTAACAGAAGGTAAATTTAGAGCATCTTGGGGTCAAGGTGGTAAAGATGCCAGAACTGCTTACATTAAGAAAACTAAGTTAATTGCACAAACTACAACAGGTGGTGGTTTCGCAAACGATGTAACATTAGGTAATCCAGATTTAAGGGCAGAATTTACTACTACTATAGACTTAGGTATGGATTTAGTATTCTTGAGAGATAGATTATCAACGAGTTTCTCTTATTTCAATACTAAAAGTGATGGACAAATTACTGCACCGCGTTTAAGTTATGCAACAGGTTCGATTTTAGCTTACATTAACAGTGGTGTAATTGAAAATAGAGGCTTTGAATTAACCGTTAAAGGAACTCCAATTTTAAAGAAGAATTTTTCTTGGGATATTCAAGCTAATTTAAGCAGACAACGAGGAGAAATCAAATCTTTACCTGGAGGTCAAACTACTTTCTACGTTTCTGATAGTTGGTTAGCTGATAATGTTAGAAAGCAATATTTTGCAGGCAATTCGGTTTCGGCACTAGCAGGAACAGATTATTTAAGAAATAATAAAGGTGAGACTTTAATTAACCCAGTAAATGGTATGCCAATTAAGGATACTAATTTTACACCAATGGGTGATGCTGCTCCAGATTTTGGATTAGGTATTAACAACAGTTTCACATTAAAAAACTTTAACTTAAGTTTCTTAATGGATATTCGTAAAGGTGGCGATATTTATAATGCTACAGAAGCTTATTTATATGCTCGTGGAATGTCTAAACTAAGTTTAGATCGTGAACAACCACGTATTATAAAAGGGGTAATGAGAGATGGATTAGAGAATACTGATACCCCTACGCCAAATAATGTAGTGGTAATTCCTTATATCACAACTTCTTATTATTCTACTTTTTATAATGTAAATGATTTCATTGAAAGAGATATCAATTGGGTTAGATTAAAAGAGGTTACTTTAAGATATAATTTACCTAAAACCTTATTTGGTGCAAGCAAAGTGTTTAAAAGCGCTGGCGTATTTGCTACTGGAACAGATTTATTGTTAATCTCTAATTATAAAGGTGTAGATCCATCGGTTAATGGCTTAAGTGCTGCTTCTGGTGGTACTGGTGGTACTGGTATAGATTTTGGCTCTTTCGGATTGCCAAGAACGTTTTCGTTTGGTGTTAATGTTGGATTTTAATTATTAAAATGATGAAAAAAATATATTTAGTTTTAATTGCGGTTGCAATTACATTTTCTGGATGTAAAAAGTATTTCGATGTAAATACTGACCCGGCTACGCCGCAAAATCCAGAAAGTAAAACACTAACACCACCACTATTTGCGCAAATGGAACGTGGGATACAGTTTGATGCAAGATATTTAGGTGGTACCATACAGTATTTTGGCGGTAATGTAAATGTTGGTGAAACGCATGGTTGGCTTGTAGGTAGTGATGGCTTAGGTGAAATTTGGAGAACAACTTATTATGGTTTGGGTGCAAATTTATCCTTGATTATAGAAGATAGCCAGAAAAGAGAAGAATGGAACTATGTTGGTTTAGCACAAAGTCTTAGAGCTTGGGGCTGGCAAGTGGCTACAGATTACCATGGTGAAATAATCTTAAAACAAGCTTTCGAACCAAATCGTTTTGTATTTGACTACGATTCGCAGGAAGAGGTTTATGCCGAAGTAGTAAGGTTAGCTAATGAGTCTATTAAAAACTTCCAAAGAACCGACGGTAAAGGATCTCAAGGTAAAATGCTTGCGTATGATTTAGCTTACAAAGGTGATGCGAGTAAATGGATTAAATTTAATTACGGTTTATTGGCTAGAAATGCCAATAACCTAATTAATAAAGCTAGCTATAACCCAACTAAAGTAATCGAATATGTAGATAAAGCCTTAGCAAGTAATGCAGATAACTTTATTGTCCCTAATGATGGAACAACTGCTGTAAATGGTAACTTTTTTGGCCCATTAAGAGCTAATTTAGGTTCATACCGTCAAACTAGGTTAATTGTTGGTTTATTAGATGGAACTTACCTAACAGGTACACCGGGAAGTGTAATCGACCCACGTAGAAATAATATGATAACCGCATCTGTTGATGGGACGTTCAGAGGAACCAATCCAGGCTCTTCTGATCCAGGTACTGTTGCTTTAAAAAATCAAATTCCTAATCCTTGGGGCTCTTTAGCGAGTGCAAATCCGGGTGCTGGACAAGGTAAATACATTTTTAAAGACAATGCAGGGTTTCCAATAATGACCTTCGCTGAGATGCAATTCATTAAGGCAGAGGCTGCTTTTAGATCAGGAAATCCTGATTTAGCATTAACTGCTTATCAAGCTGGTATTGGTGCAAGTATAGATTTTGTAAGCTCGGTAGGTCCGGCAATTACACCAGCCGCAAAAGCTGCCTATTTGGCAAGTGACGCAGTGAAAAAAACTGCTGCTTCATTAACGTTAGCAGACATTATGTTGCAAAAATATTTAGCGCTTTACGGTTATGGTTTTGTAGAAACTTGGAACGATTTACGTAAATACAATTACAATGTTGGAGATTCAAAAGGCAATAATCCTTATGTAAATGCATTTTTCTTTCCAACATCTTTCTTTGCAGATAATGGTGGTAAGCCAGCACAACGTACGCGTCCAAGATACAATTCAGAATACCTTTGGAATGTAGATGCACTTAAGAAAATTGGTGCTGATAAAGTTGATTATCATACCTATAAAATGTGGTTTACTGAGCCTTAATCTTTATAAAATTAAATAAACATGAAAAAATTATTATATATAATCGCGGCTTGTGCAACGCTATTTACAGCTTGCGAAAAAGGAACGCTAGTAGAAACTACCGAATATGAAAAGGTAGCACCTGGTGATCCGAAGTATTCTTATGTCAAGATTTTAAATTTAACACCGTCTAGCCCTGTAATTAATTACTATATGGATGGACCTAAGTTTACATCTGCTTTATCATCAACTGGCTTAGAAACAGCAGGTTTTGCTTACAATGGGCTATTTCCAGATTTAGGCTATGCGGTAACTTCCCCAGGGAACCATCAGTTAACAGCTAAAACTTTGCCTAAAGCTACTGTAGATCCAGGCTTGAAAGTATTAGACAAGCTAATTACTACAGCTCCTGGTAAATACTATACCGTTATTACTGGTGGCACTTATGGTGTGGATAAAACTATTCCATCAATATTGGTGTTGGAAGATAAATCACCTGCTTTAGATACTTCAAAAGTTTTTGTTCGTTTGGTTAACTTTTATAACGGTGGGCCAAGCTATGACTTAGTGAAAGATTCTGCTACAGGAACTAAATTAATTTCTAATGTAGCTTTTGGTACTGCTTCAGAGTTTGTTGAGATACCTGGTACAGCTGGTGTAGGTGGGAGCACTGCTTCAGTTAAATTATTTTTCAATAATTCTACTACTGGTGTTCCTCAAATTACGGCAGGTACAACGTTAACTTTTCCAAAAGGGAGAGCTTATACAGTTTATACTAGAGGAATATTGGGAAATACTTCATTTCCTTTCTCTGCAACTTTCTATACTACGTTTTATTAAGAATAGTTAATTGTGATAAATTAAGCCCCAAGTTGTAAAACAACTTGGGGCTTTTTGTTTTAATTAAATGATGCTCATCATCTTCGTCACTCCAACCTTTGCGAATGCTCTTACAGGAATAACCAATTGCACGATCAAACATTGTATAGCCAGTTAAAACAGAGCCAATTGTTTTTATCTTTTTATGTTATACTTTTTTAGCCTATCAATGCACTATGGCGAGCTTTCCATTAATAGCAGAAAGAGTTAAAATTAAATTTTTAAGAAAATATCGACATTTAGCTAATGCAACGCTTTGGTTTGTGCCTGGTCAAGAAAATTAATTGATTCAGTAATTAATGCAATTGCTAAATAGAGATCAAAATTATACCGAATTTACTATTCTAAAAGCATTAGAAGATGTAAATGGGAATAGACTGTAAACGAATCTTTTTTTCAAAAAATATCCGAAACACGTTTTCTGCCTAAATTTTTCAATATTTTTTTATACTGCTATCGTTCTTTCGAGTGAGTGTACCTGTTCACATACTTCGTTAAGGAGGAGAAATCTAATTCAAAAAACCGTCTTTTCGAACGCAACACAGCGACGAGAATCACGGTTGCTCAGCGAACCTTAATCTGTTGGATTACTGATTATTTACAGTAACAGCTCTCTCCTTTTGTCGAGATGACGGTACAATGGATATATAATATTATCCCCCCTTTAAATGTCGAATTTAAAGCCAATCACAATTCACAAACAGGCCAGTAGATCCAGAACTCTTAATGTTTTCTAATTACGATGTATTTCTCGGTACTCAACAGCGTATCAATCTTATGTACTGCCTACTTAAATTGTAACCACTGGCTATATTCACTTTTCGGTCTACGCTTCGTTTTAATTAATTCTTCTTCTGTTAGCTCGAAAGAGATTTCTGATTTTGGGAGTAGGTTCATTGTAATATGTTTAGATATAAATATTCTGCCGCTGCAAAAAAAAACTGATTACCATTCACGAAAGGGGCAATTCTGCAGCATCAAATTTCTCATCATATTCGTTACTGCTGAATTAGTATAATTATGGCCAATACTATCAATATTTTTATTTATTGCTTTTAAGATGCTTTACAATTACATTATTCTATCCTTGCCTCGATCACCATAAAAAATAGTTGCGGATTTTTGTCAGATTTATAGTTTATCATTTTGAATAGACCTATAATTATTGGTCTGGGCTTAAACATTAGCTAAGGTTCCGGTTTAGTTGCTGCATCCCAAATAATTTGGGAAGATTTAAAGACTATAATTAATTGTTTTTTCGAATGTGGAAGAATAAAATAAACAAAAAACTAGCGATAGAAATAGAATTGATAAATGAAAACGAGCTAGATAGTTTCAAAAATCTCCGTAAAACATATATTAATTGATTAATCAGCCGATGGGGATTTAAACAGGTGTTCTCACATCTCACTCAACAATGGAAGTGTTAGAAGAATTTTACTTAGACCCAAAAGTGCTCTCTGCGGTAGAACAAGCGGCTATGACAGTTAAAGTATTTGGAGCAAAAATACCCCCAATACTAATCACAGGCTGACGCATCAGGGTGACACAAACAAAAAAGACTCTACGATTTCTCGTAAAGTCTTGATTATCAGTGTAGCGGGGAGCAGGATCGAACTGCCGACCTCAGGGTTATGAATCCTGCGCTCTAACCATCTGAGCTACCCCGCCAAGGGTATGGTTATATTTTACTCTTTGTAATGATTTATCTTAGAGAAAATCAAAAAAATCTAAAGAAAAAAGATTCTTTATGAAGATTTATAATAACAAGCTTCGTAAAACTGTTGCAAATATAGAGTAATTTACTTTTCTTTAGAAAAAAGATGAAAAAAAATCGCCAAGCGATATAAATAATAAAGAAATGGCTGAAAAGATAAAGTTTAACGTAGAGTATGAGATTAAATCATCTCCCAAAATATTGTTTGGTTTTTTAAATGAACCCAATGGTCTGTCGCAATGGTTTGCTGATGATGTAACTTATAGAGACCAAGTGTACACCTTTACCTGGGATGGTGAAGAGCAAAAAGCGAAATTACTTTCAATCAAAGAAAATAAATTGGTCAAATTTAAATGGCTTGATGATGAACCACACTGCTACTTTGAAATGGAAATCGTTCAAGATGAGCTTACCAATGATGTGGCCCTAGCAATTACAGATTTCGCTACTGAAGATGCAATCCAAGATCGTAAACTCATTTGGGATAATCAAATTCAATATTTGATTAGTGTTTTAGGAGCATAGAGATAAATTTTCTCTATTTTTGCAATGTGAAGAAAGTACACTTGTTAGTATTTAAGGCCTTTATAAGGCCTTTTATCGTTACCTTTTTCATTGTCATGTTCGTTTTATTGATGTTATTTTTATTTAAATACATCGATGATCTAATAGGAAAGGGCTTTGAGTGGTACGTAATATTGGAATTGCTGATGTATGCCTCAGCAACCAATGTGGCTATGGCATTACCTCTAGCTATACTTCTTTCTTCCATCATGACTTTCGGAAGCCTTGGCGAGAACTATGAGCTAGTAGCCATTAAATCGGCTGGAATTTCCCTGCAAAGGGCCATGATGCCCCTAATTGTTGGTGTAAGCATGCTGAGCATAGCCGCCTTCCTCTTTTCGGATTATATGCTTCCCGTTGCCAATTTAAAAATGGGCTCCCTTTTATATGATGTTCGTAATCAAAAAGCTGCCTTCCTAATCAAAGAGGGTATTTTTAATAATAGTATCCCAGGTTATGCTATCCGTGTAAAGAAAAAAGATCCCGATCAAACTTTACACGATGTGCTCATTTATGAACGAAATACAATCAATGGGAATGTCAATGTATTGATGGCCAAACAAGGTCAGATGTTTATCACAGATGATAATCAACTCTTAGTTTTAAAGCTGAAAGATGGGAAACGCTATGAGGAGACAGCAGGCACCAGTGGGACCTATAATCCTAGGCAAAGACTCATGCGGACCCAGTTTAAGGAAACTGAACAACGTTTCGATTTGTCTGGTTTTCAGTTAAAACGTACAGACGAAGATCTATTTAAATCGAATTATGCCATGCTTAACATAAAGCAGCTTAAATTTTATAAAGATTCTTTTGCCATGAAAGGGGATAGTAATTTGAGATCAACCTACCGCGATCTTAGTATGCTTGCGCGTACCTACCGCACAGATTCCCTTAATCCCAAAGCTCCTACAGTATTCTTGAAAAAATATAAAAATGTATTGGACCTAATCCCTACCGATAAGAAGATTGCGTCTTTACAAACTGCTAAAGAGCAGGTAGGGTCTATCAAAGAGGTTCTAAGTAGAAAGGAATTGTTTATCAACGATAATGAAGCCCGAATGAGAGGTTTCTTAGTCGAACTAAATAGAAAATTCACACTAGCAATTTCTTGTCTGGTGCTCTTTTTTATTGGTGCGCCACTGGGAGCTATTATTCGTAAAGGGGGACTAGGCCTACCAGTTGTGATGTCGGTCATGTTTTTCCTCGTCTTTCACATTATCTCAACTATAGGTGAAAAATCTGCCAAAGAGGGGAGTCTAACCCCATTTTTAGGCATGTGGATGGCCATCTTTACTTTAAGTCCGCTAGGAGTCTTTCTTACCTATAAAGCAACCGTCGATTCAGCTCTATTCGACCTCGATTTCTATAAACGCTGGTTTAAACAGCTTTTTGTGAAAAAGGAAGGGTAGAGGGTAGATATTAGATATTAGATATTAGATATTAGATGTGAGATATGAGATATGAGATATGAGATGGGGCTACAGTTGGATCACAGGGTAAATTGTATTCGGTCCTCTGATCGGTGTTGTCCGTAACAGCCAACCTAACTGCCGCTTTCTTTTTTTATGAACCCATTTCTTTGCGCATTTCCGTCTCTGCGAGACACACAAATTAAAGCCTCGTAAAGACGCAGAATTTTCTAAATAATCCCTTAATGGTTCATTTTAAAAACATTAAGAAATTAAGGTACTTGAAGGACTTGCCTTTCCTGAATTTTTTAAAAACTCATTTCTAACTAGCTCATTTCTAAATACTACCTACTAAGTACTACGTACTATTTATCGCTCCTCCGGTTGGTCTTGTCACCGTACCAGTCCTCTAGCGTTCATTTTTTACTCAAATCTCAAATCTCACATCTCAAATCTCATATCTCCCCTCTCACATCTAAAAAAATAAATTGCAAACCACTGACCTATTTACAGGCAAATGAAATCTTTGATGCAAAAAAATGCGTAAATTTGCGCCCTATTTACAGCGCTCGTTTTTTCAGATTTAAACATTTCTATCATCTGAAAGAACCTGCAAAACAGGCCAAAATTATGTTTAACACGATTGAAGAAGCAATAAACGATATCAAAGAAGGTAAAGTTATTATTGTTGTTGATGATGAGGACAGAGAAAATGAGGGTGATTTCTTAACAGCAGCTTCTAATGCTACTCCAGAAATTATAAATTTTATGGCTACTCATGGCCGTGGTTTAATCTGCGCGCCTCTAACAGATGAACGTTGTAAAGACCTCCGTCTCGATTTGATGGTTGGCAATAACACCGCAGCATACGAGACTAATTTTACAGTATCGGTTGACCTTATCGGTCATGGTTGTACTACCGGTATATCAGCCTCTGATCGCTCAAAAACTATTTTAGCCCTAATCGACCCTAAAACTAGTCCCGAAGAACTCGGACGCCCAGGTCATATCTTCCCATTAATCGCCAAACAAGGTGGCGTACTCCGCAGAGCAGGGCATACCGAAGCAGCAGTGGATTTGGCAACTTTAGCGGGACTTGAACCTGCGGGTGTATTAGTAGAAATACTAAAGGAAGATGGCGAAATGGCTCGCTTACCCGATCTTTTAATCATCGCCAAGCAATTCAATCTTAAAATAGTTAGTATTAAGGATTTAATTTCCTATCGCTTAAAAACAGAATCGCTTATCAAAAAAGAGGTTTCTGTGAAATTACCTACGCAATGGGGTGATTTTGAAATGGTAGCCTATTCTCAAATTACTACTGGTGATCAGCATTTGGCCCTAATTAAAGGTAGCTGGGAAGAGGATGAGCCTGTTTTAGTGAGGGTACATAGCTCATGCATCACAGGCGATATTTTTGGCTCCTGCCGCTGCGATTGCGGACCCCAACTTCACAAAGCCATGGAAATGATCGAAAAAGAGGGTAAGGGTGTAATAATTTATATGAATCAGGAAGGTCGTGGGATCGGCTTAATTAATAAGCTGCATGCCTATAACCTTCAAGAAAATGGCCTAGATACAGTAGATGCCAATCTGCAATTGGGATTCCCAATGGATCAACGCGATTATGGAATTGGTGCACAAATTCTTAGGAGCTTAGGCATCAAAAAAATGAGATTGATGTCTAATAATCCAACAAAACGCTCCGGATTAATTGGATATGGTTTAGAGGTTGTTGATAATGTTCCAATTGAAATCCAATCGAATATCCATAATGAACTTTATCTAAAAACTAAGCGCGATAAGATGGGGCATACCATCATGAAAAATATTTAACAGGCTTAATCTTTTTTAATTTCTGGCTCTTCTGGTTTAATCGCATTAATGTCCTGAAGAGCCTTTTTCTTTTCTTTGCTACGCTCTTCTTTTCGCTTTTCCCCAACTAAAATACCCAAGAGCTCCTTGAAACTGTCGAAATCTTTACGGTAAACTAGGCCAATAGCACTAACATATTCGTTACTAGTTGACAGATTACTTAAAAAACTCCTATTATTTAATTTATTTGATGCACGAAGAACCCAATCGCCATTTTTCTTTAAAAGGTAAATTGCCTCTACATCGCGTGCAATAAGTGAATTGCCTCCTATCACCGAAAAATCTGAAAATGTACTCGTGCTATTTAGTCTGTTAGTAAATCCACCAGTTAATATTAAACGGTCTTTTAAGAAGCGGAATGATGCTCCAGCCTCATTTAGGGACCTAATATTTAAATCCACAAAATTTAAATTTAATGATTGGGAAAGTATGGTGTTTAACTGATTGAAAAACAATTCCGATCCTGCACTAATAACCGTAGATGTGGCGAGTCCTCCAATGCCATTGCTCTGATCTGCACTGCCCGCAAAAGAACGTCTTACAATTAAACTCAAAGCCTGTTGATTGGTATTGTTTACATCACTCAGGTAGGATTGAAGCTCATCCTTAATATAAGCATTTGCTGGAAAATTAATATCAAAAGAAATATTGGGAGTCATTAATGGTCCGCTTAGATTCATTACCGCCTCACTAGCAACCTTTTGATTGTCTTCACTTGCTCGCCCTGCCGCTAAATAAAGTGGCGCTATGGCTGTTCTTACCTCATACAATGCTTTTAAATTGATTGTGGCCTCCACAGGATCGCCCGTCCAGCGGATGGAACCACCCTCGCTAATCTTAAATACTTTATTGATGAAATCTTGTGCCGTAAACTGAAATTTACCGCTGCTGATGAGGTAATCACCATACATCTCAAAATCGCCGAGTGAGGTAATATTTAAACTTAATTCCGATTCTCCTCTTCCTGATAATCTACCCAAATCAGTAAAAATATTCACTTCCGAATTCTCATCTACCTGCAGATTGAAATCCATCGTCAGCCCTTTGAATGAGGTTTCCTTTGGTTTATTTAAACTGGTATCTGAAGACACAAAAGTGATAAAATCATTTTTACTAACCGTGGCAGATGAGTTTAGTGGGATGTTGAAAACAGTTCCAGCCTCAGTTTTCGCATTTATATCTATGCGCATATCGTTTGTTGGTCCGTTAAAACTGAAAAGCCCTGTTCCATAAGCAACGCCATAATAAAGCGGATTGTCTTTGGATGTGGTATTCAAGGCCATAAACTTGTTTGCCCTAATGTCTATATGGATTTCTGGATTATTAGGATTTGCCATATCAACCGTTCCATTAGCAATGGCCTCATTATTTTTAATGTCCTTTATTTTCAGATTTTTTAGTTTTATGACACTGTTCTCCACCTCAACTTGATCATTAATCCTATAAGGTGTTTTCAGGTAATTAACCGTCATTCCTGCATTAATCAAAGAGAGGCTACCATTTATTTGCGGATTATTAAGTTTACCAGTAACGCTTAAATCTGCAGAGACCTGTCCTTTCATATTAGATATCAAGTGCTTCAACAAGGGTTGAAAAATAACAACTTCATTGTTGTTCATCATTACCTTCATATCCAGACTGTTTTGATCAGGGTTGGCATTATAAGTACCATCTATTTCTAGATTTTTTCTACCCTTATCAACAATATCCACTTTAACATTGATCAGATTTGTGGAATTATCTACTCCAGCAGTCATGTTTAGATCACCAATCGCTAAATTATTGTAATTAAGGCTATCTATTCTTATTCCTGCTTCTAGTTTTGGGGTCGATTTTAGTGAAGATAAAGTGGCCTTTCCATTCAAAATTCCCCCCAAAGTAATACCTAATGGTTTACTCAATGGGTTTATAGATGCGAGCTTAAATTTGTTAAATCCTATAAATAGCTCATCTTCAGGTTTTTCGGAAATTATCCCATCTATAGTTAGCATTTGATTGTCTTTAAACAACTCAAATCCCGAAATTTTTGTCCGACGGAATAAATTGAAGTCTTCATCCTCCCCTCTACCTTCATCAAAACTGAAACTTACTTTTTCTTGGATTTTCCAAATTTCGTTGTTAATCAAAATGTCAGATGGTAAAACGCTCAGCTTAATTCTTTCTTCACCCTCCGCTTTAAACTCTACTAACGAGTTCAAATCCAGCTGGTTAATCGCACTTTTGTCGGATAGTTTTACGTTGAGGTTCAGACTGTCATTTCTCAGAATATTGGCAATGTTCACATTCTTGATGTACAAACTATCAGTAATGTCAATCCTTTCGGAGCTAATAAATAGGTTTAGCGCTTCGTCTGTTGTGCCCTCATCGATAATTAAATCATTGATCTTTATTTTATTGAATTGGATTAACTTGATGTATCCATTTAAGGTTGCAATATTTTTGCTTGAGACAAACTTTCCTGTAAAACTTGCTTGCTCCGGAATTTTTAAATCCGGAATGAAAAGCATGCTTATAGGGGCGAAATACTTAATATTTAAGCTAAATGTGAAATCTTGCTGCCCAGGTTTTATAAAGTTTAATCCCGATGAAGGAATATACTTGCTTATTACCGATTTAAAGTATGAAGGGAATGTTTTTAAGTCGTACTGCCCTTTAATGCTCGCATCCAAAATGTCTGAACCAATGCTTAATGAACGGTTTGTCCCGATGCCTTCTGCTCTTAAATTTACAGAATCAACAATAAATGAATTTATGGGATTACTTATTTGAATTCTGTTGGCCGAAACAAAACCTTCAATATTGTCTAAATTAGTCCCAGAAAAATTCGTAACCAACTCCGCATCCAACTGAATGGTATCCTTCGTGAAATTTAATTTTTGAAGGTTTGCAGCCCCAATCAAAGCAGTGAAATTGTATATCGGGTTTTTAGGATTTAAGTCTATTTTCCCATTAAAATCCAGATCTATATTGCTGTCTTTTACTTTTACTAATCCCGTAAAAATTTTATTGATGAATTTTCCATCCAAATCAATATTGCTGTATCGGTAACTATTATACTCGAAATATTGAACTTTACTCTGTATGTTTTCTTGTAAGGTGTTGATATTAAATCCTTTACCGCTTATCTTAGCACTAAGACTTGTTCTTCCTAATTTTGTTAAACCTGCCAATTCGCCCACGTTGAAATCAATTGCTTTCAATGTTCCTTCATAGCTTGGAACATTATCTTTCCCAAATGTCATGTTGATATCACTAGCTAAGCGCCCAAGCTTCGTTTTAAATTCTCCGAATGATATAAAATCATTGATAAATCCTGTAAAACGACCTTGGTAATTGATGGTTCCTAGTTTGGTTGCAAATTCAGGTATGAGCGACTTTTTATTCCCCCTTGCTCTGGAAATGATGAAATCAAGGTCTTTTTTATTGGTAGATATCTGCTCAAAATTCAAATCCATTAAGGTTTCCTTAATCTTGGGCAGGCCTTTTATCGAAAAATCTCCTTTTACATAAGTTGCTTGTCCGCTTTGAATAATTAAGTCTTTTGCCTTCAAATTATTGACATATCCCGAAACTTTTCCATTGAATTGAAGTAGAACAGTAGATTTTGCCAAATTAGGTGAGAAAAATGCAATATCCGAACTATTTAACTTCGAATTCTTGAAATTTGACTCCATGAACACCTTACTGTTGAACTTATTGAAGTCCTTAAAACTCGAATACTTCATCAGGAAATAATCGCTTATTTTACTGTTTTTGGTTTCAAGAATTAAATCCTTGAACTCCATTTGATTGCTGTCTATTGTTGCATTGCTTGTCAGATTTTTTAAATAAAAGCCGCTTTTTTCTCTGAAAGTCATGTTTTTCACACTCATTTTAGCGAGATGATTTTTGGTGTCAAGGCCAGTGATGATTGTGCTAAAATTACTTAAATAGATATCATCAAAGTTTACACCATTTATTGCATTCAAATTATTGTAATTCTTGTATTTGAAGGAAATATTGTTCAAAACAATCTTGTCTAAAACCAAATCGAGGGATTTCCCTTTCTTGCCTGTTCCTTTTTTTGCAGGCTTAAAATAGTTTATAATAAATGTAAGGTTCGTGCTATTATCTTTAAACTGCTTTAAATAGAACTTCCCATTATCCATTTGCACCGATTTGACAGAAATTTTTTGAAGGTCGAATGGAATATAATTCAGCTCTAGCTTAAACTTCGGTGAGAATAGGAGGGTATCCTTCGACAAATCCTCCACATACAGTGAGTCTAGCTCAACAGCTTTAAAAGATTTAACGTGCAATGCTCCTACATAAACCTTGGTCTTCCAGTCGCGTGAAAGCTTTTCAGCTGCTTTTTTTGCCAAATATGTTTGTACAGGCTTAAATTGTAGTGAAATAAACAAGCCAATGAGCAACAATAAAAATGTTGTCATCACCCAAAATGCTATTTTTAGTCCTTTTTTGATAAATTTGTATTTAAATAATTTTAAACAATCTTAATTTATAGTTTTGGCAATTATCCTAGGCATTGAGTCTTCTTGTGACGATACTTCAGCATCCATCTGTATTGATGGTAAAATCTGCTCTAATATTATCGCTAATCAGGCTATCCATCAAAAATATGGTGGTGTAATTCCCGAATTGGCCTCAAGGGTTCATCAACAAAACATAATTCCTGCCGTTCATCAGGCAATTGCTGATGCAAAAATACACAAAAATGATATTGATGCGGTTGCTTTTACACGCGGACCAGGATTATTAGGTTCATTAATTGTAGGAACCTCATTTTCTAAAGCCTTTGCATTAGCAAATAACCTGCCACTTATTGAGGTAAATCACATGCAGGCGCATATTTTAGCTCATTTTATTGATAATAAGCCTTCATTCCCATTTATATGCCTAACTGTTTCTGGTGGGCATACACAAATTGTTTTAGTAAGGGATTATTTTGATATGGAGGTTGTGGGACAAACAACAGATGATGCTGCCGGCGAAGCTTTTGATAAAACAGCTAAATTGCTTGGCCTGCCTTATCCTGGCGGACCACTAATCGATAAGTATGCTAAGGAGGGTAATAAATTTGCATTTAAGTTTCCTGAGCCACAGATTCCCGGGCTTGATTTTAGTTTTAGCGGATTAAAAACATCAATTATGTATTTCGTGAGAGATAAGGTGAAAGAAGATCCCGATTTCTTACAAAATAATCTAGCAGATGTGTGTGCATCTGTTCAAGAACGTATTATTTCTATTTTGCTTAATAAACTTAAAAAAGCAGCAATACAATTTGATATTAATAATATTGCTATTGCAGGTGGGGTTTCGGCTAATTCTGGACTTAGAACTTCACTTAATCAAGTAGCAGAAGAGTTAAATTGGAACGTTTTTATACCTAAATTTGAATATTGTACTGATAATGCAGCAATGATTGCAATAGCAGGATACTATAAATTTCTAAATAAGGATTTTGTTGGACAAGATGTTGCTCCAATGGCCCGAATGAAGTTTTAATTTTTTTATGCTTCTCTAAAATTATAAAAAGAAGCTTTACAAATACATATTATGAGCGCAGTAAGTCTTATTTTCTATTTAGTTTTCTTAATTCCTTTAATAGGTTTATTGATTTGGGTAATGCGTCAAGATAAACGCAAAGGCAAAATAGGTCTATATATTCTCGCTTTTATTGTGATTGTGGGTGTTTGGTTCATGTACTTTATGACCAAGGGTAAATAATTGACCCTAAATTTCTTAAATTTAATTTGGCTCAATTCTTTTTGTGCTCTAAAATAAATTTGCTTTAAAGTCCTTTATTGTCGAATTTAACATTTAATAATTTTTAACCTACAGAAATTGGGAAGGACTTAATTGTCTTTTGCTTTCCTTATTTCTTGTATAACCTTTTATTAAATGGAAAAAATCAAATCTTTAGTATTTGTCATCTTGTTTTTTGTTTGTTCCTTGCAAGCTTATACTCAGCCTGTTGAGCAAAATGTAAAGCTTATAATTGCCCCAGATCATGCAAATTGGCAATACAATATTGGTGAAAAAGTCAAATTTAAAGTCTCAGTTCTCCAGTATGGTAACCCCCTGAAAAACGTGAAGGTAAAATATGAACTGGGACCTGAAAGAATGGCTAGTGAAGTCTCTGGTGCTCTTGAACTTGAGGATGGCCAGCATACTATCAGTGGTGGTACTATGACCACTCCAGGTTTTTATCGTTGTACTGTATCCGCCGAAGTTAATGGTAAAACCTATAAGGGTTTGGCTACTGTTGGCTTTAACCCAGATAAAATTAAACCTGCTGCAGAAACTATTCCTTCAGATTTTACACAATTTTGGGATGAATCTAAAGCTGAATTGGCCAAAATCCCTATGGATTCACGTATGACCTTATTGCCTGAACGCTCCACAGAAAAAGTGAATGTTTATCATGTTAGTTTTCAAAATTTTCGCCTTGGGAGCAGGATCTACGGAATTCTATGTGTCCCTAAAAAGGAAGGGAAGTATCCAGCATTGCTTAGAGTCCCAGGCGCTGGTGTAAGACCCTATAATGGGGATGTTGCCACTGCCGAGAAAGGTGTAATCACCTTAGAAATTGGTATTCATGGTGTGCCAGTAACCATGGATCCTAACGTTTATGCTAATCTAGCGGCCGGTGCATTGTCTGGATATCAATCCTCCAATCTCGACGACCGTGATCGTTATTATTATAAAAGGGTTTATATGGGCTGCATTCGCGCTAACGATTTCCTAACTTCACTTGCACAGTACGATGGTTCTACTTTGGGTGTAACAGGTGGCAGTCAGGGTGGTGCCTTATCCATCATTACCGCAGCTCTTGACTCTCGGGTTAAGTTTTTAGGCGCTTATTATCCAGCCTTAAGTGATTTGACTGGTTTTATGATTGGTCGTGCTGGCGGTTGGCCACATTTATTTAATAAGGGAAATGCTACGCAAACTAGTACAGCTGATAAGATTAAAACTAGCGCCTATTATGATGTGGTAAATTTTGCCAAATTGTTGAAAGTGCCAGGAATGTATAGCTGGGGATTTAACGATGAAACTTGTCCGCCTACATCCATGTATGCCGCTTACAACGTTATTTCAGCACCAAAAACACTGTTCATAGCTCAGGAAACTGGTCATTGGCTTTATCCCGAGCAGCGTGAAAATATGGAAAGCTGGCTCCATAAGCAGTTGAAAGTAAATTAAGCTTTTACCTTTTTGCATAAAAAAAGCCCGCATTAATAATGCGGGCTTAGTGAAAATATTTTAAGAATTGCCTTTAATTTTTGAAAGACTATTCCTTTTCTTCAAGCTTGTCAGCTGTTACAGTGTCCTTGATTTTTGCTTCAAGCTCATCCATCAAATCTGGGTTATCGAGCAATAATTGCTTTACAGCATCACGCCCCTGACCTAATTTTGTATCGCCATAGCTAAACCATGAGCCTGCTTTTTTAATAATTTCAAAGTCAACACCTAGGTCGATAATCTCCCCCGCCTTCGAAATCCCTTGTCCGAACATAATGTCAAACTCAGCAATTCGGAAAGGTGGAGCCAATTTGTTTTTCACAACTTTAACCTTCGCTCTGTTTCCTGAAACTTCGTCGGTATCTTTAATTTGTGAAATACGACGTATATCTAAACGTACAGAAGCATAAAATTTAAGGGCATTACCACCTGTTGTTGTTTCAGGACTGCCAAACATCACACCAATCTTATCACGTAACTGGTTGATGAAAATACAGCAACATCCAGTCTTTGAAATTGTGCCCGTTAATTTACGTAAGGCTTGCGACATTAAACGAGCATGTAAACCCATTTTTGAATCACCCATCTCACCCTCAATCTCAGCTTTTGGTACTAAAGCAGCAACAGAGTCGATTACGATGATGTCAATAGCACCTGAACGTATCAAATTGTCAGCAATTTCTAATGCCTGTTCACCATTATCCGGTTGTGAAATCAATAAGTTTTCAATGTCAACACCCAGTTTACTAGCATAAAACTTATCAAAAGCATGTTCCGCATCAATAAATGCCGCAATACCACCTTTTTTCTGTGCTTCAGCTATCGCATGGATGGCAAGTGTAGTTTTACCGGAAGATTCCGGACCGTAAATTTCAATAACACGACCCTTTGGTAGTCCGCCAATACCCAATGCAATATCAAGACTTATGGAACCGGTTGAAATAGACTCAATCGCCTCCACTGCATTATCGCCTAACTTCATAACGGTGCCTTTTCCGTATGATTTTTCAAGTTTATCCAGCGTAAGCTGTAAAGCTTTTAATTTATCTGCGTTGCTCATTTTTTTAGTTTATCGTCCTCAAAAATAAAAATTTATTTTATAAATGCTAAAAATTTTATCAAAATGTGTTAATATTTTTAGTAAACGGTTTTCAATATATTGATTAATTGATTATTTTATTCTTGTTTTTTTCTTTTGCAGCCATTTTCTTCAAAATACTGCCCGTCTTCTTTGCCGCTTGCTTCTTTTTTAATTCGCGCTTCTTTTTTAATTCTAAAGCCTCCGCTTTTTTTAGTGCACCCTCGGTCTGACTTTGGGCAAAATATTTGCAAATGCTTGATAATGGGCATATTGTACACTTCGGACTACGAGCTAAACAGACGTACCTGCCATGTAAAATAAGCCAATGATGGGCAATGTGTATTTTTTCCTTGGGAAGAAATTCTACCAATTGCTTTTCTACTGCAAGTGGTGTTTTAGCATTTCTTGTTAATCCAATGCGATTAGAAACTCTAAATACATGCGTATCAACAGCCATTGCTGGAGCGCTAAATATCACCGATGCAATTACATTGGCTGTTTTTCGGCCTACGCCTGGTAAAGTTTGAAGGTCTTCAATTGATGATGGCACTTCACTGCCAAAATTATGTACCAGCTTTTCGGCCATCCCAACCAAATGCTTTGCCTTATTATTAGGGTAACTAACGCTCCTTATATATCCAAAGACTTCCTCAGAATTGGATTGAGCCAGACTCTCGGGTGTTGGAAAACGCTCAAATAGTTTAGGTGTAACTTGATTGATTCTTTTATCGGTACATTGTGCTGATAATATTACTGCTACCAATAACTGATAGGGGTTCTCATAATGTAATTCGGTCTCCGCTTCTGGCTGATGGGAAGCGAAATATTCAACAAAGGCTTTATATCTGTCTTTTCTTAACACAGTACAAATATAGTCCTCTAAACATCAAACATTCTCACAAAAAAGACCAAATTTTTATTTGGCCTTTCTGATTTTTATACTGATTTGGAGTAATTTACTATTTTATTGATAATTTCTGGATTAGGATCCTCAAGCATCGCATTTAAATCGGGCACAATGGATGAATAAAAAGACTGATCCTCAGCATTAAGTTCCTCCAAATTAGGGTCAATATCTGATTTTGTCTCTTGTAAAGAGTTCGTTTCTGGAGTAGTAATTTCTATCATACGCAATCTTATTTTTAATTAAAACGCATTTAAGATAGGAATGTTTTACCGAGAAAATATATTTTTTAAATATTCTTTAATGCCAATTCCTTTGTTTGCATCATTTTCCTTAAATTATTTAAGGCATAGCGCATTCTGCCCAATGCTGTGTTGATGCTTACACCCGTGATATCCGAAATTTCTTTGAAACTTAGTTCCCCAAAATGGCGCATAATTAATACTTCTTTCTGCTCCGAAGGAAGTAAATGTATTAATACCCTTAAATCTTTGTGGTTTTGCTCTCTTATCATACGATCTTCAGTGCTTTCATCATGCACCTTGATCACGTCGAAAATATCAAAACCCTCCACATTGGCTACCATCGGCTTGCGCTTTTCTTTTCTGAAGTGATCTATTACAAGATTATGCGAAATACGTATCACCCAGGGCAAAAATTTACCCTCTTCATTATACTTTGAAGTTTTGAGGGTATTGATAACCTTTATAAATGTATCTTGGAAAATATCCTCTGCTAAGTAGGAATCCTTTACTAAATGGTAAATTGATGTGTATATTTTGGATTTATGTCTGCGAATAAGTTCCTCCAGACTCGCTTCATGCCCATTAATGTATTGCTGTACCAAATCTTGGTCACTTATCGAACGAATATCAGTATTACTCATAATTAATTCTTGTTGATGTAGATAATTAAATCTGTTTGAGTATAGTTTATTCGATAGAATTCCTCCTTTAATTGTAAAATGAAATAGTGTAATACTTGATTTAAGCAAAAATTTTGCCAAAATTAAATTTTAATCAAAATCATTCTATATTAAGCTCTTATAGCCGTATTTTTGCAATTCGAAATATCGGGTTTACCAATATATACGAGTTAAAAGCAGTGTTAAGTTCTACAATGAATAAAGAAGCGGAAAGAGATCCAAAAAAATATATTATTATCAAAGGTGCGAGGGTTCATAATTTAAAGAATATTGACGTCGCTATTCCTAAAAATAAACTCGTAGTCATTACCGGAATGTCTGGTTCTGGAAAATCGTCTTTAGCCTTTGATACGCTTTATGCGGAAGGACAGAGGCGATATGTAGAAAGTTTATCATCTTATGCCCGTCAGTTTATGGGCCGAATGAATAAGCCCGATGTGGATTATATTAAAGGTATTGCTCCCGCTATTGCCATTGAACAAAAGGTAATTACAAGCAATCCTCGTTCAACAGTTGGTACTTCCACCGAGATTTACGATTATCTAAAATTACTGTTCTCTCGTATTGGGAAAACTATTTCTCCTATTTCGGGTAGGGAGGTTAAAAAAGATACCGTTACCGACCTAATTAACTTTATTGCTACTCTTGAAGAGGGTACTTCAGTAACTGTGTCGTGCCCCTTACATCCTCATAACGACCGTTCTCTAAAGGAAGAGCTTGCAGTTTTGCTTCAAAAAGGCTTTACCCGTGTTTTAATTAACGATAAACTATCCAAAATTGAAGATATCTTGGATGATCAATCGAGCGGAAATATTATCTCTGGCAATGATGTTGCCATTCAAATTGTAATTGATCGGGTTTCTGTGGCTGATGATGAGGAAACTTTAAGCCGCACAGCTGATTCTGTACAAACAGCTTTTTTTGAAGGTCGTGGCGATTGCTATCTCGATGTAAACGGTCAAAAACATTTTTTTTGCGATCGTTTTGAACTTGATGGGATACGCTTCGAAGAACCTTCCCCCAATTTCTTTAGTTTTAATAATCCTTTTGGTGCTTGTAAACGATGTGAAGGCTATGGCCGTATTGTGGGTATCGATGAGGATCTAGTGGTTCCTGATAAAAGTAAATCTGTTTTTGATGGCGCCATTGCTCCTTGGAGGGGCGAAAAAATGGGCGAATGGCTTAATCGTCTCGTGAAAAATGCCTTGAAATTTGATTTCCCTATCCATCGCGCTTATAATCAGCTTACAGCAGAGCAGAAGCAGTTGCTGTGGACCGGTAATCAATATTTCAGCGGGTTAGATGATTTTTTTAAGGAGTTAGAAGCTCAAACCTATAAAATACAATACCGAGTGATGCTTTCTAGATATCGTGGTAAAACGAATTGCCCTGAATGCCTTGGTAGCCGACTCCGACAGGACGCTTCGAACGTCAAAATTGCGGATCTTTCGATTACCGATATTGTGCTTATGCCACTTGATAAGGCATTGGATTTTTTCTCAAATCTAGAGCTTGATCCTGTAAGATTGAAAATCTCTAAGCGCTTGCTTATGGAAATTACAAACCGCATCAAATTCTTAAATGATGTGGGATTGAGCTATTTAACTCTTAATAGGCTGTCAAATACGCTTTCTGGTGGTGAATCGCAACGTATTAATTTAGCAACTTCTTTAGGGAGCTCGCTGGTGGGATCGGTTTATGTGCTTGATGAACCTAGCATTGGATTGCACCCGCGTGATACCCAGCGTCTTATTGAGGTCTTGATGTCGCTTCGTAATGTTGGAAATACCGTTCTTGTGGTTGAACATGAGGAAGAAATCATGAAAGCTGCAGATCATATTATTGATATCGGTCCTGAAGCGGGGACTCATGGGGGTAATTTAGTCTTTACGGGGACTTTCTCCGAGATATTGAAATCTGAAGAGAGCCTTACCGGCCAATATTTAAGTGGAAAACAATCTATCGCTATCCCAGCAACTCGTAGAAAATGGAGCGATTTTATCGAAATTAAGGGAGCAAGAGAAAATAATCTTCAACATGTGGATGTTAAGTTTCCTCTTAATGTATTGACTGTAGTTTCGGGGGTTTCTGGTTCGGGTAAGACTTCTTTGGTAAAACGTATTTTGCAACCTGCTGTACAAAAGGCAATTGGCAATTATTCGGGAGAGCAAACAGGGGCTTACGATTCTATTGATGGCGATTTTAATAAAATTGAGCAGGTAGAAATTGTAGATCAAAATCCAATTGGCCGATCTTCACGTTCTAATCCTGTTACTTATGTGAAGGCCTGGGATGAAATTCGTAATTTATTTGCTTCTCAAGGGGCAGCAAAAGCATCGGGACTAAAACCTTCGGCATTTTCATTCAATGTGGAGGGTGGAAGATGTGATGTTTGTCAGGGTGAAGGTGAAGTGAAAATTGAAATGCAATTTATGGCGGATATCTACCTTCCTTGTGAAGCATGTGATGGAAAACGCTTTAAACAGCATGTGCTGGATGTAACTTATAAGGATAAAAACGTGTTTGAAGTGCTTGATATGACCATCGATGAGGCACTCGAGTTTTTCCATTCGGAAGCCAAAATTGTAGCCAAAATAAAGCCTCTTGCTGATGTGGGCTTAGGTTATGTTCATTTGGGACAATCATCAAATACGCTTTCTGGTGGTGAAGCGCAAAGGATTAAATTAGCTTCATTCTTAGTAAAAGGCAATAATAGCAGTAAAACACTCTTTATTTTTGATGAACCAACTACGGGACTTCATTTTCACGATATCAAGAAATTGCTTAAATCTTTTGATGCTCTCATAGAACAAGGGAATACCATTATCGTAATTGAACATAATATGGATGTTATCAAATGTGCCGACTGGATCATAGATATCGGTCCCGGAGGTGGAAATAATGGTGGTAATGTTGTTTTTGAAGGTGTGCCGGAAGAGTTAATAAAAGTAGAAAACTCCTTTACAGGAAACTTCCTGAAAGAGCGATTTGAATAATTCAAGAGCGAATAAATCGCTTTTTTCTTGTTTTATTCAGTTTTTATTCGTATATTCTTTTTGTTGAATTCTTTTATTAAGTGATCTGCCATGCGCATATAACCTAAATCGGTTAGGTGTACACCATCAACAGTAGCTTCATTATCATTGCCAATAGCATTTTTAGCAGAGATGTAGTGTATGTTTTTCATGCCCAATTTTTGCAGTTTCTCAAATTCTGCTTTTAAAGCGTCATTTTTATCTTGAATTAATTTTCTAGTGGCCTCCTCATAAAAGATTTTAGAGTATTCAATGTTCTCTACAAATACAATGGGTGTATTTTCATTACCTGCTCTCAAATTTTGTGCAAGGGGCCCAACACGCTCAGTCACTTCAGCAACAGTCATGTTTGGCAGACAGTCAATTACGTAAAATGAGGCCTTGATGCCAGCAATAACATCTACAACAGCACTTTCCATTTTCCCATTCCCACTAAATCCTAAATTGATGCAATCTACATCCATTTTCCTTGAAATAATTGTCGTATAGGCCATTCCCGTACGAGATGCACATCCACCTTGAGTGATGCTTGTCCCATAAAAAACAATAGGCAATTTATTGCTAGCCATAGGCTTTTCTATGCTCGCCAGACTGTCAATTCCAATCTCCAATTTAGTCACACCATCGTAAAGAGGCAGCCAGACTTTAAACTCACGATTTTCTTTCGAAAGGGTACTTACCAGACCAGCCTCATTGTTTTTCCCAGTTGGTTTCCCAGTATTTACATATTTCCATTCTCCATTTACGCGTGTGTATAAATCTACCCCCTTGATGCCTGTTTCAGCCATGTGGTTCATTCGGGTATCATTTAAAAGATCCCATTTAATCTTTATCTGGCTTGAGTTAGAAAAAAATCTAATCGTAATTCCCGCCGAATTTTTAGATAGATCCCAAACCGCTTTTCTTACTTTTTCTTTAGATGCAAGGGGTAGCCTATCATAGGGGCTTTCCTTTTC
Organism: Daejeonella sp.; assembly: GCF_017495225.1. Taxonomy (GTDB): domain Bacteria; phylum Bacteroidota; class Bacteroidia; order Sphingobacteriales; family Sphingobacteriaceae; genus Daejeonella. The sequence goes on along the minus strand of NZ_JAFEIG010000035.1, from coordinate 8,634 downwards.
CTGTTCAGGGATGCCACTTCCTTCAATGATAAAATGCTCTTTCCCATAATAAATAATTTTATCCTGCTTAAGGCTCACATTTTGTGCGAAAATGTTGCAATTAAGGCAAATTACAAGAAGAGTAAGTAGAATTTTATTCATGGTTTTGTTTTGATTAAATATAGTTGATTTTTTTAATTCGGCACAGATTATGCGGAACTGATCAATTATTGCTTGTGAAAGCGATTTTTGAGAGATAAAAAGCCTTTTTTGCGTATCTTGCTCCATATTTTATGAAATTTTAATAATGCCATGGGCCTAAGTATTGCATCAACTCAAAAGACTTTTAAGCTTTCGGCTTATGAAATTTTTGTAGTTGTTATATTGGCTTTAACACAGTTTACCGTTGTTCTAGACTTTATGGTCATGTCTCCTTTGGGGGATATGTTGATGAAATCTATGGGACTAAGCACTACTCAATTTGGGTTATCTGTTTCAGCTTATGCCTTTAGTGCGGGGATTTCAGGATTGCTAACGGCCGGTTTTGCAGATCGTTTTGACCGCAAAAAATTATTAATCTTTTTTTACCTAGGCTTCATCGCTGGAACACTTTTTTGTGGCTTAGCCCAAAACTACCCCCAACTTTTGGCCGCCAGAATTTTTACCGGAATATTTGGTGGGGTAATCGGGTCCATATCTATGGCTATTGTTACTGATCTTTTTATCATTGAAAAAAGAGGAAGGGTAATCGGTTACCTTCAAATGGGATTTGGCGCTAGCCAGGTTCTTGGAATTCCTATCAGTTTATATATCGCTAATTATTGGGGTTGGCAATCTCCGTTTTTTATGATTGTTGTTTTGGCAATAACTATTTGCTTTTTCACATTAATTAAGCTTAAACCTGTAAGGGAACATCTCCACATTAAATCTGAACGTAATGCCGTTGCCCATTTATGGCATACTTTATCTCAAAAAAAGTATAGAATCGGGTTTTTAGCAACAGCATTTCTTTCGCTTGGCGGATTTATGATGATGCCATGGGGAAGTGCTTTTGCCATCAATAACCTTCATGTTAGTGCCCAGCAATTGCCTATCTTATACATGGTTTCGGGTATTACTGCCCTAATTATTATGCCCATTATCGGGAAACTTAGTGATCGTTTCGATAAGTTTACCATTTTTAGCATCGCCTCCATTTTTCTAAGTGTGGTGGTGATTATTTATACTAATCTTGGTCCCGTAGCCTTTTGGATTGTAATTGTTATGAATCTAGGTTTTATGATCGGAATTATGAGTAGAATGGTGCCAGCAGTAGCTTTAAGTTCAGCACTTCCCGAAAAACAAGATCGTGGCGCATTTATGGGAATTAATGCTTCATTGCAGCAAATAGCTGGGGGACTAGCAGCTGCATTTGGAGGCTTAGTGGTTGTACAAAAAGATAAATTTAGTCCGCTAGAAAATTATGATACCCTTGGCTACATTATCGTTTTCCTTTCTATAGTCTCTATTTTTTTATTGCTTCGTGTCAGTAATTTGCTTAAAAGGACTGATTTAGGACAAAAAGAACAAGTATTAAAGGATGCCCTTTAATGAGCATTTCAATTCCTCGAAAATCGATTCATTAATTTATAAAAAGAATTTCCGTTAATTTGTTCTAAGAAATATCCTAAATAGAATATGCTTTCAAAAAAGACGCGATATGCAATAAAAGCCCTTGTTATCTTGGGTAAAAATTTTGGTGAAGCACCCATGCAGATCCAAAAAATTGCTTCGGAAGAACATATTCCTAAAAAATTTCTAGAACAAATATTGTTGGACCTGAGGAATGCGGGGCTGCTGTATAGTAAAAAAGGGGCTGGGGGTGGCTACGGACTAGTAAAAGATCCTGCAGAGATTTTTGTTGTTCAAGTTTTACGCCTTACCGGTGGTCCCATAGCACTTCTGCCTTGTGTAAGTCTCAATTTTTATCAACGCTGTGAAGAATGCTCAAATGAAGCAACATGTGGCGTTCGTGATGTGTTTTTGGAAGTTAGAAATGCCACTTTGAAAATTTTAAGTGAGACTAGCATTGCTGATGTAATCCGCCGTGAAGGACATTTATTAGATAATTTAAAGGTTTAAACCTTTTTTTTCAAATAAAGTCTACTAAATCTATATACATTATTCTATTTTTGTAATTGCATTTAATTATCCATCAATATCAATTCGTTTTATATTGAGAAGAATAAACATGATTAATATCAAATATTAATTTGATAGTGCTAAATAAAGAAGCTGAAACATCAATATTTAAGATTTTAGGCTTAATTGCGATAATTTTATTTAATTAGCTCAAAATCTTCAATAAAAATGAAAGAACAATCCAAATTAATTCGTACTCAAGTAGCTCGCTCATCAAATAGAGAGCATTCTGTACCTCTATATTTAACATCTAGCTTTGTATTTGATGATGCAGAACACGGTAGAGCCATGTTTGCGGAAGAGATTGAGGGCAATATTTATTCTCGCTATTCTAACCCAAACACGACCGAATTTATTGAAAAGGTTCGTGATTTTGAAGGTGCTGAAGCAGGATTGGCTTTTTCTACGGGAATGGCAGCAGTTTTTGCTTCAATTGCCGGCTTATTGCGAAGTGGTGATCATATCGTAGCCTTTCGTTCCATTTTTGGATCTACGCATCAACTTTTTACAGTTTTATTGCCTCGCTGGGGAATCACAACTACTTATGTAGATGCCTCCAAGCCTGAGGAATTTGAAGCTGCGCTACGCCCAGAAACGAAAATGGTTTTCCTAGAAACGCCATCAAATCCTGGTTTAGAGCTGGTAGATTTAGAATGGTTGGGACAACTAAAGAAAAAGCACAACTTTATTTTGAACGTTGATAATTGCTTTGCCACCCCATATTTACAAAAACCTATTCATTTTGGTGCCGATTTGGTGAGTCATTCGGCTACAAAATACATGGACGGACAAGGTAGAGTGCTAGGAGGAGTGGTGGTTGGTCGCAAAGATTTGATGAAGGAACTTATGTTTTTCATCAGGCATACAGGCCCAGCAATGTCGGCATTCAATGCATGGACGATCTCCAAAAGTCTTGAAACACTTTCGGTACGCATGGACAGACATTGTTCAAATGCATTAAAAGTGGCCGAAACATTGGAGCAACATTCAGAAGTTGAACTTGTACGCTATCCGTTTTTACCTTCGCATCCTCAATATGAATTGGCTAAGCGCCAGATGAAGCAGGGAGGTGGGATAGTTACATTTATCGTTAAGGGAGGTTTTGATCGCGCTAAGCGATTTATGGATGCTCTGCAAATGATTCGTTTGTCTCCAAATTTAGGTGATACTAGGTCGATTGTTACTCATCCAGCATCTACCACTCATTCTAAATTAAGTGATGTAGAACGTGCTCAAATAGGAATCTATCCTGGGAGCATTCGTATCTCTGTGGGATTAGAGGATATCGATGATATCCTAAATGATTTAACAAATGCACTTAATCAATCAAAATAGTAAAAATGGATAAATCAGTTGAAATATTAGCGGAAATAGCAGGATTAAGCATCGAAGAATCGCTTCGAAAAATGGTGGAGTGCTTTCCTGGGAAAGTTATATTTTCAACAAGTTTTGGCTGGGAAGATCAGGTGATTTCTCACATCATTTTTACTAATAAATTAGATATTAAAGTTTTTACGCTTGAAACAGGGCGATTATTTCCAGAGACTTACTATGTCTGGAACCGTACAATTGAGCGTTATGGCGTAGCAATTGAAGCTTATTATCCTCATACAGAGCAAGTTGAAAAAATGGTTTCTGAAAAGGGCCCATCTAGTTTTTATGAATCGGTAGCCAATAGAAAGGAATGCTGTGGAATCAGAAAAATTGAACCTCTCAAACGTGCTTTAGCAGGAAATTCGTTGTGGATTACAGGTATTCGTGCTGAGCAGTCGCCTAACCGTGAAGACATGCATGCTGTGGAATGGGATGCCGCAAATGGATTACATAAATTTCATCCCATTTTTAACTGGACCTTGGAGCAGGTTAAGGATTATATTAAAATCTATAATATTCCTTATAATCCATTGCACGACAAGGGATTCCCGAGCATTGGATGCGCACCTTGTACTCGCGCAGTGAAAGATGGTGAAGATTTTAGAGCCGGTCGTTGGTGGTGGGAAGATCAGGATAAAAAGGAATGTGGCTTACATTCTTCTTAAGTGAAATTGATAATCTGATGCGCTCGCATCAATAATGAAAATATGAATAAACAAGACACTACGTATTTAGACCAGTTGGAGGCCGAAGCGATTTTTATTTTGCGCGAGGTTGCCGGACAGTTTGAGAGGCCTGCTCTTCTTTTTTCGGGAGGGAAGGATTCGATTACATTGGTCAGACTTGCAGAAAAGGCTTTTAGGCCGGGTAAATTCCCATTTCCTTTGGTACATATTGATACAGGGCATAATTTTCCTGAAACCATCAGCTTTAGGGATGAGATGATTGTTCGTATAGGCGAAAAATTGATTGTAGGCCATGTACAAGACTCGATTGATCAAGGTAAGGTTATTGAGCAGAAAGGAAAGAATGCGAGCAGGAACGCCTTGCAAACGGTTACATTGCTTGATACTATTGCTGAAGGTAAGTTTGACGCATGTATTGGTGGTGCTCGTAGAGATGAGGAAAAGGCAAGGGCGAAAGAACGTATTTTTTCTGTTCGCGATGAGTTTGGTCAATGGGATCCAAAACGTCAGCGTCCAGAATTATGGAATATTTTCAATGGTAAGATTCACCCTGGTGAAAATGTTAGGGTTTTCCCAATCAGCAATTGGACGGAGTTAGATGTTTGGAATTATATCCGTAGAGAGAAAATTGAATTACCATCAATATATTTTGCACATCAAAGAGATGTGATTACTAGGAATGGCCAGTTAATGGCTGCTGCCGATTGTTTGAATATGGATGCGGAAGATAAAATTGAACGTAAAAATGTTCGTTTTAGAACGGTAGGCGATATGACCTGCACAGCCGCTGTAGAGTCGGATGCGGATCAAATTGATGATATCATCGAAGAGATTAAACGGTCCAAAATTAGTGAAAGAGGGGCCCGTATGGATGATAAAGTGTCGGAAGCTGCCATGGAAGATCGTAAGAAGGGAGGCTATTTTTAATATGGATTTACTGAAATTTTTTACTGCCGGTAGTGTGGATGATGGCAAAAGCACTTTGATTGGTCGCTTGCTATACGATAGCGAATCTATTCTTGCTGATCAACTCGAAGCTTTACAACAGTCGAATCGTAAAAATGATGATGGAACGATTGATTTGGCTATTTTAACCGACGGACTAAAAGCTGAGCGGGAGCAAGGAATTACCATTGATGTAGCCTATAAATATTTTCAGACGGAGCGTCGAAAGTTTATAATTGCGGATACTCCAGGCCATATTCAATACACTCGTAACATGGTTACAGGTGCTTCTAACTCCGATTTGGCGATTATTTTGGTAGATGCTCGCAATGGGGTAGTTGAGCAAACTGTTAGGCATTCTTTCCTAGTTTCTTTGTTAGAGCTAAAACATGTGGTGGTGTGTATCAATAAAATGGATATGCTTGATTATAGCGAAAATGCTTTCAATGCTATTCGTGAAGCCTATGCCGAAATTGCTCAGAAATTACAGCTTAAAGAGGTGACTTATATCCCTGTTAGTGCTTTGAAAGGCGACAATATTGTGAATAGATCCCAAAACATGCCTTGGTATGATGGGGAAAGTCTTTTAGGTCATTTGGAAAGCATCGAAGTAAATGAGGATAAAAAATCTGCGCAAGCAAGAATGCCAGTCCAGTGGGTTATTCGCCCTCAAACGGATGAGCTGCACGATTATCGCGGATATGCAGGTAGGATTTTAAGTGGAAGTTTCCGAATTAACGATAAAATTACCGTGCTTCCTTCGGGCATAAAATCTGAAATTAGCAAGATTGAAATCAATATGCAGGAGCAAGATGTGGCGTTAGTTGGCTCATCTGTAACTATTCATTTAAAGGATAATATTGATATCGGTAGGGGTGATATTTTGGTGAATTCTTCCCATGAACCTATTCTTTCTCAATCTATTGAGGCCGATTTATGCTGGATGGATACTAAAGTGCTCGACCCTTCAATCATGTACCTTTTACAACATAATAGTAAGCTTACTAAATGTAAAATTCGCGAAATTCTTTATAGAGTGAATATCAATACCTTAGAGAAAGTAGATGCGGATAGCTTCCAATTGAATGATATTGGGAGAGTGAGCATCCGGACTGCCGAGCCGCTCGCTTTTGATTTATACCAGGAAAATAAATTGAATGGGGGGGCTATTTTGATTGATCCTCGTACAAATCTTACTGTTGGGAGTTTGATGTTTCGTGCGAATGCTGAGTAAATTCTTTAAATTGCGCAAAAATAGAAGATCGTGAAAGTAGAATTAAAGAGAGTAAATGATGCAGTGCACTTTGAAGCATCGGCACCTTCATCAAGCGTAAAAGTTCATATTGATGGCTCGCCTGAACTGGGCGGCGAAGGCTTAGGTGTTAGACCCATGGAAATGGTTTTGATGGCTTTGGCTTCATGTAGCGCCTTGGATTTGGTATCTATTTTGAAAAAACAAAAACAAGATCTTAAAGATTTTTCTGTAAGTGTGGAAGGGCAGCGTAGAGAAGAGTTGCCACCAGTGTTTACCAAAATTGACATGACTTTTACCCTCAAGGGGGATATTGATCCCGCCAAAGCTGAACGTGCCGCCGAATTAGCAGTTAAAAAATACTGTTCAGTGCATGATATGCTTGTTGCTGGTGGAGTAGAAATTAATTATACGATTGATATCGTAAAATAAAGGCAACTAGTAATATAATCATTTTTTTTGATATTTCAAAGGGGCTATAGGCCCCTTTTTTATTGTTTAGGCTTGTTTTTAAGCAATTCTGATATGACCTTAAAATTACATGTTTAAACATCTATTTTTCTATCTTTGTATTTTGAAATGAATTATTTAACTAAAAAATATAAAATATGGAATCAGCAGTAAAAACAAATTGGCTTATTGACCCAATGCATTCGGAGGTTCACTTTAAGGTGAAGCATTTAGTTATTTCAACGGTTACTGGAACTTTTAAATCTTTTGAAGGTGCGCTTGAAACATCAACAGCAGATTTTCAGGATGCTTCCATTCAATTTTCAATGGATGTAAACAGCATTGATACAAATCAGGAGCAAAGAGATGTGCATTTAAAGTCGGCCGACTTTTTTGATGCGGAGCAGTTCCCAAAAATTTCTTTCAAATCAACTTCATTTAAGAAGGATGGTGACGATTACGCTTTAACTGGCGATTTAACCGTTAAAAATGTAACCAAGCAAGTTAAATTAGACGTTGAGTTTGGTGGTGTTGCAACAGATTTTTACGGAAATAAAAAGGCAGGTTTTGAAGTTACAGGTAAAATTAGTCGTAAAGAATTCGGATTAACTTGGGATGGTATCACCGAAGCCGGAGCAATTGTTGTGGGTGATGATATCAAATTAAGTATGAATATTCAGCTTGCAAAACAGGCTTAATAGCTATAAAATTTCAAATGAAGCTGCTCTGAAAAGGGTGGCTTTTTTTGTTAAAAATTAGTTGAGAGTTATCAGTTGAGAGTTGTCAGTTAAGAGTTGTCAGTTTGTGCATGCCTGAATAGCCTTGACCGTTTTTAGTCAAAGTAAGCTAATTGTTTTTTTTAATCTTTCTCTATAACGAAAATTTAATTTTCTTTATAATTAGGGTTAGTGAACTTATTAAAAATATCTTGATTCCAGAGTTTAGGATTTTCTGTGATATATTTATTTATGAGATCATATTTTCTGGAATCATTAACAATTCGATTATGAAATGACCTTTGCCACGAAAAAGAGTAATTGCCTGCCAAATGTATTGATTTTGATGTGGTGGTTTTAAATGCTCCTATTAATGATGAAACGGATTTTATTTTCGGTAGGGACAGGTCGCGACCTGTCCTATTTATGGGTGAAGTTGACAGGTCGCGACCTGTCCTCTTTGCGGTGTTGGAGGACAGGTCGCGACCTGTCCCTACGACGATTTCAAATAAAATATGTACATGGTTAGGCATAACTACGGAATTATGTAAGGAAATATATGGATACTGTTTTTCTAACCATAAAATTTGATTTTGAGCAATTAATCCAAATTCGTTTAAGTCCATCACATCATTTATCACTTCTCCAAAATGATGAACTCTTCCTTTACAGCAAGATGTTATGAAATAAATCCCTTCACTAGCATAATTGAAATTTTGTTTCCTGTTACTTTTTCTAGATCTCATCATTGGAAATTTTAATCATGTAATGCTTTTTGTATTTGTGCATTTGCATGTAAGAAAAGGTAGAAAAAACATTTTTAGAAAAATTCGATTTTTTAGGGATCGGAGGAGATTTTTTAGGGAACGGTTATGCATTCGCGCCGTAGGGACAGGTCGCGACCTGTCCTCTTCAAAAAACAAATATATTTAATTCGAATATGTTGTTGGTTTAGATTACGATAGATATCAAATAAAATTATTTGCAATTAATATTCCGTAGGGACAGGTCGCGACCTGTCCTCTTCAAAAAACAAATATATTTAATTCGA
>NZ_JAFEIG010000030.1 GCF_017495225.1 Daejeonella sp. | reverse complement strand
ATTCCCCCACCTGCGGGGGATACTAGGCGCCTATTCACTACTAGTAAATAATGATCTGTATTTTTTATAGCGCGATTGCAGAGATCGCTGTGCATGTCTCCCTCATTGAGGGTGGTAGGTGGAGGAATATTAATAATAATTTCACTGCTAAGCAGATTCCAACCCCTTTTATTCCCCCACCTGCGGGGGATACTAGGCGCCTATTCACTACTAGTAAATAATGATATGTATTTTTTATAGCAGCGATTGCAGAGGTCGCTGTGCATGTCCCCCTCTAGAGGGGGTAGGGGGAGGTTAAATCGATTAAAATTTTTAGATACGCCTACTAAAACTCCATCTTCAAAAATCTACCTGTATGGCTTTTTTCCACCTTAATTAATTGCTCTGGCGTGCCTTCAAAGAGTATTTGTCCGCCACCTGAACCACCCTCCGGACCCAAGTCAATTACCCAATCAGAAACTTTTACCACATCTAAATTATGCTCAATCACTAAAATGGTATTTCCTTGATCTACTAATCTATTTAAAACACCTAAAAGAACATTAATATCTTCAAAATGGAGTCCTGTAGTCGGTTCGTCTAGAATGTAGAAGGTATTTCCTGTATCCTTTTTAGATAGTTCGGTGGCTAATTTAACACGTTGAGCCTCGCCACCAGAAAGGGTAGTAGATGCTTGCCCTAGGCGGATATAACCTAATCCCACCTCTTGTAAAGTTTTAATTTTGCGATAAATGGCTGGAATTGGCTCAAAAAAAGCTACCGCCTCTTCGATGCTCATGTCCAAAACATCACTAATCGATTTACCACGGTAACGAACCTCCAGAGTTTCACGATTATAACGCTTGCCGCTACATTCCTCACATGGGACCTGCACATCGGGCAAGAAATTCATTTCAATGAGTTTCATGCCAGCACCTTGGCAGGTTTCACAGCGACCGCCCTTTACATTGAAGGAAAAACGGCCAGGTTTATATCCTCTAATTTTCGCTTCAGGAAGCATAACATAGAGGTTTCGGATATCTGAAAATACACCGGTATAAGTTGAAGGATTCGACCTTGGGGTACGTCCGATAGGTGTTTGATCAATCTCAATAACCTTGTCAATATGTTCCAAGCCTTCAATTTTTTTATAAGGCATAGGTTTTTTCTTCGCCCTAAAAAAATGATGATTTAGAATTGGATAGAGGGTTTCAGCAATCAAAGTCGACTTCCCACTTCCAGAAACACCACTTACGCAGATTAGCTTTCCTAAAGGAAATTCGACAGAAACATTCTGCAGATTATTGCCTGTTGCATTTTTAAGGATTAGTGAATGTCCATTACCTTTTCTTCTTTGTTTAGGGATAGCAATTTCCTTCCTTCCACTGATATAATCATTGGTAAGTGTTTGAGCCTTAGCAAATTCGGCAGGAGTACCCTGGCCCACTACTTGTCCGCCATGCACCCCCGCAGCCGGTCCCATATCAATTACATGGTCGGCATTCATGATCATATCTTTATCATGCTCCACAACTAGGACTGAATTTCCAATGTCGCGTAAATTTTTTAATGCCGAAATCAAACGTGCATTATCCCTTTGATGGAGTCCGATGCTTGGCTCATCTAAAATATATAGCACATTAACCAATTGAGATCCAATTTGTGTTGCCAGACGGATGCGTTGCGCTTCACCACCCGATAATGTTTTGGCCGTTCGATCTAGGGTTAAATAGTTTAATCCCACATCCAATAAGAAGCCTATTCTAGAGCGTATTTCCTTTAAAATTTCCTTGGCAATGGTGTTTTGACGCTCCGTAAGTCGATTTTCTAATCCCTCGAACCATTTGCTTAGATTGGAAATATCCATGCAAGCGAGTTCATAAATATTTTTCTGGTCTACTTTTATATGAAGCGATTCTTTTTTAAGTCGCGCACCCAAACATTCAGGGCAGCTTTTTAAAATTCTGTAATTCTCTAAATCTTCACCAATTTCGTCACCACGGCGTTCTGTTTGTTCTTCCAGCATTTTTATGATGCCATCAAACTCAATTTGATAATTTTGAACATTCCATTTATTGTACTCAACAGGAACGCTAATTATATCTTCCGAGCCATTTAAAATAATCTCAATGAGCTCCTCCGGAATTTTTTCAATGGGTGTAGATAAAGAAAAATTATATTTTTTAGATAAAGCTTTTAAAATTTGAAATACCCAAGTCTCGCGATATTCGCCAAGTGGAGCCAATCCTCCTTGCATAATGCTCAATTTCGGATTGGGAATTACGGAGTTTCTATCTACCTCAAAAATATAACCGAGTCCATTACATCGCTCACATGCCCCATAAGGCGAATTAAATGAGAAGGTATTGGGTTGCGGTTCATCATAGGATATTCCCGATATGGGATCCATCAAGTATTTGCTGTAGAAATACTCTTTATTTTCTTTATCGCTGATTTTGATGATACCTTTTGATACTTTTAAGGCCGACTGTATAGAATCGTAAAGTCTTTTTTTATCGTCTTCACTTACAAGTAGGCGATCGATAACCATCTCAATATCATGTATTTTGTAACGGTCGAGCTGCATTTTTGGCGAGAGGTCTAAAATCTCTCCATCCACACGCACTTTTAAATAACCTTGCTTACGGATTTGCTCAAAAAGCTCACGGTAATGCCCTTTACGGCCTTTTACTACGGGTGCGAGGATATTTATTGCTTGTCCATTAAATTTCTCAATGATGCTTTTCAGAATCTGATCTTCTGTCATGCGCTCCATTTTTTGTCCGCTTACATAAGAATAAGCCTCCCCAGTACGGGCATATAAAAGACGCATGAAATCGTAAATCTCGGTAATTGTACCAACGGTTGAGCGAGGGTTTTTGCTGGTGGTTTTTTGCTCGATGGCAATTACGGGACTTAAGCCTGATATTTTATCGACATCCGGGCGCTCCATGCCACCCAAAAACTGTCGGGAGTAGGCACTGAAGGTCTCCATATATCTACGCTGACCTTCAGCATAGATGGTATCGAAGGCTAATGACGATTTCCCACTGCCACTTAGTCCGGTGATAACAACCAACTTATTTCGTGGAAAGGATACATCAATATTTTTTAAGTTATGAACCCTAGCACCAAATACTTCTACTTCACTTTGTTCGCCAAGGTCGGGATTAGATTTATTCATAAATTGAATACTCGCTCTGAATTTTTGCAAAGATGCGATTTTTTAAGGTAGGGATTCTTTTTTCACGCGATAATTAGGCATAAAAGAGTAAAATTTTACCTAATTCTGCTTTAAATAATTTTTTTTAAAAAGAAATGTAAACAGAAAGGCATGAATACAAAAAAGGCTGAATTTCTTCAGCCCATTTTGTTCGGTTTATTAGGATTAGTTTATCAAAATCTGTGGTGTTTTTGAGGCCTTTCCGGCTTCAAAAGGAAAATGATTTTCCGGTTTTTTATTTACTTGCGATAATAGCGTTGTCACTCTGCTTTTATAGCCATGGCGAGTTGGGTTTTCAATGATTTCTTTCATGGAAATCAATTTATATACGTAAGAGGCTGTCTCTCTATTGAGTTTTATCTTGAAATAATCATCTTCTTTTTGGTGATTCATCTGCTTTCTTAGTCCGCCCTCCCCAATATTATATGCTGCTGCAGCTAGCGTCCAACTTCCAAACTCACGGTATAAAGAGTTCAAGTATTTGGCTGCCGCTAGGGTTGATTTTTCAATGTCATGTCGCTCATCTACCTTCGAATTAACCTTTAATCCGAAACTTCGGGCAGTATTTGGCATAAACTGCCAATAACCTTCGGCACCCTTAGGAGATGTCCCATACTTAAAACCACTTTCAACTAAGGGCATGTATTTAAAATCTGCAGGAATGCCATGTTTTTTCAAAATGGGCTCGATGATAGGAAACCATTTTTCTGCAAGATGGTGGAGCTTAGTCGTTTGAATTTTTTGATGGGAATGTGCTCTAAGATAAGCCTTCATTTTCCGTATAACTCGCTGATCTTCAATTGGGAAAGCCTCCTCTGCGAAGCTTAAATTTTGGAGGTAAATATCGTTGGTGATTGTCTTTTGGGATGATGCCGAAGCGATATTCATGAAGCTATCAATATCAGCCGGTTTACTAAATATAAACAATTTGGCAGTTAATAGCAAAGCTAGCATCCCTGAACAAGTTATCAGGTGTTTTTTTATCATTTTGAACCTTTCTTTTATAATATTAGGTGTCAATGTTATACAAAGATACCAATATTTATCTAATTTTCAAATAGTTATGAACTAGAGCCTAATTAAAGGCTTTCTGTTTCTGCGAATTCAAGCTTGAGATTTTTATTCGTAATTCTCATTAATTCAGCTCTTTTCCGTATTTTTAACTATCTTTGTCGTTCTCTCTAAAAGGTATATACATTAATCATGCCATTCAAAAACAATAGGAACAGTCGGGACGACAAATCCACCAATTCAAAACGGACTTCAAGTTCGTCATCAAAAGCTAATTCTTTTAAATCTGATCGTGCTGAAGGCGCTGGCAGTGCAAAGAAGAAGTCCTTTTCCGATGACTCTAAAAAACCTTTCAAAGCAGGTTTTAAAAAGGCAGACGATAGATCAGGATCAAGCTTTTCATCCGAAAAAAGAAGCCCTAAAAGTTTTGGTCGTTCGGGTGGTGCTGATGAAAAATCGTCAGGGGAGCGTTCTTTTGGCAGAAAACCACAAGGCGAAAGTTCATTTGGATCTAAACCTTATGGAAATAGACCAAGTGGAGAGAAGAGAGCTTTTGGAGAAAAGTCGCAAGGCGACAGACCACAAAGTGCTAAACCTTACGGAAACAGACCTAGTGGTGAAAAAAGACCATTTACAAAAGCTTCAACGGGAGATAAGCCCTTTGCTGCCCGTGAAAATAAATATGCTGATAAAAATGCGCCTGTTAAGCGCTTCAATGATAAACCATTTAAATCTCGCGTAAAAGAAGAATATTCTTCATCCGACCGTCCAAAATTTAGGTCGGAGGATAAGAAGTGGACTTCCGAGGAGCGTTTTGTTAATAAGCGTAGTAAGAAGCCGGCAGTAGCTAAAACTGATGACGGACTAATCCGTTTAAATCGTTTTATTGCCAATGCGGGTATTTGCTCAAGGCGTAAGGCAGATGAGCTTATTGCTGCGGGTGTAGTTTCTGTGAATGGGGAGCCTGTTACCGAGCTGGGCTTCAAGGTTGATCCCGCAAAGGATTCGGTTCGCTATAATGGTGAGGCCCTAAAACGTGAAAAGAACGTTTATGTACTATTAAACAAGCCAAAAGATTATATTACTACAACAGATGATCCGCAAGAGCGTAAGACTGTCATGAGTTTGGTTGAAAAGGCATCTCGTGAACGTATTTATCCTGTTGGTCGTTTGGATCGTAACACTACTGGTCTATTGTTAATGACCAATGATGGCGATTTGGCAGAGAAATTATCGCATCCACGAAATAATATTACTAAGCTTTATCAAGTAGAGTTAAATAAGAGTTTATCTCAAGGTGATATGAATAAAATTTTATTCGGTATTGAGCTTGAAGATGGCGTTATTAAGCCTGATGCGGTGAGTTACGTTGCTGGTGGAAGTAAAAAGGAAGTTGGAATTCAAATTCATAGCGGTAAAAACAGGGTTGTTCGTCGTATTTTTGAAAGCCTAGGTTATGAAGTAGTAAAGCTTGATCGAGTAGTTTATTCAAACTTGACTAAAAAAGATCTTCCTCGTGGCAGATGGAGATATCTTGAAGAAAAAGAAATTATTCAGTTGAAACACTTAATAAAATAAGAGTACATGCCTTCAGCGAAAACTGAGGGCATTTTTGTTAATTTGCACCATGATCCTTACCGATACACATACCCATTTATATTACGAAAAAGATCCAGAATTACGCGCTGCGCTCATGCAAAGGTGCCTTGAAAATAAGGTTAGCCGACTATTTCTCCCTAACGTAGATTCGGAATCAATCCCTTTAGTGTTTAGTTTGACGGAGCAATACCCAGAGCATTGTTTTCCAATGCTGGGACTTCATCCATGTGATGTAAAGGAAAATTTTAAAGAAGAACTAGCCTTTATTGAACAGGAAATTTCACAAAGAAAAATTTATGCCATCGGCGAAATTGGAATTGACCTGCATTGGGATAAAACAACATTGAGCATTCAGCAGGAAGCTTTTCGAATACAAATTGCATGGGCAAAGCAATTAGATTTACCCATTGTTATCCATTGTCGCGAGGCTTTTGATGAGATATTTGAAATAATATGCGAATTAAAAGATGAAAAGTTGAGGGGTATATTTCATTGTTTTTCAGGAACATTAGAGCAGGCAGAGCAGGTGATAGATCTTGGCTTTTACCTTGGGATTGGCGGTGTATTAACCTATAAAAATTCTGGTTTAGATCAGGTAGTAGCAAATATTCCCTTAGAGCATTTGGTATTGGAGACAGATTCGCCCTATTTAACGCCTGTTCCTTTTCGTGGGAAGCCTAATGAAAGCAGTTATTTAATTTATGTAGCACAGAAATTGGCAGATATTAAGCAAATTAGCATCGAAAATTTAGCTGAAATCACTACGCATAACTCGAAATTAGTGTTTGGGGTCTAAAAATTGAGCTTAATTCCTTAATTTTATCGCTAGGATATGCTTTTTTGTACATTTTTATATATTTAATAGCCAAAACATAAATTTAGGAATCCATGACTAATGTTCTGATTATCTATACTGGTGGAACAATCGGTATGATTAATGATCCAAAATCGGGGGTGCTTGTCCCCTTCAATTTTGAGCAGATTACAGACCATGTCCCCGAATTAAAAAGGCTAAAGTATAAGTTTAAAGTCCACTCCTTCGATCCCTTAATCGACTCCTCAAACATGAGTCCGGAGGTGTACAAAGAAATAGCTCAACTCATTGAAAAGGAATACGAAAATTACGATGGCTTTGTGGTTCTTCATGGTTCAGATACGATGTCATTTACGGCATCAGCCTTGAGCTTTATGATTGAAAATCTGACCAAGCCAGTAATTTTTACCGGTTCACAATTGCCGGTTAATGGAATTCGTACAGATGCCAAAGAGAATTTAATTACCGCATTAGAAATTGCTGCTGAAAAACGTAAAGGCAAGGCCATGGTTCCTGAGGTGTGTATTTATTTTGATTATAAACTTTTCCGCGCAAACCGCTCTTTTAAATATAATTCAGAGAAGTTTGAAGCATTTAGATCACCAAATTACCCTGTACTTGCCGAGGCCGGAGTTTATCTAAGGTTCAACAGAAACGATATCTTAAAACCTAGTGATGAACCAATTAAGTTCCACACCAAATTGGATAGCGCCATCGGAATTTTGAAATTATATCCCGGAATTAGTCCCGAAATAGTAAAATCCGCACTTTCTGCAAATTGCAAAGCCATCATTATGGAAACCTTTGGGTCTGGAAATACATCTACACAGAAATGGTTTCTAGATCAGTTGAGAGATGCCATAAAGGCAGGTAAGTTGATTTTGAATATTTCTCAATGCAAGGTAGGAACTGTTGAATTGGGACGCTATGAAACCAGCCGAGAGCTCAAAGAAATGGGTGTGGTTAACGGATATGATATGACCTTTGAGGCGGCAGTGACCAAGCTTATGTATCTTCTAGGCAATGTAAAAAGCAATAAAAAAATTGCTGAATACCTGGAGACTGACCTCAGGGGGGAGTTAACTGTATATTAAAATTATATCTAATTTAGGTAATTTATATCTTTTATATTAATATAAATAGACTATTATTCCTCATTTCTAAGAAATTTCCTTGATCTTATCAAATAATCATAAACTCTGGAGATAAATTATTCCGATTTTTTTTATAGGTTTAATCATTCAATCTTTAACGTTTATGCAAAACCTCGACTACTTAGTATTCTTTGTCTATTTTATAATTGTTAGTGCTTATGGATTATACGTGTATAAGAAAAAGAAGCACGAAGATTCTAAAGACTATTTTTTAGCAAAAGATTCGCTTACCTGGTGGGCTATTGGAGCTTCGCTAATTGCTTCCAATATTTCTGCTGAGCAATTTATTGGCATGAGTGGTTCGGGCTTTACAATGGGACTTGCCATTGCGGCTTATGAGTGGCTTGCAGCAATTACCTTGATTGTTGTAGCTGTATTTTTCATTCCTATTTATCTCAAGAATAAGATTTATACCATGCCTCAATTTTTAAAAACGAGGTATAATGATACAGTAGCCATGATTATGGCAGTTTTTTGGCTTCTTTTATATATTGTAGTAAACCTAACATCCATACTTTTTCTGGGGGCATTGGCAATTAGTAGTATTTCGGGTTTAGACTTCGGACTTTGTATGATGGCTTTGGCGGTATTTGCCGTGATAATTACCCTTGGGGGGATGAATGTAATTGGCTATACCGATGTGATTCAGGTTGTATTTTTGATTTTGGGAGGCTTAGTGACCACCTATCTTGCTTTAGATTTGGTTGCAGAGCATTATGGATCATCGGGTGCATTAAATGGTTTCAACCTAATGACAGAGAATTCTGCCGATCATTTTAAGATGATCTTTAAGAAGGATGATCCTTATTATATGGATTTACCGGGACTGGCAGTTCTAGTCGGGGGTATGTGGATTGTTAACTTAAATTATTGGGGTTGTAATCAATATATCACGCAGAGGGCGCTAGGCGCGGATTTACAGACTGCTCGAAGTGGAATTTTATTTGCAGCCTTTCTTAAATTATTGATGCCTGTGATTGTTGTTTTGCCTGGTATTGCCGCATTTGTATTGTATAAAGAAGGAGTATTTAGTTCTGAAATGACCCTGAATGGGGAGGTAGTAGCAGATCGTGCCTATCCGGTATTGTTGAATTTATTGCCTGTGGGACTTAAAGGATTGTCGTTTGCGGCATTAACTGCTGCGGTAGTGGCTTCATTGGCAGGAAAAGCAAATAGCATTGCGACTATTTTCACTTTAGATATTTATAAGAAGAAAATCAATCCGGCGGCAAGCGAAGAGAAACAAGTACAAATTGGTCGTTTAGTCATTATTCTTTCAATGATTATGGCTGTTGCGATTGCTCCTTATTTAGGAATTGATAAAAAAGGCGGATTCCAATACATTCAAGAGTACACTGGATTTGTATCCCCTGGAATATTTGCCATGTTTATTTTGGGCTTCTTCTGGAAGAAAACTACTTCAAATGCTGCTTTGTTTGCAACTATTGGCGGTTTTGTCTTGTCGGTGCTCTTTAAAATCTCACCAAATTATATCGATTTAGAATTCCTTTATGCTTCAGGTTATGCCATACCAAATGCGGAAGGAGTTTATGAAATTCCGTTTATCGACCGTATGGGTTTTGTATTTCTGATTTGTGTGGTCTTGATGTTTTTTATCAGTATGTATGAAAATCGGAATGGAGTAAAACCTGTGGGATTGGAAGTGGATAGTAGCATGTTTAAACCCACGCCAGCATTTATTGTTGGGGCTCTCATTGTAATTGGCTTTGTAGCAGCCATGTACGGAATTTATTGGTAAGATAAATGGAACTTGATTCTTTTGAAAAGGTTAAGCAATACCTGATTATAGAGGGTCTGGTACATTTTGATGATGAAGTACAGGTGGTGCATTTGCCTGGCGGTGTTTCGTGTAGGGTTTGGAAGATTATCCGAAACACAGACCAATGGGTATTAAAACAAGCGCTACCGAAGTTGGATGTAGAGGCTGATTGGTTCTCTGATGTGGAGCGTATTCACAGGGAACATGAAGTTATGCAGCAAATTGATTTGCTTGTCCCTGATTCTAAAATACCAAAAGTTCTTCATGTAGATTATAGAAATCATGTGTACATGATGACTTTTGTGAGGGATGCTTCCGAAACCTGGAAAAGTCAGATGATGCGGGGTGTTTTTAATCCAGAAAGTGCAAAAAGTTCAGCCAAACTACTTAGTCAAATCCACGTATTTAGCCATAAAATTGATGAAAAACATCAATCGGAATTTAAAGACCAGAGCTATTTTATTCAGTTGCGAATTGAAGCATTCCATAGTTTTTTAATTCAGCAATATCCTGATTTACAGATAGATATCAATAAGTTAATTGATGAGCTAACCTTAGAAAAAACATGTTTGGTTCATGGAGATTTTTCTCCTAAAAATATGCTGGTTCAAGAAAAGGGACAGATAGTGCTATTGGATTTCGAGGTAGCCCATTGGGGGAATCCCGTTTTTGATGTGGCTTATTGTTTGGGACACTTGATGTTAAAAGGCTGGCATTTAAATAAACACGAAGAAATATTCCTTCTAATAATCACATTTTTAGATAATTATGAGTATCGAGTTCAAAATTTAATTCCTCATTTAGGTTTGATGTTATTGGCGCGGATGGATGGGAAATCGCCAGTAAATTATATTCAGGATTCAAAATTGAAGGATCAGATTAGGGCAATTGCAATTGATTGGATTAGGAATGGGACTGAGATGGCTGATGTGGCTGAAGAGATAAGGGTGAAATTGACTTTGATTAATAAATAAGGATTGATGAATTATATTCTTGAAACAGAGAGATTAGCATTACGTGAGTTAAATGAAAGTGATGCTTCATTTATTATCGAACTATTAAATTCGGATGGTTGGTTAAAATATATTGGAGATAGAAATGTTAAAACAGAGGATCAGGCTAGAGATTATCTGAATAATGGCCCAATTAAAAGTTATCAAGATAATGGTTACGGATTATATTTAGTTGAACTTAAAAACGAGAAGATTCCTATTGGTATTTGTGGGATAATTAAACGGGATACTCTCGAATTCCCTGATATCGGTTATGCTTTTTTACCGAAGTATATGGGACAAGGTTATGCTTTTGAGATTGCTCAACAAACCTTGCAATATGCTAAAAACCAATTGAATATCAATAAAATTTTAGCAATAACAAATCCTGAAAATAAAGCTTCCATTAAATTATTAGGTAAATTGGGCTTGACATTTCAAAAAATGATAGATGCAACAAATGATTCTATTGAGCTTAAGTTGTTTAGTAGCTTACTCAAATAAAGCACATCGAAACATCAATAAAACTAGGTGTATTTAGGTTTAGTAATTGAGCTTTTTTAAGCTATCGTCTAATTCTACTTAATCTACATACGCAATACAATCAATTTGTACCAATATACCATCGCGACCCATTTGATCAATACCACAGCCCGTGTATGAGCGAACAGGTGCTGGATCAGGAAAGAATCCGCGATAAGCTTCATTTAATGCAGCAATATTTTGATTGGGTTCTGCTACCGTCATGTGTACTTTTAATACATTGGCCATGGATGAGCCTGCTTCTTCCAAAACCTCTTTCATGGTTGTTAGGGCGCTGTGAATCTGGACTTTAATATCTCCCGGTTCTGCTCTTCTTTCGGCATACCAACCCCCAATTCCAGAGAGAAATAATAAATGACCAGAACGAATGCATCCTGAAAGTACAGATGCGGGCTTAGTCGCGCCAGACACTGTAGGATTTGTGTTCCCACCGCTATTACTTTTACGAATAACTTGTTTCTTGGGAGTCCACTGATTCCTTTTCGGTTTTTCTTGTGCTTGTCCATTTTGTGGAATTACTGCCGCAGCGCCTACTAAAGGTAAAATGGAAAGACTTTTTAATACATTTCTACGATTCATAAATATTTTGATTTATTTCTATCATTTAATCTACATAAGCGATGCAGCTTACCCGGCATAAAATGCCATCTCGACCCATCTGACTAATTTTGGAGCCACTATATGATCTAGTTGGTGGGTTTTCTGGGAAAAATTCTTGGTAGGCTTCATTTAGGGCTGCTATGTTTTTATTTGGGTCGGCGACCGTCATTTGTACTTTAAGCACATTTGCCATGGATGAGCCAGCACCTTCCAAAATGCCTTTCATGGTTGTAAGGACACTTCGTATTTGAACTTTTATATCACCCGGTTCAGTGCGTTGGCGTGCATACCAACCACCAATGCCTCCAATAAATAATAAATTGCCAGAGCGTATGCAGGAGCCTGCAGCTGTTTTGATAAGTTCTTTTTTGGGGAACCATTCATCAGAATTAGCCTTATCAATTGGATTTTCCGAAAGCGATTGTTTTCCCACTACGGCACCAGTACTGGCCACTAAAGGTAAAATACTTAGGCCTTTTAAGATTTCTCTACGTTTCATAATCAGCAAATTATAATTAAATATAACAATTTGCGCTTATTTAAAATATTAGGGTGAGGCGCAACTAGTATTGATTTATCAAACCATTGTCGCAAGTACTAAATTCTACTCGAGCAATAAAAAATATAATTTAGAAATTATTTTTCGTTTGAAATACTATTTATTAAATCTGATTGAAATAATTTTTATTTTTGATTAATAATATTCTATGCGATTAAGAACTATAATTGTTGATGACGAAGAATTAAATCTAAAAAATTTAGAAATTTTACTTCAGAATTTCTCGAATATTGAGCTTGTAGGCTGTTTTAAGACTGTTGAAATGGCTAGGCTATTTATAAAGCAAAATAAAGTAGAATTGCTTTTTTTGGATGTTTCAATGCCTGTTGAGGATGGATTTGATTTATTGAATCATTTTCCAAAGAGGGATTTTCAAGTTGTATTTGTTACTGCCCATGAAGAATATGCATTAAGAGCCATAAAAACTGGGGCAACAGATTATATTTTAAAGCCCATTTTGTTAGGAGAGTTAGAACAGGCTATAAACAAGGTTTTAGTATTCTATAAGGCGCAAGAAACAGCTAATAATTTAAATTCTGGAAATAAGATCATGTTATCATACGAAGGTGGAAAATCCTTAATTGAGTTTTCAGATATTATATATTTAAATGGCTTCGATAATTTGACAACGCTCTACTTAACTAAAAACAGAAAATTAACATTAAGTAAAACCTTAAAGTATTTTGAAGATGCGCTTTCAATAGATTTTGAACGCATACATAAATCATACATAGTTAATTTGAAATATGTATCCAAGGTATTATCAAATGATGGTTTTTTTGTAGAGCTTATCCAAGGCGATGTATTGCCCATTTCGCGAAGAAACTTTAAAAAGTTCAATGATAGTTTAAAAGGATAAATAATGAAAAAAGCAATTTTTATAGCTTTATTTTTTGTCCTGAACTTAACTATTGTCAAAGCGCAATTTGAATTTAAATATAGAAAACTTACAACCGAAGATGGTTTACCCAGCAATACCATTTATAGTATCTGCGAAGATAAAAAGGGAAATATTGTTTTAGGGACAGACAATGGCATTGCCATTTTTAATGGAAATCAATTTAACAATTTGAACATCAACAACGGACTAAGCAGGCCCTATGTTGTGGCTTCAACAGCAGATAAAAATGGTACAGTTTGGGCGGTTTCCTATTTCGGTCAATTACAAAAGCTGGTAAACAGTAAAATAATAAATACAAATATTAGCACTAGTTATTATAATGAAATATTGACTACGGGGAATGAAATTTTACTTTTTAACAGGTTTAATCGTTTACCAAACAATATGGGTTATCAATATTTATTGCTAACTACAAGTGGCAAGCAAAAGCAAGTTAATCAATCTTACAATTTCCGAACTAAAATGGTTCTTCCTTTTTATGTTCAAAATAACGAAAAAATAGAAATTGTTAATAATAACATCGTTTATAAGGCCTATCGAATACCCCTGCCGACTCAAATAAGTTTGTTGCACAAAATTATCTTCAGAAAGAATGACGTTTGTCTTTTAGACGATAATTTATTGTTTATTGTTGATTTTAATGGTAAAATTTTAAGTCAGATTAAAATTCCAATGCCACTTACCGCATCGTTTAAAACCAATACCAATTCTTACAACTTTAGTTTTATAACAGATAATAACGAAAACTGCTGGCTAAATATTCAGAAAAAAGGGTTGTTCATGCTTCAAAACGAAACATGGGTCAATATTAGTAATTCCTTAAATTTAAGCAGCGAGCAAAACATTAATTTTTTATATAGCGACAAAAAGGGTCAAGTGTGGATTGCCACACACGATGAAGGCTTATATTGCATTCCAAGCACGCTTATACAAAGTTTTAAAAGCTCAACGGCCGAAAATTTTTTTAATGGTTTTGCCTTTTCTCAAAATAAAAAACGACTCTTTATAAGTACGAGGTTTAACCTGTACAGCTTCGAAAATGATAAGCTTAGTCATGTTAATAAATATAAGGGGGATATAAAAGTTGACGATTATAACCAAGCGCCAGTACTGCTAATTCAAGATAATTTGGCGGCTCGATGGGATAAAAAATTAGGGCTGTTTATGGTTGCAGGCCGACAGCTTTTAAAGACCGATAAAACTGGTGCTTATGTGTTAACGGTATCTCCGCAATTGGTACGTTTTAAAAATGGAGTGTCTAAATCATTATTGTCTGCAAATCATGCTACTGAGAAGGTTAACAATGTAGTTTACCATAAAAATCAGTACTACTTTAATAATTCAGAAAAAATAAATATTAGAAAGTTTGATGATAACAGCCTGAGCGATGTACGTGATTTGAAGGTGAAAATTACAGGATTTATTTCTGATTTCACCTTTATGAACGATACGATGTGGGTTGCGGCAAATAAAAAAGTTTATAAATTAATTAATGAAAAAATTGTAGACAGCATTGAGAAAATTAACAATGTACAAATTGGAGAAGTTCGCAAAATAAAGAATATAGGTAGGAATATCTTTTTATGTTCATCTAGTGGTTTATTTATTATTAATGAGAACAGAAAATTCTTCCTCAACAAGTATAATTTTTTGCCAAGTAATGAAGTTAGCAACGTAACAGTTTTTGGAGATGAACTTTTTGTTGCTACAAAAGAGGGTTTAGCCAAAATTGATTTAGAAATTTTTAATTCTTCATTCTCCAAACCAATATTTGAAGTTTTTAAAGGTAAAGGTAAAGTACAAAATGAGATCAAATTAGATCATAGTGAAGATCAGTTCAGTTTAAATTTAGTCATTCAAACTAATAACCATCCTAAAAATCAGGTTATTAACTATAAGATAGACAATCAAGATTGGATTCAAAATCCAAATGAAAATATCAATTTCCAGTCCCTTGCCTATGGTTCTCATCAATTGAGTGTAAGGGTAAGGGATGTAAATTCTGATTGGTCAACACAAACGTTTAAGGTATATCGCAATTATCCTTTTTATTTAAAGTGGTGGTTTGTTTTGGCCGCAACATTAATCATTATAGCCTTAGTTTGGTTTTTATACTATAGGCAAGTGAATAAGTTGAAACTGAAACAGAGCCAAGAAATTTTCATCAACAATAAAATTTTAGAGTTAAGGCAAAGTGCATTGGCAGCAATGATGAATCCGCATTTCATTTTCAATTCGCTAAATGCAGTTCAATACTATATTAATAGTCAGCAGGGTGCAAAGGCCAGCGAGCATTTGGCAAAATTGGCTCGTTTGGTACGTCTGTTTTTATCACAAGCAGCAGAACCTTTTATTACTGTGGCAGACGAGATAAAGAGATTGCAAATTTATTTAGAGTTAGAGCAAATACGTTTCAATAATTTTAATTTTCAAATAACTGTAGGTGAGAATATTAAGGAAAATGAATTAAAGATTCCAAATATGGTATTGCAACCTTTTATTGAAAATGCAATATTGCATGGGGTATCGCACTTACAAACAAATGATGGTTTAATAGACTTAAAATTTAGTTTGAATGAAGATGTATTAACAATTGACCTAACTGATAACGGTTTGGGAATTAGCCAAAATAATCATAATAATAGCGAGCATGTATCTAAAGCACTTCATATGATTAAGGAGCGTTTAGATATTTTGCAGCAAACCTATCCAGATAAGATATTTTCTTTGACTTACCATACTCCATTCCCTGAACAGATAAACAAGGGACACCAAGTGCTTTTAAGGCTATCTGTGTTCAATCAAAGCTAAAATTTACCGCTTTCTAAATAGAGCATACCGTTTTCTAATTGTTTTTTTGTTGCGTAATTACGAGCGCTACATTTAACCATTAATTAATTTTACTAACAATTAAACAATTAAAAACATGAAAAAACTATTAATGGGTTCAATTTCCCTTTGCCTATTTTCTCTAGCTATGATTTTATTTCAAATGAGTTGTAAGAAAGATGTGGTAGCTCAAGCTTCATCAGCCTCAACTCAAATTAACAAAATAGTGTACTATAGATGGAATGATAGCGCTGGTGCCTTACAAATTTGGACAGCAAAATATGATGGCACTGCGAAAACCTTAATTAACATCAGCTTGCCTACGGGTATGGAATTTGACGATGATACCCTGCCAAAACTATCTCCAGACGGAACAAAGGTGTTTTTCACGTCACTAACTCCGAATGTTGGAAACACCGATAGAGACATATACGTGGTCAACATAGATGGAACAAACCTTACTAAAATTATAGATGCTACCGGTGACGATGAGGTTGCGATAGGTGGCGCTTACTAGTAAGCCAAATTGTTAGAACAATATAAACTATGGGATACCCAATCATCCTTCATGGTTTTTATATATTATCTGGCTTGACTTTTCCTATCGAGAAAAAAGATAGGGATGCTAATGGCTTTCCATTAGGCTTGATAACGCAGTGGAAGACAGGAAATAGGGTGGGACAAGGTACGGTCTTATTAAAATTGATGCATAAACTCCTCTTAAAGGGACCGAATAATGATTCCTCTAAAGGGCATTCGGATATAGCCATCAGTTTCTCATTAAATGTAAATAAAACTCAATCTATAAATTAAATTTCAAAACAATCATGAAAAAGTTAATACTTATTGCCCTTTTGGTTATACCTGCAAGCATCGTTTTTGCTCAAACAACTAAAATAGGATTTAAAGCAGGTTTGAATATAAATAATGTAAGTAGCAATGACGATGAGCTAGAACAGGAATTAAAATCACGTACCAGCTTACATTTTGGTTTAATTGCTGATTTTCAAATGAGTAAATCTTTGTCATTTCAGCCACAATTATTATTTAGTGGTCGTGGTGCTAAATTTTCTGATGAGGACGAATCAGAGGTTTATGCTTTTAATTCATTAGAATTACCACTTAATTTTGTCTATAGAAAAGATTCGGCTAAAGGTATTTTTCTTGGTATGGGTCCTTCACTAGGGTACAATCTTAATGGTAAATATAAAGAAGATGATGATTCAGAAGATATTGAATTTGGATCTGAAGAAGGTCAAATTAGACGACTTGATTTTGCGGTAAATGCTTTAGTAGGATATCAAATTTCAAAAAAGTTACTTATTTCTACTAATTACAATTTAGGACTAAGTAACTGGACTAATAATAGTGAATCGACTTGGAAAAACAACATTGTTGGTATTTCAATTGGTTATTTCTTTAAATAGTTATTCAATAGAGGCTGTATCATAAATCATGGTCAGCCTCTTTTTATCTTCAGGGAATAACTTTCTGATTTCGAGTAATTTGTTTTATTTCTAGTCTTATTTGTTGGGCATAATCATCTGATTTACGTAGCAAAACAGATGTTTTATGGCAGTGAGACAAGTCTTTTTTAAGCCTTATTATAAACAGCAGATCACGGCTATCCCGCCTACTCTAGATGAGGAAAAATGCCAGAACCACCTGATTTCACAGATTTGAGCTGGTGTCTACAAGCAATGTAAAACTCGAAAAAAAGCTGTATCGGTTTATTTTGATATAGCCTCTTTTTATAGGTAAAACCAAAATGTCAATTAATAGTATCAACAAGTTTAAGGTATTAACAATTTATTTCTGGATGTTTTTTGCGGTACTGGCATACGGTCAAGAAACTAAAAGGACTTTAAGCCCTGCTTTTAAGAATGACCCTAATATGGCTGCTTTTAATCAGCCGGAGCTCACTTATGGTAAAAATATAGTTGGCACAATTGATATTTTCGATAATTTCTTGATGATGGATAGTGTCATTTTCGAAATCACTTATAAGTCGGCATACAAACCTGCCTTGCTCCCAAAATCATTCATGGATTTAAAAAAAGTAAACTTAAAAACGGTATTCAACAACGAAAAAAATAATAGTATAACCATTAAAATGTACAATATGCAGCATTTAAATAATGGTAATACAACACATTTTTATGGCTTTTATATGGATAAAACTATTGAGAAAGGTACTGTGCGACTTACATTTTATACCAATACGCGTAAGAAATATCAGTCTTCTGTTATACCGATCCTATAGTTCCTGTATTCAAGGCAAAATAATTAATAAGCTTCACCGATTTAATATTTTCTCTATTCTAAATTCGAAGATTATTTTACCCTGGGAATTAAATGATTTAGGTTCTGCAGGAAATTATTTATTCGAAACTTGCGATGCTTCAAAAAATAATTCTTATGAGAAAATTCGTGCGAAATGATTCTCTAGGTGATTTCGCATAGCATTTCTAAAGGCCTCAGCATCTCTACATTCAATAATATCCACTAATTCTTTGTGTGAGGCGTATTTTTTGTTATCCATGGGTTTTTTTAGTAAACCACTTAAATGGACATAGTTAAAAACGGGAAGCAAAAGTTTTTGGAATTTTTTTAAGGTTTCGTTTCTGGTAATTTCATAGAGTTTACCGTGGAACTTAATCTCCTCTTCAATTAAAAATAAGGTGTCGTAAGATCTAGGAGGATCGTTTGCAACTATCTGACGCAATTCTTTGATGTCTTGATCTGTAACACGTTCTACAATAAAATCGGCCATTCCAATTTCTAAAGACAAGCGCATTTCGAAAATCTCTTTCAAAGTATCATCATCTAAAAGTCTGGGATCCATGCTTTTACTGATGATGGAAATGATATCTGGACTCGTAATTACGGAACCTTTTTTCTTTTTGGATTCCAGTAATCCGATCATGCGTAATCGTGACAGCGCTTCACGTATCACTGTTCTGCTAACACCTAGAGCCGCTGAAAGTTCCAATTCTTTAGGAATTGAATCGCCTACTTTAAGGTTCTTTTCAGTTAAAAATTCAATAATTCTCTTCTCAACACGATCAACCAGTGAGGTGTTATCAATCTTTTGAAGCTCCTTATCGCTATTAATGCTTTTCATTTTGTGCCGCAATTTATTAAAAATCATGGTTTTATTAAACCATTTTATTTTTCCAAACAATAAAAAAAATGAATCTAAAATTTGGAAATGTAAAATTAAAAAAACAAGTTTGTATTATGTCGTACATAATACAAATTAATTAAAGAATTATGAAATCAAAAAATACCTTATTAAGGTGCTTGTTTTCGGTAATTGCACTTTTGCTTTTTACCGTTGCACAAGCTCAAACCGGTAAAATTACAGGCCGTGTCGTTTCGGATGACGATAAGCTGCCATTACCGGGAGTAACAGTTCAAGTGAAGGGTAAAGCAACTCTTAGTCAGGCGGATGCGAATGGAGATTACTCTATTGCAGCAGGTCAAGGCGATGTTTTACTTTTTCGTTTTGTTGGGTTTATGAATCTAGAAATTCCGGTTGGAACATCTAGTGTTGTAAATGCCTCACTCAGAATGGATTTATCTCAGTTAGATGAGATAGTTGTTTTGGGTTATGGTACCCAAAAAAGATCAACCATTACTGGTTCGGTATCTAAACTAGATCCTAAAGTATTGGAAACTGGTGTTCGTTCAAATCCGGCATCAGCCTTAGCGGGAACCATTCCGGGATTAAGAGTTCAGCAAACATCTGGTAGACCAGGTGCTGTTCCGAACATTGTACTACGTGGTGGAACTTCTTATGGAGGTGTTGGTTCACCATTAGTTATGGTAGATGGTTTAATTCGTAGTGGATTCAGTGATATCAATCAAGATGATATTGAATCTATCGAAGTATTAAAAGATGCATCTGCAACAGCTATTTATGGTGCTAGAGCAAATAATGGTGTTATTTTAATTACTACTAAATCTGGTAAAGATGGTGTTTCAAACATCACTTTTAAAGGAAAAACTGGTGTAAATAAACTAAACATTCCATTCAATTTCTTAAACGCGAGAGATTATTTGTATTGGGCGAGAAAGGCTATTCAGACTTCTGGATCATATGAGCCGTCTCGTTTAGCACAATTAACTTCAACTGGTCCGTTTGGAACTGGAAACTTATTCAAAGATGCTGCAGGTAATTTCTTAGATGGAAATGTTACTGGAAATGCTGTTTGGAGTACCATGTTTTTAGACGATGTAAACAAAGTGAAGTTACAAGATGGTTGGGAGACAATGATTGATCCAATTACTGGTAAAGAATTGATTTTCAACAATTTTAATTACAAAGATTACGCTTTGCGCGATTATGCTTTGACTCAAGACTATAATGTTTCCATGACTGGTGGAAATAAGAATGGTAGTTATTATGCTGGTTTGGGTGCTTATGACGAAGGAGGTATGCCAATTAATACTTTTTACAAGCGTTTAACTTTTGTTTTCAATGGTGAATACAAAATTAAGCCCTGGTTAACTTCTACGTCAAATTTAAACTTTGCAGATGCCAAATGGCGTGATCCAGTAACTAGTGGTGAAGGCAATTATTTAACTCGTGCTTTAGGAGCTCCTCCTACAATGCGTGGTGTAAATGAAAGAGGCGAATTATTAATCGGTCGTGATGTTGCTGATGGTAATCCAGCAGTTAATGATGATAAATTTATAAGAAGAAATAATTCCAATAAATTTACTTTATCACAAGCTTTCAAAGTTAATTTCCTTCCAAACTTAAGCTTTAGGGCGAGTGGTAACTTTTACTATGATGAAGGATTTAACGAAGCATTTAATAGAGATTATTTAAATAGTCCAGGTAATATTAACGTAACTCGTTCTAGCAGTGCCTCCTTTGCTCGTATATTAAATCAAACTTTTAATGGAGTATTGAATTATCGCGCTACTTTATTAGAAAAGCATCATTTTGATATAATGGCAGGAACTGAATTTTTTGATAGTTATTCTAAAGGATTATCTGCTTCAGGTTCTGGGGCGCCTTCAGATGATTTCATGGATTTAGCTTTAACTAATTCGGATAAAGATAGACGTGGAATTGATAGCTATCACAACAGAGAGACTATTTTGTCCTTCTTCAGTCGCGCGAATTACGATTACGATGAAAAGTATCTTTTAACATTAACCTTACGTCGTGATGGTTATTCAAGATTGATTAATAATCGTTGGGGTAATTTCCCAGGTATTTCTGCTGGATGGAATATTCACAAAGAAGATTTCTTCCAAAAATATACTAATGTCATTAATTCATTAAAATTAAGAGCTAGTTACGGTGAAAACGGAAACGTTAGCGGAATTAGTCAGTATGGTTTACAAGGTTCATACTCAACAAATAAATATGATGGTAGAGTAGGTTATCTTGTTGGTGGATTACCTTTCCCTGATTTATTGTGGGAGCGTTCTGCAACTTATGAAATTGGTATAGAATCACGTCTATTAGATAGACTTGATTTATCTATTGCCTATTATGATCGTAAAACATCTGATAAAATCTCTAGCTTCACATTGCCTGCAACTTCTGGATTTACCTCTTTAACCACAAATAATGGAAGTATGCAAAACAGAGGTGTGGAAGTCGACTTAAATTATAATGCATTAAGAACAAGCGATTGGACCATTAATTTCTCAGCGAACATAGCCTACAACTCCAATAAAGTGTTGAAATTACCTAATAATGGATTGCCAAATAACCGTATTGGAGGTTTTGAAGTTTATGATCCTAAAACTGGTCAACTAGTATTTGTTGGTGGAACTCAAGAAGGTCAAGATCCAAATGTGGCTTATGCTTATGTAGCTCAAGGACTTTATAGAGATCTGGCTGATCTTTATACTCATGCAAATAGAAGAGATTTATTAGGGGCTAAGGTTTTAGTGGGTCCGGGTATTTACTATGGAATGACCCCTGCTCAAAAAGCAACAGTGTTCCCAATAGCTTTGGGAGATGTTCAATGGCAGGACGTGAATGGTGATGGTACCATTAACTCTTTCGACCGTGTAAAAATGGGAAGAACAGTTCCTAACTGGATTGGTGGATTTGGAGCTAATGTTAAATACAAGAGCTTAGCACTATCGTCACGTTTTGATTATGCATTAGGTTTTGTTTCTTATGATGGTCCGCGTGCATGGTTTTTAAGTAATGCTCAAGGTACATTCAACACTACTGATGAAGTATTTGATACCTACACTCCTGAAAATACAAATGCTAAATACCCAACCTATTACTGGGCAGATCAATTGTATAAAAATAATACTTTCAGAGAGTCAAGTATGTTTTATAAAAAAGGAGATTACTTAGCATTGAGAGAAGTGAATCTTACCTATTCATTACCAAAAAATTGGGCGAACAAAGTAAAGAGCCAGAATATTAATTTATCTGTTTCTGGTCAGAATTTGGCTTATTTCAGTGAGTCAACTTTATATTCTCCAGAATCTGGAAGTATCGGAATTGGCGGTTCTGGAGGTTATCCACTACCAAGAATCTTAATTTTTGGTGCTCAGCTTACATTTTAAAGAATAATGAAAATGTAAAACGGGGATTCCCAAATTCATTTCAAATTAAATAAAACATAAAATGAAAAAATTATATAAAAGTGTATTAAGCATCCTGCTGATTGTAACATTCAGCGCATGCCAAAAGCTGGATTTAGCACCAGAAGATTATTTTGCTAGTGAAAGTTTCTGGAAGACTTCAGCACAAGTAGATGGAGCAATGATTGGATTACATAACCAATTAAGAGGTTTTCAGTTTACTATTTTTACTCTTGGTGAACTTAGAGGCGGTACCTTACGTGATGGAACTAGCTTTACAGGAACAGCATCTCTAAACTCTGCGGCAATTATTCGTCAGGATATTCGTGAGTCTTCTCCTGGAATTTCTGGATGGGCAGGTTTTTATGGACCTATTTTTCAGGTAAATAATTTTATTTATCAGGTAGAAAAAGCAGATTATTTAAGTGCTGCTGATAAGGCTTACTATTTAGGCCAAGCTTATGGATTAAGAGCTTATTATTATTTCCATTTATACCGTACCTATGGTAGAGTGCCTTTAGCTCTTGAGCCAAAGGTAATTACAAATACTCCTTCTACCTCTCAAGATGCATATCTTCCAAGAGCAAAAACGGAAAAAGAAACCTTAGACTTTATTAAAGGGGATGTAAATAAATCTGTAGCAAGTTTTGCTGGTAACTATACCACTAAGCTTCAAAAGGCGCAATGGTCTTTAGGCGCGAGCCAGATGTTGCAATCAGAAGTTTATTTATGGTCTGCAAAAGTAAAAGTTGATGGTACTGCACCTACGCCAACTGCTTCTGCTGCTGATCTTACAATCGCTCGTACAGCTGTTGAGCAGGTGATTTCTAAATATACTCTACTTCCATCTTTTGCCAATGTGTTTAAATCTGCATCCATTGCTGCAAGTCGTGGAAATAGTGAAATTATCTTTGCTATGAGATATCAGCAGGGTGAAGCGACTAATAATTATGGTCAATTTATTTATGCGATTACAGATCCATTAACTGGTTATGTGGATGATAAAGGCGTAGCTATTCCTTCAGCAGATCCATTACAAGTTGCTGGTGGAGGTACCATTATTCGTTATGAATACAAGTATGATCTTTATGCCAAATACGATGTAACGGATACTCGCGCTAATGCAACTTTCTTGAATTTCAATAAAGGGACAGTTAAAGCTACTAACCTTCGTAAATTCTTAGGCGTTTTTGTTGAAGGGGCTCGTAGCTTTTCCGATGATTTCCCTATCTATCGTGTTGCAGAGGCTTATTTGATCTTAGCGGAAATTAAAAATAAGCAAAATCAAAGTCCAGCAACTGAGATTAATATCATTAGAACTCGCGCTCATGGAGCCGGTGCACCTGTTTTTGTGAGTGGAACTTTTGAACAAAACGAGTTGGCTATTTTTGAAGAAAGAGGCAAGGAGTTTGTAGCAGAGGGAAAGCGTTGGTATGATTTACTTCGCATGCAAGATGCTTCTGGTGTGCCTCTTGTATTCAGAAGAGATCTTCCACTTGTTGGAGTTCTAAATAGTGCTACAGAGGCTCATAAAGTCCTTTGGCCAATAGATAGAAGCACTTTAACAAGCGATGAAACATTGAAAAATGATCAGAACGCAGGTTATCCTGGAACCTAAACCATTAAAAAATAGTAGAAGCTGTAATTAGCTTCTACTATTTAAAATACTCCTAAATTGATAGGCTTTCAATGCTTTATCGAATCAGTTTTTTCAATAAAAAATCAAATATTATTGATATCTCTGATAAATTTTCTAATATCGCATAGCACATTTTGTTGCTTGAATTAATAAAGTCAAATGAAAAATCATTTAAAAGGTCTCATTTCAGCTCCTTTCACACCCTTTCATGCCGATGGACAGCTAAATCTGTCAATTATTCCAGATTATTACCGTTTTTTAAAGTCGAATGGGGTAACAGGTGCATTTATTTGTGGTTCAACAGGTGAAGGTGTTTCTCTTACTCTTGCCGAAAAGAAATTAGTTGCAGAGGCTTGGGCTGCCTGCTCAAATCATGATGAGGATTTCAAAGTGATGATGTTCCTAAGCGGGACATGTATCGCTGATTGTATCGACCTCGCTAAACACTCACGAGAAATAGGTTTATATGCCGTTTCATTTACAGCACCATTTTATTTTAAACCGGCCAATGCGGATATGCTTGCTCAATGTTGTAAAGCAATAGCCGATCAAATTCCGGATATGCCTTTTTATTACTACCATATTCCTGTTTTAACAGGCGTAAATATTGCTATGTTCGACCTTTTGAATGCAATTGACGGACTAATCCCGAACTTTGCGGGAATAAAATATACCCACGAAGATTTCATGGATTTCCAATCATGCATGAATTTCAAAGATGGTCGTTATGAAATGATGTGGGGAAGAGATGAAAATATGCTCTCTGCACTTGTTTTAGGCAATCAGGCTTCCATTGGAAGCACTTTCAATTATATCGCACCTTTGTACACCGCTTTAATCGATGCATTTAATGCGAATGATTTAAAGAAGGCTGGCGAATTACAACAAAAATCAATCAATTTTATTCGTTTATTGGGTAAATATGGCGGAATTTCAGTTGGGAAGGCTTATATGAAGCTTGCCGGACTCGATTGTGGTGAGTTTCGTCTGCCAGTAAGAAATATGAGCGCTAAAGATTTTGAAGCCTTTAAATTAGATGTAAACGCATTAAACTTTGATCAGTTTAAGTCGCAAAAAGACTAATTAACCATGAATAAGTATCTTATTCCCTTTTTTATTTTTATCATGCTTATTCAAACAGAAGTTTTTTCTCAAAAGAATTCTAATATTAGTATTGAATGGGAAAATATTGCAATCTTAAAAAATTCTGATGGCAGCAATTCTCTTGGCTTTGCGGGTGCAATTAATGCCCTAGATGGTCAGGCGCTATTGATTGCTGGCGGTGCTAATTTCCCCGATAGAATGCCTTGGGAAGGGGGCAAAAAGTATTATTCTGACGAAATTCATATTCTCCAAAAGTTCGAGTCTAACTATGAATGGAATAGAAAGTTTAATGCCAAATTACCATTCCCAATTGCCTACTGTGGTAATACTTCTACTCCTCGAGGTATAGTTTATGCTGGTGGAGAAAATGATAATGGGCTATCTAAAAAGGCCTTTTTGATAAACTTTTTTTCCCTGTCCAATCAAATTGATATCAATGAATTACCCGATTTGCCACATGCGCTAACTAATATTTTTCTAAGTTCTATTGGGAATATGGTATATGCGATAGGCGGTGATGGACCAGTGTATTCATCAAAGGAATTTTTAAGCCTTGATTTGGATAATTTACAAGCCGGCTGGATTAAATTAGCCGATTTGCCAATTGCCCTCGCTAATTCGGCAGTTGTAGTGCAGAATGGGCAAAAGGGACAAAATATTTACGTGATTGGGGGGCGCTCAAAAGATTCTTCAGGCATAAGTAAATTAAATAATACGCTACTTATTTATAATCTTCAATCTAAGTCATGGACCTACGGTGCTCCAATTTCTGATGGAAAGAATTCTGTTAATTTTTCTGCCGGGACTGCAACTGCACTATCTAAACATTTTATATTGATTAGTGGAGGTGATAATGGTTTGACATTCAATAAGATAGAGAATTATCTTAGTCAGATTGCACAAGCTAAAAGTCCGGAAGAAAAAGAAGCCCTAATTGCCAAAAAGAACGATTTGGTTATCAATCATAATGGTTTTGACCGCCGCTTACTAGTTTATGATACTTTAGCAAATACTTGGTTTCAAATTGGCGAATTACCTTTTCCAGCGCATGTTACCAGTACAGCTACTAAATGGGGTGAAAACATTATTCTGTCGAGTGGTGAGATAAAACCTGGCATTAGAACGCCTCAAATTATGTTAGGTAGACCAATCATTAAAAAATAAGCAATGAATTCGAAAAATTACCCTTGGATATTGGTGGGACTACTTTGGGTAGTTGCCCTTTTAAATTACATGGATAGGCAAATTTTAGCCACCATGCGTCCTGCCATGCAAGTGGATATTATTGAACTTCAATCGGCTACCAGTTTTGGTTATCTCATGGCCATTTTTCTTTGGATATATGGCTTTATGAGTCCCATTTCTGGGATGATTGCCGATAAAATGAGTCGTAAGT
The DNA here is from genome assembly GCF_017495225.1 of Daejeonella sp. Classification (GTDB taxonomy): domain Bacteria; phylum Bacteroidota; class Bacteroidia; order Sphingobacteriales; family Sphingobacteriaceae; genus Daejeonella. The sequence goes on along the minus strand of NZ_JAFEIG010000030.1, from coordinate 27,990 downwards.
GGCTGATAATCGGTAGTTTATTTGTCTGGTCGGGGGTAACATTCGCCATGGGATATGCCACAAGCTTTAATCAGCTTTATATCTTAAGAGCAATTATGGGAGTAAGTGAAGCACTTTACATCCCTGCTGGATTGTCATTAATCGCCGATTTTCATAGTACCAAAACTCGATCATTAGCTGTGGGTATTCACATGACGGGTTTGTACATGGGGCAGGCTTTGGGTGGCTTTGGTGCGACTGTGGCGAGCGCTTATTCATGGCAGACTACCTTTCACACTTTTGGTTTAATTGGGATTATTTATTCCTTGGTATTAATATTTTTCTTGCGTGATAAAATTGCCGAAGCTGAGCCATTTACAGACAATGATAAAATTCAAATAAAAAAGGGAAGCTCGCTATTTAGTGGCTTAGCCTTACTTTTCACCAATATTTCCTTTTGGATTATTCTATTTTACTTTGCTATACCGAGTCTGCCAGGTTGGGCCACAAAAAACTGGCTTCCAACCTTATTCGCAGAAAACTTAGATATTCCTATGACTTTAGCCGGACCGCTATCCACCATAACCATTGCCGCTTCATCCTTTGTGGGAGTAATTTTTGGTGGTATTCTTTCCGATAAATGGGTACAGAAAAACTTAAAAGGCAGAATTTATACGAGCGCAATTGGTTTAGGAATGACTATTCCTTCTTTGCTTTTATTAGGCTTCGGGACTAGCCTAATTCACGTTATTGGAGCTGGTGTTTGTTTTGGGATAGGATTTGGGATGTTCGATGCTAATAATATGCCTATTCTTTGTCAGTTTGTTTCTGCAAAACACCGTGCAACAGCCTACGGCGTTATGAACATGACTGGCGTGTTTGCAGGTGCCTACATTACTAATTTACTAGGAAAATCCACCGATGCGGGTAATTTGGGTTCAGATTTTGCGATGTTGGCTGTTATTGTGCTTGTAGCTTTGATTATTCAGCTTAGCTTTTTGAGGCCTAAGTTTAATGATTTTGTGGGGTAGGAGTGCTTAGGAATTAATATTATATTTTAACGAAGGTCCCTCACCTGCTGAAGGGCAGGTTTCGGGATGACATCGTTTTTTAAACGTCATGCACCTATCATCCCGAACTTAGTGAGTGAAATTTTTTATAAAGGCTAAATTTAGGCGTCATGCATGTCCCCCTCTAGAGGGGGTAGGGGGAGGAAACGCCTTATAAGCATTTGTATTTTCCAATAAATTTTTGATTTAATCCTGCAATGCGTTTACAATTAATTTATTTTCCTGAAATGGATTTACAATTTTTTGGAGTCTGGAGGCTCTAATTATTTGAAAATATGTAGAGACCTCTGCGTTGAAACTAGAGACAGTTAGAGCTATAATAAGGTCATTTATTGCCGTTTATTTATCAGAACTACCGTTTGCTCAAAATAATCTCCTAAAACCCTTATTCTTCCTACATTTCTAATTTTAATAGTAGAATTAATCATTAAAAGTTTTCTATTAGAAAACTTTTTATTAAATTTGTCGCGGTGTTTAATATCATAAACAGAAAAACGCTACTTTCCTACATGAATGAATATCCTCAGGCTGCAATTGCCCTACAAGAGTGGTATCATGATTTAGAAAGTGCAGATTGCAAAAATTTCAATGAACTCAAGCTAATTTATGCTAATGCGAGTGTTGTGGGAGATAATAGAGTAGTATTTAATATCTCTGGAAATAAATATAGACTAGTTGTAAGAATCGTTTTTTCTTTTAAAGTGATTCAGATAAAGTGGTTTGGTACGCATAATGAATATGATAAAATTGACGTTGAGAAGATAGATTTTAAAAAGAGATAACAATGAAAATCCAACTAATAAAAACCGAAGAACAATACGAAAGCTATTTAAATTGGGTGGATGAAATGTTCAATAAGGGCGTTAATCCTTGCACTACTGAAGGAGAAAAAGTACAAATTGCTCTTTTATTGATTAAGCATTACGAAGATACACATTACCCTATTTTAATCCCTGACCCAATTGAAGCAATCAAATTAAAAATGGAAGAATTGGGACTCAAAAACAAGGATCTTGTAGGAAAAGTAGGAAGTAAAGGCTATGTTTCCTCTATTTTGAGTAAAAGAAAGCCCCTTACGCTAGAATTAGCCAGATTATTCCATAAAGAGTTAAATATCCCTGCGGAGGTATTGTTGGCTTGATAGGGGCGGTATTACAGAATTTAAATTATAGTGGAGTCTGGAGACTCTAATTATTGGGTAATCCGTAGAGAGCGCTGCGCTGAACTCTGACGGACAGTGGGCTTTATTTTTTCAGTTCAATTGTTCCCTCAAATTCTCTTAATTCTCTGTAAAGATTTATACCTAAAATACTCCAGTCAACTGTACCTATTACATTATAGTCATAAGTATTATTTTCGAGTTTATTGACAGTTAAGCCAGTTGTATGCCAATGAGTACCAATACTATAACCGTTTTTACGAACAGAAGCATTTAACAATTTTTTTTCTTTTGGATTTTCAAGAAAGTAAATTGAGATAGTAATATCTGCCAATATATTATCTTCAAGTTGCTTTTTTGTTGAATACAAGTCTCTATTAAATTTAGGAGGCTCTACTTTTTGACTCTCTTCTTGTAAGTTAAAAGTCTTGTTTTCATTGTTTTCATCACTTGCTTTTCCAGTAAATGATAAAAGACCCAAAACAAGAATTATAGTTTCTTTTACTCCTAATCTCTTACTTATTATTTTCATTGCATTAAAGAAGATAATTATAAAATAACTAAGAATTGCAATATTTAATATGGCCCAACTTAATTCTAACATGGCTTATACTTTTATTTAATATTTATGTGTTTAGTTTTTATGCGCTGTTTGTTAACTCATACATATCTCTAGCAAAACCTACCTTTCCAGCTTTGTTTTTGCCTATGTCTCAATAATAAAACGATACATTGTTTCTCTAAAATAAAAAAATTTAATAATTTAAAATAATTTATTTCTTTTTTATAGGCAATAATTTATTGATTAGCCTGTTAAAAACATTCGAAGCAGATAAATGCCATCTTGCCTCCAGTTTCTTTAATGGAAACCCTTTAGGCTAGCATTAGCTAAAATATTTCAAAAACAATTAATATTCCTGCGGAGGTTTTGTTGGCTTGATTGGGTAAGTGAGAAATAATTAAATTTATTGGGGTTTGGAGACTCCAACTATCTGATAATCAGTATATAACGCTGCGCTTAACTTTAACGGACAGTGGTTTGTTCGCATAGCTTCGGTAGTGTCTGTTTCGCTGAAACTAGCGGTAAACTAAGGACAGTGGGACTCCAATTATTTGGTAATCCGTAGAGAGCGCTGCGCTGAACTCTAACCGGACAGTGGGGTAAATTTTACCCTTATCATTAAAACGAGAGTAAAAAATTAAAAATTCTACTCTCGTTTTATTTTCGGGATTCGTTCATTTTTTGGGCTGTTTTAATAAAAGTTACCCGCTATTTCTTTTACGCAATTTTGCCGATTTATTATTTTTTGCCCTCACTCAAAATCTTCACAAACTCACCTAGAACCCTCATGTTAGCCGCATTTTCAGGGGTGATTATGATGTTTTGATAGGAAGTGTCATATGAATTTGGTCGCAAAACGATGGAAGTATGTTCCCAATTTTCCTCCGTTATATTTTTTTCACTTGTATATGTTTTAATCGTAAAGGCAGAGTTAAAATCGGGATCTTGGATATCTCTATTTTCTATTAATAAAATTTTTCCGTTTCGGCTACCTCCAGTATATGTTTTAAATAAACAAATAGAATGGTTTGGAATGACTCTGTTCATGGATTCTCCAATGATTTTACAGGCGAAATAATCATTGTTCGAATTGTTTTTAGGTCCTTCAATAAGTGTGAAATTTTTCTCAGATTGTATTTCGCTAAAGGTCCCTGCGGCAGCATAAAAGTCGTAAAATGGAATAGGGTTCAGCAACTCTTCTTCAAAAGTTAACGTTTGTTGGGTCTGGATTATTTTGTCTGAATATTCAGGTAGGGCTGGTTTATCAACATGTTTTATTTTTTCTGTTGTGATATATTGATAAAGACTCTCAATAACAGGTTGTTGAATTTGAAATTTAAAATGAACCACCGGCAAGTTAGAGTCTGGCATAGAACCTTGTTCAATTGAATCAGGTATTATGGAAACATCACCAATAAAGTAAAAATCAGTTCCCTCTCCATCTTGCTTTTTCACAAAAAGTAAAATGCGTTTGGACTTAATTACACCCTTTATTTCATTGCTATCAATTTTCCTGTTAGACCTCGACTCCCAAGCAAATGTTGATTGGTTAATGAAGTGGTCATTGTAATTTATGGTGCTATCAATCGCATCAGATTTATGATATGTGACAAAACATGGTGTAGCTCCATCGTGTGTACGGTATCCGTACACTGTACTGCTTATGTCTTTTTCCCAATTTAACAATCGGCACACGTCCTTACGACTGTATTTATTGTAAAGGATCAATCCATTTTTATAGTGCTCTTCCTTGTATGCACTATTAAAAGCATGAATGGAGTATTGAATAGAATCTGATAGAAATCGTTTGAAAACTGAATTTTTTAAAATGCGTATGAATTCTTCATGAAAATGGAAAGAATTATCCTTCATGTAGATGATTTTCTTCTCTTTTCTTACAAACTCAAAATTCAGATTCGAAACGCAGGATTTTATGGTCTCATCGGAAACTTTATAATGATACTTCTCTAGCACCTTCGCCTTTAAAGTATTTACCGATAGTTCACCAGATTCAAGAATAAGTAGTAAAATAAGGCTCTCTTCTACTCGTTTTGAGTTGTTTATTTCCTTCGAAAACAGCTCAAGTAATTGCAACTCTTCTGTTGATAGTTCAGTGTTTTCTGCCCTTTCAGCCCTTAAAATAAAATTGTAATATGAATTGGCGTAATCCACAAATAAGAACGGATCGCGTGAACCATGTTCAATAAAGTCCATCATCATTGGAGTTCGTCCCAACTTAAATTTCAAAAGATTGTAGTCTTTTTTCAAGTCAGCGAATAACTGCATGTTCGCAGAATCAATGGATTGAAAGATGCGCTCTTTGGTGATTTCGTCAAAGTTGATGGTGGAAGCTCCAGGAATCATCCGACTACCTTCCGTGATTAACTTCCTCAAAGAGTCTTTGTTGTAGGATGTGTCACCATACAAGGCAATCGGAATAAGGTAGTTGTTTTCGTAGTTTCCGATAAAATCGATTACTGTCAAATAGCCTTTTCCTTCAACCTTTCTTAGGCCTCTTCCTAACTGCTGGATGAAAATTATGGCTGATTCGGTTGGTCGAAGCATGATGATCTGATTGATCTTAGGAATATCAATTCCTTCGTTGAAAATATCCACCGTAAATATGTAATCAAGTTTTTCACTCAGATTATCGGTCTCTAACTTTTCAATTGCCTTGGCTCTTTCATCTTCAGAATTATCGCCTGTGAGAGCTACAGTTTTAAATCCTTTTGAATTGAATAAATTAGCTAATTCAACTGCTTCTTTCTTTCTGGAACAGAATATCAAACCGCGAGTTATTCCATTATCACTTCCGTAAAATTTAGCTTGTTCAATGATGCGCTCTACTCGTTCATTTGCAACTAAATACCTGAAATCAGCTTTGGAGTCTACTTGTATATTGTCAATTGATAAGTCGGCAACTCCGAAATAATGAAACGAACTGAGCATTTCCTCCTCCATTGCCTTACTTAAACGAATCTCGTAAGCGATATTGTGGTCAAAAAGCTTATAAATATCGTTGCCGTCAGTTCTCTCAGGAGTGGCAGTCATGCCTAAGAAAAACTTTGGTTCAAAGTGCTCAATTAGGCGCAAATAAGAGTCTGCTCCCGACCGATGTGTTTCATCAATTATGATGTAATCGAAGTGATCTTTCGAAAAGTTGTCTAAGTGACTAGCTTTCGAAATTGTTTGAATGGTTGAAAAGACAAAATCACAATCTAAATCTCTTTGATTTCCAGAATATAAGCCCATAGTTCTATCCATACCAAAAACACTTTGAAAAGTGCTTAGGGAATCTTTAGCTATAGTTAATCGATGAACTACAAACAGTAATTTTTTAGGATTAAAAGCCCTTGCGTCAAAAGCCGATAAGTAGGTTTTACCAGTTCCCGTTGCTGAAATGATTAAAGCTTTGTTTTTTCCTTCATCCCTAAGTTTTTGAAGATTTTCCAATGCTTCTATTTGCATAGAATTTGGACTTATCAACGCTTGCAAAACATTAGGGTTTTCGATTTTTATTTTTTTTGTTTGAAGAGCTTGATTCTGGTAAATTTCTTCGTAAGCCAAGATAAATTCAGAGCTTACTGGCGTTCCTTTTTCAAAATCAGACTGAAATTCACGAAGTACTTTTTCAACGATGCCACTTTCGTCTAAGGCTGAGACTTTGATGTTCCACTCCTTGTTTGTGCTCAAAGCTTGGGCAGTAAGATTACTGCTTCCAACGATTAAGTTATAATGCTCTTTACTTCTAAAAATGTATCCTTTAGTGTGAGCATTGCCTGTTGTGGCAATTCTTAGATCGATATTTTTAAATTGAAGAAGTCTTTTCAGTGCTTCGGGTTGTGTGAAATTTAAATACTGAGAAACCAGCATTTCACCTTTAACACCGCGACTTTCGAGCTCTTTAAGCTTATTAATAATCGAAGCTACTCCGCTGGTTGTGACAAATGCAACAGAAATAAAAAACTGATTGCAATTTTCAAGCTCATGAAGAATAGTTGAAAGCACCTTTTTTGGGGGACTCTTTTGATTCACGAGCAACTCGGGTTGATAGTATTGGTTAGATGAAACGGATTTATCCACATAACCTGTCTGTAAACTCTTTGTGAAACTTTGGATTAGGTCATTCATTGAAAAGTAGTTTATTGACTATTGGGATATCCGCTGCTGCCCAATCAAGTGAACTGAGCTCATTAATTTTTAACCATTTTTGATCTATATGCTCATGAAGAGTAAGTTCTTTCGATTCAACTTCACAAACGAAACTGTGCATAGTTAATTCAAAATCAGGATACTCATGCACAACCGTTAGAAAAAAGGACTTTATCTTTGGAGAAATATTTAATTCTTCCATTAACTCTCTATGCAAAGCCTCCTCTTTGGTCTCATCTCCTTCAATTTTCCCTCCTGGAAATTCAAACTTCTCTGAAATATAATGGAGCTTATTTTGAGGTCTTTGAACACATAGAACTTGATCTTCCCAAAAAATCACACCTGCAACGACTTCAACTTTTTTCATTAATAATTTGATCTATTATACTTGTTGATATCTCATTTAAATCCTTAAAAAAATCTATTTTAAGTAAGATATATAATTCTAACAAGTTAAATGAATTATTATTTTTCTAAAGTAAAATAATTAACTCTTAAAATAAAATTCTCCCAAACAAAAAACCCAATCAGCTAACTGATTGGGTTTTAAAATTCTGCGGAGAGGGTGGGATTCGAACCCACGGTACCATTGCTAGTACACGAACTTTCCAAGCTCGCTCGTTCGGCCACTCTGACACCTCTCCAATTTATTGGGCCTTGATATAAATTCTTCTAAATAGGTTTTATCTTTTTTATATAATTTCCTGTTTCTTTAAAAATATATAACCATCAATTGATTTATAAAACTGTTCTCTTTTAAAAGCTAAGCTTCTAGATTCATGTTGTTCTATAAAGTGAAGCTTCAGTGGTCTACGGTTTTTCGTAGATTTCACATCGCCTTTATTATGTTTTTTTAATCTCTCTTCTATATTTTGGGTGCTTCCATAATAGAATTTCCCATCTTTCTCACTCTTTAAAATATAGCTGTAATACATCATTACATATATTTAAAACTCAAATTCGAACCCACGGTACCATCGCTAGTACACGAAATTCCAAGCTCGCTCGTTCGGCCACTCTCCAAAGGAGTCCTTCGGACTGACACCTCTCCGATTATTTCTATGAAAGCCTGCAAAAGTATCAAAATTCTGTCAATATTGGAGATTATTATAAATAATAGCTCTTTTCCAATCGCTTTAATCGGCCAAATTGCTGAAATTTCAATATCTTTGCATTATTATACAAACCCAAGATTTCGGAAATTAATGCTGAGTCTCGACGAGATCAAAAAACCCATAGCAACAGAACTGGACACCTTTGAAGGGAAGTTCAAATCTTCTATGCAAAGTTCTGTTCCGCTACTTGATCGGATCACTCACTATATTGTGAAACGCAAGGGCAAGCAAATTCGCCCTATGTTCGTTTTCTTTTCTGCTAGCCTTTGTGGAGGAATAACAGAAGCTACTCACCGTGGTGCCGCTCTTGTCGAATTATTGCATACAGCTACCCTCGTTCATGATGACGTAGTGGATAATTCCTATCAAAGACGTGGTTTTTTCTCCGTAAATGCGCTCTGGAAAAATAAAATTGCGGTTTTAGTCGGCGATTTTCTCCTATCTAAAGGCCTTCTTCTTTCCATAAATAATGGTGATTTCGGACTCCTAAAGATCGTTTCTGATGCGGTAAAGCAGATGAGTGAAGGCGAATTATTGCAGATTGAAAAGGCTCGCCGTTTAGATATTGATGAGAAGGTTTATTATGAGGTTATCCGACAAAAAACGGCTTCCCTCATTGCTTCTTGTTGTGCTTGTGGTGCCGCATCGGCCGGTGCAAGTGAAGAAGTTGTCGAGAAAATGAGACTCTTTGGTGAGAAAGTAGGTATTGCCTTCCAAATTAAAGATGATCTTTTCGATTTCGGTACCGATGATGTTGGAAAACCCTTGGGAATAGATATCAAAGAGAAAAAAATTACCCTCCCCCTAATTTATGCGCTAAATAAAGTGTCTAGCTCCGAGAAAAAGCGTATCATTAATTTGGTTAAAAATCATAATGAAGAAGCCGAAAAGGTTGCTGAGATTATTAGCTTTGTGCGGAATAGCGGAGGAATGGACTATGCCAAATCTCAAATGGAGAACTATCAAAATGAAGCTTTTGCCATTTTAAGAGAGTTTCCAGAGCATGGATCTAGAACTGCGCTTGAACAATTAATTCGCTTTACTACTGAACGAAAAAAATAAAAATGACTAACGAATATCTGTTTTTTGGCAGCTTTTTGCTGTTTATTGTGTTGATGCTTGCTATCGACCTCGGACTTTTCAACAAAAAAGATCATAAGGTGAGCTTGAAAGAAGCTGCTATCATGAGTTTCATTTGGGTTAGTTTTGCCCTCGGTTTCTACTTTTTGCTAATCACAAATGGTGAACTCCTGCATGGCATCGATAATTTCGCTCAGCTTCAAGAAGTTACTACAAGGAATTTACATAATATTACCCTCAAGCCGGATAATTTCACTGAAAGTTTGGCTATCTACAAACAAAATTTAGGTCTTGAATTCATCACCGGTTATGTGATTGAATATGCTCTTTCGGTAGATAATATTTTTGTGATGGTTCTTATTTTTTCTGCTTTTAATGTAGATGAAAAATACTACCATCGTGTGTTATTTTGGGGAATTATTGGCGCTGTTTTGATGCGTTTTGGCTTTATTTTCTTAGGCTCAACTTTGATTAAGCAGTTTGGCTGGATTCTTTATATTTTCGGTGCTTTCTTGGTTTATACAGGAATAAGCATGTTTTTAAGTAGAGATGAAGAAGAAAAAATTGATACCGAAAATCATAAAGTAGTGCGTTTTGCATCCAAATATTTCTCGGTTTATCCTGAATTTGTTGGCAATAAATTTTTCATAAATGTGGATGGTAAAAAGATGGTAACCCCACTTTTTATCGTCCTTTTAATTGTAGAATTCACCGATCTTATTTTTGCTGTCGATTCAATCCCAGCAATCTTTGCGGTCACCAAAGATCCTTACATCGTATTTTTCTCTAATATTTTTGCCATACTGGGATTACGCTCCATGTTCTTCTTATTGGTAAATGTGATTCATAAATTCCATTATCTGAAATTAGGATTGTCGGTCCTTCTTTTATTTATAGGAATAAAAATGCTTGCCCATCATTGGTTAAGTCTATGGGGATTCACAACGGTTCATTCCTTGTTTATTATTCTGTTTATTCTAACGACGAGTATTGTGGCGTCGTTGATGTTTCCGAAGAAATCGTAATTCGTAGGGACAGGTCGCGACCTGTCCTCTAATAGATCGTTTTGAAATTAAATGGACAGGTCACGACCTGTCCCTACAACATCTTCAATATCTCCTCCACATACCCTCTATCATTTGCGAGGCGTGGTACCTTATGCTGACCGCCTAATTTGCCGCGGCTTTTCATCCATTCGTAGAAGGTGCCGTCGGGGGCGAGGTGGACTTTTGGTCTAGAGAGGGCCATGTCTTTGAAGCGTTTGGCGTCATAATCGGAATTAACTTCTCTTAAAGTTTGATCCATTACATCCGTAAAGCGCTCTATATTGTCGGGTTTTTTCTCAAATTCGATGATCCATTCATGGCCTCCCGCATCGTTACCTTCAAAATAAATAGGGCAGGCGGTATAATCGCGGATGATGGCTCCCGTTTCTTGGCAAGCCTTAGAAAGGCCTTTCTCGGCATTATCTATGATTAATTCTTCTCCAAAGGCATTGATGAAGTGCTTGGTGCGACCTGTAATTTGAATTCTATGAGGTGTGAGTGAAGTAAATTTGATGGTATCGCCAATCATGTATCGCCATAATCCGGCGTTTGTAGAAATGATTAAGGCATAATTTTTATTAAGCTCGACCTCATCCAATCGCAAGGTTTTAGGATTTTCCTTGTTAATATCCTCCATGGGAAGAAATTCATAGTAAATTCCATAATCCAACATCAGCAACATCTCTTCCGAGTTTGGCTGATCTTGAATTCCAAAAAAGCCTTCTGAAGCGTTATAAGTCTCCAGATAGTACATATTATCCGAAGGAATCAACTTTTTAAATTGCTCGCGATAAGGTTTGAAGTTTACGGCACCATGGAAGTAAAATTCCAAGTTCGGCCAAACCTCAAGAAGATTGTCTTTGCCGGTAATTTCAAGAATGCGCTTTGCTAGAACAATGTTCCAAGTAGGCACTCCCGAAATATTAGTCACATTCACATCAATTGTTGCTTGAGCCATTTTCTCGATTTTCTCCTCGAAATTATCCATCAAGGTAATCGACATGTCGGGAGTACGATAAAATTCGGCCCAAAAAGGTAAGTTTTTGATTAAAACGGCCGATAAATCGCCAAAGCTAGAATCAGCGTTTAATTGATTTATTTGGTGACTCCCACCCAGCACAAGGCATTTTCCAGTAAATATTTTCGTATCCGGACGGTTATTGCAATACATTGATAGCAAGTCCTTACCCCCCTTAAAATGACATTCCTCCATGGATTCCTCACTCACAGGGATAAACTTACTTCTATCGTTTGTGGTGCCCGAAGATTTGGCGAACCATTTAATTTCTGATGGCCAAAGTACATTGTGCTGGCCACTCAGCATTTTTTCGATATAAGGTTTTAAGGTATCGTAATTTTGAAGTGGGACTCTCTCTTTGAATTGATCTTGGTTTAAAATAGACTCATAGCCATATTTTTTACCCCATTCTGTATTTTTAGCTGTCGAAATTAATGTTTGAAACCATTCATCCTGAACATCATAAGGATATTTTATGAAAAGCTCGATTTGATGCATCCGCTTTTTCATTATCCAGGTAAAAATGGAGTTTACTAATGTCATTTATTTAGGATGCTTAAACAGATAAATGTTTCTTTTTACGTAGCTCAAAGTTTTGTCCAAGATAGAACTTTTTAGCCATTTCATTATTCGCAATCTCTTGCGGTGTACCGGTAAGCATGATTTTACCTTCAGCAAGGAGATAGGCTCTGTCTGTTATCGATAATGTTTCCTGCACATTATGATCGGTAATTAAAATGCCGATATTACGCAATTTAAGCTTCGCTACAATGCTTTGTATCTCCTCAACAGCAATTGGGTCCACTCCGGCGAAGGGTTCATCTAAGAGGATAAAACTAGGGTCTGCAGCCAATGCTCTTGAGATTTCTGTCCGGCGACGTTCACCTCCAGATAATAAATCTCCTCGGTTTTTTCGGACTTTATGCAGGCTAAATTCATCAATTAGCTCTTCTAATTTGTGTTTTTGTTCTTCTTTGCTCAGTTTCGACATTTCAAGCACCGCTTTGATATTATCTTCCACGGTTAATTTTCTGAAAACTGATGCTTCTTGAGCAAGATAGCCAATGCCTTTTTGGGCACGGCGGTACATGGCATCTTCGGTAATGTCTTCATCATCCAAATAAACATGTCCTTCATTCGGCTTAATTAATCCCACAATCATATAAAAAGAGGTTGTTTTGCCGGCACCATTTGGTCCCAGTAATCCCACAATCTCCCCTTGCGACACGTGGAAAGAAACATTATTTACAACGGTTCTTTGCTTGTACTTTTTGACAAGGTTTTCGGCTCTTAAAATCATGGTCTTGGGTTTGGAAGATTCGCCCGTATTCCCTTGATGTTCAGCTGTATCGATCTTTTCTCTTTCCATACGTTCTCGTCAATAGTATAACAAATATCAAATGCTTCGCCCGAATTAACTAAAGGCATAAATTCTGCCAATCCAAATCCAATGCAGTTATAATAAGTCTGATTGTTTTGATGCACGCACATTTTCAGATGATTGCTTCCTGCTAATGTTGCGCTGCCGTAAGTATAAACATTTTTACTTAGAAAAATTGGAGCCATGTTTTGCGGTCCGAAAGGTTCAAATTGTTTCAAAATTCGGAAGAACTTTGCATCAATTTGGTTTAGCAATATTTCTGTATCAATATATATTGCTTGGACCAATTGCTCTTCGGTGATTGTCCTAGAAACGACCTCTTCAAACTTTTGTTGTAGCGCCGGAATGTTTTCTATTTTCATGGTCAAGCCGGCTGCATATTTATGCCCCCCAAATTGTTCCAGAAGCTCGCTACATTCACTTAGTGCTTCATAAAGATCAAATCCTAATACAGACCTCGCCGAACCAGCTGCTTTTCCATTAGAATGGGTCATAACAATGGTTGGGCGGTAATATTTTTCCGTTAAACGGGAAGCAACAATACCAATTACACCTTTATGCCAATCTTCATTATACACAACAGTCGTTTTTTTGGCGATAAGTGCCGGATCCTCATCAATTAATGCTAATGCCTGCTCTGTAATGTGGCTATCGTGCTCTTTGCGCTCGGTATTTTTAGTATTTATAATCTGTCCTTTTTCAAAGGCTAATGCTTCAGTTTCGGCAATTAATAGATTTACAGCATGTTTGGCATCATCTATTCTGCCTGCCGCATTAATTCTTGGGCCGATAGTGAATACAACGTCTGTGATAGTCAGATCTTTCCTTCCCGAAATGTTCATCAAGGCGCTTAGGCCTTTGCAGGGATCCGTATTTAGTTTCTGAAGACCAAGCCAAGCGAGTACTCTATTTTCTCCGGTAATTGGTACGATATCGGCTGCAGTACTTACAGCTACTAAGTCGAGGTAATTACTTACCTCCTCAAATGGGAGATTATTTTTTTGTGCATAGGCCTGAATGAGCTTAAATCCGATTCCGCAACCCGATAATTCTTTGTATGGATATTCGCAATCTGAACGCTTAGGGTCAAGAATTGCAATTGCTGCTGGTAAAGTATCTCCTGGAAGGTGATGGTCACAAATGATAAAATCTACTCCCTTTTGATTGGCATAATCTATTTTATCGACCGATTTTATTCCGCAATCTAGTGCTATAATTAGCGAATAACCGTGTTCTGCAGCATAATCTATTCCTTGATTAGATATCCCATAACCTTCTAAATATCGATCAGGGATGTAAAAATCAATTGCGGCATGGTGTTTTTTAAAAAAACTAAATGTTAAGGCTACGGCAGTGGTGCCATCAACATCATAATCGCCATAGATAAGAATTTTTTCTTCGGCTTGCATGGCACGCTCAATACGCGCAATTGCCAAATCCATATCTTTCATTAAGAATGGGTCGTGAAGCTGATCTAGAGAAGGCCTAAAGAAATTACGTGCATCTTCATAGGAATTAATCCCACGCTTTACCAATAGGTCGGCGAGAATTGCATCAATTTTTAAAGATTCTTGTAATTCTGCGATTACAGTATGGTTTTTAACCTCCCGTTCCACCCACCTTTTTTCCATATCTTTGCCTTTTAAATTGTAAAAATAGAATTTAACATCATAATATACAAAGAACATTGAAAGCTTTAGCCTTATATGAAGGATCTTATTCTGTAGATGCTTCCAAGACCTTCATTCCCTTCGATCCTGCTATTCATAATCCGAAAGATAGGCCTGCCTCTTTATTTATTTTTGTTCAGCCATTTTTGGTTGAGACTAAGAATGATTTAATTGTTTTAGATACGGGATTGGGTTTTAAAGGACAATCGGGGGAGCTGCTCATTCATGAAAATATTAAAAAGGCTGGTTATAATCCTGAGGATGTAAGTTTGGTTTTGATGTCACATTTGCATTTTGATCATGCTGGGGGAATGGTAAATAATCATTCTGGTCAGGTTTCATTGTCTTTCCCAAATGCTGAATATGTGATCAATCGTGGCGAATGGGAGGCAGCTTATAGCAAGCCTTCGCGTTCCTACAAAACCGAAATATTTGATTTTGTGCAAAGGAGTGGTTCGGTTCATTTTGTGGAGGGTAGCGGTAAATTAAATGATCAAATTTCTTATGAATTTACAGGCGGACATTGTGAAAATCATCAGGTTTTCTTGATAAATGAGGGTAATGAGACTGTTTTCTTTGGTGCTGATATTCTGCCAGAACCTGAACAGTTACTTCGGAAATTTATCGCGAAATACGATTTTGATGGTCGCAGAGCGATGGAATTAAGGCAGGAATACGGAATGAGGGCTGTTGAAGGAAATTGGGAATGCCTATTTTATCATGCTAAAAGCAAAGCGATTGCAAAGGTGGGATTTGAGAATGATGGCTTTAGAATTTTGTAGGGATAGGTTGTCAGTTATCAGTTATCAGTTATCAGTTGTTGGTTGTCAGGCTGGCGTCATTTGAGATGGTTGCCTTGTTGATTACCGCCGGCTGAGGTTCTCGAAGCCCATGTGTTCAGTTAATATCAGTTAATAGTTGTCGGTTATCAGTTGTCAGTTGTCAGTTGTCGGTTGTCAGGCTAAGTGGAGAAAATCTTTCTTACCTGTTTGTTTTTCCGCAGATTTTAAAGGGTCGATTTTTCGTATATAAACAAAAAAGGACAGGTCGCGACCTGTCCCTACGGGCTGTACCCTTAAATCAAAATTATTTTTTATTCGCGCTAAGATTGATATTTAATTCAAACTCATCATCAATGGCTTTATCGCCGATATCTCCAAAGAAGCTTTTTGAACGATACTTAATGTCATATTTCGTACGATCAACTTTTACACCACTTGCTACGGCAACAATTACCCCTTTTTGCTGTTTTACACTTGCTGGGAATGTAATTGGATGGGTGATTCCTTTAATAGTTAAGTTTCCAGTAATGTTTACGCGATCAGTACCTGCAGGTGCAACCTTAGTAATCTCGAATTTTGAGCTAGGATGTTTATCTACTGAAAAGAAATCATCATTTTTTAAATGGGTAGTTAAACGCTCATTGTCTGAAGTTAAGTTAGCTAAATCCATCACGAAGCTACCGCCTTTCAAACCTTTTTCATTGTAAATAAGGGTTCCACTACTAATTTTTACGGCTCCAACATGGCCACCAACTACTTTTTTCGCCGACCAGTCAATGCTTGATCTCTCAATGTTTACTGTATAAACATCATCTTTTAGTACGGTGAATGAAGCTAGGAATATGAAGCTAGCAAGCAGACTTAAGATTAAATTTTTGTTTTTCATGTTTTGAATATTTGTTAAAACCAATCAATAATAACGTGTTTTTTTTCAATTTTTATATTTTTTAGGTCAATTTTTAATTTTTACCTAATTTTTTAGCTTCTCTTTAGGAATTAAAATAAATGCGAAAGCTGGTTCCTTGCCCAGGTTCACTTTCCACTTCAATTCTTCCACCCATAGCTTCAATTTGCGATTTGATAATATAAAGTCCCATTCCTTTGCCCTCAATATCGGTATGAAAGCGCTGGTACAGTCCAAATATTTTATCTCCAATTGCTTTTAAATTCATACCAATGCCATTATCGCTAAAATGTAGAATTGTTTCTCTCATCTTACTTTCAGTCCTTAACCGAATCAATAGCTTCCTATCATCAGACTTATATTTAATCGCATTTGTAAGTAGATTGAGTAAGATGCTATTTAGGAATTGTTTTGGGAAGTAAATTTGCGAGCGCTCCGAGAAATTTGTTTCCACCTGAAGCCCAGATTCTTGAACTTGACTGTCAATGCTATAAAGTACTTTGTCAAATTCTGTTTGTAAGTCTAAGTTTTCGCTCTTTATATTTTCTCCAGGTTTGCTAGCAATAAGTTCAACAAGATCGTTCAATGTGCTATCCAGTTGTATCACACATTCATGTATTTTATCGCTTATTTCAGTCTTAAATTCATTAGTTAATGATTTATCCTTTTGTATTTGTGTGAGGCTAATTAAATTGGTTACAGGAGCACGAAGGTTATGTGAGGTGATATATGCGAATCTTTCAAGCGAATTATTAGCCTTTATCAGGGATAGATTATGCTCCTTTAATTTGTTGGTTTCGTTTTCAATTTGCTTCTTAACAAACCATTTTACAAGAAGCACTAAAAGTAGGATCCCAATTCCAATTGCAAGTCCCCAATAAATACCTTCTAAAAAGTCGATACTTTTGCTATTTGTAAAATTCAACATAACGGGATTAATATTTAATCAAATTGGTGTTAACCTGCTATTTTTTTAAGGCTTTAATTGTTTTTATTAATTTAAAATTAAAGTAAAGATAGTCTTTGATAAAAAAATATTCATTTTTATTTTTCAAAGGGCCAAAAAAAATACCTTGCCAAATATTGACAAGGTATTTTTTAATTATAATAATTGAAATTATGCCATTTCTTCGGCGTAAGATTCAACTGGAGGGCAAGAACAGATAAGTGTTCTGTCGCCATGCGTATCATTTACTCTTCCTACACTTGGCCAGAATTTAAATGCTGCTACATAAGGTAGTGGAAAAGCAGCTTGCTGACGTGAGTAAGGATGTGTCCATTCGTTTGCAGTTACGACCGCAGAAGTATGTGGCGCATTTTTTAATGGATTATCAACTTTATCCATTTTTTCATTTTCCACGGCTTCAATTTCTTCACGGATGGCAATCATCGCATCGCAGAAGCGGTCTAGCTCATGCTTAGGCTCCGATTCTGTTGGCTCAATCATTACTGTTCCAGCCACTGGGAATGAAACGGTAGGAGCGTGAAAACCGTAATCCATTAGTCGCTTGGCGATATCTGTTACTTCAATTCCAAAATTCTTGAAAGCACGGCAATCAAGGATCATCTCATGGGCACATCTTCCTTTTGATCCAGAATATAGAACTGGGTAAGAGCCTTCCAATCTAGCTTTGATATAATTGGCATTTAGAATTGCAAATTTTGTAGCATTTGTTAGTCCTTCGCCTCCCATCATGGCAATGTATGCATGCGATATTAATAGAATTGATGCAGATCCCCATGGTGCAGATGAAACTGCTGAAATAGATTTGCTATTTCCCATATCCACTACAGCATGCCCTGGTAAATACGGCACTAAATGCTTAGCAACACCAATTGGGCCCATGCCTGGTCCACCACCACCATGCGGAATACAGAATGTTTTATGAAGATTTAAGTGGCAAACATCGGCGCCAATGGCTGCGGGACTAGTTAATCCTACTTGAGCGTTCATGTTTGCACCATCCATATAAACTTGTCCGCCATACTGATGAATAACATCACAAATTTCAATGATTGACTCCTCAAACACACCATGTGTGGATGGATAAGTAACCATTAAGCAAGAAAGATCATGAGCATGTTCTAATGCTTTTTCTTTCAGGTCGGCAACATCTATATTTCCTTTTTCATCACACTTTACTATCACAATTTTCATGCCTGCCATAGCAGCAGATGCAGGATTTGTGCCGTGAGCAGATGAAGGAATTAAGGCTACATTTCTTTGTACATCTCCTCTATCTAAGTGATAAGCACGAATAACCATTAATCCGGTGTACTCACCTTGAGCACCTGAATTTGGCTGGAAACTCATGGCAGCGAAGCCTGTAATTTCGCTTAACCAGTCGTTTAGCTCTGCAAAAATCTGCATATAACCACCAACTTGATCAATTGGTGCAAATGGGTGAAGTTTACCAAATTCTGGCCAAGTAACAGGAATCATTTCCGTGGTAGCATTCAGCTTCATGGTACATGATCCCAATGCAATCATTGAATGACAAAGAGAAAGGTCTTTTGCTTCTAATGATTTTATGTATCTAAGCATCTCATGCTCAGAGTGATGCGAATTGAATACAGGGTGAGTTAAATAAGTTGACGTTCTTTCAAGCTCTGAAGGAATTCTTGATTTTACATTGGCAGCTAATCCGTCAAGATCAAGATCATGAATGCTTTTTGCTTTAACCTTAGCAAAGAATTTGATGATGTTTAATACATCTTCTTTCGTGGTGGTCTCGTCAAGCGTGATACTAACTAATGAGCCTTCATAGTTTAAGTTAACCTCATTATTTAGTGCTTCTGAGTGAATCGGATTTTTTAATTCACCTAGATCTAATTTAATGGTATCGAAGAAATGCTTATTATCTTGCTTGTAGCCAAGGCTTTCCAATGCATTTGATAAAAACACTGTTAGTCCGTGAATACGTTGAGCAATCAATTTAATTCCCGCGGGTCCGTGATAAACGGCATACATACTAGCCATAATTGCCAATAATGCTTGCGCAGTACAGATGTTTGAGGTGGCTTTATCTCTACGGATATGCTGCTCACGTGTCTGCAAGGCCATTCTTAGTGCATAATTACCGGCACTGTCAATGGTTACACCGATAATTCTACCTGGTAATGAGCGTTTATATTCTTCCTTAGTTGCAAAAAATGCAGCATGCGGACCGCCATATCCCATCGGGATACCAAAACGTTGTGTTGAACCAATTACAATATCTGCACCCCATTCTCCTGGAGGAGTTAAAAGGCTTAGCGACATAATATCGGCAGCAACAGTTAATTTGATGCCTTTTTCATGTGCTTGATTAGCAAAATCAGTATAGTTATAAACTTCTCCTTTTCCTGCCGGATATTGAATTATCGCACCAAACATAGACTCATCTAGTTGAACAGTCTGATGATTGCCTATGCGAATTTCAATGCCATAAGGCTCAGCGCGAGTTTTTAAAATGTCAATAGTTTGAGCTAGAACCTCCTCAGAAACGAAAAATACTTTGGCGTCTTCATTTTTACGAAGACTGTATTGCATGAACATTGCTTCGGCAGCTGCTGTTCCTTCATCAAGAAGAGAAGCATTGGCAATTGCCATTCCGGTAAGGTCGACCACCATAGTTTGGAAATTTAACAAAGCTTGTAAACGACCTTGTGCAATTTCTGCTTGGTATGGAGTGTATTGTGTGTACCATCCTGGATTTTCGAGAATGTTACGTTGAATAACACCTGGAACAATCACATCATGATAGCCTTGACCGATATAAGATTTGAAAACTTTATTTTTTGAAGCAGTCAGTTTCAAGTCGTTCAAATAGTCGAACTCACTTTTTGCTGTAGGCAAGCTTAAAGCTTTTTTTAAGCGGATGTTTGCCGGCACTGTTTGTTCAATCAATTCATCGATAGAATCTACACAAATGATGTCGAGCATTTGTTCAACATCTTTCTCATTTGGAGCGATGTGACGTTGCTCAAATTTTTCCTGATAATCTATGTTCAATTTCATTAAAATGGGGAGAGTTTTGATGGGTCAAAAATAAGTATTTTCTGCATATTTCATTGTGCTTGAATCTTTTTCAATGATAAAACTATTCATACATCTTTTAAATGAATAAACAGCATCTAATTTTACAAATAGATGATTTTAAAATGCTTATATTAACATTTTACCCTATATAATTCTCTTATAATTGGCTTTTAAATTAATGTTAAAAGCAAAAAATTAAATAATTTCAATTAGTTTTTCTTCCGATTTTGGAATTAGTGTTCCGAAGCAAACAATATTCTTTTCTGGGATACCATTTTCTCGCAATACCTGCTCAAATTCTTGGCATTTATCTGGCTCAACGGCTACTAATAGTCCGCCACTAGTTTGCGGATCCGCCAAAATATGTTTCTGTCTATCCGTGATGCTTTTTACTTTATGTCCATAGCTTGCCCAATTTCTGCCGGTACCTCCAGGGATAGAATTTTGAGCTAGGTATTCGTCTATCTCGGCTAGTTTAGGAACTTTATCAAACTCCACCAAGGCTTGTAGATTGCTGCCTTCACACATTTCTGATAGGTGGCCCAATAATCCGAAACCAGTCACATCAGTCATTGCTTTTATATAATTCAGTTTGCCTAAAGTTTCGCCGATTTTATTTAACATCGACATGCTCTTTGGAGCAATTTGGGCATGCTCTGCCTTAAGAATACCTTTTTTCTGTGCGGTGGTTAAAATTCCTACCCCCAAAGATTTGGTTAGGTATAGCTTACATCCTGCAGTGGCTGTTGAGTTTTGCTTTAAGTTTTGGATATCTACCATCCCGTTTACGGCGAGGCCGAAAATGGGCTCGGGACTGTCAATGCTATGTCCGCCGGCGAGTGTAATTCCCGCTTCGGCGCAGATGGAGCGTGAGCCTTCAAGAACCTTCTGAGCCACTTCTGGTGATAATTTATCAATTGGCCAACCTAAAATGGCAATGGCGAGCACAGGCTTTCCGCCCATGGCATACACATCACTAATGGCATTTGCTGATGCAATTCTCCCGAAATCATAGGCATCATCCACAATGGGCATGAAAAAATCGGTCGTTGAAATTAATGCTGTACCATTTCCTAAATCTAATACGGCAGCATCATCACGCGTGTTATTGCCAACTAATAATGAAGGGTCAATGGCGTGTTTTATCGGACTATGAAGAATGAGGTCGAGTACTGCCGGACTGATTTTACATCCGCAGCCAGCGCCATGTGAATATTGAGTTAATTTTATTTCTTCGGGTTGCATTGGTGTTAGATATTAGTATTGAGTATTTAGATGTTAGATATGAGATGTGAGATTTGAGACGTTAGATATGAGATAGTGATTTAATAAGATTTCGCTATTTTCTTTGGCATTTGTGCTTTTGCAGGGCAGGGGATAAACTTTTTCAGCTAATCTTTTTCCTTGTCCGTTGCTATAAGTCTTATCATAATAAACTAAAACCATTTTTATAAAAAGCTCCATTTGATCGGTTTCGATGGCTTGAATGGCTTCTTTTGTTTGCAGTGGGCCTAGTCGTTTGCCAATTTTTAGTGTACGTTCAATTAGAAACTCTTTATTAAGCTTGCCATATTCTTCCACTAAAAAATCGACTCTTTTTTGAAAAGGAACTTCAAGTTTTAACAAAGTTGTTTCACGCATTTGCTTGAAAAAAGGATTGGGGATGAAGCATTTACCGATGGATAGGCTTTCATCTTCGACCCAAATAGGCTTTGTGCGGTCTGTTTTTACAAGTTGAGATGCTAAGATGTTTTCAAAGTGCTCCTGACTAGGTTGAATTAATTTACCCATGGAGCCGTATGCTGAACCTTGATGTTGTGCAATATCCTCTAGGTCAATAACTTGTTGATTGAGATTTTTGAGCTCTATGAGTGTATTTGTTTTCCCAGAGCCTGTCATTCCGCCGACAACCAAAAGTGGATATTCTTCTTTGAACTGATCTAAAACCCAATTACGAAAGCGTTTATATCCGCCTTCTAAAAGGTAAACATCGAATCCATAAAGACTTAATGCCCAAGCCATTGCGCCGCTACGCATGCCACCACGCCAACAATGCACGAGTATTTTTTTCTCGGGAGCAATTTTTAAGGCATCTTGAATAAATCCCGACCATTTGGGGCCTGTTAAATCAAAACCAAGCAAAATTGCCTCTTCACGACTTTTTTGTTTGTAGCAGGTACCGACCAATACACGCTCTTCATTTGAAAAAATGGGTAGGTTATATGCACCTGGGATTCTGGCATGTGCAAATTCCAATGGCGTTCTTACGTCGATAACAGGTACCGTATCAGCTAATTTGAGAAATTCAGCGATGTCCAGCTTTTGAATCATGTTTAAGAAAGCTTTAAATTGAAATTTAATCTTTGCGATTTAGGCTTATGCATTCTTTTGTTTTAGGTACATCTGAATGGTATTTTCTAAACCATAGTAAAGAGCATCGCAAATGAGTGCGTGGCCGATGCTTACCTCTAGCAGACCTGGAATATTTTGCGAGAAATATTGAAGGTTGTGAAGATCGAGGTCGTGCCCTGCATTTATTCCCAGCCCTAATTTATTAGCTATTTCTGCAGCTTTGATATAAGGTGCGATTGCCTTTTCACGATCTTGATGGTAATTAGTGGCATAGGCCTCAGTATAAAGTTCAATTCTGTCTGTCCCCGTTTCTTGTGCCGCCTCAACCATTTCTTCGGCAGGATCAACAAATATGGAAACACGAATGCCTGCTGATTTAAATTCAGCGATAATATCTTTTAGATAAGATTGATGTTTTATAGTATCCCAGCCATGGTTGGAGGTCAATTGGCCTTCCGCATCTGGAACTAGAGTTACCTGGGCCGGTTTATTGGCTAAAACAAGTTCAACAAATTTTAGCTCCTTGGGATTACCTTCAATATTGAATTCTGTATGAATTGCTTTCTTTAAATCAAATACATCCTGATAACGAATATGTCTTTCATCGGGGCGGGGGTGGACTGTAATACCTTCAGCACCAAATCGTTCTGCATTCATTGCAACTTTTACCAAATCAGGATTATTTCCTCCTCTTGAATTTCTAAGAGTAGCGATTTTATTGATGTTAACGGATAATTTTGTCATTTTTAAAGGCAATCAAAAGATATTATTTGTCTATCAAAGATAGCTAATTTGCCTTAATGCAGCGTTCAAATATTTAGCTGTACTGGGCTCATTTTTAAGTTGCACATTTTTAAGGAGGTAAGATTTTTTATTTGATTGAGATGAAAATAAATTATTTCACACTAATCTTTATTAACCATTTTAATAAATTTGTTCATGAAAAAAGCAATCCAACTGTTCTTTATCCTCATTTTAATAGGGACTAACATTAGCAAGGCTGATATTAAGCCAGGTTCTGGAATTCAGTTTAGCGAGAATACCTTTGCTGAGGCTCTTCAAATTGCTAAAAAGGAAAATAAGATTGTGTTTTTGTATGTGTATGCTACTTGGTGTGGGCCGTGTATTGAACTGAAAATGACCACCTTTAAAAACAAAACAGCAGGCTCCTTTTATAATTCCACATTTATCAATATTTCATTAAATGGTGAAAAGGGCGAGGGACCAATTTTAGCACGGAAATATGGTGTTCAAGGCTATCCTAGCTTTTTTTTTATTAGGCCTGATGGCAAAATATTGTATAGAGCAGAAGGTTTTTACGATTCGAAGGGCTTTCTTGAACTGGGACAAGAAGTTCACAAAGTAAGCAAAAGGTAGGTAGACTCTTATTGTTTCTAATCTATAATCAGCAAAATAAATTGAGCAATAAAAATTTCTTAGCTTTTTTGACAGAATTGTTTTTTAAGATAATATTTTAATTGCAGCAATAAATGTTAAATTCACAGTTCAAAATGAATGATTAATGATTGCTGTATCAGAAGAAGAAAAACGAAAAACAATTACAAGTTGGGTTTTAGAACACACTGATGCCTTGTATAGCAGAGCGATTAGTAAGATTTCATCCATTGAAATTGCTGAAGATCTTGTACAAGAAACATTTTTGTCGGCCTTTGCTTCTTTCGAAAAATTTAAGAATAATAGTCAGCCAAAAACATGGCTAATTTCCATTTTAAACAATAAAATCATTGATTTTTATAGGAAGAAGTCAGAAAGGCACGTTAGTCTAGATCAGCTTTATGAAGAAAAAGCGGGCGCTATGGCTGATGAAATCTTTGACAAAAATGGTAAATGGGCTTTGCCAGAGTCGAGCACAATTTGGGCTGAAGAGAAGCATCTCCTAGATGATGAAGGTTTTAATCAGGCATTATCGAAATGTATAGATAATCTACCATCAAAGTGGGCTCTTGCTATAAACTCTAAATATCTTTTAGATAAGGAAACTCAAGAGATTTGTCAGGATTTGGAACTCACTGCGTCTAATTATTGGCAGATCATGCATAGAGCAAAGCTTATGCTAAAAAAATGTATCGAAACAAATTGGAGCTTATAAGGTGATGGGTAAATTACATTTAACGTGCAAAAAAGCCACTGAGCTAATTGAAAGGAAGCATTTAGACAAGATTTCATTTAAAAATGGGATCAAGCTTTATTTCCATTTAATTATTTGTAAAGCATGCTCCACTTACTCTAAACATAGCTTATTAATTCATAAAGCTTTAGAACGTAGATTCAAAAAAGACGTTAAGCAGCCGGAAAAATCTAATGATAAACTTAAAGAAAAGATAATTTCTAAACTTTAGATTTCATTATTGATTTATATCATTCACAATTGCTTCTCAAGCAATGCTCCACAATATTCTTGAGCATAAATTAGTCCCCCAAATATTTAATTTTTTAACTCAAAAAATAATTTTGAAAATAAATAATTATTTTTTGTCAGGTTGAGTTTTTTTTTCGTCTAATCAATTAAATAAGCAAAATTAAATATTGCTAAAACGGTTGATGCAGAATTTTAATCTAAACAAATAAGAAAATGAAAAATTTAACAGGCTCTCTAATAGTACTTATTGCATTTTTAATGTTTTCTGGCTCACAGGTAAAGGGGCTGGAGAAGACCGATGACAAAAAAGTTATTGTAATGGTTAATACTGCCAAATGGTGCCCGGCATGCAGAAAAAATGGTAATCGTGTAGAGGTAGATGTTTTGTCGCAGTACCGAAACAATCCGAACTACCAAATTATAATCAATGATCTTTCAACGAAAGAGACAAAGAAGGCTTCTGAAGTAGTTTATACAGTTGCGGGGGTTGCAGGCGTTGCTAAAAGTAATAATAGCACAGGGGTAATTTATTTTATAAATAGTGATACAAAGCTTTTGATTTCTACGATTAGTGTTACCAAGACTACTGAAGAAATTAAGCAGGCTTTTGATCAATCTTTAGCTAAGCTAAATAAGTAAAGAAACTCAGCAGGATATTTTTTTACGCTTATCTATTTCTGTGTTGAGAGGCGATGAGCACATTAAAGTTTAATTTGGTGATTATGAATTGATGAAGGGATTAAAATTGCTAGGGCTGAGAAATAAGGTTTTGATTCTAGATGTGTATCCTAATGCTATAATTCATGTATGAATTCAAAATAATAATTCAAAATAAATTAACTGAAGATTATTATAATTACGTATTTATAAATAAATCTCAAAATATTGAGAAAGATTTAGATCTAAAATTGATTCAAAAATATGGAGTTCAAGCTTAGCTTTTTTTATTTATAAACTCATTTTTAAGGTGAAGTTTTTAGGCCAAAGGAGCTTTTATTCTTAGGTCAGAAAATTCATCAATTAATACTGGCAGATTGGGAATAGAATAAATTTAAAATCAATCTTAGAATAAGTTAGAATAAGTTTTGGGATTTAAAATTCAGGTAAAATGAAACAATATTGTATAGAGAATTTATTAGAATTGAGGCACCTGATTTCCCATTTTGATGAAGAAAAGTATCAAAGTAAGTTGCAAATATTGTCTAATTCATCAATAGGACAGCATTTACGTCATGTTTTAGAATTTTATAGATGTATCATTAAAGGAGCAAGTGATGGTTCGGTTAATTATGATAATCGTGAGCGGGATTTAAATTTGGAGCAAAGTCCTGATTTGGCAATTTCTTGTATAGATCAAATTTGCGATGACATTCCTCATTTAAATGGTACACAGGAAATACTTCTCGGCGCTAATTTTTCTCATAATGGCGAAGTTTTAGATATGATTAAGTCTTCAATTGAAAGGGAGTTAGTGTATTGTTTGGAACATAGTATTCATCACCAGGCTCTTATCAAAATTGGTTTAATTGACCAGAAGATGGATCATTTAATAGATCAAAGTTTCGGTATAGCACCATCAACAATTAGGCATCAACAATCATGTGCACAGTAACATACATTCCTCTTAAGGAAGGTTTCGTATTGACATCTAGTAGAGATGAAAAAACGGTAAGGTCAACGGCTAAATTGCAGGCTTTTGTTGATTTGAAAACTACATTAGTTTATCCCAAAGACATGCTTGCTGGCGGCACTTGGATTGCAGCAAGTAATAAAAAGCAGATTGCTTGTCTTTTAAATGGGGGTTTTGAAAATCATACTAAGGATTATGAATTTGGGCAAAGCAGGGGACAAATTTTGTTGTCGAGTTTTAAATATGCTTCCCAATTGGAGTTTATGTCGACTGTTAATTTAGAAGGTGTTAAACCATTTACACTTCTTCTTATTGATTATCAGAATGATATTTTATTTCATGAATTAGTGTGGGATGGAGAAAAGAAGCACATCACAAAGATTAACCCTGAAAACCCTCGAATTTGGTCGTCTGTTACACTTTATTCTAAAGAAGATAGAGAAATTAGGCAGTCGTGGTTTAACAAATGGCTAATTGATAATCAGGCAAGTTCAGATTGTAAAATTTTGGATTTTCATCAAGCAAAGCATTGCGATGTACCGAGTTTAAATATATTGATGAAGCGTGAAAATTTTCAACAGACGGTAAGTATATCTCAAATATGGTCTACAAAGAATGAAGAAATATTTGATTATTACGATCTTCTAGATAGACAGTTAAGGAGTTTAAATTTAGCTAATTATTCATGTATACCGGTTTCGCAATAGCTATTGCATGGCCAGAAACTCTGTGTAAACAAGCAGGTGCATGGTATGATGGGCTAATGAATATTTTAGGTTTTAGTAAAGATAATTTTTATAGGGTTGGGCATGCGGCCGTGGTATTGGTTGAGATTAAAACTGGCAATTGCTTTTATTTTGATTTTGGAAGGTATCACGCGCCGTTTGGTCATGGGAGGGTTAGAGATCATGAAACTGATCACGATTTACGTATGTATTCTATGGCTAAATTTTCAGATTCGCGACATGAATTGTTGAATTTTGAAGAAATTTTATCTGAGCTTGCTGAAAATCCAGCCTGTCATGGCGATGGACCTTTGCATGCTTCATATACAAAAATCGATTTCGATAAAGCTTTCGCTCATGCCAAATCTATGCAGCAAAATTGCCCTATAAAATATGGACCATTTATTTTAAAAGGGACTAATTGTTCACGATTTGTAAGAACAATAATTTTAAATGCAAAAGCTCCAATTATAGATAGAATAAAATTATTTTTTCCATTAAGCGTTTCCCCTAGTCCGATAGGTAATGTAAAATGCTTAAACAAAAAAATGATTGTCGAGAAAAAGGGATTTTAATTTTAATGATATGATAAATAAACTAAGTAACTTAAAAAGCACATTAATGGCACCAAAGCGACTAAGTATCATTCCTGAGAATAGTCATTGGTTGGCCGGCGAAGGAGCTGGCTCATGGTTTCATTTGGAGTTAGTAGGTAAGGATTATCGAATTGTTAGGTATAGCCCAGAAGGTAGGGTGGAATGCACAGGATATTTTAACTACATATCAAAAGTTATGTTCAATATTTATGAACCTTTTGAGTTTTTACACCTTTCTCATTGTCAAAGTGTCATAATTGGCCAATCAGAAAATATGTTTTTCTTTGAAAGAAAATCTTAGCTATAAAAAAATGAGGCTGTATCAAAATAAACCGATACAGCCTTTTTTTATTTTTCGAATTTTATAC